>CAZXYZ010000006.1:0-177104 GCA_964645045.1 uncultured Pirellulaceae bacterium | reverse complement strand
GGGTTGTTATGTTTGCGGTCATGGAGCAACATTTCCTTGATGCCCCGCTCGTCCAGAGCCTCGGTGTCCGGGGTGAAATACTTGCGATACTCGTCCTGCAAGAAGGTCTTGACCCCTTCGAACCGGTCGCGTGAATCATGCCCTTTCGCACCTCGCCCTCGGGCCACGGGAATATGTCCCGCGGGCTTCGTCCCGTCCAGGCGGATCGCAATATCGAACAGGCCCGAAATCAACACGGCCGCGGAGAGCGGTTGGAGTTTTTCGTTGACCGCCACCACGCCATCTCGGTCCTTCTGTGTCCGGGCATGACGCAACCAATGCGGATTGGCGGCTGACAGGACGACCAAGTACGTCAAGACCTCGCGCCAACCTTCCACGGACACTTTTGGCCGCGTGGGACGATCCAGCCAACGATACAAGGCATCCAAGACCTCGTTCACCGTCTCGCGACGGGCGACGTCAAGGAGGTCAACCGTCGGGGGGCCCTTCGTATCGCTGGTTCTCACGCGGGGCAGTTCTTGCTGCAGGGCGGTCATGATCTCCGCATGTACGTCAGGCCGGGTACCAGGCAACTCGCGCAGAAAACGCTCGACGCCGGGCAAGAGCTCGGTCGGAGTTGTCCCCGACGCACCACAGTCGGAAACGGAACCACCGTCTTCCGGAGATCCCGCCCTACTGACGATCGGGACAGGCTGAATGCGGATCGGGAAGGACCGCGTGCGGCGGTCGTCGGGGAGGATGACGTTGTGGTCGGGAACCAGGGACCAGAGCCCGCCCTTGCCCTGTTGCCGACGTTCGCGGGGCATGAACTGTATTTCGCCCTGAAAATCGTCGCCGATCCGCAATTCGCCGGACACGTAGCCGTGGGAACGCCCCAGTTTTCCCCGAGAGGATTTCTCCAGGCCGAACAAGGAACGGCCCAGCCAGCGCAGCGGAGCGTGTTCGCTACCGCCCGGCAATTCCTGGAGAACGTCGGTTTCGTGATTGTGCCCGCACAGATGGAGTTGGAAATTCTCGTGAATCTCACCCTGAAGCCACTCCTGGCTTTCCTCGTTCAACCATTCGGGCGGATGATGGGTCATCAGAAAACATGCATGGTGCGACTCGGCCCACTTCGGGCCATTGCCGCCACAGACGGCTTGGAATTGCTTGGGATGCAGGACCATGTGGCCCTGGAATGATCCTTTGTTTCGCTTCTCGGTCAGCTGGAGGAAGGCCGAGTTCAAACCGACGATGCCAAGCCGGAAGTCGTCTTTGACAAAGGTGTACGAGAAATCGCCGGGCAATATGCCGGGCTGGGCGCCGGCCGCAAGGCCCCGCGTGTCCCGCCACCAGGTTTCATACGCAGCGAAGGCCGCGCTGACCGGTTTGCGATACTGGTCGTTGGCCGGATTCCAGAACTCCTCCCGGACCTCCGAGTCAGCCTCCCAGCGATAGAGATGTTTCACGACAGGATCTGCCGCATTCTGCCATTGCAGATCGTGGTTGCCTGGCACAGTGAGCAGCTTCGGATCGCACTTCAGTTCCGCAAACCAAGTCCAGATTTCGTCGAGTTTTGCATCGAGTTTCAGGTATTCGCTGCCCTTGTGGACCAGATCCCCGGTGAACAGCACCAGATCCCAGGGGCCCGCCGTGTCGTATGTCTTCTTCAGATCGTCGCGGAACTTCGTTCCCATCTGCGGCCAGAGCCAGTCCTGGTCGTTCATCCCAACGTGCAGATCGGTCAGATGCAGCCAACGGATGGTGGTGCCCATTTGTACTCGCTCCCGGTAGCCCGATAGCCGTCACCGTTCCCTTTGAATTTGCGCATTTCGGATGATGGTAGCGGAATTCGCAAGAATTCCGAGGTTTTCGAGTGGGCTGCCATCGGAATTCTTGCGAATTCCGCTACGAAAAGCCCATGCGCAACTTCAAAGACCGTTCCCTCACGAGCGGGGTTCAAAAATGGCATCCTACCAAGGACGTATCCGTTTGCAAGCAAGGGAGGAGACCCACGCGCGATTCCTTGGACTGGGAGGTCCGATACGACGGCTGCGGCTGACTTGCAGATGCGTTTGGCCAGCGATAAACTGAACGAGAAGATCAGTCATTCGGGAGGTTCATTTTATGCCTGCCACGCAAGATCGCCGCAGCCCAGAGGAAGTCGCTCGACTGGGGGCTGAAGTCTTTGACCGCCGAGTTCAACCGACGCTCGGGGATGAAGACGACGGCAAGTTTGTTGCCATTGACGTGGGGACCGGCGACTACGAACTTGACGAAAACGATTACGCGGCGGTGACACGGCTGCGAGGCCGCCAGCCATCGGCGGAGGTCTGGTTGGGGCGGGTTGGCCAACCGGCGGCGTACCGCATGAGGCGGCACCCATGATCCGCGGGGTCGTGAACGTCCGCCGGGAGGCCATCGTTCCGGTCCGGATCCGGGGGCCCAGTGGAGGCGAAATGGCGTTGGATGCGGTCGTCGATTCGGGCTTCACCGCCGCACTGGCTTTGCCCGTTGCCATCGCGACTGCGCTTGGATTGGGCCGGCAGACCGTGGGCGGAGCCGTGCTGGCCGACGGGTCAGTCCGGCAGTTCGACATCTACGCGGCGGAAGTCGCCTGGGGCGGGGTCTGGCAGCCGGTGCTCGTGTCGGCCATCAGCGACGAAGTGCTGCTGGGTATGCAGCTCTTGGCGAACCATGAAGTGCGGATCGCGGTGGTGCCGGGGGGCGCCGTTGAGATCACACCACTTCCCTGAAGCCTGCCAAACCAACGATCGAAATGTGCCGGAGCGTTGAATACGTGCGGGCGCCGTGATCGGCGCGGCGTGCAGTGGCCTGCGGCACGTCATGGGGGGTGATCGCCCGCCGATTTCGGCACTGCGTAGCGGTTGTACAGAGCCAGGGCCAGGGCGGTCACCAGGGCCATGCCGCCGAAGATTAGCCACATCAGGTCGGGCCGGCCGAGGTCGCGGGCCAGTTTGCCGTACATGATGCCGCCCAGGACGTTGCCGAACAGGTTGCCCAGGGCTACGGCGACGAAGTAATAGCCCATGTACAAGGCCACTTTGTCCTTGGGCGCAATGCTGCCGATGTACTCCTGGCTGGTCGGGCTGGCCATCATTTCCCCAATCGCAAAGATGAAGACCGCCAGCACGACGAGCCACCCCGAGGCGTGGAGGACTCCCACGGTGCCGGCGCCGCTGAGCGCCGGCAGGGAAATGCCAATGGCGGCCACCACGATGCCCGTGATCATGCCGGGGAACCGGCCCATCCTGGCCACGGTCAACGAGACCGCGATTTGGCAGATGACAATGAACAGGGGATCGAGGTTGGAGATCCACTCGGGATTGAACTGGCCGCCGGCCGCCACATAATCCGTAATGCTCTGCGACCAGCCCGATAGCCCCAGCCCACTCAGGACCGCGGCCAGGAAGTCCAGCAGCGGCTTGGTCTGGACGAAGTCACGGATATAGCCCACCAGCGGCACGCCGCCCAGGATCTGGTTGAACGCCGTCCAGAACCCCGACAGGATCAGCAGGTAGACGGCGAACCGCCAGTTGCTGAGTTGCATCGGCTTCAGTAGCCAAAGCCGGCCGTCCACGCTGCCCGGGACGGGATCACTGCGGCGGAAGATCGCGTCGAGCCCCAGGTTCAGGGCCAGCCAGCCAACGGCTGCCAGTCCGGCCGACGTCCACGTCAGCCACCCCTTGCCGGCCGCGAAAAATGCGATGAGCATGCCGAAGATGCAAACGAAAAAGCGGGCGTTACCGAGCACTTCGACCGCGTCGCGCAAGACTTTGCCGAGCGGCCGCTTGCTGGCGGACGCGGATTCCGTCGTCGGCTCCCGGTAAAAGAAAGTGACCCACAGGAAGTTCACCGCAATGAAGATCGAAGAACAGATAAACAGGCGGTTCCAGTGGGAGACGCCCGTGACCGGATCGGGGCTGCGCAGGTAACCCGAGATCGCCGGCCCCAGGAATCCGCCGACGTTGACCATCATGTAGAAGATGCCAAACCCCAGTTGCGATGTTTGCTCCGACGTGACGCGGGCAATGGTGCCCACCACGACCGGCTTGAAGATCGCGGCGCCGACGGCGACGAACAGAAAGCCCATGAGGAACCCGCCGTAGGTGCTGAACGTGCCGAGCAGATAATAGCAGGGCGTCAGGATCGCATAGGCCAGCAGGAACATCTTCTTGTAGCCGAACCGGTCGCCCAGGGCGCCGGTGATGACGGGCATGAGATACAGGACAAAGGTGACGATGCCGATGATGGTCCCGGCATCCTCCTCCGTCAGTCCCAGCCCGCCGCGCGGCCGCGGATCCGTCAGATAGAGCGCCAGCGGCGTGAACATCCCGTACCACGCCATGCGCTCGAAGATCTCCATCGTGTTCGCGACGTAGAACGTACGCGGCAACGACTGCACCTGCTGCACGAATCCGGACTTGGGCTGCTCCACTGCATTGTTCCTTTTGGGACAGGCTGCAGATGACTGACTGTTGGGGGGTAAGGTAGCACGGATGGCAAGGCCGGGGCACGGATGACAGACTGGTTGGTTATCTCATCCGTGCCCGTCGCGTTACTTGACCCCATGCATCATGCGTTTCAGCAGCGGCACGAGCAGCAGCAGGACCGCGCCGCCGCCGGCAGTGATCAGGGCGATCCGCAGGAACACTTGGTTGAAATCGCCTCCCGCAGCCGCCCCGGCGACCCAGGGGGCGAGCACGTTGCCCAACGCGCTGGACAGGAACCAGACCCCCATGAACATGCCCACCAGCCGCGCCGGCGACAACTTGGTAATCGTGGACAGGCCCACCGGCGAAAGGCACAGTTCGCCCGTGGTGTGGAAAAAGAAGCCCAGAATCAGCCAGATCATCGCGCATTTGCCCGTGGCCGACGCCTGCGCTTCCTTGGCGCCCAGCAGCAGCATCACGAATCCCAGCGAGAGGAACCCCAGGCCCAAGACGAACTTGAGGGGCGACGACGGTTCCAGGCGGCGGCGGTCCAGCCAGACCCACAGTGCGGCGGCGGGAATGCTCAGGGCGATAATCAACAGCGGATTCACGAAGTTCGCCAGGAATGCCGCCTGCACTTCCGTTCCGAAGATGTTGCGGTTGACCACGTCCTCGGTGAACCGCGTGATGGTGCTGCCCGCCAGTTCGAAGAAGCCCCAGAACATCATGGAGAACGTACACAGCACGAGGATGACGATCATCCGCGCGGCTTCCTCGCGGCTTCCCCGCGTCGCCTCCCACAACAGGTACAGCACGATCGGTCCGGCAATGATCAAGGCCAGGCTCTGCACCCATTGGGGATGGGAGATCAGGTACGCGACCAACGGGATGAAGGCGGCGATTCCCACCGCCAGCACAATTCCGTTGGAGACGCCGGCACGGCCGACGTTACGCAGACTCGCGCCCTCGGGCGGCAACCCTTTGCCCTCGATCGTCCCACGTCCCCAGAGGAAGATGAGCTGGCCTATGATCATCCCAACGCCGGCCAGCAAGAACCCCAGGTGCCAGCCGTATTTCTGGGCCAGACCCGCGGAGAAACTGGCCAGGAACGCGCCGATGTTGATGCCCATGTAGAAGATCGTGAAAGCGGCGTCGCGCCGGCCGTCGCCCTGCTGGTACAGCGTGCCGACGATGGTGGAGATGTTGGGTTTGAAGAATCCGTTGCCGGCCGCAAGGAGCCCCAACCCCAGAAAAAACAGCCAATTCAGCGATGCGACCGGTGTCCCCCCCTTCACGAGCAGCGCGTGCCCCGCCAACGTGAATTGAGCCAGGGCCATGAGCGATCCGCCGATATAAATCGCGCGGCGCTGGCCCAGCAGGCGATCCGCCAGCATGCCCCCGATGAACGTCGACGAGTAGACAAATCCCAGGTAGGCACCGTAGATCGCATCCGCCTGGCCTCCCGCTTCCGTCCCCAAGGCGGCCAGTACGACGCCGGCGGTGTACAGCGTCAGGATCCCGCGCATGCTGTAGAAGCTGAATCGCTCCCACAGTTCGGTGAAGAAGAGGACGAAAAGTCCCTTGGGGTGTCCCAAGAGCGTATCCCGGTTTGCGGTTCCGTTACTCATCAGGCCACAGTCTCCTCGGGGACGACGAAGTCAGTTCAGCGCCGCGTCGTTATAAGCCAAACGCCCTGCTGTCGTCAACGTCAAGCAGTTGTGACACAAGCAGTTAGCGCAAAGGAAGCCGTTGCGGGCAGGAATCCTGTATCGGGGACCGCGGCCCGTCACCTCGTCCTTAACGCGTGTGCAAAAACGGGGCACTTCGGGCAATTTCTGCGTTCGCACGCAGGATGCGCGGGACTTTTGACGGGTTTTCCCCGGATTGTCGCAGGCACAGGCTTTGCATCTTCTGGCATAATGCGTGTTGTGTCCCGCTGGCAAGGGCGAACCTGACCTTGATATCCGTCGAGCTAATCATCCCATGAAGCATGGACTGTTGGTACGGATGACGGCTCCGCTGGTGGCCGTCAGCATTTTGCTGTTGCTCGTGGGCACCACCACGGCTTGGTACGTCCACCGGCTCCAGAGGAACTCGGCGGACATCGTCGCCGTCAATGTGGCCAGCATCCGGGCAGCCGAGGAACTGGAAATCGGGGTCCGCGAAATCCGCACCCAGATCAACAACTTCCTGCTCACCGGCGACCGCCAGTATCTCGCCGCGGTGTCCGGCCAACGGCAAACGACAGAATTCTGGCTCAATCGGGCAGTGCGATTGGCGACGACCCCGCGCGAGCAAGAGTTGATGGCCGCGGTACAGGATGGACACCTGCGTTTTTTTGCCGAGTTCGATCGGCTTGCCGCGTCGGAAATCTCCGCCAACACCCGCGCCGACATGCAGGAGTTTGTGGAATCCGTCCTCAACGATGACATCCTGCAGCCGGCTCATCAGTACCTGGACCTGAACGAGCGCATGATCGAGGACAGCAGCCGGGCTGGTCAGGCCCTTGCCAGCCGGATGGTATTGGGCTTGCTGGTGCTCGGCACGTGCGGTCCCATGGCCGGCTTGCTGGTCGGCTTTGTCGTCGCGCGCCGCGTCAGCCGGACCCTGGTCGAACTGAGCGTGCCGGTGCGCGACGCCGCTGGCCGACTCAGCGAAGTGGTCGGGCCCATCACGGTCGCCGGGCAGAAAATGGAAGAGCTGCCGGTTCTGGCGCAGGGGCTGGCGGCCCAAGTGGCTGCGGTGGTAGAACGTTTGCAGCAGAGCCAGCAGGAGGTCTTGCGCAGCGAACAACTGGCGGCCGTCGGGCAGCTTGCCGCCGGGGTCGCGCACGAGTTGCGGAACCCGCTGCAGTCCATGCAACTGTTGATCCAGTCCGCCGTGGCGGAAGGGGACGCGGGCTGTCTCCAAGGGCGAGACTTGGCGGTCCTGCAGGAAGCGGTCGATCGCGTGAAACGTTCGGTGCAGGTTTTCCTCGACTTTGCCCGTCCGCCGGCCCTGGAGAAACACCTGCTCGACTTGGGCGAGATCTTGCGGCAGACGGCCGAACTGGTGGCCGGGCGGGCACGCCGGCAAGGCGTCCGTCTGCACTGCGAGATTCCGGCCGTGCCGGTGGTCGTCGAGGCAGATCCCGACCAAATGCGCCAACTCGTGCTGAACTTGCTGCTGAACGCCCTGGACGCGCTGCCGGAGCGTGGCGACGTGTCGGTACGGTTGGGGGATTCCCGCCGCGATGCCGAGACGGCAACGCCCGCTGCGGACAGCGAGGCGCCGGCGGCCTGGGTTTCCCTGGAAGTCGCCGACGATGGCTGCGGTTTGCCCGCAGAACTTGGCAAGCGGATTTTCGAACCCTTCGTGACCACGAAGGACACGGGCGTCGGGTTGGGGCTGGCCATCTGCCGCCGGATCATCGAGGCCCACGGCGGAGAACTGCAAGCCGCAGACCGTTCGCCCCGGGGAGCCGTCTTCACGGTCCGCCTGCCCGCGGCCGAGAGACCTGTGCTTGCCTCGACCGGTCGCGGCCTCCCGCCCGCCCCTGCGGGCCGCTCGCCAGAACTACCGACGTCCAGCGCTGCCGGAACCCGGTCAGCTGCGGAGGATTGAACATGCCGACATTGCTGGTTGTGGACGACGATCCGGAGGTCCTGTATTCGCTGGAGCGAAGTCTGAAAAGCGAGTCGCTCAGGATTCTGTCGGCGAGCACGGCCCGGGAAGGCATTGCACTGGTCCAGGAGCACCGTCCGGAGGCGGTGATCTTGGACGTGCGTCTGCCCGATATGTCGGGACTGGACGCGGTCGCCCAGATCCGCGAGATCGATCCCCTGCTGCCGATCGTCGTGATCACGGCGTTCGCCACCACGGACACGGCAATTGAAGCCATCAAACGCGGCGCGTTCGAATACCTCCTCAAGCCCGTGGAACTCGGACAGCTCCGCGACGTCGTGGCCCAGGCCCTGAATGTCAGCCGTCTGCGGCACGTCCCGGCGGTGTTCGAGGAGACGCCGGCGCACGAAAAGGTCGACCGGATCGTCGGCCGCTCCGCGGCGATGCAGGCGGTTTACAAGTCGATCGGACGCGTCGCCCCCTTGGATGTCACCGTGTTGATCCTGGGGGAGAGCGGCACGGGAAAAGAACTCGTCGCCCGAGCCCTGTATCATCACAGCGGGCGGAATCGCGGTCCTTTCTTGGCGCTGAACTGCGCTGCGATCCCCGATACGCTGCTGGAGAGCGAGCTGTTCGGCCACGAACGGGGCGCCTTTACCGGGGCCGACCGCCGCCGCATCGGCAAATTCGAACAGGCCCACCACGGTACCCTGCTGCTGGATGAGATCGGAGACCTGAGCCCGCCCACGCAAGCCAAATTGCTGCGGCTGCTGCAGGAGCGGCAATTTGACCGGCTGGGCGGCAACGAGACCATCGAGGCCGACGTGCGGCTGATCGCGGCCACGAACCAGAATCTCGAGGCGGCCGTGGCCGCCGGGCTATTCCGCCAAGACCTCTACTATCGCCTCAAGGGCTACACCATTGAACTTCCGCCGCTCCGCGAACGGATCGAGGACCTGCCCTTGCTGGTCGAGCACTTCGTCGCCCGCTTCAGCAAGGAGTTCGGCAAGTTCGTGCGCGACATCGCCCCGTCGGCGCTCGATCTCTTGACGCGGCACACTTGGCCGGGCAATGTCCGCGAGTTGGAGAACGTCTTGCGGCACGCCTTGATTCACGCCACCGGGGACACCTTGACCCCCGACTTGCTGCCGCGGGACCTGCTCGGCGCCGGACCGGCCGCAGCCACGCCCACCGCAAGTCTGGACCTGGGCCAGCGGCTCCGCGATTTACTGGAGGCGGGCCAAAGCGATATCTACCGGCGGCTCTGCCTGGAAGTCGATCGCGTCATCCTGGACATCGCCCTGCAGCAGACTCGCGGCAATCAGGTGCTGGCGAGCCAACTGCTGGGCATGTCGCGTAATACCCTGCGCGCCAAGCTCCGCACGCTCGGCCTGAGCCTGCAGAAACAGCTGCTGCCGGAATTTGAGCAGGAGGCCCCAGAGTTGACCAGTCAGCCGAACGAGACGGTCGAACCGCCAAAGGCCGACGCCAGCCCCGGCGACGTGGACGCCGCGTCCCGTTAGGTTGCCGGCCCCATGTCCCTGTTCTCGGAATGCGATTTGGCACGTCTTTTGCTACAGTCATTCAACCGCGGCTTGCGGTAGCAACGGAAGCCGAAATACCTTTCCGATTTCGATCCGGTAGACTCGGTCGCGGATTTCGGGCCCCTGCCGAGCTTGCTCGGTAGAGCCCCTGATTTTTGCCCTGGAGCCCGCGCCCCAACCACCCTTTTCATTCCCCCCCGCCGCCGCTTCGCGGAGGCGGGGGGGAGGGGACGCTTCGTTTGGACGGGTTAGTGCAGAATCACCGCTTCCACCGAGCAAGCTCGGCGGGGAGTCTTGAACATCGGGAACTTATTGTGGCCACCGTTGCTATCGACGCTCGCGAACCCGGGGGGGGAGACGGGGGCAATCGCCCAATGCCACTTACTTTGTAGCGGCACGGCGCGAGCCGTCCGGTATTACCGTCGGACAACCGGGCGGCTTGCGCCGCGCCGCTAACAAGAACGCTCCCAATGTTCCCCAAGGGCAATCGCCTGCGGTCCTGAACGCGGTAGACACCTTGCGGCGAAAGGAGCATTGCCATGACCAGAGACCTCTTGGCCGAACGGGGACGCGCGTTGGAATACGAGTTCTTCCACCGCCTGGATCAGCTGCTCGTGCAGCGGATCCGGGAGACGCTCGAAGCCGAGGAGCGCCGGCAAATGCTCGCCGAATTCACCGGCATCGCCGATCAGGCGGTGCTGGGTGAATTGGTTGCGCTCGGCCTTCGGCCCGAGACGCTCGCGGCATTTTCCCTGTTCCCACTGGTCCAGGTCGCCTGGGCCAACGGCTTCATCCATCGGCGTGAGCGTCTCGTTGCCCTCGCCGCCGTCGAGTCCGTCGGATGCGTGCGAGGGTCGCTTGGTTATCGCCTGATGGAACAATGGCTGAGTGAGCGTCCGAATGCCAAGCTGGTTCGAGCTTGGCGCGACTACGTGGCGGCGTTTCTCCAAACGTTGACGCCGCAGGCTCGCCGCACGCTCGGCCGCGAGATCCTCGAGCGGGCGCTGCAAGTGGCCTGCGCCGCCGGAGGAGTCCTGGGGATTCGCCGGGTATCGCCCGCCGAGCGGCGTGTGTTGGCGGAGTTGGAGCAGACCCTGGCCGGAGACTCGCCGCCGAGCGCGGACCGCGGGCCGCCGAAGCCACGGCCGCCGCGCGTCGGCACCGGCCGCGGTCTGCGAGGGTCATGGACTTGGTTGGATGTACAAATGGTCAGCGACTGATCCGCATCGAAACCTTGGGCCGGGAGGACGCAAGGGCTTCTCCAAACGGCGAAGGCAGGATCAGGCAGGGTGGTCGTCAGCCGCGAACGCTCATCGTTCAGGCCGCCGCTTCTCAAGACGCCGGGTGTCACTTGCCCACGAATATCGGTCGGCCCACGTGCCGGACGACGTGCAGCATGGTGGTCTCGAAGAACGTGGCTGACAGCCAACTGCGGGCGCTGGAGCCGAGCACCAACAGGTCCGCATTCCATTGCTCTGCCTCGGCCAGAATGCCCCGTTTGGCATCTTCCGGCCGATACTGCCGCTCCGGCTCCATGCCGTGGGCTCGGCAGTAAATCGAAGCCGCGGTCAGCAGATGCTCCGCTTGCCCCTGGGGATGTTCGCACACCAGCAACCGCAGGTCCGCCTCCGGCGACAGGCGAAGACGGATCCATTCCTTCAGCGACTCGGCGGATTGCACCGAACCGCTGTACGCGACCAGTACGCGCCGGATAGGCCGATAGTCATCGTCCACCGCGATCAGCGGCCGCACGCCCCCCTCGATCAGATCGCGCAAGACCTTCGCCGGCTCGACGTCGGAATCGCCTAGCACCCGATACTCGAACATGCTCCGCAAGCCGAACAGCGCCACGTCGTGGTAGCGGGCGTGGTCGATCATCAACTGGAACGGAACGCCTTGTTCACGCAGGATCGTGATCGGAACCCCCCGCTGGCCACAAACTCGCTTGAACTCGTCCAGGGTCTCTTCGATCTGTTCCCGGGTGACTTCCAGGCGGTACTCCCGCAGGTCGGCCGCCACCGTCCCGCCGCCCAAGGGGACCGGCCCGACGGCCCCCAGCCGATTCTCGTCCACAACCGTGACGGCCGTGACGTGCGCCTGCTGCGTTTCAGCAATCTCCACCGCGCGCCGAATCGCCACGCGCGAGAAGGGCGTGCCGCCGATACCCAAGAGAATTCGTCGGATCATGATAGAACCTCCTCTGCGTCCGGGCCCCGTCGGCCAGCGCCGGTGGCTCCCGCTTTCTGAGACTGACTCGCCAGACGGACAACGTCCGCTGCCGCGAGACTGGCTGGCTTTGCCAAATCTCAATCAAACCTGCTGCATCCGGTATGCCGATCCGCAAGGTTATGGCCCCACGCTCGATGTCGGCCTCGCGTCATCCGGGCACCGCTCGCGCAAGGTGTCCTGCCCGAGTCTCGCCGGCCAGATTCTGCACACGAGGGTCAACTTCTGGGCATCGATCGAGACGACCGCACCACGATTCGCCACGTGGCCAGGCGTTGCCCCGGCCCAATCCGCTGCGGCGCGCCGATTGCAGAGTGGGCGACGAACGTCCTGCCTCCGCCAAGGCGTTCCAGCCAATCGTCGGGACGCGCTGGCGATCCTGTTCATCAAGAAGGGGGGGGCGAAGGGCATGTCTGAAATCCCGGCTGTCTGAAATTCGTGGTGCAGGAAGCAAGGAGGAGATCCAAAATGTTCGATGCCCCCGGTCCTCGAAGCAGCGTCGTGGTCGCGGATTCGGTGCGAGTCGCGGATCCGGAGGGACTTCACCTGCGGATGTGCGCGGCGATTGTCCAGTTGGTGGGCACATTCCAGGCCCAAGTGACGGTCCAGAAGGACGACCGGCTGCAGGACGCCGCTAGCATCCTCGGCCTGTTGACGTTGGCGGCAGACAAGGGCACCAGACTCACCGTGTCGGCGATCGGTCCCGATGCCGACAGGGTCGTTCCGGCGCTGGTCGAGTTGCTCTCCGCCGGAGCGAGACGCTCGGATGCCGGTTCACTTGGCGTCGCCAGCGTTTAGCATCCATCCAAGAACGACGCCGCGGTTTTATCGCCTTTCGCTCCGCGAAACGGCGTGCTTTCGCAGAGCGAAAGACGACATTGTTCGTGGACGAGTCCTTAGCATCCGCCGGCACGTTCAGTTCAGACACAGGCTCCCGACCAAGTTGCTCAATTCTTGCACAACGAAGACGGATGCAGCGGCTCAAGGGTGGCTCCCAGCGATGCCCGGAGACACGGTCCTTGTCTCATCGTGCCGGTGTAACTGGCACGTTTTATGCAGAGCTAGTGAGACCTTCCGTTGAGGCAGCGTTGTTGGAGACCCGAGAATGACCGAGCACACCGTGAAGCTCGATTCGCTTCCGGCTGGATTGGAGTTTCCGCCTGAGTTGGCGAATCGCATCTACTTCGATGCCGCGGCACACCGGCTCGTGTACCGCGGCTTCATGTACAAGTCCCACTACGACCGCCTGATGCGACTGGATTCCAGCGTCGCCTACCGGCGTGCCATCCAGCGGCTGTTCCAGTGCAGCACGGACACAGAAACGCCCCAAGTTCGGCAATTCGCCCGGATCCTGGCGACCCTCGTCGTGGCTTGTTTGTTGCTCGTCGCGATCGCGTGGTGGCACCTGACGCGTCCCCTGCTCGGATCGGCCCCGGGGGACCAACGGGCAACTCCATCGGAAGTCGATTTGGGGAAATGAACATGGTCATGAAAGCGGAAACTGTCACGGTCAATGCGGCGTTTCTCCAGGAACTCAAAGCGGACAACGTCCAGCTGCGCGGCTTGTTGTCCAGGTTGTCGGCATGGTGCGCCGCCAAGCCGCCGCCACGCATTTCTCGCCGAAAACTGGCGTCCCTGCTTGCGTGCCTCCGGGATGAACTCGCCATGCATTTCTCGCTGGAGGATGCCTACGGCTACTTCGACCGGCCGGCTACGGTCACGCCGCACCTCGCGGAACGCGCCTGCCGCCTGCGCGCCCAACATGGCGATCTGTACCAGGAGATCGCGCGGATCGCCGAGGCCGCCGAAGAAGCCTGGTCTGGGGTGAGGTCGCTGTCCGAAGACGCGGACGGCCAAGTCAGGCAGCGGCTCGTCCGCCGCTGCCGCGCATTCTGGAACAGGCTGCAGCGGCACGAGGCCGGTGAGAACGAGTTGATCTGGGCAACCGGATGCTGCGCCAATCCCGCGACGACAGAAGCTGTCGGCGGAAACCTGGTCTGACCGGAATTCCGAGCACAAGCGAGCGTTCGCATTGCCGGCGACAACCGGTTGACTATCATAAGCCAATGCGGGATATCCGGATTTCCCGGGGCGTCCAAGGCGACCGCTTGGCAAACCTCTCCCACGTGGGCAATGCAGGCACCGATTCGCACCACGCTCGTTCTTTGTCTTCGTCACCGCGGTTCTGGCTTCCGCCGACGGCATGGCGTGAGGCGGCTGGCAGGTTCGTGGCGGTCGCCCGTTGCAGGCCGGGGCGGCGGGGTATTAGAATTTCTCGCAGTTAAGGTCAAGCCGGCCCGACGCGGCGATTCCGAAGTTGTTCGTATCCGTAGGAAGGTGCGCCGCATGAATCAACCTCCTTCCAAAGCCGAGCAGGCGGCCAAGGACGTCGGCGAAACGCTGACGTTTAACGGCAGCGCCGAGAACTCGTTGGGCGTTGAATTGGAGTTGCAGATCATCGACCCCCACACCGGCGACTTGGCGCCCGGCTCGGTGCGGATCCTGAAGGTCTGCCAAGAAGAACGCCTGACCAACGTCACCGCCGAACTGATGCAGTCGATGATCGAGGTGAAGACGGGCGTCTGCCGCAATGTCCAAGAAGTGAAAGAGCAACTCTGGCCGTCGTTGCGCAAAGTGCGCAACCTCGCGAGTTCGCTGGGTTACCATCTGGCACTGGGCGCGACTCATCCCTTTAACCGCGGTTTGTCGGGAGTGGTTTTTCCGGCCGAGCGGTACGAACGGATTCAGGAGCGGCTGGCGTGGATGACGTACCAGCGCGTTGTATTTGGCCTGCACGTCCACGTGGGGGTGCCCAACGGCGACATCGCGATGGGAGTCATCAGCATGTTGGTGCGTTACCTGCCACACCTGCTGGCCGTATCCTCCAGTTCGCCGTTCTGGCACGGTGAAGACACCGGCTTGGCCTCGTGCCGCACGGTGTTGTATCGCATGTTGCCTCATGCCGGAGTGCCCCGGTACTTCAGCAATTGGAAGGACTTCCGGACGTACTACCGCGTCATGCGTGACTGCCGGGCCATTCAGTCTCCCAAGGATATCTACTGGGATATCCGTCCTTGTCCCAATTATGGGACGATCGAGATCCGTGTCTGCGACATGCCATGCACCTTGGCGGTCACGATGGGCCTTGTGGCGTTGATTCATAATCTGGTCATCAACACGCAGCGGTTGTTGCAGGAGCGTCCGCAATTGTGCCGAGGCGACATTCGCCGGCACTGGATCGCGATCGAAAACAAGTGGCTGGCGACCCGCTATGGTTTGCAGGCCATGCACATCCGGACTCCGTCGGGCAAACGGCGGATTCTGTCTCACGATCTGTCCGACTTGATCGAGCGTTTGCGGCCAATTGCTCAAGAGACGGGCGACTGGCCGTTTCTCAGCGCGATCCGTCCGGGCGGTCAATTCGAGACGGGTGCCGACCGCCAACGGCGCCTGTTCCGCGACAGCGGTGACTGGAAATCCTTGATCGAAGACATGACGCGGCGGTGGGGTGAGGAATTGTAGCCGTGGCCGGAGTGGCAACATGTGCGAACTGATGGGGCTGTCCTTCGATCAACCGCTGTCGGCCGATTTCTCCATCCGGGAGTTCGCGCTCCGCGACGTAAACAACGCCGACGGCTGGGGCCTGGCATGGTATCCCGACCGGTCGCTGGCCATGGTGAAAGAGGCCTTGACCTGGCGGCAAAGCGGCTACTCGAAATTCCTCGAAACCTACCGCGGCTTGCGCTCGCGGATTTACGTCGCGCACGTGCGTCACCAGACGACCGGCGGCCCTGTGACGCATGCCGACACGCATCCTTTTCGCCGCGAACTGTTCGGCCGCGAATTCTGTTTCGCGCACAACGGAACGATTCCGAGCTACGAATCGCTGCCGTTGAAGAGATTTCAGCCCGTCGGCAGTACGGATTCCGAACGCGTCTTCTGCCACTTGCTGGATCAGATGGCACAACGGGACGAACGGCTGCAGGACGAGCCGAGTTGGCGCTGGCTCAACCAGACGCTGCGCCGGATCAATCAACACGGCACGCTCAACACCGTGCTGTCCGACGGCGAGCGATTGTTCGGATACCGCGACATCAACGGCTGGAAAGGCCTGGCGTTGCGCAAAGTCCGCTTCCATGAAAACGCCACGCGGATGTTCGAAGACGACACGATGGAAGTCGCCATGTCCGGCGCCGCCGACAACCACGGCTGCGTCATCGCCACCTTTCCGCTGAGTAAAACCGGCTGGCACGAGTTTGTTCCCGGGAGTCTTGTCGTTCTCGAAGGCGGCACGATCCGGTTCTCAGGCCAAGCCGGTGACTGATGCGGTTTCCGAGCTTGCATGACCCGTCTGCGTTGCTGAACGGAAACCATCAAGTATGATGGACCGGAAGTTACCGACCGGCTTGGCCCCTGATTCCACGAGCGATCATCCGAGGTATCCATGCGCCGATTTGTACCCCGATGCTTCTGCGTTTTCATCGCGGCAGCGCTGACTGGCGACTTGTTCGCCACCGACTCCGAAGATCCTGCCCTATTGACGGTGTCTCGGATCTACGATTCACAGGATTTTGCGGGGCAGGCATTTGCGGGACGCTGGTCCAAGACGGGCGACGGTTATTTGACCTTGGAGTCATCGTCGGCCGCTGCGGGCGGGCGCGACATCGTGCTCCACGACGCCGAATCCGGCGCGGCGACTGTGTTGGTTTCGGCCGCACGGCTGGTGCCGCCTGGTGCGTCTACGCCGCTGGCGGTCGACGACTACGCCATTTCGGATGACCAGAGCGTCGTGCTGATCTACACGAATTCGAAACGCGTTTGGCGAGCGAACACGCGCGGCGACTACTGGGTTCTGGACCGGGCCAGTCACGAACTGCGCAAACTGGGCGGCGATGCGCCACCTGCATCCTTGATGTTCGCCAAGTTCTCACCCACCGCCCGCCACGTCGCGTACGTGCGTGAAAACAACTTGTATGTCGAGGATTTGGTCAGCCGCGGGATCACGGCTCTGACATCTTCGTCCGACCGCCACGTGATCAACGGAACGTTCGATTGGGTGTATGAAGAGGAATTGAGTCTGCGGGACGGTTTTGAATGGAGCCCTGATGGGACGATGATCGCCTACTGGCAACTCGATACCAGCGGCGTCCCGGAGTTCACGCTGGTAAATAACACCGAGGGGCTCTATCCCAAGCTGACCACGTTTGCTTACCCCAAAGTCGGCCAGCAAAATTCCGCGTGCCGCGTGGGGATCATTCCCGCAACCGGCGGCGAAACTCGCTGGCTGGACGTCCCGGGAGCCCCTCGCGACCACTACCTTGCCAGATTGGCCTGGACTCACGATTCTCGACAAGTCCTGTTGCAACAGCTCAATCGGCGTCAAAACGTGAATCGAGTCCTATTAGCAGATCCACGTACGGGGCAGGTGACGAATCCGCTGACCGAACAAGACGAAGCATGGGTTGACGTGGACGACGAGTTCCATTGGCTGGCACAAGGCCAGCGTTTCACTTGGATCAGCGACCGCGATGGTTGGCGGCACGTCTATTTCGGGGCGTTGCCGGGCGGCGAACTCAAGCTGGCGACGCCCGGAAACTACGACGTCACTGAACTGCTGCACGTGGACGAGCGAAATCAGTGCCTATACTTTCAAGCATCACAAGATAATCCGACTCAGAGATACCTCTATCGAATCGGTATGGACGGAAGCGACCTCCAGCGGCTAACGCCTGGAAACCAAAGCGGTTGGCATGACTATCAGATCTCGCCGAATGGCCGTTACGCCATCCATCAAGGTTCAACGGCCGATTCGCCACCGCTGGTCGAGTTGGTCGAATTGCCGCAACACACCACCAAACGGGTGCTGGCCGACAACGCGGACCTGCGCAAACAGTTCGGCAAATTGAAGAAGGTGCCGACGGAATTCTTTCGGGTCGACATCGAGCCCGGTGTCGCGTTGGACGCCTGGTGCCTCAAACCGCCGGGTTTTGATCCGGCAAAGAAGTATCCGCTGTTGATCTACGTGTATGGCGAGCCGGCTGGCCAAACGGTGGTCGACCGCTGGGGCGGACGCAGCTGGCTGTGGCATCTGATGCTGGCCCAACGCGGCTACGTGGTGATGAGCTTCGACAACCGCGGCACGCCGGCACCTCGCGGCCGGGTTTGGCGCAAAGCTATGTTTCAGAAGCTTGGTGTCCTGGGGCCGGTGGACCAAGCTGCTGCGCTGGAAAAAGTCTTGGCGGCGCGGCCCTACTTGGATTCGCAACGCGTGGGCATTTGGGGCTGGAGTGGCGGAGGTTCAACCAGCTTGCACGCGATTTTCAAGTATCCAAAGCTGTACCAAACCGCCATGGCCGTGGCTCCGGTCCCCAACCGCCGGTACTACGACACGATCTACGAAGAACGGTACATGGGACTGCCGGGCGACAACCCCGAAGCGTATCTTCAAGGCTCGGCGATCAATTTCGCTCACCAATTGGAGGGCAGTTTGCTGGTCGTACACGGCACTGGCGACGACAACTGCCATTACCAGGGCACCGAGGCGTTGATCAACGAACTGGTGCGTCTGAACAAGCCGTTTAGTATGATGGCGTACCCCAACCGTTCGCATTCCATTGCCGAGGGCCTCAATACGACGCGCCACCTGCGCGACTTGCTCACTCGATACCTCACCGATCACCTGCCAGCGGGGCCTAGGTAGGACCTTGGGCGGTGTGATCGACAGAGAATTGTCCTCTTGCGTCCGACTCCAAATCCGTGTGCTTCGATCCGTGGGCGCAGTGAATTGTGAGACGCACTCGGATATAGACACACGGAGGACTGCGACCCACAGATATAACCATAATTGCAGTTAGTTAGCTATTTACTAGCAATCTTAGCATCTCCTGCGGGCAGGTTGCTGGGGAACCGTCACAGGATCGATTGCGTCAAAGGCGAGTGCCTTTCCGTATTTTGTTTGTGGGAATGACAGTTGCGCCCCAATTCATTACAACCGTCACGCTCACTAGAGAAGGTACAGAACGATAAAGTCCACCTTTTTGGTGCATTACCTGTTAATTGAACTGGACTAGTCGGAGACTATAATCCGCTTTTTACGGCGTGGTCTCCGAAACGAACATTCCGGTCTTCCCATATTGCCTAGATTTACTTAACGCTAGCTGCCGATGCTGCTGTTATTGCCCACAATACTGCGCTGGCAGTGCGTAGATCAGTTCCCGTAGGAAACCATTGATCCTCAACGAGCGGGTCACAAAAGGGGTTGGTTCATGGCCATCCGTCGATCGCGTAGTGTGCTGTCCAAGAAACGAAAGAATCGGCAGGAGTTGCTCTCGTCCATGCATCGCAAACCGCGACGCGGTATGCAGATCGAGCGGCTGGAAGACCGCCAGTTGCTCGCGGGCGCACAGCTGATCGGCATCCAGCCGAACGACGGTGCGTTGCTGCAGACCGGCGACATCCGTAATGTAGCGCCGGCCGACTTGACATTCCGCTTTGATCAGAACCAGATCATCGACCCGGCTTCCTTGGGCAGCAGTACGGTGTCCGGCGGCATCCAAATCACGCGCGCCAACATGGACGGCGTGTTCGCGCCGGCGACTGTGTCCAGCGACTTCGGCACGGGCGCTAACGGCGTGTTGATCGAGTTTTCTGCGGTTCGGCTTGGCGACGATCAGAACGGCATTACGCTATCGATCACGAAGAGCAATTTTGGGGGAGCTGGCCTCCCGGGAATCAGTGTGATTGGGCGGACGATCAACGTCAGTCTGAACGTCAATGCCAACAATCAGACGACGGCGTTGGACTTGGTAAACGCTCTGAACAACAGTGCCGAGGCCAGCAACCTGGTCTCGGCGCGCATCGTGCGCGGCTCACCGTCCCAGAACATTGCAGCCACGGCGGCGGCGAACACCTCGTTAATTTTGGCGGGGGCCAACGACATCGTCGTGCGTCCGGGTTACATCGGCGTTGGCGCCGAGCCGGCGGTAAACGAGGTCGTTTTCCGTTTTGCGGGTCAAGTCCCGGACGACGTTTACCGCATCGACATTTTTGGAACCGGGGCGACGCCGTTGAAAAACATCAACGGCGAGACGTACTTGGACGGCCAGAATTCCGTCGTGGTTTTCGAGTTGGATCTGGCCCCGCAGATCGTTTCCGTCGTGCCTCAACCCGTCCTGCGGTTGGCCAACGGCAGTCTTGCCCAGGAGCGGAACAAGATCGCCGTTTATTTCAACAACGACGATCTCAATCCGACGGCCGCGCAGAACCCGCAGTTTTACCAGCTGATCTATAACAATGACACGCTGGAAAATACGGATGACTTGGTCTTCAATCCGATCATTGCGCAGTACAACGCCGACAAAGACATGGCCATCCTGACGTTTGCCTCGGATTTGGCGGCGTTAGCGCCGCAAGGCCCGGGGACTTTCCGGCTGCGGATCGGAACCGATGAACTGCCGGCGACGGGCACCACGCCCAATCCGATGCCGGCGCCGCCGATCGTGGTCACGCCGCAGGCCACGAATCAGGGAACCTACAACGGAGTACCCGTGGGCTTCCTGGGGTTGACCGAGCAGTGGGGGCAAGCGACGCGCATCGAAGTCATCGAGAGCAACTTCGGCGTGGACAGCATGCCCAAGGTGTCCGTCCTGGACAACGTGATCACCGTCGAGTTGAACTCGTATGCGGCGTCGGGCAATGTTTACAGCCCCACCACGGCGCAGCAGATGGTGGATGCCATCAACGCCCATTTCATCGCCGGACAGCAGGTCTTGGCCAGTGTGGATCCCGCCGTGGCCGCGACGGTCATCACCACCGGCACGGCGCATGCTCCGGTGACTTTGGTCGGCTTAGGTTCCAGCTACGCCACTGCCAGCAATTTGAACGTCTTGACCGAGCAGAACCGGATTGTGCGCGGCCTGATCGAGCCGCAAGTTTACCGTCTGGAGTTGCCAGGCAGCAACGACGAGCCGGGACACCGCGAAACGCCCGTGGTCCAGCACCTGGCGGACGGCAGCGCGGATAAGAACACCGGGATTACGCGGATCGAGTACAACTTCCGAACGGACATCGGCGTCATCAGCGACTCGTTGGGCAATCCGCAATCGGCGTTCAACATCATCACCGAGACGCAGAAGCGGCGGGCGCGGGAAGCGTTTCAGGTGCTCAACGACCTGATCGGCGTCGAATTTGTCGAGACCGAGCGGGATGGGCTGATCATTGCTTCGGGCGACACCAGGGCCGTGAATCCCAATCAGCCGCTGTTGGTGATGAGCGTCGATCTGAACGATCGCTTCAACGGCAGCTGGTTCCGCACGGCGATGAGCGGGATCACCGGTTTGTTGGGGCTGGGAAGCGCGCCGGAACTGCCCGGTTTGGCCATCGGCGATTTGGATACCGACACCGCGACCGCGGGATTCGAGGTCCGCGCCAGTGATTCCGCGCTCGATTTCGGCAATCCGCTCGAGCCCACGGTCATGAGCGACCAGGACCTGGTCCATCTGCGGCATCTGTATTTCCCCGAGAGCAAGGACATCGATCTGTTCCGTTTCGAGTTGGCGGCGATCCCGGGCCGGCCGGATGCGGACGGCCGCTTGACGATCGAGACGATGGCCGAGCGGCAGCTGCAGTCGAGTCTGCTGGACACGGTCATCACGCTGTGGCGGGCCAAGCCGGACGGCAGCTACGAACTGCTGGCGCGGAACGACAACTACTTCGGCCGCGACTCGTACCTGGAACTCGACCTGGGCGCCGGCGTGTACTATGTGGGCGTCAGCGCCAGCGGCAACGACGAGTACGATCCGATCATCGAGGATTCGGGCTTCGGCGGGACGACGCAGGGCGAGTATGAATTGCGGCTGAATTACCGGCCCGATGCGGCCAAATCCATTTCCGATGCCGACAACCCGAACAATGCCCCGACCTTCCTGGACGGCGACGGCGACGGAGTCCCCGGCGGCGTATACAACTTCTGGTTCCGCACCCAGACCCCGCAGCAGACGCTGTTCGTCGACAAATCGGCGGCCAACGGCGGAACGGGTGCGATCACCGCTCCGTACAACAACCTCAAGACCGCCCTGACCGCTGCGCAGCCGGGCCAAATCGTCCGCGTGGTGGGCACGCTCGGCCTGGACGGCAAGATCGAAACGGTGGCCGACAACCCGTCCTACCAAATCGGCTTTAATAGCCTTGGCGCGGCGTTGCCGGACGGTTCGACGCTGGAGATTCCCCGCGGCGTCACCATGATGGTCGACGCGGGCGCCGTGTTCCAGATGCGGCGGGCGCATGTCGGCGTGGGCAGCAGTTCGGCCGGCATCGACCGCAGCGGCGGAGCGCTGCAGGTCCTGGGCGCACCGATCCTGCTGACGGACAGCAACGGCAACGGCAGCTTGGACATCAACGATGCCGCCGTGCAAAACGCCAACGGCACCCGGGCCGCCGGCAGCGTGTACTTTACCTCGTACAACGACCAAACGGTCGGCCTGGACACCAACCCGTTCATCACGACGCCGGCGAACGGCGATTGGGGAGGCCTCGAATTCCGCAGCGATATCGACCGCACGCAAGGCTACTTCCAGTGGGCGGACGAAGGCATCTTCCTGAACTACGTCAACAACGCCGACATCCGTTACGGCGGCGGCACCGTGCTGATCAATTCGGTGTCCCGGACGATTAATCCGATTCATATCACCGACGCCCGGCCGACCGTCACCTACAATACGATTTCGCGGAGTGCCGACGCGTCGATGTCCGCCAGTCCGGACAGTTTTGAAGAGACGAACTTCCATGCGCCGCGTTACCAGCGGATCGCCTTTACGTCGGACTATGTGCGGATTGGCCCGGAAATCCATCACAACCAGCTGATCAATAACTCGGTCAACGGCCTGTTCGTACGGGTCGGCACCGAAGCGGGCAGCAGCGCCCAGAAGTTGAACGTCTCCGGACGCTGGAACGAGACGGATATCGTCCACGTGATGAGCGAGAATCTGGCCATCGCAGCGCAGCCCGGCGGGGCCTTCGACCGCAGCACGCCACCGCCCGTGGCCCTGGTGATCCAGACCGCGGTCACCGACAACAGCACCACCGGCGGGTCCTTGGGCAGCGTCGGCACGGATACCAAGTACACGTACAAGCTGACGAATGTCGACCGGTTCGGCTTCGAAAGCCCCGCATCGACGGGCATGACCAAGACGATCACCGCGGCGAACGTGTCCGGAAAATTGCGGTCGATGCGGTTGACCCAACTGCCGGCCGCGCCGGACCCTTACGTGGCGCGGCGGCTGTACCGCAGCGAGAACGACGGGCCGTTTGTGTTCGTGGCCCAGTTGGACCGGCAGGGCACCGTTTACGTCGACAGCGGCAAGGCACGCGGCGGCGTGCTGCAACTGCCGCCGATCGGCGCCGTGACCCTGACGCCGCAGTTGGGCGGCACGTTGGAGCCGGGCAGCTACAGTTACCGCGTGACGTTTGTCGATGCGATTGGCAAAGAGTCGCGGGCTTCTGATGCCTCGGTCCGGGTAACGCTGGACGGCAATCCCACGGCGCTCGGTTTGCCCGGACGCGGAGCCGTGTTGCTGGACCGGCTGCCGGTGCCGCAGGCTTCCGGCAACTACGTCGCTCGCCGCATCTATCGCAGCAGCGAAACGGGTTCCGCCCCCTACGAACTGGTCGCGGAAATCGACGCCACCTCGGCCTCCTTCCTGGACGACGGCACCACGGATCCGACCGCGGTGCTGGACGATTCGATTCAACTCGGGCGGCCCAACGGCCGCTTGGCGATCGATCCGTCGATCGTGGTCAAGTTGGACGGGGCCCGCTTCGAGCTGGAACTGGCCGCGCAGATGATCGCCGAAGGTGGCGACGGGCGGGAGATCATCTTCACGTCGATCGCCGACGACCGCTACGGTGCAGGCGGGACGTTCGACACCGGGAACGACGGCGCGATCATCGCGGGCTCGTCGAACGATCCGCAAGCCGGCGATTGGGGTGGCATCTACGGCGGGCATCTGTCGAACCTGAATCTGGACCACGCCGTGTTCGCGTATGGCGGCGGCGTGACCCGCGTCGAGGGTACGTTCACGGCGTTCAACGTGGTCGAAATCATGGACAACGCCGAAGCCCGGATCGCCAATTCGGTGTTCGAGTTCAACGCCCGCGGGCAGGGCGGGCAGGGCGAGGCCAACCGGTTCGGCCGCGGTTTCAACGAGCCGGGCGTGGTCTTCGTCCGGCAAGCCCAGCCGGTGATCTACAACAACATCTTCCGGAACAACCCCGACGACGATCCCAACACCAGCCAGACCAATACCGCGCTGGCAACGCCGGCCATCAATATCAATGTCAACGCGCTGAACTACGTCTATAAACGGGATACCGGACGGACGACGGGGCTGATCGACCGTTTGGAAGGTTATCGCGACAACCAGGGTCCGCTGATCCTCGACAATCAGTTGGACGACAACGAGATCAACGGGATGGTCGTGCGCGGCCAAACGCTGACCACGCAGAGCGTCTGGGACGACACCGATATCGTCCACGTGCTGTTCGATACCGTGTACGTGTCCGACTTCCACAGTTTCGGCGGTTTGGTGCTGGCCAGCAGTCCGACCGAGAGCCTGGTGGTCAAGTTGCTGGGCGCCGGCGCCGGCTTTGTGGCCAACGGCATTCCCCACGAGATCGACGACCGCATCGGCGGCATCATCCAGGTGCTGGGCCAGCCCGGCTCGCCCGTGGTGCTGACCTCGTTCCGCGACGACCGCCACGCGGCCGGCACGCGGCCCGACGGCAACCCGCAAGGCGACACGAACAACGACGGCAGCTTGACCGCGGCCCGGCCCGGCGATTGGAACAGCGTCCGGCTGGACAAGTACAGCCACGACCGCAACGTGGAAACGCTGTACGAGGACGAAGCGCGCGACGTGAACTCACCGGGACCGAATGGCTCGCCGGACTCGGCCCAATTGCTGGGCATCTTGGCGCCCCGCGAGTATGCCGGAGACGAGAATCGGCGGCTGGGCTTTACCGTCAAGGGATTCTTGTCCGACGCGAAAGACCTGGACGTCTACAGCTTCAAGGGCATTCCCGGCACGGAGGTCTGGATCGACTTGGACCGGACCACGATGGCCTTCGATCCGATCATCGAGTTGCTGGACAGCAACGGCCAGGTCGTGGCCCGTTCGCTCAGTTCGCTGCGCGAGCAATTGAACCCGAACAACTACCTGGAGCCGCTCCAACGCGACGACGAAAACTTGACGGCCCGGGAACTGGCGGACGCCAGCCTGTTGAGCGGCGAGGGCCGCTTGATGAAAAAGACCCCGCAAATTCCGACCACGGACTTCTACACCAGCAATCCGCGGGACCCTGGACTGCGGCTGTTGCTGCCCGGCTTGGCCAATCCGGAAGACCCCGAGCGGCCGCTGACGTATCACGTCCGCATCCGCAGCAACAGTCCCAACCTGGACGATCTCGCGGGCGGCTTGACCTCCGGTGCGTACCAGATGCAGATCCGGCTCCGCGAACTGGATGAACTCGGCGGCTCGACGGTCCGCTACGCCACGATCGCGTTTGCCACCAATGGAATCGAAATGTACGGGCTGCCGGCGCATTCGCCGCTGTCGGGCGAGGCTGCCGAGGATACGTCGCAGAACGAGACCAGCGGGAACGCCCAGCGGTTGGGGAACCTCCTGAACGCGGACCGCAACACGATTTCCGTGGGCGGCGTACTGGACAGTCTGGAGGACGGCAACCCCAATACGCCGGATGTGGATTTCTACGAATTCGACATCAGCTTCCTGGATCCCGACATCCTGCCGACATACCCGTTCCTGACTTACCCGACCGTCTTCGACTTGGATTATGCGAACGGTCTGACCGGCCGGCCGAACGCCTCGATGCAGGTCTACCGGCTGTACGACGTCAATGGGACGCCCGAGGACCGCAGCGACGACATCTATCGGCTGGTCTATACGGCTCGGGACGGCAATGTCGCGGAGGACCGCCCCGCCACGCCGGGCGTCTCCGATGTGCAGGACATGCTGCGCGGCAGCGTCGGCGGCAGCGACCCCTTCCTGGGCGTCGTGGATTTGGCGATTGTTCAGCCGACCGGCGAGCCGTTCAAACCCTATCCCCACGCCACGTTCCGCGTGGCGGTTTCGCCCGACATCTGGATGCCGGACGAAATGAACCAGTTCACGTCGGCGATTGCCGCCAACCCCGACTTGCGGTTGGAGCCGATCGACACGGTGCGGCGGATTGCCGAGGACCACATTGAGGTCGGTAACACTTCGACCAACGATCCGTCGCAGATCCCAGCGCTGTGGGACAACACCTCGGAGGTGGCCTATCACTTGGGCGACGTCGTGTTGTACCTGACCCGCGATCGGGGTCTGCCCGGCGACGTGACTTCGACGACCGTCTTGACGGTCGACCCGTTTACCGGCACGCAAGAGACCGTGATGACGGCTTTTGGAGACGAAACGGCCGACATCGCGATGCACGACAACGGCTGGCTGTATTCGTATCGGCTGTCGCGGAACGAGCCGTTTCCCTGCTTCCCCAATGATCCTTCGTCGGGAAACTACCTGTCGGTCAGCCCGCGGGACGGATCGGCGGTGCGGGTCCGCGACGATGGCATTGAGACGTATATCGAGGATGCGGCCAACCCCGGGACGTCCGTCTCCTCGTCGATCTGTCCGGGTGACGGCATCGAGTTCAATGCGGTCACCATTTACAGCAACCAGGACGGTCTGGCAGTTGGCGAGCGCGGCTACGCGCCGTTCCCAAACCTGCTGCCCGGCGTCGAAATCATCGAGAACATCCTGTACCGTTTCGTCGCGGATCCGACGAGTGCCAACCAGGGGGAAGCCGTCAGCACACCGCAGATCGACAAGACCGACTCAACCACCAGCTCGATCTTCACCGGCGCCGGCACGCAGATCCAGGAACGGGGCGAAGTGCTCACGGCCCCGCGGCTGGAACTCACCTACGCCTCCGGCGGCCTGCTCACCGCGCCGACGCCGCCGCCCACCCGGCCGGCGCAGCAGAACATTCAAGACGGCCAGTTCTTTACCGTCGTGGACGGAGCGAATCAGACGACGTTTGAGTTTGACACGGGACCGGAAGTCACGCAGGCCATCAACGTGGCCGGCGACGTCTCCATCCGCGACGGCAATTTCTTCCAGCTGGACAACACGATCTTCCAGATGGACGTCGGTTCCGTGGTCGAAGTCTTCGGCAGTGGATCCATGGTCGATGGAGCGGTCGTGACGGTGAACGATGGAAACATCAGCCGCAGTTTCGAATTCCAATTGACTCAAACGCCCTTGCCGCCGCGGACGGACCCCAATGCGACGCTGATCACCGTGGGCGCGGGCACGACGCCGTTGCAGATCGCCAGCGACTTGGCGACGGCGATCAACGCCAGCGCGCTGAACATCATTGCCCACGCGCCCGGCCGGCGGGTTTCGATGGAAGGCGATTTTGCCGTATCCCTCTCCGCCGGCGCCAACGGCCTGCGCGTCCGCGGCACGGCCGGTGCCGCCCCGATCTTGCAGGGCGTCGATGGTTCGCAAATCGCGGATGGTGACAATTTCTACCTCAGCAGCGGCGGCTACTTCCAGAAATTTGAATTCGATACGGGCTATACGCTGATTACGCCGGTCCGCTACCTGCTGCAGATGCCCACGGTCGGCGGACGGGGGATCACCGACGGCGAGCGATTCACGATCGGCAACACCGCGACGGGCGTCAATTTGACGTTCGAGTTCGATCGCGACGGGCGCGTGTCCGTGCCGGCGGCCCAAGTGATCAGTTACTCGACCTCCGACACGGCGGACCAATTGGCGGCCGCGATCGTGGCGGTGATCGGCAACCCGGTCCTGGCGCTGAATCTGGCGCCCACCGCCCAGTCCGGCGGCGTCGTCCATTTAGGCAGCACTCAGGCTAATTCGTTGAATACCTCGAACGCCCCCAGCATCACATCGCGGGGCGTGGCAGGCGGGATCACCGAAGGCGAGACGTTCCGCATTGGCGACGGATTCCGCACCGTCGTGTTCGAGATGGATAGCGACGGGTTGTTGGCCGATCCGGCCTACGTCCCGATCGCGTTTTCGCAAGCCGCGACGCACGACCAGATCGGAGCCAATATCGCGGCGGCTGTGGCGGCTCAGCCCTTGGCCTTGACGCCGACGTATCTGGGTGACGGCCTCGTCCACTTGGGCGGCGATGACGGCATTCCGGCCGGCAGCCGCAACCACGTCCTGGACACGTCGACCGCGGCGAATATCTCCGACACGGGACGCCCGGGCGTCAGCGACGCGTCCGCCGTGCCCATCGACTTCATCATTCCGGGCCCCAGTTTCACGGCCGCGCAAGTCATCAACCGGATCGACGTGGCCGTCCAGACAGCGACCGCCAACAAGCAGATCGAGCAGGCATTCGCAGGCACGAATTTGTGGGACGGCCGCACGTTCTCGGTGGTCAATCACGGCCGCACGTACACCTTTGAGTATGACGACACCCGCTTTGGCCCCGCCGGAGTGACGTTGGGCAATTTCCGGATCGCCTTCGATCCCGGCGATGCGAACGCCAATCCGGTCGTCCCGGCGACCACCGCCGCCCTTATGGCTCAACGGATCGCCGCCGCTGTGCGCGCCGCGATCCCCAGCGCGGTGGTCACCGTCGGTATCCGCGACCGCGTGGTCATCGAGGAGTACGGGATCAATTTCACGACCCAGCCCGTCAATGACCGGATCGTGGTCAACGGCGACCGGATCCTGTTCACGCCGGGCACATCGGCGATCCGCGATATCACCAGCTATGGGCTTGGCTTCACGCTGATCACCAATGTCGAAGAGTCGTATGCCATCTACAACCCGGATCCGCGTCTGACGCCGTTCCTGCCCACGGATTACACAGTCCAGCCGTCTGCTCCGCCGCCCCCGGGACGCAACATGACGGACCACATCATTGCCACCCGCGTGGCCGCCGTGGTCGGCCCCGTCATCGACGTCGACTTGACGGACGGCGCCTGGGGCGCGGGCGGATTCTTGAGCCGCATCAATTTCCCCGATGCGGTCAGTGCCGATTTCGCCGGCATGAACACGCCCGGCTTGCCGCAGGTCTGGCGGCCGGTCGCGACCAGCGCCTCCGGTGTGTCCTCCGGCAACGTGCGCGTGCCCGTGCTGGCGGACGATTGGCCGGAGGATCATCCGGTCGACCGGAATGTCAACGGAGTCGCCGACGGGGCGCCGGTCCTGGGGCTGGCCAACCGGGTGGCCAACACGATCGACAGGACGCTGAACAATCCGTTCGGCATCGACGCGGCCGCGCGCGGCCGGTATGTCCGCCTGAATCGGGGCAGCATCATCAACAATTCGTCGATCATCGCCAAAGGCGAAGGCCCCGGCGGGAAGGTCACCGGCATCGCGACGCTGAACGGGCAAGTCTACGCAGTCAGCAATCAAGGCGGCTTGTACCGGATCAACGATCCATTCAACTTCGGGGGCAACGACGACGACGTCCAGACGACTTACATCGCCAACTCCCGCGAGGACTTACTGGGCATCCAGTTCTCCGCCTTGACCGCCGGTCCGCCGAACGTCGAGAACGGGGCCTACAACAACATGCTGTTCGCCACCGATTCGGCGGGCACTCTGTACGCGTTCAACACGGCGGGCGAGGCCCAGCCGGTGTTCGCCAACGGGGCGACCAGCGTCAGCACGGGTGTGCATCCGACCGAAGTCCGCGGGCTGGCCTTTTCGACGCTGGACTATAACCTGTTCGAGCGTACGCCGACGAATCGGCAGGTCGTGGCCGCGAATCCAATGGACGTCCGGCTCGGCATTGCGCCGCAGGTGGGCCTGCCGATCGTGGTCGACAAGCAGCAGTTCACTCCCGGGCACGAGAACTACCCGAGCGGAACCTCCAGCATTCACTTCGGCCAGGGCAACGTCAACGGCGCGCCGCGCAGTTACGATTTCCCGGGCGGCGCGCACGGTTCGGTCGTCAGCAACGAATTCAGCCTCAAGGGCTATTCGGCCGCTGACAAACCCGCACTGTACTTCAGCTACTACCTGGATACCGAAAACGACAGCAGCAATCCGTTCAACTCGGCGTCGGGCTTGATCATGCGCGATGCGGTCCGTGTGTACATCTCGGACAACAACGGGGATTGGCAGGAACTGGCCACCAACAATTCCTACCGCGGCAACGGTTTCGTGGACGACGAGTTGCAGGACTTCGACGCCGCTTACCGCGCGGCCACGGCCCCGGACGACCCGAACCAATACTTCGACATCCAAGAGATGTTCGACGTCGACGATTGGCGTCAGGTCCGGATTCCGCTGGACCAATACACGGGACGGACCAATCTCCGTCTGCGGGTCGATATCAGTACGGCGGGCGACTTGAACATCGCCAACGCCGCCACGGGCGAGGAGATCCGCGCCGTGGCGGGCATCTTCATCCAGGACGGCCAGACGGCGCAGATCGGACCGCACGTGCTGGAGTTCGACAGCGGCTTGACCATCGTGGCCCCGACCGGGGCGGCGATCCCGCTGAACGAGGAAATGACGCTCACGGACGAACTGGATAACACGACCGTGCTGCGTTTTGTGAGCAACACGCTGACTTCGTCCGACATGATTGTGACCGACGGATCCCAGCTGTTCGACGGAGATGTTTTCTCTCTCAACGACGGCACCACCACGCGGTTCTTCGAGTTTGACAGCGGCTTCATTCTGACCGTGCCGCCGACGGGCAGCGCCGGGATCAACGACCTGGAAATCCTGCTGATCGACCTGGACGGCGCAGGCCCGAATCTTCCGGTGGCCTTCGAGTTCGACAAGGATGGGGTGCTGATTGACGTCGACGGCATCCCGGGACCCGACAACGGGACGAACATCGTCAACATCGCCGATAACCTGACGATCCTCGTGCCCGCCACGGGCGCCCAGATCGGCGACGGCGACATGATGAGCCTGACCAACGGCGTCACCACACACACGTTCGAGTTCGACAAGGACGGGACGCTGATCAATCCCTTCAACCTGCCGATCAACGCAGCGCAGAACCGCACCCTGTCGCTGCCGGCCGCCGGCGGCGGTGTCGGCGGCGTGCAGGACGGCGATACGTTCCGCATCGACCCTGACGGTTTGGGGGCGATCGCCCCGGTAGTGTTTGAATTCGACAGCAACGGCGTGGTCAGCGCGCCCAACGTGATCCGCTTCGATCATTTCACCACGCAGGATGTGCTCGGGGACCGTGTCGCCACGGCCATCTTGGGCCAGTTTGGCGTCCTGCAACTGAACGCCAAGAACACGGGCGGCGGGATCGTGGTCTTGGACCGGACGACGCCGCGGACGGTGGTCGATACGACGACGGCCCCGAGTGTCGCCAACGGCTTCCAGCCTCCCACGCAGGACGAGATGGCCGAACGCATCATTGCGGCCTTGGACGGCGCCGACGGGGTGACGGACCGTCAGGTGCTTGGACTGACGCTGCCGAGCCTGGCGGCGGGCGACGTGGTCAACGGCGCCATCGTGTTGGGCGGGACGCGGCCGGTCCATGTCTTGAACACGGGCGGCCCGTTTGGAGTCAATCAGACCGTGACGGCGAAGACGGCGGACGAGGTCGCGGAGCGGATTGCGAATGCCGTCAATGCGGGGTTCCAAACGACGGCGTTGCGCGCGGCGGCCCTGGGCAATGGGATGCTGACCGTGCTGGACGCGGCTGGCGGAACCGCGCACACCATCGACGTCGCCGGCGCACCCGGCTTGACGCTGTCCGGCACGCCCGGCGTAAATCCGCTGAATATCGCCGTGCCGTTCTTCCCCACGGACACCGTCGACCAGATGATCAACGGCGGCCCGAACGTGGTGGTCGATCCGCCCCTGGCGGCCGGCGCCCGGCCGGGCCTGATCGCAGTGATCAACACCTCGGGGATGGCCATTTCGGCCAGCCAACTGGCGTTCCCCAACGACAACGTCATCGCGCTGGACGGCACCTTGGTTCCGGCCAACACGGTGACGTTCTCACCCGGGGCGACGGCCCTGCGGGCGCAGGGCATCGTCCCGATCTACGTCGACGGCACTCAAACGCCCAACGACGTGGCGGAACGCATCTTTCTGGCGATCGAGGACGCGGTGCGCCGCGGGCAGTTGGCGGCGACGGTCATTCCGCACATGAACGCGAACGTGGGTTACGACAATCCGACGGTCCGCCCCAGCGACTACCGCACCAACCGGATCAACGTCGAGGGCTTGAAGAGCGTCACGTTCAGCTCCGGTGCCGCGTCGCCGATCGTCGTCGAGGGGCGGCAGGGTTGGAACGACACGGCGGTGACGAACCAGGCGCTGATTCCGTTCCATACGGACATGACCCGGGTCCAGGTCGCCAATGAACTCGACAACGTCCTGGAGCAGCTGTTCAACAACCCGACGCTGATCACCCAAAGCGGTCTCAACTACAGCGACGGGGACACGTTTGTGATGGAAGACGGCGTTCACGCCCCCGTCGTTTACGAATTCGACAGCGGCTACGTGCTGGCTGTGCCGATCGGTGGCGGGGCAGTGGCTGACGGCGGCATCGAGGACGGCGAATACTTTACGATCCGGGATTCCGCCGGATTGGTTTCGGCCACGTTCGAGTTCGACAAAGACGGCCGTTTGACGCTGCCGCCCGGCACCTCGACCGCCGTGCCCATCAAGGAAACCGACAGTGCGCTCAGTGTGGCCCGGACCATGGTCCAGGTGCTGCAGAGCCATCCCCTGCGGGCCTCGCTGAATCTGACTCCCCGGCTGTTGACCAACAACCGCGTCCAGGTCGGCGGTTCGCGCGGAGCGCAACTGACCATCAGTTCCGGCAGTGCGTTGACTTTGGAAGCCGCCCGGCCGGGCACCGCTCCGGCTGCGACGCTGCAGCTGCCGGCCACCTTGGCCATGCAGTTGCCGGATCCGCTGACGATTCACATCCCGCCCAGCGGGATCCTGGACGGCGAAACGTTTGTGATTTCCGATGGTCTGACCTCGGTGACGTTCGAGTTCGAGAACATCTTCTTTGGCAACGGAGTGGCCACGGGTAACCGGGCCGTCCCGTTCGCGCCCACGGACACGCCGGAGGACATCGGACGGTCGCTGGTCAACCAGGTTTCCGGTTCCGGCTTGTTCGTCGAGCCGACGATGCTGGGCGGCACGGGCAACATCGACTTGGGCGGCGGGGCGAATTTCAGCCTGCAGATTCCGGCCACCGCCCCCAACAGCCTGCGACAGATCGGGCTGCTGTCGCTGCAAGTCCCGCCGGGCGGCGGCGGAGACGTCCGCGACGGCGACTACTTTACGATCACCAGCGGAACGGCGGACTACATCTTCGAATTCGAGGACACCGTGACGGTTCCCGGCGGCAACGGCGCCCGCCGGGCCGGCTCGATCTTGATCGGCTTCAATCCGGCGGACACGCAGGCCCAGTTGGCCAACCGGATCGTGGCCCGTCTGAACAGCGTACCCGGACTGGCTTTGAATGCCACGAGCGCGCCGGGGGGGATCGTCAATCTGGCGCCCGTCGGGACGGTCGTCATTACGCTGCCCACGGTCCCGAATCAGCTGTTCCAAACCGGCCCGTTGGCGCTGCAGGCGCCCACGGGCGGCGGAACCGCTGTCCGGGACGGCGACGAATTCACGATCAGCGACGGGAGTACGAACTTCCTGTTTGAATTCGAGGACACTGTCACGGTTCCCGGCGGCAATGGTGCCAGGCTGGTGGGCTCGATTCTGATCCCGTTCAGCCCCCTGGATACGCAAGACCAAATCGCCGACCGGATCCTGACGCGGCTGCAGACCGTGGCCGGCCTGAATCTGAATCCGATCAAGATGACCGGCTCGGCCCGTGTTCATCTGGGATCCGTGTCGTACGATACCAACGCTTTCACGCAGATTACGCTTGATACCTCGGCAACCCACCTGTCTCAGACAGGCAGCAGCGATCGGTTGGTCGACGGGCAGCGGCTGTTCGTCACCGACGGCACGACCGTGGCGACGCTGGAATTCGATCTGAACGCGAGCGTCCTGCCCGGCAATGCGGCGGTCAATGTCTCTGCCGGCAGCACGCCGCACCAGATCGCCAGCGAGATCATCTTTGAAATCAACCGGGCGGCGTTGGGCTTGTCCCCGCGGCACCTGGGGGACGGCCTGATCCATATCGGCGGCACCGTGTTGCACGACGTGGACACGGCCAGCGCCCCGGCGATCACCAAGTTGGGCACTGGCGGGGCAGTTCCCGACGGCCAGGCGTTCTTTGTGACCGAAGGCTCGGTGACCAAGCGGTTCGAGTACGACAAGAACGGCATCATTGCGCCGGGCAGCATCCGCATTGCCATCACCGACGCGATGTCCCGCGACGAGATCGCGCTGGCGACGGTCGCCGCGATGTCGCCGGGCACGTCCTCGCTGGGAATTGTTCCGGCCTACCTGGGCAACGGTCTGATCGACGTGGGCGGGAACGACGAGAGCGACGTATTGACACTAAGCTCCAGCCTGGAAATCGATCCGGCGTTTCCGCCACTGCAATTCCGCGTTCCGGGTCCGGGCGGCGGCGCGGGCGGCGTCATCGACCAGGAGACGTTCACGATTACGTTCACCGACCCCGTCACGGCGGCCGAAACAGACTACGTATTTGAGTTCGACAACAACGGCGTCGTCCTTGCCGGTCACATCCCGGTTCCTTTCCAGTACACGGACACCCAGAACAGCGTCGCGCGGCGCATCGTCACGGCCATCACGGACAACGTGCCGGGGTTGGCGCCTGTCAACCTGGGCGATGGCGTCGTGAATCTGGGCGGCGATCCCCTGGTTTTTGAATTGGTCTTTGAGGCCGCGCTGCCGCTGGTGGCCACCGGGATGCACGGAGCGCAGACGCCGCACGTTCAGGTGCTGTTTGCGCCCAGCGACGATTTCACTTCGCACGACGTGGCGGTCTCGATCGCCACTTCGATCAACGGGACCCTGAATCTGGACGTGCAGGCCAATGCCGGCGCCACCCAGACGGCGGACCAACGGCGGGTGGAACTGGTCCACACGTCGGCCTTCCCGTGGGACATTCAATTCACGTCCAACGTCGGGGCGGCCTTGCGGCGGGAAGCGGCGGCGGAGGCGGTCAAGCAGGACAAGGACCTGTTGCGGATGATCGGCCAAAACGTCATCGATGCTGGCCCGTTAGGCTACGACTCGATACACCCGGACGATTTGTTCACCGCAGATTTCAACACCCATCTGCCGGGCGATGCGTTCAGCGGTTTCAACTCGCCGGCGCGGGGCCAGGACAATGTCTACGAAGGCTTGTACCTGGACGATTTCATCATCGGGTTCTCGGAACGTGGCGAACAGGTGAACGATGCGGTCACCAGCGCCAACTCGAACTTCGTCGTCAATCCCGACGGGCAGCCGAACGTGACGGAGGGCGAGTACCAGCTGGAGATCCGCCGCGGGCCGGACGTCAGCTCGCCGCTGCTCCGCAGTTTCGACACCAACGACCGGATGGGCACCGGCCAGACGCTGCTGATCCAGCGCGGCTTGGACATCGCCGACGGCCAGACCTTTGCGCTCAGCGACGGCGTCCGCAACGTGGTGTTCGAGTACTTGGACACGACGATTCCGGACAACCAGCCCGAACCGGGCCGGCTCGGCATCCCGTTCACGCCCGCCGAACCGGACTACGTCGTTGCCCAGCGCGTCCGCGATGCCATCAACGGTCCCGACGCCCAGGCGGTGTTGGACGTGACGGCATCCATCTCGGACGGCACCCTGATCGGGCAGGGCAGTCCGATGTACAGCACCAGCGCCAGGGTCAATTTGTTCGGCCCGGTGACGCTGGTCGTCCACGCGACGGACGTCGCCGAGGTGAACGATTCAATCGCCACCGCGACGCCCACCGGGATCGTCGGTCTGGACTCCGCGGCGTTTCTGGGGCAGGGCTACATTGGCGACAACGAGAACTTTCCGCTCCGCCGCGGCTTCGACGTGGACCTGTTCCGCGTCGACCTGACCGCGCGGGAGACCCTGCGGATCGATCTCGACGCCTTCGAGATCGGCTCGAATCTGGATGCCTACCTGCGGATCTTCGACGCCAATGGCAACGAGGTGGCGTTCAGCGACGATGCCCGCGGCCCCTTGGAATTTGCCCGGTTCGACCCGTACTTGGAATTCGTGCCGCAGTTGTCCGGGACCTACTACATCGGCATCAGCGGCGTCAATTACCGCAACGGCAAGTACGGCGCGGACGACAACATCGCCTACGACCCGGCGGTACCTGGCAGCGGCGTTGAAAGCGGCACCACGGGCTTCTACCAGATCGAGATCTCGTTCGGCCGGGCGACCCATGCCGACTACGTCCTGTACGACGAAAACGGCGATTCCAACCTGTTCCGTGATCAAGGCCAAATCCTGATCTTCGCGAACACGATCACGGATTCCTCGCAATACGGCATCGTTTCGGCGGCCGGTCAGCGCGAAGGCCAGGAAGGCGACATTCCGCGGATGGGGCCGGTGCGGATGACGCCGAAGCTGAACACCGAAGATCTCGTTCCCGGCGTGGTGATCTCCAACAACGTCTTGGCCTACAACAATCAAGGCGGTATCCGTTTTGCCGGCGACACGAATCCCGGCACTCAGCAAACGGCGGCGGTCCCGTTCGGCCGCATCGTGAACAACACGATCTACGGCGGCGTGCAGCCGAACCCGGTCGCTGCGCCGGTTGACGTCGTGTTTATGATCGCCACTTCGGCCGGTATGGCCAACGACATCGTCGAGTTGCGCCGGCAGTTGCCGGCGCTGGACGCCCAGATGCAGGCCGCCAATCTGGACGCCCAGTACGGCTTGGTCACGTTCCCGGACAGCAATCCGAACAACGGCGCGCAACAAATCCAGGACCTGGTCACGTTCACAACCTTTACGGCCACCGGCAGCCCGTTCAATACCTTCCCGACGGCGGGGTCCACGGAATATGGCAGCCAGGCGGTCCTGGAAGCCTTGAACGCGACCAATCCGGCGACGACGTTCTCGTATCGCTTGGGCGCGAACATTCTCACCATCATGGTGACGGACGAGGACGACGACAGCCTGGCCACCGATTTCTCCACGGCTTTGGCGGCCCTGCAAACGTCGCAAGCGACGTTCTTCGGCATCACGCAAGATCCGAACTCTCCGTTCGCCGGCAACACGGCACAGACGTACGGCGAATTCGCCCGGCAATCCGGGGGCTCGCTGTTTGACATCAATGCCTTCCGGCAGAGCCCGAGCACGTTCTTCAACTCGTTCTCGCAAGCCATTGTCGGAACGCTCAGCGGCGGCCTGGGCGTCGGCATCACCGTGGAAGACAACGCCAGCCCGACGGTGTTGAACAACATCGCGGCCGGCCTGGCCGTGGGAATCAGCGTAGACGCCGGTTCGGAAGCCGCGGGCACCGTCGTCGGCGGCACGCTGTACCAGGGAAACCAGCTGAACCTGAACGCCGCGTTCTTGAACGAGGACTTCCGCTTGATCCTGAACACCGCGGATCCGCTGTTCCGCGACGTGGCCAACCGCAATTTCTACCTGGCGCCGCTGTCTCCGGCCATCGATAGCTCGGTCGGCTCGTTGCTGGAGCGTTTCGACATCAAGCAGGTGAAGAACATCCTCGGGATCTCCGACTCGCCGATCCTGGCACCGGACACCGATTTGACCGGGCAGCAGCGGGTGGACGATCCCGATGTCGAGACGCCTGCGGGGTTTGGCGAATACGTGTTCGTCGATCGCGGCGGCCTGGACCGTTCCGACTTTGTGGGCCCAACGGCCACGTCGGTCAGCCCGCGGGACAACGACGCGGACGGCCTGGACCAGAATTCGGCCCCGACGATCCTGGAGTTCGATAGTTCGGTGGCGTATTCGAGCTTCCGGATCCGGCTGGTCGACGGCGTGCCGCCCGCGGACCCGAATCTCGGCTCGGGCGTCGAGGACGCCACGGTCGTGTCCAGCAATGTGATTCTCAAGCGGGACGGCGTGCCGTTGGTGGACGGCATCGATTACTCGTTCAGCTACAACAGCACCAGCGACACGATCGTGTTGACGCCACTGTCCGGGATCTGGCAGCAGGACCGGATCTACACGGTCGAGATCAACAATACCGACCATTTCCGGGTCGTGAACAAGTCGGGGCCGGATCTGACGGACGGGTATGCGTTCGTCGTCTTGGACCGCACCGGGCGCAGCGAGACGTTCGAGATCGACAGCGGGTATACGTTGAGCGTACCGCAGACTTTGACCTTGGTTGTTCCGGAAGCCGGCGGCTCGCTGGGCGGCATCGCCGACGGCGCTTCGTTCACCGTCCGGCGGACCATTCCCGGCACGCCGGTCAAAACGGCGGTCTTCGAGTTCGACAGCAACGGGGTCTGGACCGACAACAACCTGGACGGAATTCCGGACAACTTCTTGGTCGCGTTCAACGTGGCCAGCACGCCGGAGCAGATCGCCGAGGCGATGGTCCAGCAGTTGATTTTCGCCGACATCGGCTTGAGCCCGCGGCATATCGGCGAGGGCGTGGTTCACCTGGGAGCCACCGAATTCCACCGGGTCGACAAGAACCGCGCGCCTACGCTAACCCTCCTGCCGGCGTCGGCGGCGCAATCCGGGCAGGCCGCGGGCCTGGCGGACGGCGACAGTTTCTTCGTGGACGACGGCACGAAAATCGTGACCTTCGAATTCGACAACAACGGCGCCCGGATCGACGCCAACGCCGACGGCGTGCCGGACAACCCCGGCGCCACGCTGATTACTTTCAGTGCTTCGGACACGAATGCCGAAATCGCCGCCAAGATCGGCGCCGAGATCGAACTGGCCAAGCTCGGTCTGGACGCTGTTCCGATCGGCGATGGGCGCGTGCATCTGGGCGGGGTGCCCTACGTGCATATCGTGGATGTGACGCGCAGCCGTTTGACCTTGGTCGGCCGGCCAGGCGTCAGCCCGGCCTTCGGGCTGCGGATCCCGAGCCGCGCCGGCGCACCGCGGATGTCCGATGACGGCAGCGGCACGGTGTACCTGAAGGACGGAGACAAGTTCACCATCAACGACGGCCAGCGCACGGTGACGTTCGAGCTGGACGACTTGGACGCTCCTGTCGGCGGCGGCCTGACGACGGCGCCGAATATCGTCGTCGCCTATCACAGCTCTCGGTACGGACTGCGGATTCCCACGAACGCCAACGGCACGCCCCGGGTGACGAACGACGGCTCCGGAAACCCGTTCCTATCCGATGGCCAGACGTTCACCATCACCGACGGCACGCGGACGGTCACCTTTGAGCTGGACGACATCGCGCGCAGCGCCGGGGTCAGCGGCGCGAATGTGGCGGTCGCGTACCGCAGCGACACCGGCACCACCAACGACATCGCCGAGGCGCTCGTCGCGGCGGTCAATTCCACCGCCTTGCAGGGACTCAATCCGGCGAACCAAGGCCAGGGTATCGTGTTGCTGGGCGAGCCGTTGGACGGCACTTCTCAGCACACCGTAAATGTCAACTCGAGCGGACTCCGTACGGTTGGCCAGCCGGGCGTGGACTCCGCCACGTTGGATAATCTGGCGAACGTCATTGTGGCCGCGATCCAGACCGCGCCGCTGTCGGGGCTGAAGCCGGTCAATGCCGGGCTGGGTGTGGTCCTGCTGGGCGAGCCGACGGACGGCACCTCGCGGCACACCTTGGATGTTTCCCAGTCGGGGCTGACCAAGCTCGGCGCCGCCGGCGTTAGCGCGGCGATCCCGGTGCCCGTGAAGCTGTACACCGAGGACTTTACCCGGCCGCTGGAAGAGCAGTTGGTTCCTTTCGACGGTACGCAAGTCGCCGTGGCGGTCATCGAGGCCATCAACGGCAGCCTGCTGCAGGTCACCGCGCTGCCGGCGGGGGGCGAGGTGGTGCTGATCCAAAACGCGCTGCAACTGACCGAACTCGACCCCGTGTTCGTCAGCAGCGAGCGGCGGCTGGGCGTCGAAGACCGCGCCGGCAATGCGCTGAAAGCCAACCTGTTGTCGGGCGACACGCAGACGACGATCATCGTGGGCAGCGTCAACATGGATTTCGGCGATTCGCCGGAGACGGCAGGCGGCCATTATCCGACCCGGCTGGGCCTGAACGGCGCCACGCACATGATTACCGAGCCGCCGCTGTTCCTGGGGCGGCGTGTAGACGCAGAACGCGACGGCCAGGTCTCGGCAGGCGTCAACGGTGACGACAATGATTCCAACGGTTTCGCGGTCAGCACGGCGGGTGTGGCACGCGTCACCACGAGTTCCCCGCAGACGCCGGCCGTCTTGCAGTTGCCGCAGCCGCTGACGCTGCTGATCAGCGACGGCCTGACGCTGCTCGACGGAGCCATCTTTACGGTCACCAACAACGGCCTGACGGTGGCCTTCGAATACGACAGCAACAACTCGCTGGCCTCCGTCGGTTCGACCCGGATCCCCTTCGCCGTCACCGACACGCTCGAGCAGATCGCCGCGGCCACGGTCGAGGTGTTGACGGCCGACACGTCGTTGGGCCTGTTGCCGTCCTACGCCGGTGCCAATGCCGTTCATCTGGGCAGCGACGGCATGAGCGTGCTGCCCGGCCGGGGGCTGAACGAGGCCGGCGTGGCGAATCCGATTACGGACGGCGAGAAGTTCACAATCGACGTGCCCGGAACCGGCGGAGCGGTGCGGTACACTTTCGAGTTCGACAACCAGCGGTTGAACAACGGCGTCGTGCGGGGCAATATTCCCGTGGTGTTTGACAAAGGGACCACGCAAGACGGCTACGTCCAGGCCGTGCGTGCGGCCATCCTGGGCGCTCGCCTGGGAATCGCGGCGACGGATTTGGGCTCCGGCCAGCTGGAGTTGAACGGCGACGACGACGACGGCGTGGTGCTGGGCGCGTTTAACCGGGGCAGCGTCACGGAAGTGATCGTGACGGCTTCGGCCGACGGACTGCTGGACGCCTGGATCGACTTCAACATCGACGGCGACTTCGACGATGCGGGCGAACAGATCTTCGCCAGCCGGCAGCTGAAAGCCGGGCAGAACACGTTCGAGATCCAAGCCCCGGCCGACGCGGTCGACGGCCAGACGGTGGGACGCTTCCGTTTCAGCAGCGCTGGCGGCCTCCGCCCCACGGGCCTGGCCGCCGACGGCGAGGTGGAAGATTACGTCGTCAACATTCTGGCGGGCACGCCGCCGGTTGCCCAAAACGACAGCTACACGTCGAACGAAGACGAAGCGGGCGCGACGCTGTTCGGCAGTGTGCTGGTCAACGACATCAATTCGACGTCCGGCACGACGCTGACGGTGCCGACCTATCAAAACGTGACATCGCTGGGGGCGCTGGTCACGATGAACGCCAACGGCACCTTCCGGTACGACGCGCGGGGAGCTTCCGCACTGCAGGCCTTGGATGTCGGCCAGTCGCTGACGGACACCTTTACGTACCGTGCTTCCGACGGCACCTTCCTGTCCTCCGCCGCGACGGTCACAATTACCGTGCAGGGACGCAACGACGCCCCCACCGCCGTCACCGATCTGCAGTTCACCGATCAGAACAAGACGATCGACATCCAAGTCGTGGCCAACGATTTGGACCCGGAGAAACACCCCCTGACCGTGACCGGCGTCAGTGGCGGAATCGGGCAGGTTACCATCAACGCCACATTGAACCTCGTTCAATACGATCCCGCAGGCCAGTTCGACAACCTGAACACCGGCCAATCGGCCAGCGACAGCTTCACCTACCAGGTTTCGGACGGCCGCGGCGGCGTCGCTACCGGCACGGTGATCGTCACGGTCTTTGGCTTGAACGATCCGCCGGTCGCGGTGACGGACCAGTGGACCAGCGCGAACCCGATCGCCCGGACCACCGAACAGAGCCCGGTCATCATTCCGGTGCTGGCCAACGATACCGATCCGGAGGGCACCAAGCTAACCGTCACGGCGGTGCAACTGGTGGGGACCAAGGGGTTGGTGACCATCAACGCGCTCGGCTCGTTCGACAACACCGTCACGTACAACCCCAACGGCAAGTTCGAATCGTTGGCCGTGGGGCAGACCGCCACGGATACGTTCCGGTACACGGTCAGGGACGAGGACGGGTACACATCGGTCGGCACGGTCACGGTCACCATCGACGGATTGAACGACGCTCCCACGGCCGTCAACGACTCCGGAATCAACGTGGCCCGCAACGGCACGGTGGTGATCAACGTGCTGAGCAACGATACGGACATCGACGGCGATTCCTTGCAGGTCACCACCGTGAACCTTGCCGCGCTCGGCACGCTCGGCACCGCCGTCCGGAATGCGGATAATACGATCACCTACGATCCCAATCACAAGTTCGACCAACTGCAGATCGGGCAGAGTTTGACGGACCGCTTTTTGTATTCCATCAGCGATGGTAACGGCGGCACGTCGACGGCGGTGGTTACCGTCACGGTTTTCGGCGCCAGCAACCCGCCCGTCGCGGTGAACGACCTGATCACGACGACCGAGGATGAATCCGTGGTCGTCAACGTGTTGTTCAACGACACGGACGATTTCGGGCCAAAAACGGTGGTCGCCGTCGATGCCACCGGTCTCCTCGGCAGCGTGTTCATCAATCCGCTGAACCAGCCCAACAACCAGGTGATCTACAGCCCGGACGGTCAGTTCGACACCTTGAAGGCCGGTCAGACGGCGATCGAGATCTTCAAGTACACGGTCAGCGACGGCGTCGGTTCGTCGGTTGGCACCGTGACTGTCACGGTCACCGGCGTCAACGACGCGCCGATCGCCAACATCGACCCCAACGGGTACACGGTTGTCCGCGGGAGTTTGCTGAACGCCAACGATCTCACCGGCCAGAATAACGGCCCGGGCAACGACAGCGTGCTGCTGAACGATACCGATGCCGAAGGCGACGCCTTGCGGGCCCTGATCGTGACCCGGCCCCTATACGCCACGGCGGGCGGGTTCACACTGAACTCCGACGGAACGTTTATCTATCGGCACAACGGCGGCCCGTCGTCGTTTGATACCTTCACGTACCAAGCGCAGGACAGCAACGGCGCGGTCAGCCAGCAGATCGTGACGGTGGTGATCAGCATCGTCGACTCGGCGCCCTCGGACTGGCAAAACCCGATCCTGCGGTACGACGTCAACAACGACGGCTCCGTGTCGCCGATTGACGCCTTGCTGCTGATCAATTACATCAACGCGCAGACCACCAGTCCGCCTCCGCCCTTGCCGACGCCCCGGCCCGTGGGTGCTCCGTTCTACGACGTGAACGGCGACGGTGTGGCCAACGCCCAGGACGTGTTGGCGGTGATCAACGAGATCAACCGGTTGAACTCGCCTTCGGGCGGGGAGGGTGAAGGGGCTCTCGCATTCGCGATGCCGGCCACCGAAGTCAAAACGGCCGTGTTGATCGCTGCCGCTCAGGCCGCCCCGGTGGTGTCGCCGACGGAACTCGTGCCTCCGCTGACTCCGGCGGTCGAGACCTTAATCGAACGGCCGCGGAGCGTCCAACTGGAAGATGCCAGCCGAACCGCAGCGGGGCCCCGCCAGACGGCGGAACCGGCGACCGTTCGGATCGACCGCTACGACTTGGAAGACGTCTTGGATTCCATCGCCGGCGACGTGGGCGACTCCTTTGCGGAAGCAACGGCGTTCGACGAAGTGCTGGCGGACATTTTCAGTTGACGCCCATGCGGCTGAAGTCCGGGAAGAGCCGAGTCAGCTGTTCGGTCAGGTAATGGGTGACCTTGCCTGTCGTGTGCAGCGTTAGCGCGTGAGTGAGAATTGCCGTGGCTTCGGCCACGGACAAGTGCTTGGCGAACTCCTTGATATACGGGATGAACGCCGGGCTCATGCTGAAACTCCGCACGCCCATTCCCAGCAGCAGGGCAAAGGCCCGTGGCTGACCAGCCATCTCGCCGCAGACCGTCACCGGCCGGCCGGCTGCGTTGCCCTTGCGGACAACGTCGGTCAGCACCTGCAACACCGCGGGCGCCAGCGGCTGACAAAGATGGGCCACCTTGGGATTGTCGCGGTCCGCCGCCATCAAGTACTGGACCAGATCGTTGGATCCGATGGAAACGAAGTCGACCTGGGGCAACATCGAGCTGATGGTAATCGCGGCCGCCGGCACTTCGACCATGATCCCAATTTGCACATCGGCAAACGGTTTTCCCTCGTCGGTCAGCTGCCGCTTGACCACGGCCACCATTCTCTGCACCCGGTGGATTTCCTCCAGCGTCGTGATCATCGGGAACATCATGCGGACTTCGCCGTGCAAGTGGCGGGCGTAATCGGCCGCCCGCAGGATGGCGCGCAATTGGATGTTGAAGAAATCGGGATGCTCGAAACACAGCCGGATGCTGCGCCAGCCCATAAAGGGATTGGCTTCCCGGTGAGCGCGCCCGACAAACGGCACCGTCTTGTCGCCACCCAGATCCAACGTCCGGATCGTCACCTGGTGGTTGGGACTGCAGCGGATCACGTTGCAGTACTCCTCGAATTGCTCTTCCTCCCCGGGAACCACGGGATGCATCAAGTACAGGTACTCGGTGCGGAACAGGCCGACGCCCGTCGCTCCCATCGCCCGGGCCGCTTCCGCGTCCGTGACGCTGTTCACGTTAGCCAGCAGTTCCAGCGGCGTTCCGTCCGCCGTCGCCGCCGGTTGGTCGCGATTCGCCGCCAAATGGTCTTTGAAATCGAAGAATTCGCGTTCGAGCTTCAGGTAGGCTGCCCGGGTTTCGTGGTCGGGGTTCAGCACCACGCGGCCCTGTCTGCCGTCGACGATAATTGTGTCGCCGGTTTGCACCTGTCGCAGGATGTCCCGCACGCCTGAGACGGCGGGAATCCCGCGGCTCCGCGCCACGATCGCAGCATGACTGGTCTGGCTGCCCCCTTGGGTGACAATTCCCGCGACTTCCATCGTTCCAAGGTTGACCACCTGGGACGGCAAGAGTTCATCGGCGACAACGATTAGCGGACCCTCGATGCCCTCCAGCATGGTTTGCCCTGGATCCTCCAAGTGCGAGTTGATGCGTTGGATCACGTCGCGAATGTCATCCAGCCGTTCGCGGAGGTACTCGTCCTGGACCCGGGAAAAAATGTCCCGGTAGTGTTCGTACAATTTCTGCAAAGCAGCTTGCGCCGAGATTTGGTCCTCGACAATCCAGTTGAGGACGTTCTTGGTAAATGCCAAGTCGCGCAGAATTGCCGCTTGCGCCGCGAATATGGCGGCTGTGCCGATGCCCGCTTGGCTGGCAATCGTGGATTCCAAGGCCACTAGATCGTTTTGGGCTCGTTCGCGAGCGGTCTCGTACTTCGTTAATTCCCCCTCGACGTCCGAAGGCCCGAGGTGTTGTCGAGCGGGATTAACAAAGATCTCGTTGATACAGTAAGCTGTACCAACCGCCACGCCAGGAGATACGGGAATCCCTCTTCGCATGGGGGCGTATTGTAGCAAGAAAATGAGAAAACAGCAAATACGGCACCACACGAGGCACGGCGAAATGTGAATGCGGGAAATCCGGGGCGACTAGGGGATTCGCGTATTTTCTATAATGGCCTGCCATGCCGCTGATTCTCGGTTGTCTATGACAGCATGTGAAAGTATACTTACGCCCTTTTAGGACGACTGTAAGCCAATCAACAAGGGAGCGATTTGGTATGGCGACGAAAGCAGAAGTGTTCGAGAAGGTCAAAGAAGCACTGGTGGAAGCGCTTGGTGTCGACGAGGAGGAAGTCCAGCCGGAGGCGACCATGGTGGGCGATCTGGGGGCCGAATCGATCGACTTCTTGGACATCGTATTCCGCTTGGAGAAGGCCTTTTCGATTGAGATTCCTCGTTCGGAGTTGTTTCCGGAAGACGTCCTGACCAATGCGGACTTCGTCCAGGACGGCAGGGTGACCCCGGCGGGGTTGGAGATGCTGAAGCAGCGGATGCCGTTTGCCGACTTGACGAGATTTGAAGCCAACCCGGTCGTGCAGGAATTCGGCAATTTGCTGACCGTCAACGACCTGTGCCGCTACGTCGAGACCAAGGTGGGGGCCTCCTGAGGCCGGCCGCTAAGCGGGCGATGCGTGCGTCACCCACTCCCGCCGCCGGCGAGGCGAGCGGCAGAAAGAGAACTCCCCCCCGCTTGTCCGTGCCGGGATCTTGCTACGGCACGGACAGGCGACACGTGATAGAGAAGCGGTGAAATGAACGAAGTGGGCCCAACGGCGGATGGCACTCCCCCGGAGCTGCCGCCCTGCTTGGCAGGCGCCGACAGTGCGTTCCGTGACGAAGATCAACCGAGTTTCGCAAGCAATCGAAGGCTGCCCTGGGTATGAGAAGGCGTGTGGTCATCACCGGAATGGGCATGATTAACCCGATGGGGCATGACGTGGAGACCGTCTGGGCGGGGCTCAAAGAGGGCCGGTCCGGCGTCGGCTATACGACGGTTTTCGATGCCAGTAGTTTCCCCACTCGGATTTCCTCGGAGGTCAAGAACTGGGACGTTTCGCAAGTCGGCGAGGATCCGGAAACCTGGAAGTCCTGCGGTCGGCACACCAAGTTTGCGGTGGGAGCGGCCAAGCAGGCGGTTTCGGCGTCCGGCGTTCTCGAAACGGGAATTGACCCTCAGCGTCTCGGCGTTTACTTGGGCAGCGGCGAAGGCAATCAGGATTTCCTGCGTTTCAGCCGGATGGTGATCAGTGCGTTGGACGGCCCCAAGCTCGATCTCTCGAAGTTCATCAAGTCAGGCTTGGAGACGCTGTCGCCGATGTCCGAATTGGAGCAGGAGCCCAGTGTCCCGTCAGGGCACATTGCCAGCTTGTTCAACGCCCAGGGCCCTAACGTGAACTGCCTGACGGCCTGTGCGGCCAGCAGCCAGGCCATCGGCGAAGCCACGGAGATCATCCGCCGCGGCGACGCCGACGCCATGATCGCGGGGGGCACGCACAGCATGATTCACCCCTTCGGCGTGACGGGATTCAACTTGCTGACAGCTTTGTCGACCAGGAACGACGCACCGGAAAAGGCTTCGCGGCCGTTCGATCGCCTCCGCGATGGCTTTGTCCTGGGCGAAGGCGCGGCGATGGTGGTGCTGGAGGAATTGGAGCAGGCCCGGCATCGCGGGGCGCAAATCTACGGCGAAGTCCTGGGCTTTGGTTCCACGGCCGACGCGTATCGCATCACGGATATCCATCCGGACGGTCGAGGTGCGATCGCTTGCATGCGGATGGCGATCCGGGACGCGGGCCTTTCGCCGGCGGACATCGATTACGTCAACGCGCACGGCACCAGCACCTTGGTGAACGATCGCGTGGAAACCGTGGCCTGCAAGATGGTTTTTGGCGACCGTGCCATGCAGACGCCGGTCTCCAGTACCAAGAGCATGATGGGGCACTTGATCGCCGCCGCGGGCGTGACGGAGATGATCGTGTGCCTGATGGCCATCCGCGATCACGTTTTGCCGCCCACGATCAATTACGAGAACCCGGATCCCGATTGCGACCTGGATTACGTGCCCAATGAAGCGCGCGAGGCGAAGTGCGACATCGCGCTGAACAATAGCTTCGGATTCGGCGGCCAGAACATCACCCTGGCCGTGGGGCGGTTCCGGGGTTGAGCTGACATCCGGCCAACGGCCAAGCCGTAGGGTGCTAATTGCCGATGCTGGGCGGGTTATCGGTCAAGAAGTCACGCGGTCCCCGCAACGTGTAGTACGGATAGGCGTACGCCCCCGTCGGCGGACCCGCAGGCCCCATCTCCGGCGCTTGATGCCGCCAGCCTTGGGTGGCGTGGATTTCCTGCGAGATGGGCCCGCCGCCCAAACCGGAGAGCAGCCCCCCACAGCCGGTGCCACCGCCGCAGCCGCATTGGCCTTCGGACGGACGCGTGTTGCGGTGCAGGCACCCCGGAGCGGCGGAAATTAGAGCCAAGATCGCGATGGTCAGAATTGTGCGTTTCATACTGCCGTATTCCTTCAAAGCTGGGTCGATACGTCATCAAAATTAACATCGGCGCCACAACCCGAAGAATCCAACAAATCGTTACGAACGGTCTGGAGTTCAAAGATGTTCCAAGTCAAGATTTGCGGCGTAACGAATCTGGAGGATGCGCGGTGCTGTGCGGAGGCTGGCGCCGACGCCATCGGTCTTAATTTCTACCCGCCTAGCCCCCGCTGCGTCAAAGTGGACGTGGCACGCCGGATCACCTTAGAACTGCCGACGACAGTCCGCAAAGTTGGGGTCTTCGTCAACGCTTCGCGCGACGACGTGTTACGCACGTGCGACCTGGTGGGGTTGGACACCATCCAATTGCACGGTGACGAAACGCCGCCAATGATGGCCGAATTGGCGGGGCGCCAATTGCTCAAGGCGTTCCGCTGCCACAACGATGACTTGCGGCCCCTGACCGAATTTCTCCAGCGCTGCGAGGATTTAGGATGCCGTCCGTGCGGGGTGCTGATCGACGCCTATCGGCCCCACGCCTTCGGCGGTACCGGACAAACGGCCAACTGGTCCCTGGTGCGGAGGCTGTCCGAGTTGCTGCCGGACATCCCAATTGTCCTGGCAGGCGGTCTGAGCCCTGAAAACGTGGCTGCCGCGATCGAAGCGACGCGGTCGGCGGCGGTCGATACTGCCAGCGGCGTAGAATCCGAGCCGGGCCGCAAAGACGCACAACGCGTGCGGGAGTTCGTCGGCAATGCACGGGCAGCCTTTCGGCGGGTGGATTCGAGCGCGTTGTCATAAAGAACGCACACGAACGATCAGAAAAACGTCCAATGTCAGCCCCTTCTCCTGGGGATATCGGCAGTTGTCCGGTCCACCGATTGGGCCTATCATACCGCATCGTCTGCTCCAGGTTTGTATACGGGACGTTACCACAGGAAAACATCGATGCTCGCCAAAGCTCAACGACCTAAGTTTATCGTCAAAGACATCCAGTTGGCCGATCTCGGCCGCCGCGAAATCGGTATGGCGGAGTACGAGATGCCCGGGCTGATGGCGACGCGCCGGAAGTACGGGCCGCAGAAGCCACTGGCCGGCGCCCGGGTCATGGGTTCTCTGCACATGACCATCCAGACTGCGGTGCTGATCGAGACGCTGAAGGAGTTGGGTGCCGACGTGCGCTGGGCATCGTGCAACATTTTTTCCACGCAAGACCACGCCGCTGCCGCCATTGCAGCGACGGGTACGCCCGTGTTCGCCTTTAAGGGCGAGTCGCTGGAGGAGTACTGGGACCTTACCAAAGAGGCTCTGACGTGGCCGGACGGCAGCGGTCCGAATCTGATCGTCGACGACGGTGGAGACGCGACGTTGATGATCCACCGAGGCTACTTGGCCGAAGAGAAGCCGGGCTTGTTGGACGAGCCGACGGACAACAAGGAGTTGGCGATCGTCAACCGCGTATTGAAAGCGAGCCTGGCCGCCGACCCCAGCTTCTTTCACCGGGTGGTCGGCCAGTGGAAGGGCGTGTCCGAGGAGACCACGACAGGCGTCCGCCGGTTGTACCAGATGATGGAACGGGGCGAGTTGCTGGTCCCGGCGATCAATGTCAACGACTCGGTGACCAAATCCAAGTTCGACAATATCTACGGTTGCCGCCATTCGCTGATCGACGGCATCAACCGGGCGACCGACGTGATGATTGCCGGCAAAGTCGCGATGGTTTGCGGTTTTGGCGACGTCGGCAAAGGATCCGCCGAGTCGCTGCTGGGGCAGCGTGCCCAGGTGTGGGTCTCCGAGATCGACCCGATCTGCGCCCTGCAAGCGCTGATGGCCGGCTACAAAGTGGCCACCGTCGAGGATGCGTTGCCGCACGCCGACATCTACGTCACCGCGACCGGCAGCTGCGACGTGATCACCGTCGAGCACATGGCCCGGATGAAAGACCAGGCGATCGTTTGCAACATCGGGCACTTTGACAACGAGATCCAAGTGGACCCCTTGCACGCCTATCCAGGTATCAAGCGGACGCGAATCAAACCCGAGGTAGATGCGTACACGTTCCCGGACGGCCACACCGTGTACATCCTGGCCGAGGGACGCCTGGTGAACCTGGGCTGCGCCACAGGGCACCCCAGCTTTGTGATGTCCAACAGCTTCACGAATCAGACGCTGGCCCAGATCGATCTTTGGACAAGCGACCACAAGGTTGGCGTCTACCGGCTGGACAAGCGGCTGGACGAAGAAGTCGCACGCTTGCACCTGGAACACCTGGGCGCCAAACTCACCCGCTTGAGTCCGAGCCAGGCGGAGTACCTCGGCATTCCCGCCGAGGGTCCGTTCAAACCCGAACATTACCGGTACTGACCTCTCCCCTCGTTCTCGACGAAGGATTGCCATGCCTGAGATTCATGCCTTCCGCGCCCTGCGTTACGACCTGGGCCATGTCGGCTCGTTGAGCGATGTGATCGCTCCGCCTTACGACGTCATCAACGCCGGTTTGCAGGATCAGTTGTATAAGAAGCATCCCGCCAACGTCATTCGCTTGATCCTGAATCGAGACGAGCCGGGCGACGACGACGCGCACAACCGTTACACCCGCGCGGCCCGGTTCCTAAAGAATTGGTGCAGCGAGGGGCTGCTGCAGCTGGACCCCAATCCGGCTCTGTACGTCTACCATCAGATCTTCGACTACGCCGGACAACAGCTGACGCGGCGCGGATTCATGGCCCGGATCCGGCTCGAACGGTTTGGCGAAGGCAAGATCTATCCGCACGAAGAGACTCACGCCTCGGCCAAGGCGGACCGCTTCAAGCTGACCGTCGCCTGCCGGGCCAATCTCAGCCAGATCTTCGGCCTGTACCCGGACGAGGACAACACCGCCCAGGAAACGCTGGAGCAGGCGATCATTGGCAAGACCCCGCTCGAAGCGGTCGATCACCTGGGCGTCGTTCACCGCATGTGGCCCGTTAGCGACCTAAAAGTCATCGGCGAAGTGTCGTCGGTCCTGGGTCCGCGGCCGATGTTCATCGCGGACGGCCATCACCGCTATGAAACGGCCTGCAATTATCGGGACCATCTGGCGGCCGGTCAGACCTTGCCCAGCAGCCATCCGGCCAACTTCGTCCTGGGCATGTGCGTGAGCATGAGCGACCCCGGCATGGTCGTTCTGCCCACGCATCGCTTGTTCCGCGGTTTGCCGGAGTTGACCTCCACCCAACTGATCGAACGGCTGGGGGACTGCTTCCAGACGTCACTCGCCGGTCAGGGGCCCGAGGCGGCGGGCAGCGTTTGGGAGACGATCGAGGTGGAGGACGAGCAGGGCATCCTCGGCTTTTACACGCCAGCCGATCGGCAGTGGGTGCTGGCGAGAATCACACCCGCTGGTCAAGCCCGGATGGCCGAGGTTGCGATCGACCACGGCACCGCGTGGCAGCAATTGGGCGTCAGTATTCTGCACCGCCTAGTGATCGAGACGTTGCTGGGCGCGAAACAAATGCCCAAGGCTGAATACGTCCACTTGGTCGAGGAGTTGGTCGATTTCCTGCAGCGCGGTGACGAGCCCGGCAAGCCATTTCCGCTGGCCACCTTGGTCATGCCGGCCACCGTCCAACATGTCCGCAAGATCAGCGAAGATCACGAACGGATGCCCGCCAAGAGCACCTACTTCTACCCCAAGCTCCTCAGCGGCTTGGTGATCAACCCGCTCGAATAACCGTCCGCCCGCGCGGAGTGGTTCAACGGCTCTTGCCCTGCCCTACAGCATCAAGGAGCAGGGCTGTGGGACTACCGTCACAAGGCCGTCGCGTGCGATATCCGTGCCCCGGCCTTGCCATCCGTGCTACTCCACTCGATTGTTTGTTAGCACGGATGGCAAGGCCGGGGCACGGATGAACACCAAAATGCTGCCGGTCTCTGGCGATTTCCCGACGCCATGCTCCAAACTCCGCTCGATCCGTGCCGCCAGTTCATTCCTCCCGCGCCTTGTTTCACGTGAAACGGGGTTGCGCAGATTCGGCCAACTAGCGAACCGGCGTGTTTCACGTGAAACGGGCAATTTCCGAGGTCTATCCGTTTCACGTGGAACGCGCCAGAACTGACATTCCCGATTTCGGTCGGGATTGGTTACAATTCGCGCGGACAAGCCGGGCACGGTCACGGGCCCGGACTCGTCAAGGAGGACGAGCAGTTGGGACGGATCCTGTGTGTCGCCAATCAGAAAGGCGGGGTGGGCAAGACGACCACCGCCGTGAACTTGGCCGTGGCCTTGGCCAAGTCGGGCGGTCGGACGCTGTTGGTCGATCTTGACCCGCAGTGCAACGCGACAACGGGGCTGAATCACCAGCCAACCGAACGCCATGCGCTGGTGCTCGACCAGCCCCTGCACGACGCGGTTTGTTCCACGGCGGTGCCCTTTCTTCAGTTGCTGCCCGGCAGCCGCAGTTTTCGCGACGTGGAATTGCTGTCCAAGGACAACCGGCAGACCGCGCAGACCTTGGGCCGGCACTTGGCCGTCAACACTAACGCCTACGACTTCGTGCTGATCGACTGTCCGCCGTCGCTGGGCGACCTGACCCAGGCTGCTTTGGCGGCCTCGACCGAAGTGCTGATGCCCATCCAGTGCGAGTACTTTGCGATGGAGGGGCTGACGCAGATGATCCAGGTGATTCGCAAGGTCATGCAGAACCAACCCGGCCGGCTCGAGTTCGGCGGCATCCTGTTGACCATGTACGATCCCCGGTTGGAACTGACCTACGAAGTCGAAGCCGAGGTGCGGGATTTCTTCGGCGACATTGTGTTCGACACCGTTATTCCGCGCGACGTGGCGGTCTCTGAGGCGCCCAGCCACGGACTGTCGGTCCTGGACTACGCGCCTCGCTCGCCGGGTACGCGAGCCTACATTGAACTATGCATGGAGGTATTGGACCATGAGCAAGGATCGGCGATTGGGTAGAGGGCTGGCCGCGTTGTTGGGAACGCCGCTGGACGAATTCGAACCGGCAAGCGGTGCAGGGGGCGAACTGCAGATCAGCGAACCGCCACGGGAGGATGTCGCCAGCCATTTGACTCCGCCGGAACCGGCGGGTGGCTCCGGGATCCTGCCATTGCGGCTGGACGAAATCGACGGCAATCCATTCCAGCCCAGGCGGGACTTCACGGAGCCGGAGATCGCGTCGCTGGCCGAGAGCCTCAAAGAGCACGACCTGCTCCAGCCGGTGCTGGTCCGCCGTGTCGGTCAGCGGTACCAACTGATCTCCGGCGAACGCCGCCTGCGGGCCGCGATGCAGGCTGGCTGGACGCAGATCCCGGCCCAAGTGCGCGAAGCTGACGACCGGCTGGTGGCCGAGTTGGCGATCGTCGAAAACCTCCACCGCAAGGACCTCAATCCGATCGAGAAGGCATTATCCTTCAAACGCTACCTCGAAGAGCACGCCTGTTCTCAAGAGGACTTAGCCCGCCGGCTGAAGATCGACCGTTCCACGATCGCCAACCTGCTGCGGCTGTTGGAACTGCCGGAAACCGTGCTGGACGGCTTGCGCAAAGGCGACATCTCTGCCGGCCATGCACGGGCGCTGCTGCCGCTGGGAGACGAGGCCGAGCAGATCGAACTCTGTTGCCGAATCCGGCAGGATGGCTTGAGCGTCCGGGCGGTGGAAGCCGAAGTGCAATCGAGGATTCACCAGGAAGAAGGCCCGGTGCTGGGCATCGTGGGTGGCGCCGAGACCACATCTCGCAAGCGAACCCGCAACGAGCAGACGGCCTCTTTAGAGCAGGAGCTGCGAATGGCGTTGGGAGCCAAGGTCGACATCCAGCAGGCGTCGCGCGGCCGCGGCAGAATTGTAATTCACTTCGCCGATCACGACGAATTTGATCGGATCTACGGGCACCTGACGGACAGCCGGGGTGTGGAGTTGAATCGTGAGGCAGGGTAGATGCCAACCTAACCCGTCACCCGGCGATTTCGCCCCGGTTGCGTACATCGCCCCGGGCGACTACCATTTCACCTCAGGGAATTCCGCAGCAGCCATTTCCGGAAACCTGTTCCGGATATCAAACTCCGGTTTTCACCTTCGGGGCGTAGCGCAGTCTGGCTAGCGCGCCTGCTTTGGGAGCAGGAGGTCGAGAGTTCGAATCTCTCCGCCCCGACTGTCTTGACAGCCGTTGTCCAGAATGGACAGCGGCTTTTTTGTTGTGTCTTGGCAACCACTTACGGCGAGTTCGTCATCGGCGAGCGATGCTGTAGCGTCCAACTGGCTGATGGGCAGGAATTGACAAGAAAGACTGGCGTCGTCAGCGTTCCCTCCAAGCTCTGGTACAAGCGGTGGTACAAGCGGAAAGCCGTCGCCGTCGGTGCCCGTCGCGGCAATCGTCCGACCGTCGTCCCCGTGCAGCGATAGGTTGGGCAGCGACTCGATGGCCCCCTGGATGTCGAGCAGCTTCGGGTCGGTGTAGATATTCATCGTCAGGTCGATGGTCGAGTGACGCATCGCGGCTTGGGCCGTTCGCGGATACACCCCGGCGGCGCTCAACAGGGTTCCGAACGTGGTTCGCATGGCGTGAACGTCAACCGTCCGCCCGCGTTCGTCCCGCTTGGGGATGCCAGCGGCTCGCAGGTCACGATTCAGAATCCGCAGCAACCCAGCGGGAACGTCGAAAACCAGGGTGTTGGGAGGTAGTGCAGTCCAATCCTGACAAGATTGCCTGTTGCGGCCCTTGGAATCGCCTATGACGCACTTTGACGGCTTCGCGGCTTCCGGGTCAAACTTGACTGTCGGCTCGCTGCTAGCGGATTGCTGGAATGCGGTGGCCTTGTCGGCAAGCCAGTCGCGCAGTTCGAGGGCAAGGTCGGAGCGAATGACGAGCGAATTCCCTTCCCGGTTCTTCTCGTCGGCGCAGTCGAGGGTCAGATACGGCGGATCGTGGTCGAGGTCCAATTGCGTGACGGTGAGCGAAGCCAGTTCGCCCTTGCGCAGCCCGGTCAGGACCAGCGTCTTGTAAATCAGCGCCCGCTCTCGTCCTCGTTCTTGCAGCTTGGCAACCAAGGCGGGGTTGTCCCTCAGCCGGTCTCGCGCTCGTTCGGCAGCCGCGCCCAACCCGTCATAGGTCAGCCGCTCCCATTTCCAGGTGTCGCGTTGACGCTGGACTTCGCCTTTGTCCTTTCGGACGGAGAGTCGCCCCAACTCCGCCAATGGGCGCAGCGTTGCGACGGCAAGTAGTCGATTCAGTTCGCTTTCCTCCATTGCCCGGCGTTTGCGGCGAGGGTCTGCCTTTTCGTCGGCCTTGGGCACGGCAGCGAAGGGATTCGACAGTAGCCGAGAATTGCGCGCTGCCCAGTTGCCGAACGTGACCCAAGCTTGGCGGTAGCAGTTTCGAGTCCGCGCTGACATGCCTTCGGCCTTGCGGGCGACAAGCCAGCGTTCGAGTGCCGCCCCGTTCAAATCCGCCAGTCGTCGAAAACTGCAATCCGCCGCGATGCGGTCGAGTCGGCTGCGGGTGTCGTTCAACTGCGTCGCGCACAGGTTCTTGGCCTCCTGATGTTCCAGGAAGGCCGCGATGTGATCGGAAAGTGGTTTGTTTTGATGAGACGCCACCGCGTCTTCGCCAGCCGTCACGACGCCGGACTTGACCAATTCGGCCCGACGTTCAAGGTCTGCCAGCACCCGGCGCGCGGCCGTCTCGTCACGGCATCCAGTCGCCACCTTGCGGACCAAACGGCCACCATCCCGATACTTGGCGGTGAAGGTGCGCGAGGTGACCGTGATTCGCTCGGAGCCGTCCTTCCCCACGGTCACGGGTGCCGTCCTGGTCTTGCCGGTCTTGTCCTTCCAGCGAGCGATCCGCTGGCCTTTGCGGGTCAGGATTTCCGCGCCTCCCGGTAGCGGTTTCGTGAATGTTTCGCGGTAGACGCTGCCCATCACTTCACCTTTCTCGTCTTGATGAGTTCCAACCCGAAGTAGTCCGCCAGCCGGTCGGCGATGTCGAGCCGGAGCGAGGTCTCGCCTCGAACAAACCGAATCAGGCTGGCTCTCGCGATCCCGGTCTCTTTCGCCAACCGCAGCAGCGGCAGTCCGCTGTCGATAATCGCTGTGCGGAGAACTTCGGTCATCGTCGTTTTCGGCTTTGTTTCCGGATTGCTCATGGTGTCCCAATTATCACATCGCCGGCGTCCCCGTCAACTCGCCCTAGACGGATTCCGCCGTTCTTGTGATTCGACCGGTCGATACCCGATGAACCGGCCACAGCGGCGGCAGCTCACGCGGAGCCAGCCCGGACGGTTCGTTGCTGGCCCGGTCAGCCAATTACGCGGGTCGGTATGGGGCGAGCAGCCCTGCGTTTTCGGCGGCGTTTTGGTTCGCGGCGCCGATTCTGCGGTCGCCGTCGATATCGAAGCGCCTCGGTGCCAGAGCCGTTGAAGGCGAGTCAACAGAGCAGGGTCGGTGGACATCGTTCGCATTCTCCAAGTGCAAGCGTTCGCCTTTCCCCGTCAGGGATGCAAAAGGCGGACGCGCCTTATGGTCCCTTATGGGAAGGCGGTCACAGCTTTGTCCGCAGTAAATGACACTGACTGTCCGGTTATAACCGGACACAATCCTGTCCGGTTACTTTTGGGGCGGTATCGGATGGACCACGTAGGCAGATGGCCCGCGCCCGATGCCGCCTCGACGGACTACTCGTAGGAGTCCGAGCCGGCTGAGGCGTTCGATCGCGCGGCGTACCGTTCGGTCGGTAATCCCCGCTCGCCGTGCTAACTCAGCTTGCGAGGTCCGCGCTGTGCCATTGCCCTTCGTGTCGCGGTACAACGTCAGCCAGACGGCAATGTCGTTTCGGGATAGCCCGGCAAGTGTGAAGTCCACGAAGGCATTCAGCACGCGGAACCGTTCGCCTGATTGACGCCAACTCGCTTTCCCGTTCGCGCTGGACGGCTTCCCATCGCCGTCCTGGTGCCGATCGGCTTCGTCGTCCATCGGCGGCAGAACAGAACATCCGTTCAGAGCCGGCTTGTCATCCCTGGCGGTCATTCGTTGCCGTCCCCTTCATCGTCGGCCAGTTCCGTCTGATTCCAGAGCGTGGGAAGCGCGGCTTCCAGCTTGCCCTTCGGCGTCTTCTTGGCGTTGGTCGGGTCCAAGGGGGTGAAGCTTTGCCGTTTTCGGTCGAACCTTAGCGCGATGTCTCGTGGTTCGGTGTGCCGTGCTTTCAGGTGCCGAAGGGTGACAACGGAGTCGGCTTTCGGGTCCGACGACAGAATGAAGCAATCATCGCTGCCGAATTCCAACTCGCTTGATTCGCGGAAGCTCGCCAGTGTCAAAGCATCTTGGTGGTAGCTCGACCGTCCTCTCCCGTCTTTCTGGCGAGCCAAAGCGGCAACCATCACCACGGCAACCCCGGCATCGGCGAACTGCCGAAGGTAACCCATTGTCGCATCTATCGAGCCGCGCCGGTCACCGTGTTGGCCCGGAGGCGGGATGCGTTGGATGTAGTCCAACAACAGCAACTGCGCGCCGAATGCGTCAGCCGAGGCAGCGATGTTCGCTAGGTCGAAGGGCGGCTTGACGAAAGCGAGCCGCGGGGCAATGTCTTCCAGTGTCCCCAAGCCTGCGTCGAGGCGGTCGGCGTGTGATGCTCCCAGTTTCCGGTAACGGATAATTCCCGCCGAAATGCCAGAGAGCCGAGCCAATTGCCGGTCGAGTAGCACGGAAGGCGACGTTTCGACATTTGCCACCAGCGCCCGCAAGGAAGGCGTCAGCCGGAGAGCGTCGGTTACGGCTTGCATCACGAAAGCCGTCTTGCCGACGCCGGGAGGTCCGCCCAACAGTGTAACCAGCTTCGGGCCGATTTCGAGCCGGGCTAACTCACCATCACCGACGGGATACAGGACGGGTGGCGTGCCCGTCAACAGATCGTCCCGCCAATCGTCGAAAACGTCGGTTCCGCTTTGAAAGTTCGGATTGTCCATTTGTATTTCCTTTCTTGGCCTTGTTTCAATGGTTCATGGCGTGGAGAGCTAGAACGACAACGTGTCCGCTTCGTCGCTCTCGTTTGCTGTCACAGTTGGCGAGGCGTCACCGATCGGTTCGTCCGGTGAGCGTTCGTTTGCGGGCAGGAACCCGTCAGACTCCGGCGAGTCAACCCCAACAACGGTGAAGGTTCGCAGCTTATTGGATTCGCTGCAGTTGTTTTCGCCGCGCCGAGAAGCCAACTTGCAGCGGCAACGGATGCCCTGCGGCAACGGCTGCTCCAACTGGTCGAGCGAGGTCACCCCAATCTTGGCCAAGTCGCGTTTCGTCATCGGCAAAGCAGGTTCGGTCAGCCACAGGTCGTGCCAGAAGTACCGTCCAGCGTACTCGCCTTCGCATACGCGAAACGTCAACTTGTAACCTGGCGTCCCGCGGCTCTTTCCGTTTTCCAGCGTGCCGGCGACGATATGTGCGACATACTCGCCTTTCGGCAATGCCGTGAGTTCTCCAGCGGCTTCGGTCGATTCCCAAGATTCGCGCAGCCTGTCGGCTTCGCCATTGCGTAGAATGTCTTGAAGCTTACCCATGCCTTGATTCCTTAATTTGGTCGAGAGGTCGAGACTCCAGATGAACCCCAGTGGCGTGGACTGTAGTCGTCATCGGCGGCTTGCCCCCCTGCAAGAAGGGCAGCCGGCTTCGATCCAGTCCTCGATACCTGTGATCGGGTCGCCTGTCCGGCGTCGCCAACGGACAAGAGCGCCGAGCCGAACGGGACGTGGCATGCCACCCCGATCGGACAGCCTGTAAACGTGGCGGGCAGAGCAACCAAGAAGGGTCGCCACGGATTTCACGTCGAGAAGGTCTGCGGGTGATCTGCTCGGTACGAATGGAGCAACAGTCATCGTCGAAACTCCCATTGAAGGTTTGAACAGGCAGCAAGCAACAGGCTTGCGTCAATGGGAGTTATCAACGACGGAATGGAAATGAACGTGGTGTGGCGGAATTATTCCGGCGCGTTGAACAGGAAAGCCCGAGATTGTCCCAGCAGGACAGGGCAAGAATTCCGCGCCGGAATAATTCAGCGCACTTGACAAGGGTTAGCGGCGCAAATTTTTCCGGCGATTCGGGTGTCGTTTTCGTTGCCGGTCAACCGCCTCTCGTACACGTCGCCCAATATGCTCCCCCGTCATGCCGAGTGCGTGCCCACAGGCTTCATAGGTCGGATGAGCGCCGGTCTTCCAAGCGTCGGAAATCCGCTTGTCTTCCTTGAGGTCGGTGTCGGTCGGGCGTCCACGTTTGCCTTTTCCTCTCGGCTGCACCTGCTTCTTTCCCTCGATCTTCGCCCGAATTCGTGATTCCAGGTTGCGGTAGACATCGGAGAGGGCGATAGCTTGATCGCTTAAGTCGCTCAGCCCCTCCGGAGAAAAAGCGACTTGGGTAAGTCTGTGCGCTACGTGTTGACGGAACTCCGGCTCTTGACTCGGATCATATCCGGGAATGGATCGAGCCTCCTTCGTGACGCGGCTTACAAAGTCATTGCGTTCAAAGCTCTCTGCTAACGCTTTCCACAACTTGACGAAGGTGCAAATCGCTGTGACGAAACGCGTGACCGTGTCCCGTTCCTCCCGCCCAAGATAGGCGTGCAGTAAGTCATACCGCTGGTGTGCTTGCACGTAATCGCAGATTGCCTGCGGCGGCTCATCACGCCACGGGTCAGGTTGAAGTCGTCGCCGCCGCCTCGCCTCGCCTACGGATTGCGCCAGGTCTTCAAAGTCGCTGGCTACCTGCTGAAACACGGATACAGCCTGAAAGGCCAACGTCCGCAGTCTCTGCAATTCTGTCGTGTCGTTAGGTAAATCAGACGCGCAAGAACTAACTGACTTGGACACGTGTCCGACTCCCGTTATCGGTCCCGAAGAGAAAAAGGGGGGGCAGGCGGTCGGGATACCGCCGGTCGAGCCGTCGCTCCAGCCCCATGTTATGCTACCAGAATTGACGGCACGTGTCAGCGATGGGCTGACCGGCATGCACTGGGCCACAACGCTCAGCCGCCAGTGTGCCGCATCGGGGCGACGGACGACACGCGACACGTCCAGCCCGGCTTGCGGCTGTCCTGGGGCGATTCTTGCAGCCTTGGCGGCGGGGCAGATCCGGGTTGGTTTGCCGACAAAACGATCCGTTGGGCGCTCGGCTGATTGCAGGCCGTTGTCGCAGGGGCTAGACTCGTTCCATCGGGTGCCGCGCGGTCCAGCAAACCGCGCGGCTGAAATCGGGCCGAGGATGCCAGTATTTGCACCTGCCTTTCCGCTGGCGTCCATCGGCCTGGCCCGTTGAAAGAAAGGCCGCCCGCCATGCAAGGTCGAATGGAACGCGTTCTCGTGTTCGCCGTCCTGACGTTGGGTGCCATCGGAATGGGACGGGCAGATCAGCCGACGCCCCAGCAAAAGGCCGCCATCCCAGACGCCCAAGCTCAAGAAGCGGCCCAGAAGGCGGCGAGTGAAATCTATGCTGGGCGATTTCAGCAAGCCAAGACCGTGGCAGATAAGACGGGATTGGCCACGGAAATGATCAACGCCTCATCGACTTTCCCGGCTGGTTCGGCGGATCAGTACGTTTTGCTCAAGATCGCGCGGGATGTGGCAGCGAACGCGGGCGACGCGCCGACGGCAATTCAAGCCACGGAGCAACTATCCCAGCGGTTTGACGTGCCGGTCGCGAAGTTGAAGGCTGAATCGTTGTTGACAGCCGCAAGCCGAGCCAGTCTCTCCACCCAGCACAAAGCGGTCGCGGAGGCGGCCTTGGATGTCGTTCGAGCGTTGGCGGACTCTGACGACTACGAAAACGCGATCAGCCTGTGCGAAGCGGCCCGATCGTCTGCCCAGAAGGCGAAGCAGATAGCGATCGTGAAAGCGATGGCGACCAAGGCGGACGAACTCAAAGTGCTGCTGAAGGCGGCTCAGGTGTACCGCGATGCCCTTGCGGTCATGGACGGCGACCCTGTGGAACCGACGGCGAATTTGGCGGCGGGGCGGTACTTGTGCTTCGTCAAGGGCGATTGGAAGCGGGGCGTTCCATATCTGGCCCTTGGGAGCGACGTGGATCTGAAGACGGTGGCGGTGCTAGATTTGCGCGGGGCAACTTCGGCGGACGAGCAGGTTGGAATCGGCGACGCTTGGTGGGCATTGGCCGATAGCAAGCAAGGCGAGGAGCGGGCTTCACTTCGGCTACGTGCCGGGTATTGGTATCGGCAGGCCGAGCCGAACGTCCCAGCCGGACTTGGCCGCCTCAAGGTCACGCAACGACTGGCAGAGATCTCGAAGGCAGCGAAGCCGCTGACAGAATCAGACGGACACATGTTCTTATCCGAACTGGAGCCGCATCAAGTAATCCTGCACCCGACAATGGCTATCGGTGAAGCTCACACGGTTGAAAATGTCCAACCTGCTCACGGATTGTTTGCGCATCCACCCCCTAATTCGTCTTCGTCAATCGCGTACAACCTGCCCAACGGATATCGCGAGTTGACAGGGACGGCTGCGATTACGGATCTACCCAGGGATCTTGACGGGCAAGTTGCGACGGGATCGAGAACGCCGCTTACATTCCAAGTCATCGGCGATGGACGAATGCTCTGGAAGTCTCGCCCGTTGCAGCGCAGTGGCGACAAACAAGTGTTTACCGTGAACGTATCCGGCCTCAGAAAGCTGGACTTGCGAGTGGATTGTCCAGGCTTCGCAAACCATGCTTGGGCCATGTGGGTGGACCCTGTGCTTTCCAAGTAGGCGCAGGTCGGACAGGCATGGCGTCGTCCGGCTTCTTTCGGCATGACGCGGCAGAGCGGCTCGTCAGAATGATGGGATGCCAGCCGCCTGTACGCCCGCAGGACGATTGCGCAGGCCCAGGGGTTGCCTTCACAAGTGCGATCGCCTGTATCGTGCCGATGTTGGCGATCCGCTGGTAGCTGAAGGCGGAAGATTACCACGAATTCTACTCGGTTGCTGCTGCGACATGTCCCAACTCCCCGTCAGGACACAATCAGCGACCGCTACTCCGTTGCAACTAACGTGATGGCGGGACTGGTCGATGAGGCATCGACAACAACCTCTCTCCGTGCGAAAATGAATACGCCCCGACTGGCATCGGGGCGTTTCAGCGATTCTCTCTTTGGCCGAGAGAACCATTTGGGATCCGTATCCGCATGGTAGCGTCTCGGCCGATTTCGTCAAGGCCGGGAGGTTCACCTATGGTCCGTTGCAGGGACTGCGGATATTTGGCGTGCCGAAACGAAGCGGGAAACGATGCTCTGGAGGCTACAGATCGGATCAAGGACGGTGGGAACCTCCCCAGCGGACAGATTGCGTCGCTGTTCTGCCTCTCCGATTCCCTTGCATTTCCGTTGCGGGATCGTCAAGGATCGCCCAAGCCGAGCGAAACGATGGATGCGATAGGCCGTGAGATCCAGTGCAACGATTTCACGCCGTGGCAGAGGGGACTGAGACCCAAGGAGCACCTTGTGATGAATATGGCAAGGAAAATGTTTCAGGATCAGCGAGGTTGGCAGGAACAAGAGTCTCGCCGCCGCGAGGAGTGGCAGAAGGGCGAGGCACTTCGGGCCGACAATCGTCACAAACAACACCTTTGGATCATGGGGTCAGTTGCCATCATCGCGGCTGTCATCGGCGTCATCGGCGTCGTGGTCGGAGTAGCGATCCAGCAGTACTCCCAGAATGTCTAAACTGAACCGATTCGCGCTTTCCCGAATACGGACTGTTCCTATAGCTTCGCGGTGGGTCTGCGTGCGAGTCGTTGGGGCTGTTCACAGCCGGATCTACGGCGGGAGATGCCGCGGCAGCATAGTTCCTATTTGAGATGGCCCAATGCGGCGAGGGACATGACGGTGTACAGGGCGGACAATACAAGGCCGATTACCGCCATCCAGCGGCCCGTGTGGATTTCCGGCCGATACGTCGCCAGCGCGATGATGCTGAAGATCAGGCCGAGAATAGGCACAATGCCGATCCAGTACAGAAACACCGAAGCAATTCCAAGTGAGAATCCAGCAACCGCCATTCCGCTGGCTTTCCGCTGATCGGCAGTCAGTTGCGTCCCAGATGCAACCTGCCCGGTCACGCTGCCCAACTGCTGGAACTGCGCCGATGAATTGAGATTTGCCGGTTGTGGGACGGTACTTCCGGCCGGTTGCGGGGCTGTCTTGCCCTCGATTGGGATTCCGCTGGAGATCCGTTGCATTGGGGCACCACACTTCTCGCAGAACCGAGCATCGCGGTAGACCGTGACGTTACAGGCAGCACAGTAAGACATTGACGTGGACGCTTCCGACGCTGGTGCCGCATTGCTAGTCGTTGACTCCGGCCGACTTGGCCCAAAGACGCTTCTTGCTGCCATCGCAAATACGAGAATGGACATGATAAGAACGGCTGCGAGGACTGCAACGTCTGGCTCTTTCGACGAGACAGTTGGCGCTGCGGACGAATCTTGTGCGTGCAATAGCTGTGAACTTAGCAAGACACACAACGTGGCGAGCAGAAATTTGTTCATGGTGGCAACTCCCAAGTCCAAATGCTTTGCATGTTCGACACGGCGAGGCCCGAACGCCAGTCTTGACAAGCTTGGCGTTGTTCAACCTACCAAAGGGGGCGGGCTGGGGCAATCAGACTGCGGTTTCCCTCAGAGGGATAGAATGCCCAGCCGCCTGCACACACGCAGGACGGCTACGTCGGTCCAGGGCCTGCCGCGACGGGTGCGTTCGCCGCGCATGTTCAGGATGTCCGCGATTTGCTGGTAGCTGAACGCCGGGCGCAGGGCGGCGAAGAAGTCGCGGAGATCCGTGTAGGCTTCGTCGGCCTGCTGTTTCACCACGGCTGCCGATGCCTTCGTGCCCTTGCGGCGGGCCTTGTCGGTCAGGTTGCGGCATTCGGGCCGGGCGGCTCCGAGCTTGACGCCCCGGTGCTTGGCGGCTTCCAGGGCGGCTTTGGTTCGCTCGGAGATCCGCCGTGCCTCGTCCTCGGCGACGGCGGCCAGGATGTGGATCGTCAACCGGTTGGCGTGCGGGTTGTCGCAGGCCACGAAATCGACGCCGGATTCCATCAGCGCCGACGTGAATGCCACGTTGCGGGCCAGCCGGTCGAGCTTGGCGACCACCAACGTGGCCCGCGAGCGTTTCGCTTGGGCGATGGCCTTGGCCAGTTCAGGGCGGTCGGCGCGTTTGCCGGTCTCGACTTCCTTGTACTCGGCCAGCACGCGGGAGCCGTGGGAACCGGCAAAGCTGTCCACGGCTGCCTTCTGGCCTTCCAAGCCAAGCCCGGAGCGTTCCTGCTTTCGTGTCGAAACCCGGTAGTAGGCAATCACGTCAAGCATCGTAGTCGTCCTCCTCGTCGGGGAATTCGTCGTCCATGCCGTCGTCCATGAAGCCCATCTCTTCGCCCGCATCGACGATCTGGTCGGCGTAGGGCACCCAGTGGCCCCGGAGGTTCTCCAGTTCATCGGCTGGAGCCCCGGTCTGGAACGCATGGTCGAAGGCGAGGGCACAGACGAGCGTGATGATGGCCTTGCCGAGCAGCTCGTGTTCGGTGCAGGGCATGATGGGGTCCAACGCATCCGCCTCTGCGAAGAGCAGTTGGTGGCCCTGAAACGGGCGGGCGGCAGCGCTGGCCTTGACAACCATGTCGTCCGTCCGCTCGGTCATTCCCAGTTGGGACCGCCAGTGGTTCTCCCACGACGCAACCGGATCAGCGGCACGGGCCATGTTCTCCAGTTGGGTCTTCAGCTCGATCCGGGCGCAGCCGAGCCGCAGTTCGAGTTCCTGCAAGGATTCAGCCGCCTGTCTTGCGGCCAGGGTGGTTGGGGATTCGGACATGGGAGAGGCTCCTTTCGAGTGAGGATTGGGAAACGACTACTTCAGTTCGAGGGTTACGATCCACTGCGGTGGCTTGTAGGCGTCGGGCAGGTCGGCCCGTTTGCGTGTGATGCAGGCGACGATAGGGATGCCGCAGTTCTCGCTGGGCCACGGGGTCCAGCCGTCCGTACAGACGAGAATCATTTGAGGCTGCGGGCGGGCTTCCATGACTTCGGCTATGATCTTGGCCATGTTCGTGCCCCCGCCCCCGGTCAGTTCGATGCGCCGGGGATCGGACAGGCACAGTTGCTTGGTCTGGCCCTTGGCGTCGCCCGTGACAACCCGGATGCCGTCCCGGATGCGGAACGAGTTCAGCACCTTGCGGATCATGCCCAGCGACAGGCCGAGATCCTCTGCGCCCATCGAGGCGGACGTATCGACGATGACCGTGATTCGCGGCAGCGGGGCGACGTTGCTGGGCATGGCCAGCCGGGGATTGCTGTTGCGTCGGCTGGGGCGGCGGTAGCTGCGGTCGCCCATGCCTACGGTCACATCACAGTAGCGGCGGACAAGGTTCAGCAGTCTGGCAGCCGGATCGACGGGCGGATTCAGGATGTCCTCTGCCCAACGCCGATGGCCGCCAGCGCCTTTGCCGCAGTCCTTCTCCAGGGCGTTCTTGGCGCTGACGCGGACCAGTTGCTCCTGATCGGCTTCGTCCAGGCCGGGGCTGTCGTCGTCGGGCGGGCCGAGTTCCCACGGGCGGGGCTGTCCATCCGAGCAGGAACCGCCTTGGCCGGGCTCCAATGGCTCGCCGGTGTAGTTGCCGTTGTCGTCCACAGAGTCTTGGGGCTGTCCGTCGCCATCGGCAGGTTGGCCATTTTCGCCGTAGCCCACGTCGGTTCCAGACGCGCCAGACGCATCCGAAGCGTCCCCTTGGCTATCTGAGCCATCGGGGCTGTCATCGCGTCCTTGCCCTTCAGAATCGTCGTGAGCCCCGTCCGAATCGGATTCGTCCTGATCTTGCCCATCTTCACAGACTGGCGGCTCCGGCTCGTCGCCCGATTCATCGGACGGCTGGTCAGGCTGGCTGTCACCATCGTCCTGCTCGCCTTGCTCGGGCTCCGGCTGCGGTTCGTCCTTCTGCTGTTGGTCCAGCAGGCTGCGGAAGTATTCCTCGGCGCTCAGTCCATCCGGCAGGCCGAACTTCTCCGGGTAGATCAGCCCGCCCGGCAACGGGATGCCTTCCGACCGCAGACCGCCGTTGATACTGGCGTCCGTGGCGTGGTTCCATGTATCCCAGCGGGCAGCATTGTCGCCGACCATCTGGTTGCCCCGTTTGTGGTGTCGCTTCAGCAGGTGGTCGAGTTCGTGCAGGATCAGCCCGGCAGCCTGTTCGGTGCCGAACCGCTCCAGGGCAGCTTCGTCGTAGTACAGCCGCCAATGTTGGTCCACGGCCAGCGTGCCCAGTCCCGGACGCGGGACCGGGACCATCGACAGGATGGCATGGCTGGCAAACGGCCAGTGGCGGCAGGCCCGCAAACGGGCTTGGGCAAGGATTGTGGACATGGTGAATACCTCCGGTGCGGTGGAATCGGCGTCACGTTCAACAAGTCGCGGGTGCGTCAAAAAACCGGAAAAGAACGCCGTCGGGATGCGGTAGCGGCGACTACCACACGCCTTTCGGCTGGAGTAGATGTTGGCTGAAACAGCGCGGCGAGAATCCTGCATCCCCCCGTTGTTGTAGCCGCCGGCGAAATGTTACAATTCGTCGCAATGTCTCGTACATACGGCGGGATGAGTTCAACTTCCAACACTCAACTGGAGCACTTGCGATGGCCGCATTCGTCGAGATCCGAGGCGTAACCCCCCCCGTCATCGTCAATCTGGACTGCGTCACGTCCGTGGTCACTGGTGTCGCCGTGGCTGACAGTGGTGTCTCTGGGCCTGCAGGGTGCGTGATTTTCACTACGGACGGGAAGTCCTATGCGGTCGAATCGCAGCAGTTCTACAACGAGATCCTCCCATACATTAACGCACACTTGGCAAGCAAGAAGACGCAAGTCTGATCGCATTGTGCGATGATTGCGTCCTTGAAGAGGGCTGGCTCGTTAGCCCGCAAGCGGTGACGTGAACGACTTGTTTGAGGGGACTCGGCTGGGCGTTATTGCTGTGTTTCCTTCAGGCGTTCCGCAGCCGGTCCATCTCCGCGAACACGCCGTTGCGTTTGGGCGGGGCGTAGGCAGCCGGCTTGATCTTCCACAGCCGGCCATACCCTGCCATCGCGACTTCCTTGTTCTGGCGGTAGGTGTGCTCGAACACGTCGCAGCAGCGTTCCCAGCGGTCGATGCTGTTGTCCGTCTCGACGCGGGCCAGGATCGACCGGACGATCGCTACGGCCAGATCGCCACGCCGGGGCAGCCGCAAGGTCTGCGGATCGGCCAGCACATCTTCCGGGTCCGGCAGGGCTTGGGTCTCCAGGAAGGCGACGAACTCCGAGCCGGCGCCGTCGCCCACACAACCGTTGATCAGCAGGCGGCGGACGTGCTTGCTGGCGGAAACCGATTCCGCAGCGGCCAGCAGCTTGACGGTGTTGGTCCAACTCCGGGGCGTCGGGTACGGCTCAGCGGCCTTGGCAGGATCGCGGGGATAGGCTTCCAGACGATCCGGAAACCGCTGAATGAAGTCGTCCACCATACAGCCCCACTTCGGCAAGTAGTCGCGCCAGTTGGCCGACACGATGGGGACTTCCGGTGCGGGGAACTCCAGGCCGTTTCGCCAGCCTTGGCGGATTGCCTCGACGGGCGTCTCCCAAGGGACGACGCACAGGCGGTTGACCATCGGTGGCGTCAGGTCCACACCGGCAGCGGCCTTGTCGGGCGGATTGGCGGCGGCGAACATCCAGGACATGGGGCTCGGGTTGTTCACCCACTGCAAGGCAGCGGCTTGGATCGAATGACCGGCGCAGGTCAGTTCGTCCAGCAGGACCACGGCCGGTTCCGATTCGGCCCGCAGCCGGGCTTCCTCCAGGACGTGGACCATCGCCCGAACCGTTTGGCCGCCCGTCTGGATCTCTTGGACCAACGGGTAGCCCTTCAGGTCTTCGGGCAAGGTCTGGTCCAACATGTACGGGATGAAGCGGCGGCCCGTGGATTGGGCCAGCGCCTCAAAGAGGGCGGTCTTGGCCACGCCGGGGATGCCGAGCGACAGCGGGACCACGCCCACTTGCCCGGCAATCAGCGGTGCCCAGTTGGTTTGCGACATGGCAAAGGCTCCTTTCTACTCACTTCGGGTAGTCCTATGTCACAGTGACATAGGACCCCACGAAAGAACTGTTTAGGCAAGGGAATATAGCGGATAAAAAGACCGACGAGTTGGCTACTAAGTCGCCCGGCCGTCCTTTGGCAGAGGTGGACATGGGATTTCCCGGCGATTCACTCCGGCCACTCGCAAGTGGCCGGTGTGAAGCGTCGCAGAAACAAGTCGGGGGGTGGCGGCGAGAAGCGGAAATCAGGCGAAAACGCCGTCGTAGACTTCGGCATCGTCCTGGACGGCAGCGGCCACGGAGAACGCTTGCACGGCGATGTCCAGGTTTTGGTGGCACACATCCAGGGCTTGGCCCAGGATCTGCTCGTACTGCCGGATACGCTCCCGCAACTGGCTGGCCCGGACGGCACGGTTCAGCAGGGCGTCGTTGCCCAGATCGTTTTCGGCGATGTCCTTCCGGAGGCGTTCGGCCGCCGTCTCGACTTCGTGGGTGATGGACCGCTTGATGTCCCGCAAGGTCATCTCGTTCATTTCCAGCGGGACCACGGATAAGTCATTGGCCGTGGGCTCCACGGCAGCCGCCTCGACGACCATGATCACGTCCATCCACTTGCCGACGCGGTCTTCGGGGATGAAGTACAGTCCGCCGTTGGTCTTCAGGGAGATGCCGCCCAACTGCTCGTGGATGATGTCGGTCAGCATGTCGGACACCGACGACGAGGGCAGCACGCGGTGATAGTGATTCGTCAGCCGCTGGAGTTCGTGGCGGTCCGCGACGCCGGCCGTGACTGAGACACGGCCTTCCTTGTCCACGCAGGCGTTGACGGTCCGCGTGTAGGTGTTCTCGTGCTCGCCCCTTTCCTCGACCACGATGGTGTAGCCGTTGCGGTTCTTGTGCCGCAAGGGCCGGATCAGTTCCTCCGGCTTGGCGAACATCTCGGCCAAGGCGGCTTTGAGCGAGGTCAGCCAGGTTCGCGGCTTGGGGGCGTAGTCGGGCAAGCCCAGCTGGCCCAGGCCGTTGGTCAGGATGTCCGGGTCGGTCTGCTGGCCGAGCGACCAGTAGGTCATCGCCCCGGCGGCGACGTTGAAAGGGGATGTGGCGTTCATGGATTTCCTCCAAGGTGGAAAGGGGAAGGCAAAGAGCGGAGAGATTGCGGCAGCGACCATCACTGCCGCCACAGGAAAACGTGGATAAAACACGCCAAGCCGTGCTCCACGGGAGGCCCCGGATACTTGGTCCGTCGCGATGGGCCTTGGCAAAGCGGCCCGCCCCAGAGTCACACTGGCGGCGCAGGTATCCGGGCCGTGCGGTGTCTTTCCACGCTGCCAGCGCTGCTGACGTGTCGCCTACGCCTGTTTACGACCAGGGGTCGCCGAGCCAGCTTCAGCCTGTCTTTGTTGTTTGGGTGGGGACAGCTCAAGGTGCCTCGGCGCGAATGCACATGACCCACCACGGGCAGCTGCAAGACCCTGCCAGCCAACGACAGCCGGGATGATCCACTCCAGGGCAAGGGAGGCGTCACCAGCCGGACTTGTCCAGCGCGGGACGGTGACAGTCGTAGTTGTTGAATTGCTCCCGCATGGACCAATAGCTCTCGCCGTCGCCGATCACAACGTGGTCGAGAACGGGGATGTCGAGCATCTTGCCGCAGTCAATCAACCGTGCGGTCAGTATCTCGTCCTTGTCGCTCGGCGTCGGATCGCCCGACGGATGGTTGTGGGCGAGGATGATGGACTTCGCACTGCAACCGATGGCTGGCCGGAAGACTTCGCGGGGGTGGACGACGGTTTGATCCAGCAGGCCAAGGGTGACGAGTTCGACCCGCAGGATGTCGTTCTTCGTGTTGACGCAGACAATCCAGAAGTGTTCCTTGTCGCGATCCAGTTCGCTTTCCCCGTCCAGGATCGCCCGGAACACGGGGGCAACGTCCATCGAGCCGTTGATCCGCTTGACGTTGGTTTTGAGTTTCAGGTGTTCGTAGAGTTGCATGGTGCAATCCTCTCGCAAACGGGGGTGATGACAGACAGGGCGGCGTCAATCGCCGCGTCACCGAACAAGTCGCGGGATGCCGCAGAAACCCGGAAATCGCGACGCCGGTCAATCGGCCAGCATCTCGCCCGCCTCGATCTGCTGGAGGACTTTCCGCATATTGCAGCCACAGCTGCGGACAAGGCGGACGTAATCGTCCAGGTCCAGACCATCCAGGTGCTCCGTCTGGGCGATGCGGCGAGCACGGACAGCGAAGGCCAGCACCACGTCTTCGCCATGCTCCAGCGTCAGTTCGATAGCCCGGCTCATAAACGGGCAGGCGTCGAAGGCATCGTCGAACAACTTTCGCTGTCCCTGGAAGGTCGTGGTGAAGATCCACGTCGAGTTCCGCTGGACGTTATCTTGCTCCAGGACGGTTTGCAGGCGGCTGACCACCTTGGACGACAGCCCGTGGGCTTCGTTGACGATGAACACATGGCATCCCTTGCCCAGCGGCCGGAACTGGCACATCCGCTCGAATTCGCGGACACGGTCCATGTTCATGTCTTGGGCGTCGATCTCGACCACGGCGTAGTCATCGGCGATCTCGTTGGCGATCAGACGGGCCACCGTGGTCTTGCCGGTCCCGGAATCGCCGGTGATCCAGAACACGCGGCCTACCAGACCGCGACGACGCAGGACCGCAAGCCGCTGGACAAGCTTGTCTTGCCCGACCAGTTCGTCCCAGCCGTGTGGGCGGTAGTGTTCGTATAGGGCTTTCATCACTCGCCTCCTTTGTGGGAACGGACCAAGAACGCCACGGCGGTCATGTAGCGACCACCCCACACAATGCACCACTCCTGATCGTCGCCGAGGACTTCCCGCATGTCTGGCGGCAGCGAGTCGGAGAAGCGGTTGTCCCTGACCCAGCGGTACTTGACCGTGGGCATATCTGTGTCGCAGTCAGCAAAGGCTTGCGGCCAGCGTCGCCGCACGTCCTTGACGCAATGCTCGACATCGCCATAGAAGCCCGATTGGGCACTGTACTGGCGTGGGTGCCAATCCCACACCACGTCAACGACAGCCACGTTCATAGCTCAGTCTCCTTGGGTACATGGCATACAACGGAACGGTGAATGGGTTATGACCTGATCTTGACAGTGATGGACCGGCCATGACGTTCGGCATAGTCCCTCGCATCTCGGATGAACCGAAACCGATGGGTTTTCCCAGCATGGCGCAACCAGTACGGTTTTCGAGTCCACACATAGGCCGTTAGGACAAGTGCTCTCATGGTCTTCTCTCCTGGTGGAAAGGGCAGAAACGAAGCGGTCACCCGAACTAGTCGCGGGATGCTGCGGAAACCCGGAAACGGCCGAAACGGCGCGGTCTTCGTGGTTCCGTCGGCGCGCACTCCAACGTTGTCTGCCGTAGATGAACCGCTGGCGGGTTCTGTAGATGATGCTGGCGGGTTCAACGGTCGCGCGCGAGGCTCTCCTCTCGGCGCTAGCCGCACCCTATCCGATGGCCTAGCCCATAGGCTGCGAGATTTCGCGCCTATCGCTTTCCAAGGTCTTAGCTTGTCTTAGTCCCCTCTTGCCCCTTGCGCTTGTCTAGCAACGCTAGGCGCAACGCAACGGGGCATAGACAAGGGGCGCTTGCCGAGTACAACCCCGGACCACTTGGCGCGAAAATTTCGGACTGGACACTTAGTTTTTGTGACAACCGCAAGACAACGCCAAAAATCGCGTTTAACGTCGTGCAACGTGCCGAGGGGTCCTTAGTCCCCTCTTGCCCCTTGGATGCGTCTAGCAACGTGCCAAGGGCCAACAACGGCGCAAAAAGAAACCCCGGTTGCCGAGAGGCAAACGGGGTTCGGTGCGCGCACAAAAAAACCCCGGTTGAAAAACCGGGGTAGTCGAGACAACGGGAGAACTAGCTCTTGCGTGTCAATCGCTTGGCATTGGCCTTGATGAACTCGGCGCGCCGCTTGCGTTCCGTTTCGTTGTCCAGCCGTTCCCATTGTTCGACATAGAGCGTAACCGGAAAGCGCCCCATGCCGTAAACGGACAAGGCGCCTTTCTCGGAAACCTTGTACGTGATTTGTACCGTCCCCTTGCCGTTGCCGTTCATCGCGGAGATAAGCTTTGCAGCTTCCCCGGGTTCGATTTCTCCCGATGCGACTTTTGCCAGAATGTCTTGCGTTGTCATAGCGATAACTCCAAACGGTTTGAAAGTGAAACTTGCGACACGTTGAAACAAGTCGAGCGTACCAACGGAAACCGGAAATCATCCCGCCAGCGCATCGGCCAGAAACGGCAATAGCGTTTGCCCTTGCCTATGGGGCTTGTCCATGCAAGCTAACAGGGCAGCGCAGATAATGGCGTAGATATTGGCATCGGGGTTCAAGTGGTTGCGGATATCTCGCAACCGGTTGCGGATAGTCCGATCGGTCACCCCTTGGAGTATGCCCGATGCATCTTGGGTCAATCCAAGGGCAGCATAAAGCCCCGTCAATCGCAAGTGCGCGGGTAACTCTCGTTCAACGAGTTCTTCCAACTCCCAACGTTGGACCGCGCAGGGCAGGGGTTCGTAATGGACCAACTCTAGCGCCGTTTGTTTCTCGTTGTCCGTACCATGAACGAACCCCGGACGAACCCGGTTAAACCGGTTCATGGCATCATCGCGGACTGCAACGGGGGAAGAAATCGAACCGAAACGAGACTTAGACCGGATAGCATCCCGCGCACCACGGACAACGCATTGTCCTACCCAAGCTTTGCGGTCCGACTTGCCGCAAACGTGGCGCGCGCAGCGCTTGGCAAACCGGTCATAACCACGGACTACGGCATCTTGCGCCAGCTCCTGCAAGTCGTTTGCCGAGAAATCAAGCGACTTGCGATACATTAGGCGTTGGCACGTTCGGCGCGCCACGTGGTACGCTAGGCCGATGTACTCGGCATACCATTGTGAGAACAACCCGGACAAGTTAGACTGATTCATAACCGACAACTCCTGTAAGACGGGGGAACGTTGGTTACCGAACCCCGGTTGACGCAATCAACCGGGGTTCACTTTGCGCCGTTGCCACGTTGGCAACGGCAAACCGGTCTTATCCTATCTCGGAAGTGAACCGGACAACCGGAAAGCTTGCCCCTTGTCTGCGCTGGATAAGGGCAGGGGATAGCCAACGGACTAGCGACAAGCGCCGCTGCAATCGCTTCAACGTTCGTTCAAGCAAACGTCGGGGCATAGACTGCAAACCCGACTAGCAAGACGGGGCTAGACATGCCCCGCTAGTGTAGTTTCTGACGGGGGGCTTGACCTACTCCACACGGGGGAAAGGCCGGGGCAGGCCCCCCACGCCGCGGCGGGGCGGGGGGAAATCCCGCCCTCAGATTTTTTCCAGTTTTCGACTTTGGTGCCACCTTCGGGGAGTCCCATGTCACTGCGACATCGGATACCTCGTAGGAGTGGAATTGGTTGGCATCGCCCATCCAAAGGGCTGCGGCGACCCTGGACGCACCGTTGGGCCGGTCGGGCGCGATATCAATTTGCCACGTAGCGGTAGTACGTCGAGCGAGAGATCTTCAGCGTCCGGCAGATGTCGTCAATGCTGAGCGACTGGTCGCCATGCAGCCTCTTGGCCAGCACCAGCCTCGGATCGTTCACTGCAACGGGGGACGCCCGCCTTTGCGGCCACCAGTACGCGCAGCGGCGAGGCCGTTTTTCGATCTTTGCCGGAATCGCGACTGCAAGCCGGGCGATATTCCCCTCCCGGATTTTTTCCGATTTTGCGTTTTCGGCAGAATTCGCGCCCCTGGGATTCTCGCGCATGAAGGTTGGCGAGAGCGTCCAGGCCCGTGTTTACGCTCGTCTCGCTTTCCACACGGTCGCGGCGCCTTGTTTCTTTCAGCTCGCAGCGTCCCCTGATTGACGCCGCTCAAAGAACGTGGGACAAGAGATCGACTGATAATCTCAGATGGGCCTCGAAATGTTTCAGTGTGGTTCGAGCAGACGATTTTGACACCCCGACGGGGCATTCAGTTTTAACGCCGTCTTGCTGGATGGGTTCATCGGGCCGGTTGCGGACTAACTTATCGCCGGCATCGCTGAACGAAGCGGAACGGAACGGAATGAAATGAAACGACCGAGTTTAGCCAATTTGAAGGGAGATCTGCCGGCGCTTCAAGCGGAACTCGATGCCGTCCGTACCGCGTTAACCGTATTGCGTCAGCAAGTCGAGGCGAGAAAGAGGCTACGCAGCGAGATCGAGCGGGCGGTCGCTGAAGAGACACAACGCTTAACCGCATTCGCGCACATGTACAACCGCGGGGTTGATGGCCTGTCTAACTCGCTGTGGAAGCATGTCGAGTCCAAGTACAAGCCAGCGCCGCGTAAGGGCTTCTTTAGTCTTTTTCACGACAACTTCCATGAAGAGTCTCGATGGCGGACGTTGAGCGATATTCGCACTTCTTGGCATCGACCAGACAGCGACCGCAGGCTTGAGAGTCTGTACAGATACTTGGACGATTGTGACAGGTTGTTTCTTGATCGGCACCGTGCTGAACTGGCAAACCTCAACGCACAAAGAGATGCCTTGCTGGAGAGAATTAGGACCAGATTCAGACCATACGAACATATCGACAAGACGTGGGCGGCGACGTGGCAACACTTGTGTGACGACGCGAAGAATTCAATCGTTTTGCACGACTTCCTTCTGAGTCTACCGGGACGGCTAGTTACCAAACTTGAGAACGAGAAGCCCGGAGAATTTATGGGCTTTCCGATCACTGATGCCGGACTTGCTCGCGCACGGAAACGTGAACAGGTGATACTTAAAGAAATCGACGCGACCATTCGACGGACGCGCGCCGCTGACGAACGTAAGAAACGCGAACAGCACGCAAAGGAACGAACCAGGGCCGCAGCGGCGGCGCATTTCAAGAAGACCCGCGAACTCGCCGACACCATCAAGGAGAAACTGCGTGACCAAGTGAAAACCCTCCCCGTGTGTCCGTATTGTGGACGAGCATTAGGGGGCGAACCTCACGCGGATCACATTCATCCGGTCGGATTTGGGGGGCTATCTTTTCCAGAGAACATGGTCTACGTCTGCGCAGACTGCAACATCAAGAAGCGCGATAAGACGCTGCGCGAATTCGTGCGCGACGAGAGATTGGATTGGGCTGCAATCGAGCGGCGCTTAACGCTCCTGGGCAAGCGATTCTGACGCGGCGGGAGGGACCGACGTTGACGGAAGGTAGACGTCACCGCCGTCACATGCTGATTCGCACCCACTTGTCAGGGGAAATATCCACATGCGGCCCTCGCTTCCCGTGCTCCTCGGCTAACGGCGTCATTTTCCCGCCGAGTCGGCGAGCCGCGTCGATCGCGATTTCAGGTGTGGCCCGGATGGCCGCCGCGCTCGCCTACGACGCGCACGGCTGCTGCCCAGCCGCAACCCAGTCGGTTCTGGCTGCGGGATCGCGAGGCCATCGTCGCTCGCCGGCCCACACAGTCGGTCAAGATCGGACCATAGGACGGATTCCGGGCCGTGGGAGAACCTCCCCGGCTGGAGTTGGGGCAAATGCTGCACCTCGGCTGTGGGGCGGCCCGCCGACAAAGGAATGATTGGTTTTGACACAAAAACTTGCCCCGCTATTGTTCCCCCCTTGTTGACATTTCGTAGGAAAGAGAAGAAGACATGTGTGGCTCAAGACGCATTTCGGCGCGTCAGGCGAAGCTTGGCTGACGATCAGAACGATTTGGGACCGCGGTATGGTGAGGCATGGACGGTGACGAAATTATCGGGCTCCTGTGCATCTTCGTGGTTGGCGTCCCAATAGCGCTTACTGTGCTCTGGTGGATTACGGCGGGTGGGCTGTTTATCGGCTATTCCGCGAAAGAAGTCTTGTCACGGAAGGGACAGCCGACCAACGGATGCCCCACGGCTGCCGGTGGCAGGCAAGTGCGTCAGGTGTTGGAATGTCCTCACTGCCGTCGGCGAGTCGCTTACGACGGTGCGTTGGCTGGACAATGGGTGGTGTGTCCAAGGTGCGGGCAGCAATTCCTGTTGCCAACACCGGAAGAAGTTGCGGCAGAAGAAGCCGAGAGACGGCGAGGGGAAGCCGCATGGCAGTCGGGGCTGCGGCAGATTGAGACGCAACGGGCCACGGCTGGATCAACTGGGCAAGCGATGCTGACGCGGCGGGAGGGACCGACTCGCCGGTAACAATCTCGACCCAGAGCGTCGGAAGTCCTGTTGCACGTCGAAAATGGACATCACCGTGGAAGCATTGCTTGATGGGATGTCCAGTTTCCGACAAGGATTGGACGTCACGTCCACCGGCAGCCGCAAGAGCCCCCAGCTAGCCCCAGAGAAACGCCGCAGCGAAGTGGCCAACAACGCCGCGTCCGCACGCCGCGATTTTCCTGACGCAAATTCGGGATAGCAACATCCGCAATCAAGCGGCCTGCGCCGGTGCGGGTGGCAGAGGGAACCGCCACGGAGAAGCAGGGAAATGCCACCTTCGGTGGGTCCTATGTCACTGTGACATGGGATACCGCAAAGGAGGTGGCAATCCGCAGGGACCACGACAGCAACGGGCCGGCACGACGCTCAGCGTGACCGTCAACGGCGATCCTGCTGGCCGCCGGGCGGGATGATCGTCCATCCGGCCTCCTCAGCCGCGCTGATCGCAACCGCTGGGCAATCGCGGATGAAGTCCGCCACCGCGTGGCGCAGGTTCCGCTCGATGTCCTCGTCCGTGACGTACTTCGAGTACTCGTCGTCCGCCTTCGTCGCGCGCAGCTCTTGATCGAAGGCGTTCATTCGCATAACGCTCAGGCCGAGCAGCAATTGCTTCGTGGAGCCCGCCTCGACCTTATGGAAACGCTCGTACAGCAGCGACGCAAGCTTGTCCATGCCGCCGAACCGGCGCAGAGCCGCTTCACCCGTCGCCACAAGCCGCCGTGGGTTCTGCGTCAGGACCGCCGACTTGGCAAAGCGATCGACCGCTTGCCCGCGTCGCTTCGCTCGCTGCCGCTTACGACGAGCCCGCTCTCGTTCGGAATGGCAGTCGTTGCACTGATACCCACGCTTGTCCGAATCGCGAGCCATCCGCCGAAACTGGCTCAGCGGCTTGCGGTTGCCACAGACGGCGCAGATGCGCCAAGTCGAGGTGTCAGGAATGGGGAGCAGACCGGACATGGACGGGGGCACGGTTGCGGGCAGGGCGTGGGCGTCGGCTGCGGACATGGCAGGGGCGTGAGCTGCCGTCATCGGCTGAGGGGTGGGCGTAGACATGGAAGGGCTCCGAAATGGATATCCGCGCCGGACACATTTTTTCTTTTCCTAAATCGTACCTATCAGCTGCGTCTTGGCAACCACTTTGGGCGTTTGAGTTTGCGTTCAGTTTTCCCGCCAAATCGCCAACGTCCCTGGGCCACAGGTTTCCTGTTAAGATGGATAGGATTTACTCAAGCGGTGGTCGGACAGTCCGCACGGCGACATCTCAGCCGCCACGGCGGCTATCATTCAGTCTGCCTTGCCGCCAGAGTGGCATTGTCGCTGACGAAAGCTTGGCAATCGTCGCGGTCAAGGTGCCTGACAGATCAACCGGGGGCAACCCGATCATCGGCCGCCGCTGCCGTCTCGTCGTCGCACTCGTTTGCCAGCAGCGCAGCGAGCCGTCGCCTTTGTTCTTTCGTGAGCCGCTTCCGCAGTTGGTGGGCGAGCTGGTCCAAGTCGATGCCGATGCCGGATTCCTGGGTGTCAGGTACAAGCACCGGTACAATCGCGGAAAGGACTCGTTGCAAGTTGCTGTCGGAACACGACTTGGGATTCGCTGCGTCCTGCTTTGGGAGCAGGAGGTCGAGAGTTCGAATCTCTCCGCCCCGACTGGCCGGAAGGCCCGGAAACCCTTGATTTCCCGAAGGAAACGGAGGGTTTCCGCGTTGCTCGGGTGACTGCGATTGCAGCTCTGCTCGGGATCGCGTAGCCTGTGGTGCGTTGTCCACGCTGAATCCGCGGGTTGTGAGCGGCAAGACGCTAGCGCAATGCCACTTACTTTGTAGCGGCACGGCGCGAGCCGTCCGGCCCCGGTTCAGATCGGTGATTTGTGTCCAAAATGCGGTGGGCAGTTGCGGCTCGATGTGGTCTGGTTCAGGGAAGCTTTGAACTTCGACTTTGACCAGCTTTTCACCGGCAGGGTGACGACGACGCGATCGTTGGGAAAGACCGTTCCGGCGCGGGTCTGCAAACGGCCGGCTTCATCTTTTTGCAGTGGATGGACGCCAATGATGCGGATGGTCATTGCGTGTGGTCTCTCCCCTGGGCCGCCCCGCTACTGCAACCGCAACGGCGAGTACATGGGCCGCGCCGTTTCCGAATGTAGCGTGTCGTTTTCCGAGGGAATCGGCAGGACGTGCAACAGTTGGTAGGCTTCGTAGTTGGCGGGGACTTGCTCGCCGGAATCGGGCGCCAAAGTCCGCACCAGCGCGGTGACTTGAACCGCTTCGCGGGACTGGTTGCTGAGCAGCGGGCCGCTGTCGTCGGTCATCACCACGCCGGGGCCGGTCGAGTTGCATTGGCCCGCGAGCTGGATGCCTCCCTTGTCCAGGGTGAAATCGAATTTCAACGCGCGAAACGCCACCAGCATGTTGGCTTGTGGCGACAGCACACGGGAATCGGCGACGAGTCCCAGCGATTGGTTGGCTTGGTACAACAACGAACGGCTGACGACACCGTCGTTGCATGCCACGTCCCCCACCGCGTCGATCAGCCGGCCTGCACGAAAGGTGGCGCGGCGGAACACGATCTCGGCGGTGCCGGCCAGCCGGTGCCTCAGCTTGAGACTCCCGGTGACGCGATCCAGATCGACGTCGCAAAACCGGCCCGCGATCTCGCCTTCCCAGCCCTCGGCCGCCGGCATGGCCTCGATGGTGCCCTGGAAGGTGGCGTCTTCGCCCAGGTTCCGCAGCATTTCGAGATAGTCGGCCAACAGCGAGCAGGGAAGTGCGGTCGAGCGGGTGTTCAGCTCCCAGCGAGTTGCGGGCGGCTGGACCTGCCGGTTCCGCGTGATCCTCAGTTGAGCCGGTTCTGCCATCTGCAAGGCCGCTTCGCGGAACTCGATGGTCGCCTGCGGCCCCGCCTCGCTCGTGTTCAGCCGGCCGCTCACGTCGGTCAGCGTCGTTGCCCGCGGGCCGTCGGCCTGGCGAATGGTGACCTCGCCGGCATAGAATTCGGCGCCGGGAGCTTCTGCCCGGCAGGCGCGCAGCACGCGCTCGTGCAGCGATTCCCACAACCGCCAGACCTGTTGCCCCTCGATTTCCGGTTGCGACGCCAGCACGATCAACTGACCGTTCCGGTAGCCGAACTCCAAATGGCGGATGCGGCCGATCGGTACGCCCGTTTCCGGTTCGGTGAACACGACGTCTTCCAGCTTGGTGTCGCCCTGCAGCAGCTGGTGCGCCTCCCGGACGGTCACGGCCAGTCCCAGCGCGTCGGAGATCCGCCGCTCGCATTCCGCTCGGCGCGCCGCGATATACCCGGGCGAGCGGACGACGCCGATCCGGCCCGCTACCGCCAGCGTCGGGAGGACGCCCAACAGCAGAAAGCCGAGCCTGCACAGCAGTCGTCGCGTGCGATCGTGCATCACGAACGTCCCTGTTCGTTGTTCTTAAGAGCCTACCGCCGGCGGGCCAACTGTTGGAACAAGTCCCAGCGGGCCTTCATTTCCTGAAGGCTGTCATTGCCGAACTTTTCCACCAGAGCCCGCGCCACTTCAAACGCCACGACGTTTTCCACAATCACGCTGGCGGCCGGCACGGCACAGACGTCGCTGCGTTCGTAGGCCGCGGATTCCGCTTGTTTTGTTTTCAAATTGACCGATTCCAGCGGCTTGGCCAGCGTGCTGATCGGCTTCTTCGCCGCCCGCACGACCAGCGGCTGGCCGTTGGTCATGCCGGCTTCCAAGCCGCCGGCATTGTTCGTAGGCCGCATATACCCCAACGTCGGGCCATCCGCCTGGCTCGGATCGTAATGAATCGGGTCGTGGACCTGAGAACCGGGCCGGCGTGCGGCCTCGAACCCCAGACCGATCTCGACGCCTTTGATCGCTTGGATCGCCATCACGGCTTGCGCCAGACGGCCATCCAATTTGCGGTCCCACTGGGCGTGCGTGCCCAAGCCGAACGGCAAGCCCTCGACTCGCACCTCGACCACGCCGCCCAACGTGTCACCCGCTTTGCGAGTTTCGTCGATCAGCGTTTTGATTCTTTCGTCACGGCTCGGATCCAGCGAATAGATTTCGCTCTGGTCCCGCAGCTGCAAATGCTCGTCCAAGGTCCCCGGCAGCGGTGCGATTCCAACGCCGCCCAGTTCGACCACGTAGCCGATCGTGCGAATACCGAATTCGGACAGCAGTTGCCGAGCCAGCGCGCCGGCCGCCACCCGCATCGCCGTTTCCCGGGCGCTGGCCCGTTCCAGGACGCCCCGAATGGAACCTAGGTGCTTGATCGCCCCCGTCAAATCGCCGTGGCCGGGCCGAGGCCGGTCCAAGTCCTCCATGCGTTCGAGCTTGTAGTCCTTGTTGACGACCTGCAGCGCGATCGGACTGCCCAGGCTCGTGCCCCGCCAGATGCCGGTCAGAATCTCGACGCGATCCGTCTCGATCCGCTGACGTCCACCACGGCCATAGCCGCCCTGCCGCCGCCGCAACTCGGCGTCGATTCCCTCGGTTTGGATTGGCACGCCCGCGGGAAAACCGTCCACGATGGCCACCATCGCCTTGCCGTGGGATTCTCCGGCGGTCCAGTAATGCAACATGGTTGATCCGTTCTTCAGTGCGCGATTTCGGGCTTGGGGATTTTACGTATCCGGCCAAGTTGGCGATAGGCCGATTATTGCGTGCTAGCAAACCAGGCGAGCGGTGGGCGTCAGCCCACTGGTGTTCCGGCTCCGAAGCATTTTTCTCTCCTTCCAATTCCGCCCGCGGTTGGCGGGTACGGACTGGTCGGATCGAGGCATGTGCTGGCGGAGAACCGGCGGGCTGACGCCGGCCGTTCGCCGGGGTGGGCAGTTACACCGGCGGGCTGACGCCGGCCGTTCGCCAGATATACCGGCGGGCTGACGCCAGCCGTTCGCCGGGTGCGGTCAGTCCAACGAAAACCGCGACAAGGTGTTCGGCACTTCGAACTTGGTGTTCACCCCGCCGGGGACGGGGAAGTCGAAGTTCGAGATGATCATTTCGCGGCCGCGGATCAGCACTTCGCAGGGCTGGTCCAACAGGCCGTCCTTGCCGTCGTTCTCCAGATCCTGGGCCAGCGTGTACACCTGGGCGTCCGGCGTCACGACTTGGACCGCATTGGCGATCGAGTCGGCGACGTAAATCAAGTCCGTCTTTGGGTCGCAGTAGATGCCGTCGCAGCTTTTCATCAAGGGAGACTTGGCGAAAACGGTGGCCGGCTGCGGCTTGCCCTGCGCGTCAAACTTGACCTGGTGCAGCGTCCCGTCGGCAAAGTTGCCGATGTACAGGTTGCCTTTGCTGTCAAAGGTCAGGCCGTCCGCTCCGAACCCGACGTCCGGGTTGTGCGACGTAATCGTCGCGATCACGTGCGGGTCCTCGATCAAGGGCTGTTTCACCTCGACGCCCTCTTCATCCAGCTTGAAACGAAACACGCCGCTGACCAAGGGCTTCGAGTCAGGAACCATAATCGTGTCGCTGGTGTACAGGTAACCGTCGCGAATGGCGACCGCGTTGGCCACGACCAATCCTGAACAGAACACGACCGCCTTGCCCGGCTTGCCATTCTTCATCGGAATCCGCATCACGCGGGACTTGTAGTTCGCCTTCTCCGGGTTGGCAAACCACTGCAGGTCGGCGTAGAAAATGTCGCCGTTGGGCGCAACGCAAATCCCGAACGGGTAGGCCTTGCCGGTCTCCGGATGCAGCGGCGGGCGATAGAACAGTTCGGCTTTGTTTTCCGGCGTGACCTTCATGATCACCGCCGGCTGCGTCTGGTCATTGACGTTCGGCACCGACACGATGATGTTGCCGTCGGGGTACAAGCACATCCCGTCGGGCGTGTTACAGTAGTCCGGCATCCGGACCAGCAATTCGGCCTGCTTCTTAGCCGGCGGATCGGCCGACCGGACGGCATCGATCGCCACGGCGAGCAACCCCAGCGAAACGCACAACAACAGTCCAAAACGGAGTCTGGTTAACATGGTGTAGTTCCTCGAAAACGTGGGTTACGGAAAGACTCGTTGATTCCTTCATTCGTTGGGGAAAAATGCGCGCAGAAAAAAATCGGGAACGGGCAAAACGGTTGGTTTCACGCGGCCCTCCAGACCAATTCCGACCACAGGGGTGCCAGTGCGCCGAGCAGTTTGCGATAGCGCGCGTACTTGGCTTGGTATACATCCGCCAAAGCCGCGTTGGGCTCGCACGTCCGCGACATGCGGACCATCGCGGCACAGGCGGCCTCGTAACTCGGGTAGCAGCCCGCGGCCACGGCGGCGCCGATCGCGGCGCCCAGGGCGCCCAACTCGGTGCCCGAGGGAACCTCGACGGGCGTCTGTAGGATGTCGGCAAACATCTGCACCCAGACATCGCTCCGGGCCGCTCCGCCGGACAGCCGGATCCGTTGCGGCGGCGGGCGGAACTGCAGCAGCCGTTCCATGTGCCAGCGATGGGAAAACACAATGCCTTCATAAATGGCCCGCAGCACATGGCCGCGTGTCTGCCAGCCGTCCAGTCCCAGAAAGCCGGCCTTGCCGTCCAAGCTCACGTTGCAGCCGTACAGGAACGGTAGAAAAATGACCCCCGACTCGTCGGGGCGGGTCTGGGCCACCAGCGAGTTGCACAGATCGTACACGCTGCCGCCGCCGGTCCGGGCCAGTTGATCCCGCTCGGCCTGAAAGAACTCGCTGGCAAACCACTCCAGGTTGCTGGCGGACGTAGCACTTCCTTCGAGCATCAGGTAGTACCCGGCAATGGCGTAGCACGTCGTCATGAAAACCGTTTCGTGGACCACCGGTTGACGCGAGATGTATTGGTTGTTCCCCCAAGTGCCCACGATCATGCACAGCTGGGTTTCGTCAACCATCCCGGACGCCAAGCCGCAGGCGTCGATGTCGAACATGCCTCCGGCCACCGGTGTGCCGGCGACCAGACCGGTAGCTGCTGCGGCATCTGCGGTGACGGTTCCACAGATGTCCTCGGATCGCTTCAAGGGCGGCAATAGCCGCCGCATGTCGGCGATGCCGAACGCTTCGAGCACCTCCGGGTCATAGTCCCCCGTGCCGACGTTGATCAGGCTGCAGCCCGACATGTCGGTCCGCTCCTGCCAGATCTCGCCGGTCAGCCGCAAGCGGATATAGTCCTTGCAGGTGAGATTTGCGGCAGCCCGGTGAAGCGTCTCCGGCTCGTGGTCCCGCATCCACGCCAGCAACGCGTTCGGCTGCGCCGGCCAGATGGCTTGCATCGTCTTAGGCCGGATCGCGCGGTCCACGCCGTCGGCGAGCCAGCGGTCGATGTAGGCTCGCGCCCGCGTGTCGGCACCGCGAATAGCAGGCCGCACGGGGCGACCAGCGGCGTCCACCAGGTACAACCCGTTGCCGTGACCGGTACAAGCCACGCAGGCAATCTCCGCCGCGTCGATCCGGGCCTTGGCAATCGCCTCGCGGATCGCCTCGACCGTCAGTTGCCAGAGCGCCTCCATGTCGACTTCGCTCCAGCCCGGACGCGGGGCCAGCAAGTCGACTTTGCGGCCCGCCACGGCGATTTCCGAGCCGTCCGTACCAAACACGGCCGCTTTGACCATCGTGCTGCCGTTGTCGATACCGAGCAGATACTGCTTCATCGCGGTGCTCCTGGAGCTGACTTGCGGGACGGGGAGACCTACGGTCGGCCGTTTCGGCGAGGTCGGGAGACCTGCGCCGAACGGTGCCCTTCGACTCGCTCAACCAATCCCCGTCGCCGCCTTGCGGGCGCGCCCCAGGGCGTCCGCCGCGAACATCGCGTCGATTGCACTGTCCGCCGCCACTTTGAAACAATGATTGTGGCACAACGAACCGGGGCCGGCGCAAGCCTCGCCGATCACCCGCAACCGGTCCCGCGTCACGTTGTGCAGGTTCAAGTCGGCAAACGTCACGGGCAGCCCGATCGCGATCTCAAAATCCACGATCCGGTTCATCTCGTCAACGCGGGTGTCCTCGTCCAGGCACAGCTGCGTAACGATCCCAAAGCCGACCTTTTCCCCATGCATCAAGCCCTTGCACTCCGGGAAATTCGACAGGATGTTGGCCACCATGTGGGCGGTGGCCAAGCCGCCGCTCTCGAAACCCAATCCGGAATGCAGGACGTTGGCTTCGACGACTTTCTCGACGGCCGGCGTAACTACCTTTTGCCGGACGGCCCGCAAGGCTTCCACGCCGTATTCCATCAGAATGTCGAAGCCCAGCCGGGCGATCGCCATCGCCGCTTGCGTCGACACGCCGCCGGCGATGTTCGAGGCCCGCGTCTTGTACGATGCCTCCGCTTCGACCCACGTGGACAAGGCGTCGCCCATGCCGGCCGAGAAGGCGCGCGGTGGGCCGCTGGCGATGACTTGCGTATCGACCAGCACGATGTCCGGATTGCCCGGCCAGCACTCGAAGCCCGTGAAATTCGATTCGGCGTCGTACCAGACCGTTGCCGCGCTGGTCGGCGCGTCGGTCGCCGCGATCGTGGGCACCGTCATCAGCTTGATCCCCGCGTCCCACGCCACCGCCTTGGCGATGTCGATCACTTTGCCGCCGCCGATCCCGGCGATCGCGTCCGCGTTCTGCTGGCGGGCCAGCTGAGCAATTCGCTGCCCCTCTTCCTTGGTCGCTTCGCCGCCGAACGGCACGTCGATCGCCTCCAGGCCGGCCTCGCGGACACTCTTCAAGACCGTTTCGCCGAGCAGCCCCTTGACCATGGAGTCCCACAGCAGGATGGGCCGTTTGCCGAGCATCGCCAGGTACGATCCGATCTCGGCCATGACTCCTCTGCCCTGCACGTACTTCCGCGGTGCGATCAAGACCATTTTCATCGTGATTTTCTCCTGGGATGCTGAACTGCCCTCACAAACTCTCACAGTATGACGGGTCAACAACCGGGCGGCAAGGCACTTACACATCCACAATCGCTTCCGCAAATTGCGGCAAATCCCAAGGGCCGTGCTTGACGTCGATCGTCAATACGTAGCGGCCGGCCGTTACATTGGCGGGGATCTGAATCGTGACCGGCAGCGATTTCTCGGCTTTGGCGGGAACCTCGGCCGAACTCCAGTCGGTCACATTTCCGCCCCACGCGGTCGGCAGCACCGCACGGCAGGCCGTCGCTTGCGGCTCGTTCGCGTGATTGGTGACCACGACATCGACCGTTAACCGCTGGCCAGCCTTGGCTTGCTGCCAGTACGGAAAACATCGCACCCACGATTCATCCGTCGCATAGTTGGCATGCTCCCACGGCACCAAGGCCCCAAAGCGTTTTTCCCGTTCATCCAGCGTTTCGCGCATGAAACGGATTTCTTCTGCCGTGAAGGTGAACGCCGGATCGACGTGACAATTGAAAATGTGCGTCGGCTGCAGTTTCTCGATCAGCGACAGGCAGTATTGAAAGCCCACGCCGCGGCCCAGGAAATTGCGGTTCTGGGCACAGTAGTCGTCCAGGCCCGACATGGTGTGCGAATCGCCCACAAAGAACATCCGCAACCCGTTGCCTTCGGCCAGCAGCGCCGCGTGATACAACGTCTGGCCGGGAAAGAAGTATGAAGTCAGCTTGTATTCGTGCCACTCCCAGGACTGGCCATCCTCCATCGGCCGGTCTACCCGTGACGTCTCCGAGGCCAAACACGGCAGTCGCCACGCCCGCGGGTTGGTGATCACCTCGGCCAGGCGGCGATCGGTGATGCATGGCACGTCAAACTCTTTCTGGAACAGCGGAATGCCGTCCGTGTGATCGAAATGGTAGTGCGTCACCCACAGGGCATCCACGGTCTTGATTTCGCCCCGTTCGAGCAACTTTTTCAGTTGCTGGACGATGTTGTTCGAACCGACGTCCATCACCAAGGCGGCGCCGGTCTTGGAGACCAGCATCCACGTGGTGCCGAAGTGCCGCAGGCAGTCAGGCGGCTCGATGCCCGGCCGGATCGGCATCTGGCTCGCCCGCCCCGCGTAGTCGGCAAACAACTCGGGAAAGTAATGCCGGAGGGCGCTAATCGAAACGTAATTCTCATAGCATGATTCAAACCGTTCGGCCAAGGCCCCGATCGCCGTGGCCGGCTCGGACATGATCTGGCCGTGCGACGGGACAAGCGTTTCCGGCTGAAAACCTTGGATCCGCTCCAGGCTTTCGACTAGTCGCCAGCGGTCGCCCAGGAAGCCGTGATAACCGCCGATCTGCCGGCCGCCCTTGGAAAATCCCTTCTGCAGGCTGGCCAGATCCCAGACTCGGCCTGCGTCGTAAATGCAGTCGCCGCAAAAGACGACGCGTCGTCCGTCGGCTTCGACCAGATAGCTGACCGAGCCGTTGGTATGGCCGGGCGTGCCGATGACCCGGATCGTCGCGGCGCCAAAACGGATTTCCTGGCCGTCGGCGTAGGTCTCATCGACGCGAAGCGGTTCCGTCAGGGTCAAGTGGTGCGGGCGGAAGCTGGCGTACACGCGCCATAGGTTGCCATCGTTGTTCCAGTAACTCGCCGGGTCGGCAAACAGTTCGCGTTCCGCCTCGGGAACGCCGATCTTGGCACCGGAGGCCGCGAGCGGTCCGGCTCCGCAGGCTTGATCCCGGTGGTGGTGCGTACACACGATCTGCGCCACCGACTTGATGCCCAACCCCGGCAGCGATTGCGCGACGCGGCCGTCTCCACAATCGATCAACAAGGCCCGGTCGCCGTCGCGGACAACGCCGACATTGATCGGACCGTGATAGACCAACACGTGTTCCGACAGCTTGGTCACACCGCCGGATGGAGCCGGTGGCGGCGATTCGTCACCAGCGGCCAACAAGCTGCTGGCGAAAACCGCTCCGGCCGCAGCGCCCGCAGCGGTCTTGAGAAACTCGCGACGTGAAGAAACCAACTTCGGCAAACGATCTTGCTCGTGCGACATGGCGATGTCCTCCAGTCCGCCAATCTAGGCTGGTGGCGAAACAAAATCTACCAGGGGGATCGTTGGAGTGTACGCTTCAGTGTATTCGGCGGGCGATGTCCGGCGCAAGAGGCATGCTGAAGCGGACACTCCAGCGGGGTTAGCTCCTTTGCGGCGGGAGGGGAAGCTAACCCTACTGAAAGTCCCGCGACGGGACCAGGTGGGTCAGTTCGTCATGCATGTCCTGGAGGTGCTGGACGACGACGTGGATCACGCCGTGGCGGCTTTCCAAGCGGCCGCGGACGAACCAGGCGTTGCTGTGCCGGGCGATCTTGTGGAACCGTTCCCAGATGTGCTTGTGCAGCACCAAATTGGCCGTGCCGGTTTCGTCCTCCAGCGTCACAAACGTGATTCCCTTGGCGGTGCCGGGCCGTTGCCGCAGGATGATCACACCCGCCACGCGGACTTGGCGGCGATTGGGCAGTTCGGCCAGCCGGGCAGCCGGCGTCGCTCCCAATTCCTGCAAACGCTCGCGATAAAACGACACCGGATGCGGCCGCAACGATAGCCCCGTGGTCTGGTAATCGGCGACTACTTCCTCCTGGACCGTGGTGACCGGCAACTCGGCAGGCGGGTCGGCCGGCGGATCGGTGCGGTCCAGCAGCGGCTGGGAATGCCGGTGACTGGGTTGAGACAGCGCGTCCCACATCGCTCGACGGCGGCCGCGGTCCAGCGAGCCGAAGGCATCGGCTTCGGCCAGACGGCTCACCACGCCCTGCAACAACCCCGTGCAGCGCGTGAACTGGTCGATCGTTTCAAAGGGGCCTGACACCCGCGCTTGGACGATGGCCGCCGCGTCTTTCTCGGCCAGGCCGCGGACAAGGCGGAACCCCAACCGCAGAATGCGTTCGCCTTCCAGCGTACAATCCCACTGGCTGTAGTTGACGTCGGCCGGACGCACTTCGACGCCGTGCTGGCGGGCGTCGCGGATCAGCTGCGCCGGGGCATAAAAGCCCATCGGCTGGCTGTTGATCAGCGCGGCGACGAACGCTGCCGGGTAGTAGTGCTTCAAATAGGCCGACACGTAGACCAGCAACGCAAAGCTGGCGGCGTGGGATTCGGGAAAGCCGTATTCGCCAAAACCGCGGATCTGCTGAAAGACCCGCTCGGCGAACTCCTCGGACAAACCCCGCTCGCGCATCCCGTCCAGCAGTTTCTGGCGAAAGGCTTCGATCCGGCCGTTCCGCCGCCACGCGCCCATCGCCCGCCGCAATTGGTCGGCTTCGCCCGCGGTGAATCCGGCCGCCACCACCGCCAACTTCATCACCTGCTCCTGAAAAATCGGCACGCCCAGTGTCTTTTCCAGCACCCGGCGGATCTCGTCGTTGGGGTACGTCACGGCTTCTTCGCCCGCCCGCCGCCGCAGGTACGGATGCACCATCTGGCCCTGGATCGGGCCCGGCCGGACAATCGCCACTTCGATCACCAGGTCGTAATAGCAGCGCGGCCGCAGCCGTGGCAGCATGGCCATCTGGGCGCGGCTTTCGATCTGGAACACGCCCATCGTGTCCGCCCGGCAGATCATGTCGTACACCGGCGTGTCGCCCGCCGGGATCGTGGCCAACGTCAATTGCCGCCCCGTGGCCTGCCGGACCAGTTGAAAACACTTGCGGATGGCGGACAGCATGCCCAGGCTCAAGCAGTCGACCTTCAGGATGCCCAATTCCTCCAAGTCGTCCTTGTCCCACTGGACCACCGTCCGGTCCGGCATGGCCGCGTTCTCGATCGGCACCAATTCGCACAACGGGCCGCGCGTCATCACCATGCCGCCCACGTGTTGGGACAGGTGGCGCGGAAAGCCGATCAGTTCCCCGGTCAAATGCAGCAAGCGGCGGCCGATTTCCGCAGAGGTGTCGATCCCCATCTCCCGGACACGCTGTTCCAACTCGATGCCCTGCTGGGGATAGCCGTCCATGTTCTTGGCCAGGGCGTCGATGCAGTCCAGCGACAAGCCGAGCGCCTTGCCGACTTCGCGGATCGCCGACCGCGTGCGGTAGGTAATCACGGCGGCGGCGAGTCCGGCCCGCTCGCGGCCGTATTTCCGGTACAGGTACTGCAGCACTTCCTCCCGCCGCTCGTGCTCGAAGTCCACGTCGATGTCCGGCGCCTCGTTGCGCTCCTTGCTGATGAACCGTTCGAACAACAAATCGAACCGGTCGGGATTCACGGCGGTAATCCCCAGGCAGTAGCAGACGGCCGAATTCGCCGCCGACCCGCGGCCTTGGCAGAGAATGTCTCGCGCGCGGGCGAATTGCACCAGGTCCCAGACCGTCAGGAAATACGCTTCGTACCGCAACTCGCCGATCAGCTGCAGTTCGTGTTTCAGCAACTGCAATACCTTGTCCGGCACGCCGCTGGGATAACGCTGCTGGGCGCCTTGCCAAGTGAGCCGCTTCAAGTATTCCAGCGGCGTCATTCCCGCCGGAGCCAGTTCCTGGGGATACTCGTAACGCAATTCGTCCAGCGAAAACGTACAGCGATCGGCGATCTCGCGTGTGCGTTGCAATGCGTCGGGAACGCGGGCGAACAATTCGCGCAGCTCGTCCAGCGATTTCAAATGCCGCTGGGCGTTGGGAAACAACAGCCCGCCGGCTTGAGCCACCGTGACGCCGTGCCGGATGGCGGTCAAAACGTGCTGCAGCGGCTGGCGAGCCGGAATGTGGTAGTACACGTCGCCGGCGGCGACCAGCGGCAACTCGGCGGCACAGGACAGTTGCTGCAGCCATTCCAGTCGCCGCAGATCATCCGGCCCGCGCTGAAATTCGGCGATCAGGTAACAGCGAGCGGAGAAGATTTGACGGTAGCGATCGAGAACCGCCAAGCATGCTCGGCGCGGGTCTCCCGACCCCAGTGCTCGGCGCGGGTCTTCCGACCCCGCCGAAACCACCGACCGCAAGGTCTCCCGCTGACCTTGGGCAATCACGTGGCTTGGTCTCTCCGAGACCGGATTTAGCGTTTCGGCCAGACGCTTCCACGTGAGTTCCCCTTCCGAATCGCCGACCAGCACTCCCGCTAACAGCCCGTCGGCATGCTCCGCGACATCCTGCAGTGTCAACACGCATTCGCCCTTGGCCGCGCGGCGGCGGCCGCGCGTGATCAGCCGGCACAAGCGGCCGTAAGCCGCCCGGTCGGGCGCCCACAGCACCACGGCCGGAGCATCCACCGGCGTGATCTCCGCACCCACGATCAGTTTCAACCCGCTGCCCTTCGCTGCCGCATGCGCGCGGACCACCCCGGCCAGGCTGTTCACATCCGTCACCGCCAGCGCGTGGTAACCCAGTTCCGCCGCGCGCTGTACCAACTCGTCCGGATGCGACGCCCCCTGCAGAAAAGAGAAATTCGTTTTGCAGTGCAATTCGGCGTACATCACGGTTTTCCAGGTTGACGCAGCCACCCCTGTAAAGGTCGGATTTCTCAAGAAAAGCTGGCAGACAATTCAGTTGGAGTACAGCCTTTGGGCTGCCCGGGCGGGCGAAGCCCACCGCCGATACACGCTAAAGCGTGGACTCCAACCTATTTAACACCTTTACAGGGGTGGTTGACGCAGCCAAGCTGCCGGCCTTTCCTCCCGTCCAGGATTCGGTGCCTATACATGTGGCTAGTGAAGTATACCGATGTATATACATTGTGGCAAGCGGACATCCCCGTCAAACTCCGCCGACTCCGCCCGTTTGGGCGGAATGAATTCTGTCCTACGGAATTGTTCCTGGACGTGTGCCTGACTGCTCCGTCAGCGAATGGGTTGGTTGGGTATGGTGCTGGCCCAGACTTCAGCGACGTCGGCTGCAAATGCCTCCACCGCCGGCTCTTTGGTCCATGCTTCAACGGCCATTTCATCTTCGCCGGTCCCATCCGATGCCGGGGCCACGATCACCCGCCCGCATGATTCCGGTGCGGATTCGCCGATGAACCAGGACTCGTCCGCCGATCCCTCGGCCTGCTCGCCCACGCGCGACCAGAGTTCGTCCAACCGCGACACGGCAGCGCCGGCCGGGCGGGCCATCAGCGGAATGTCCAAGACGGGAAACGCCACGGTCGGCCGATCCGCCCACCGCTGGGCGCCCGGCAGGCTGCCGTCGCCGGCGGCTTCCCCTTCACCGCCCGTGGCCGCCAGGCGATTCAGGTAATTGATCACATTCAAGGCATCCAGCGGTTCGACCCGCTGGTTGCCGTCGACATCCAGGTACACCGCGGAAGCGTCGGACCAGGCCAGCGTGGCGGGCACGCGGCTGCTGCCGCCTTGGTTCACATGGTTGATAACCGCCAGCACATCCGCCGCCGATATGTTACCGTCGCCGTTCACGTCGTAGGCGTTCTGGTCGTTCTGCCAGGCGGTGGGCGGCGGAGTCTCCTCCGGCAGCCGGTCACCCTGGAACAAGGCATCGTCGCCCAATCCGCCGTACACATGATCGTTGCCTAGGCCGCCTTCCAGCGTGTCGTCGCCCGCGCCGCCGAACAGCCAATCGTTGCCGTCACCGCCTTGCACATGGTCGCGGCCGTCTCCGGCGAAGATGCGGTCGTTTCCGCCCTGCCCCATGATTTCATCGTCGCCGCCATCGCCGTAGATCCAGTCGTCGCCGTCGCCGCCGTCGATCCAGTCGCCCCCCCAGCCGGCGAAGATCAGATCGTTCCCCTCGCCGCCGTACAGGTCGGCGCCGACGTCTACTGCGCTGCGGACGGTCAGTACATCGCCGCCGGCGTGGCCGCTGACGATGACCCGGCACAACGCGGCCTCGATCCGCAGCGTTTCCTCGCGCCCGCTATCCAACTGCCGCACGGTCGCTACGTACTGGCCGCCGACCTTGTCGACGTCGATCGCATCCCGCTCGTCGGTGCCGGCGATGACCAGCACGCTGCGTTCGGGATCGTCCGGACACGGCCGCAGCGCCCAGACCGAGACCGTCACGCTCAGCGTGGCCGTCGCCGCCGCACCGTCGTCGTCCGTGACCGTCACGGCCACAATGTAGACGCCGGACTGGGCGGGCGCAAAATCCAACGCCGTTCCGATACCGGCTGCGGCCCCAGCGCCAGCGGTGTCCGTCACGGTCCAGCGGACGACGTGCGTGTCGGCCGCGCCCTGGTCCTGGATCCGGCTCTGGTAGCTCAGCGTCTCGCCCCGCACGCCGTTGACCGGCCCCGCGATCGCGGGCACGGGCGGGGCATTGGCGACCTGAATTGTGTGCGTGGCCGCGGCCAGCCCGCCATGCCCGTCGCCGACCGTCACCTGGACCGCGTACACGCCGTTGTCGTCCGGCGTGAATTCCACGGCCAGCCCGTCGCCGGAGGCAAAGGCCGCGCCGTCTTTCGTCACCGTCCACCCAGCGTCGAGCACGTCGCTGGCATCCGCGTCCGTGGCCGACGCCGTCACCGCCACAAGCGTCCCTTCCTGAGCGGCGGCCGGCCCGCTGAGCGTCACGGCCGGAGCGGCGTTCAGTCCGGAAACCACGACGGTCACCCGGGCCGTCGCGGTTCCGCCTTGGCCGTCGCTGACGGTGTACGTGAAGGTGTCAGTAGCAGTCTCGCCCACGGCCAAGTGTCCGAAACGGCCGCTCGGGTCGTAGGTGTACGCTCCGTCGCCGGTCCACGTTACGGACCCGAGGGTCGCCGAGGTATCGACGCCGATCACCGCCAAGGCATCGCCGTCGGGGTCGGTATCGTTCGCCAAGACGTTGCCGCTAACGGTTTGCGTCTCGCCGGTCGCGGCCGAGTCGTCGGTCGCCGCGGGCGGATCGTTGACGCCGGTGACAGTGATGCGGACCACGGCGGTGCTCGTCCCGCCCTGCCCGTCGCTGACCGTATAGCGGAACATGTCCGTCGCCGACTGGCCGGCGGCCAACGACGTGAACCGGCCGCGCGGATCGTAGCTGAAGCTGCCGTTGGAGGTCCAAGCCAAGGCCCCCAGCGTGCCGTCGGCGTTCACCCCGCTGACCGTCAGCTGGTCGCTTTGGTTCGGGTCGCTGTCGTTGCCCAACACACCGGCGGCCGCGACGGTCAAAAGTTGGTCCTCCGGCGTCGCATACGCGTCGTCGCGGGCCGTCGGCGGCACATTGCCCTGAGCCACCGTCACCGTGGCGACGTCTGCACTCCACGCGCCGTTCGCATCGGTGACGCGCAAGCCAATGGTCAGCACGCCGACGGCGGCCGGGGTAAACACCGCGGTCATGCCGGTGGCGTCGTCGTACTGGCCGTCCAGATCGAAGTCCCACTCGTACCGCACAATATCCTGGCCGGGGTCGGTCGAGCCGGACGCGTCCAAAGTGACGCCCTGGCCGGTCTTGCCACCGTACGGGCTGCCGGCGTCCGCCGTGGGCGCGACGTTGGCCACGGTCAGCAGAGCCAGGGCCATGCTGGACGCCTGATCGTCGTCGGTCACGCGCAGGGCCACGCTGAACGTGCCGTCACCGGTCGTGAGGAAGGTTGCGGTGACGCCGGACGTCTCGAACGTGCCGTCGCCGTCCAAGTCCCAGGCGTAAGCGAGGATGTCGCCGCCGGGATCGGTCGAGCCGCTCGCGTCCAAGACGATCGGGCTGCCTTCGAACCCGGTGTACGGGCCGCCGGCCTCGGCCGCGGGCGGAGCGTTTTGCACCGTCACAGCCGTCGTGTCGGTGTGCTGGGCGCCGTTGGCATCCGTGACGCGCAAGTGGACGGTGTAGACGCCGTCGGCGGTGCTGCTGAACGAAACCACCGGTCCGGCGGCATCGTCGAACCGGCCGTCGGCATCGAAATCCCACTCGTACTGCACAATGTCGTGCCCCGGATCGCTCGACGCGGAGCCGTCCAAGTTGACGGGCGAACCTTCCCACCCCAGGTAAGGCCCGCCCGCGTTGGCCGTGGGCGCGGCGTTGCTGACGACGACCGCTGCCGTGTCCACGGTCTGGGCGCCCAGCCGATTTGTTACGCGCAGGGCCACCAGGTACACGCCGTCGGCGGCAGGCCTGAACACCGGCTGCTGCCCAACCGCATCGTCAAACGCGCCGTCGCCGTCCAGGTCCCAGGCGTAGGTCAGCGGCAAGCCGGTGAACGGGCTGACGGCCGACCCGAGCAGGGTGACCGAGCCGCCTTCGCTGCAGCCATACGGTCCACCGGCTTCGGCGACCAGCGTCGGGTTGCCGACCAGCACCGATGCCGTGTCGACGCTCGACTGGCCAACGGCGTCGGTGACCCGCAGGGCCACCGGGAATTGCCCGGCCAGGCTGGCAGGGAACGACGCCACGGCTCCGGTCGCGTCGTCGAACTGGCCATCGTTGTCCAGGTCCCAGTCGTAACTCGCGATGTCGAAGTCCAGGTCGGCCGAGCCCGAACCGTCCAGTAAAAGAGGGCTATTCACAGGTCCACCGTAAGGACCTCCCGCCTCGGCCACCGGCGGCGTGTTGGCAATGATCACCTGCAGCGAACGGGAGTCCCGCCCGCCGTCGCCGTCCGCGACCGACAGGGCCAGGGTATACGCTCCGCCCGTGGGCAGGAGATGATTGGCGACGGCCCCTTGTTGCAGCGGCGAACCGTCGCCGAAGTCCCAGGTACACTGCAGCAGATCCGCCCCCGGATCGCTGGCGCTGACTTGGAAGATCGTCAACAGGCTGCCGGCCAACTGCTGCGGATCGGCAAGGGGCGAGCCGGGCAGCGTCATCGTCTGCCGCAACTCCGCTCCCGTCCCGTCCCGGAACGTCACCATCGCGGTCAAGCCGCCGCCCGCAGGACTCAGTTGGACGATGATCGTCATGTCCGACTGGCTGAAGACGTCCCAGACGAACTGCGCCAATTGGATCGGCCCCAGGTTCGGATCCAGGAAGTTGAAGCCGAACTGCACCGACCCAATCGTGGGCGCGGCGTTCTGGACTGTCACCGTCTTGGTCTGCTCCGCCGTGCCGCCGTCCTCGTCGCTGACCGTCACGGTGACCGCATAGGTGCCTTCATCCGGGAAGGCATGGACCACGGAACGGCCGGACTGCGCCGGGCTGCCGTCGCCGAAGTCCCAGAGATACGTCAGCGTGTCATCGCCCAAGTCGCTCGCCAACGCCGAGAAGGACACCTGTTCCATCTCGTACAGTACCGGCTTGCCGGGCAGCGACGCCTCGACGGTCAGTTCCTGAATCGTGGGCGGCAGATTAAGCACGTTCACCGGCCGCGTCAGGGTATCCGACCCGCCGTCGCCGTCGGCGACCGTCAGCGTCAGCGTATACGGGCCGCTGTCGGCATAGGTGTGGAATACCTGGTTGCCCGTCACCGGGGGCGAACCGTCGCCGAAGTTCCAGGTGCAGGTGAGCGAGTCGTTGCCGGAGTCGCTGACCGTCGCGCTGAACCGTTGCGGCACGCCTTCCTCCGTTCCGCCTTCCGTTCCCTGGATTTCCGGCGGCGCGTTTTCGACGATCACGGTCACCGTGCCCGTCGAGGCTCCCCCGTCGTCATCCGTGACCGTCACGGTCACCTGGTACTGGCCGTCGTCGGCGTAGACGTGAGCCGGATTGGCCTCGGTCGACGTGCCGCCGTCGCCAAAGTCCCACTGGTAGCCGAACGTGTCGGTCGCGCCCGGATCTTGCACGTGGAAATCGAACGTCACCGCCTGGCCCTCGACGGCCGCGATGACGTTGCTGGCGGCGTTGACCGACAGGTCGATGCGATAAGCCGCGTCGGACCAGTGCTGGCCATTGTCGTCGCTGACGCGGAACGAAAAGCTGTCCTCGCCGCTGAACCGCGTGAAGGGCGTGTAGGTGAACTCGCCCGTTTCGGCATTCATGGTCAGCGTGCCGTCGGCCGGTCCGGCGGCGATCGCGAAGTCCAGATCTTCGTTCTGCGCGTCCGCGCCGAACAGCGTCCCGCTGACGGCCGCGTTTTCGTTGGTCGTGTACCGGACCGGGACCGTCGACGAGGCAAACGCCAGGCCGCCGGCCAGGGTCCCGTTGTGATCGCCGCCCGCCGCATCCCAGACGCTGCCCGCGCCGGCCGGATCGTCCAAACGCCAGTAGCCGACCAGGCCGGACTCGGCGCCCGTCAGGGTGCGGTTCCGGTCGGCCTGGATCGCCGCCTCGGTCCGCGCCACGTTCCAGATCCGGACTTCGTCCAGCGAACCGGCAAACCGGTACTCGCCGTTGGCGAAGGCCCCCAGCAGGGCATCCACCGTCGCGGCCGTCAGATTGACGTTGCCGGAAACTTGCTGGGCCGCGCCGTTCACGTAGATCCGGCCTGTACTGCCGTTCCAGGTCACAGCCACGTGCTGCCACTGGCCCCACGTGACGGCCTTGGCCGGCGTGGACAGACGGGTCCCCTGCGTCTCGAAAGAGAGTCTGGCGTCGCTGTTGTTCCAGGCGTTCACGGCGAAGGCGTATCCCGGCTGTTCGCTGCCCGCCGCCCGCTTCGCCACGATCGTCGAGTAGCCGTTCTTCTGCTGCGGGAGGATCCAGGCTTCGATGGTGATCTGCCCGGTGAGTCCCAGGGCGGAGCCGGCGCCCAGGTTCACTGCGTCGTCCACGCCGTCCAATTGCAGGACTCCGCCGAAACCGGCCGCCGCCGCGGCCGGCACGGTCGACACGGTCCACGTGGGCGACCCCTGCAGCGTCCCGGGATTCGGATCCGCCGTGTCCGCCGCCACGTGGGCGAACGGGGCGGCGTCAGCCCCCCGGTCGAACGTCCAGTAGCCGACCAAGCCCGACTCCGACCCGGTCAGCGTCTGATACATGTCGCCTTGAATCTGGGCCTTGGTCCGCCGGACCGTCCAGACGCGAACCTCGTCGATCACCCCTTGGAAGAAGTCGCTCGCCGATCCCCCGTCCCATTCCTGCCCGATGCTGAAGCGGTCGGTCGCTTGCGGCCAGACGCTGGACGGCAGGTCGAACCAGAGTTCGGCAAAGCCGTCGACGTACAAAATCGCCGCGCTCGTTCCGCCGCTCGGGGCGCCGACCGTCAGGGCCACGTGATGCCATTCATTCCGGGCGAACGCGTGGAAGCTGCCCAGCGACCTCGCCGTGCTGGTGGCGGAATCGTAGTCGTAGTAGTAGAACCGCCCGCCGCCGTTGTCGTACTCGATCATCAGCCGGTTGCCGCCGCCGGCCGTGTTGATGGCCAGGACCTCGTCCACCCCGCTTCCTTCCGGATAGACCCAGGCGCTGAAGGTCATGGCGGTCGCCGCGGCCAACTCGGCGGTCACGGAATCCGCCGCCACGTAATCGCGCCAGCCGTCCAGCCGCAACGCGTCGCCGAACTCACCCGGCGGCGAGACGGGGACGGTCGAAACGGTCCACAGCGGGCCGCCCGTCAGCGTCCCGTTCTGATCGCCGCCGGCCGCATCCGCCGCCGACGTGCCGGCCGCGTCGTCGAATTTCCAGTACCCCACCAATCCCGCTTCGGAACCCGTCAGCGTGCGGACCATGTCGGCCTGGATTTCCGCCGCCGTGCGGGCTGCGGACCAGAGGCGGACGTCGTCCAGGCTGCCCTGGAAATACGTGCGCCCATCGTAGCCGGAATACCCCAGGTGCAAGTGCGTGTCCGAGTTGAAGTTAGAACTGTCCTTCGCACCTTGCGCCGCGAGCCGCCCGTCCAGGTACAGTTTCTGCCCGACCCCTTGCTCGACCACGACCGCCACGTGATGCCACCGGCCGTCGGCGACGGTCTCGATCGTGTGGATGGTCTGCTCGGACCAGAGCCGGTGGTAAAGCTGCCCGTCTTTGACCCACAGGTTCCGGTCGTAATCGCCGGTCTGGTTGCGTACCGAAGAGATCCCCGTGTTGGCGGACGAGGTGTTGAACCACAATTCGTAGGTGTAATTCGTTTCCGGCGAGTCGATGGGAACCTGGACGTAGTCATCCATGCCGTCCAGCGACAAGGCCGTCCCCCACGTCCCGCCGAGCGGATTCTCAGGTACCGTCCCGCGGACCCGCGACGGTCCGCCCACCAGCGTCCCCTGGTCCGCGCCGGCGGTGTTGGCGGCCGTGGTTCCCGCAGCCTCGTCAAACTGCCAGTAGGCCAGTAGCCCAGCCTGATCCGGGCTGAGCGTGCGGTACATGCCGTTGCGGATATTGGATTCGGTGCGGACCGCCGTCCAGAGGCTAACTTCGTCGATCTGGCCCTTGAACAGATTGCCGGCCTGCGTCCCGCCTTGCGTGCTGCCCACGTGCTGGCCCAGCGCGGCGTAGATCGTGCCGGAATGGGACTCCTTCTGCAGGGTGCCCGTGAAGGTGTGCTGATTCACGTACACCTTGAGCGTCCCGCTGCCCACCTCGCCGCCGGACAGCGTCACGGCGACGAAGTTCCATTGGTTGACCTTCAGCACGTTGGCGGGGGTGTCGAAGGTCATCCAATTGCCGGCGTAGCCGGCGTTCCACGCGCTGACGCTCAGACTCTGGTCGCTGTCGGCGATGATCCGCAGGGTGGAATTCGGAGCGCCTTCCGAGTAGATCTCGCCGCCGGTGCTGGTCGTCGGCTTGACCCAGGCGGAGAAGGTCCAATCCGCCTGGTTGTTGAGGCCGGCCGACGTTTGCACATAATCGTCCGTCCCGTCCAGGCTGAGGGCCTTGCCAAACGCGCCGGTGGGCGAACCGGGGACCGTCGAAGTCGTCCGGAAGACGTTGTTCAGCGTGCCGTCCTGGTCGTTGCCCGCCCTGTCCGTGGCGGTGGTTCCCGACGTTTCGTCGAACCGCCAGTAGCCGACCAGGCCTGTTTCCGACCCGGTCAAGGGCTTGTACATGTCCCGCTGGATCTCGGCCTGTGTCCGCTCGACGGTCCACACGTACACCTCGTCGATCTGCCCGCGCCAGTGATCGCTCGTCGTGTTGCCGTCCCATTCCTGGCCGATGCTGAACCGTTCGCCGCTCTGCGGCCGGGCGGCCGCGCCGATCGTGAACGAAGCTTCGAGGGCACCATTGACGTACAGCTTGGCCGGGCTCGAAGCGCCTGACGCGGTGCCGACGGTCAGGCCCACGTGATGCCACTGGTCGCGGCTGAAGGTGCTGCTGCTGTACTTCCAGCCCGCCGCCTCGTCGTAGTAGTAGAACCTGTCGGTGCCGAAGTCGAATCCGATCATCTGTCGGTTGCCGCTCGTGGCCGGATTGAACGCCAGGATCATGCCGTTGCTGTTCCCACCCGCCTCTGGCAGGACCCAAGCGCTATAGGACAGCTGCGCCGCGCCCGCCACCGCGTCGGTGATGGAGTTCGCGGCGACGTAATCGCCGGACCGGCCGAGCGAGTAGAAGGCTCCGCCGAAATCGCCGCGCCAGGGGGCCGTGGGCACGGAGGAGTACAACCAGGCGGGCCCGTTGACCAACGTGCCGTTGTCGGCGCCGTCGGCGGTTGCCGCATCCGCGGCCATCGTGCCGCTGCCCGCCGACAGCTTCCAGTACCCCACCAGCCCGGCCGGCATCGTGCCGGACAACGGATCGGCCATGTCAGCCCGGATCTGCGCCTGCGTCCGCGCCGTGGTCCACACCCGGACGTCGTCGATCTGGCCCTTCCAAAATTCGCTGGCCGTCGGGCCCGCATCCCATTCCTGGCCGATGCTGAACCGTTCGCCGGACTGGGGACGGTCGCCGGAAGCGACCGTGAACGTCATGGTGCTCTCGCCGTTCACGTACAGGGTGCCGGACGTTCCGGAGACCGTGACGGCGACGTGATACCACTGTCCCTGAGCGTAGGTAGTGTCCGTACGCACGGTGCCCGTGCTGCCGCTAAAGTAAAAGAACTTGCTACTCGCAAAGTCGTAGCCGATCATCTGGCGGTTGCCGGCGGCGGCGGTGTGGAAGGCCAGGATCATTCGGGTGCCCGAACCGCCTTGGGGCAGAGCCCACGCGCTGTAGGAGAAATTCGTCGCGCCGTTCAAGTCAGTGGTGATCGAGTCGGCGGTCACGTAGTCGTCGACGCCGTCGAACGTGAGGGCCATGTCGAACCTGTGTTGCGGATCGGGGCCGGTAGGAACCCCCGAGTCCGCCCGCGCGGCCCCGCCTTGCAGCGCGCCCGCGTACTCGGAACCGGCCGCATCCGGCGTCGTCTGGCCGTCCACCAGTTCCGTAAACGGCCAGTAGCCCACCAGGCCGGCTTCCGTCCCGGCCGCCGGCCCGCTCATGTCCGACTCGATCTGGGCCTGCGTGCGTGCGACGGACCAGACGCGCACGTCGTCGATCTGGCCCCGCCAGAAGTCGCTGGCCGCCCCGCCGTCCCATTCCTGGCCGATGCTGAACAGATCGCCCGTTTGCGGCCGGGCCGACGCGGCCACCGTGAACGTCGCTTGCAGCGTGCCGTCGACATACAGCTTGCCCGTGCTGTTGCCGTCCGAGCCCGCCGCTCCCACCGTCACGGCCAGATGGTGCCAGCGGCCCGTGTCGAAGCGGTTCGAACTGGGTTGATTGCCGAGGTTGCTGTCGTGGTAGTAGAACGTGTTGTCGGCGTAGCTGTAGAACACGATCTGCCGGTTGCCTCCGCCGGACGTGTTCAGGGCCAGCGCCGCTCGATCCGAGCCGCTGTCCCCGCTGGGCAGCACCCACGCGCTCAGCGTGTACGCGGCGGCGACGGCCAGATCGTTGACGACGGCGTCCGCCCGCACGTATTGATTCGTACCGTTCAGACTCAGCGCGGCGCCGAACGGGTAATCCGGAACGTCCGGGCCCACCGGAACCGTCGAGGTCTCAGTCCGTGGATGATGGTGCAGGGTCCCGTGGTTCGCCCCACCGGCGCTGTCCGTTACCGTGGAGCCGCTGCCCTCGTCCAGCGGCCAGTAGCCGATCAGGCCCGTCTCGGTGCCCGCCAGCGTACGATGCATGTCGCGGCGGATTTCGGCCTCGCTGCGGGTCACGGTCCAGAGGCTGACCTCGTCGATCTGCCCCGTGAAGGGATTGGCCGGCTGCGTGCCGCCCTGCGTCCGCCCCACGTGTTCCCCAAGCGTGGCGTACTTGGTGCTGGAATGAGATTCCATCTGCAGAGTGCCGCTGTACGTGTTCCCGTTCACGTAGACCCGTAGCGTCCCATTGCCGACGCCGCCGCCGGACAGGGTCACGGCAATGAAGTTCCACTGGTTGACGTGCAGCACGTTGGCAGGCGTGTCGAACGTCATCCAGTTACCCGCGTAGCTCGCGTTCCACGAGCTGACTTTCAGGCTCTGATCGCTGTCGTAGATGATCCGCAACGTCGAGAGGGGGTTGCCTTCCGAATAGATCTCGCCGTCGTCCCCTGTCGTCGTCGGTTTGATCCAGGCGGTGAAGGTCCAGTCGGAGATCCCGTTCAAGCTGGCCGCCATTTGGACGTAATCATCCATCCCGTCCAAGGACAGCGCGTTGCCGAAACCGCCCGCAACGAGCGGCGGAACCGTGACCGTAGACCACGTCGCACCGCCGTGCAGGACACCGTGCTGGTCCTGCCCGGCGGTGTCGGCGGCCAGTTCGCCGCGGCCGTCGTCGAAGCGCCAGTACGCGGCCAGCCCGGACTCGCTGCCGGACAGCGTCGCGTAGGCCTCGGCCTGGATTTCGGCCTGGGTACGCTCCACCGTCCAGACGCGAACTTCGTCGATGTGGCCTTGGAGGAAATCGGTTGCCGTCGGACCGCTGTCCCATTCCTGCCCGATGCTGAAGCGGTCGCTGGCCTGCGGACGGGCAGACGACGGGATCGAGAACAGCGACTCCAGCTGGCCGTCCAGGTACAGCCGCACCGGGCTCCGTCCACCGCTTTCCGCTCCGACCGTCCAGGCCACGTGGTGCCAGCTGCCGGCGCTGAACGTGCGGGCGCTGTCGATGCGCCCGTTGGAACCGTCGTAGGTGTAGAACTTGCCGCTACCGTAGTCGAAGAACAGGATCTGCCGGTTGCCGCCCGTGGAAGTGTTCAGGGCCAGGATTGCCTCGGCTCCGCTCCCCGCGGGACGCACCCAGGCGCTGACCGTGAACGCGGACGCCCCCGCCAGGACGTCGGCGATCCCGTTCGCCGACACGAAATCGTCAAGGCCGTCCAGTTGCAGCGAGTAGCTGGTCGCGGTCGCGTCGGTCTGCCCGACACGATCGGGCGCATCGGTTCCCGGATCCACCCGCGGCGCGACGTTGTCGACGAACACCTGGGCCGTGTCCGTCGACTGGCCTTGCGGATTCGTGGCGCTGAGGGTCACCGTGTAGGTGCCGTTGTCGGCCGGAGTGAACGTGAACTGGCTGCTCGTGCCGCCGGGGACGGTCTGGCCGTTGTTGGCCGAGACGCTCCACTGCCAGGCGGACGCCGTCCCCGCGTACGACGTGGCGGTCAGGGTCATGCTGTCGCCCTCGTTGGCCCGCTGGTCCGGCCCGGCCGAAACGCCGACGTAACGCTGGCCGAAATCCCGGTCAGCGGTCAACTGCGGCGCGCTGCTCGTGGCGATCGACCAGGTCGCCGCCGCCGGCAGCGTCCGCGTCCACTGCGTCCGCGACTCGGCGCCCACCAGGTACGACGTGGCGCCCGTTTCGCCCGGATCCAGCCGCAGTGCGTAATCGCCGTTCACGTCGCTGAACGTCTCGGTCAACACCGTGCCGGCGGCCTGGACGCTCCGCACCGACCAGCCGTCGACTCCGGGTTCCCCTTCGTCCGCGTCGAACCGGCCGTCGCCGTCCGCGTCGGTCCCGTCGCGTGCGGCGTTGCCGTCCTGATCGTGCCACACCGTGCCGTAGGCATACTTGCCGCCGAAATGGGCGTTGAAGGCGTGCGTTTCCGTTCGGCCGTAGCGATCCGTGGCCGTGACCGTGACGCGGGCCAAGGTGTCCGACGAGGACGAAATCAAACGCACGGTCGCCACGCCGTCGCCGGCGGCGATCGCCGTCGCGGCGACGGCCGTGTTGTCGGTCACCGCGGTGAAGCTCACCGGCCCGCCGTCGGGATCGTAGGCTTCGTAGCGGATGTCGATCGGATTCGTCCCGCCGTCGCCCACGTGCGTCGCGTCCGGCGTCACGGCGAACACGAACACCGGCGGATTCGGGTTGGGCAGCACGCCTTCGACCAGCACGCCCTCCGCCGCGAACTGCGGCAGATAGACGTCGCGCGACACGTTGTCCAGCGGCATGCCGGCCAGGCGGAGCCGTGTCAAGTTGGGCAGGACACGCTCCACGGGCACCAGCCGCACGGCATCGGCCGCGACAAACCCCGCCGTCGCGCTGGCCAGTTCGACCTTCAGCGTCTGCAGGGACGCGTCGAACACGCCCAGACTCTCCCAGGTCCGGCCGCCCAGCGAGACGCCCACCGGCGCGGCCGAATGTTCCAGTCCCACGGTTCTGGCCAGCGTGCTCCCCTCGTACACGCTGTACACCGCGCGCCCGCCGCTGTTGGCCAGGGCCGGCCAGGTCACGAAGACCTCGTACTCGTCCAGCGGCAGACCGTTGAACTGCCAGGTGTATTTGGCGGCTCCCGCCGAGGCGGTGGGCGGGCTGAAGCGGTAGTCGTAGCCGTTGGCCGCGTCGACGCGGTTCACGTTGCTCACCCAGATACCGCTGGCACTGGTTCCCGCATCGCCGTCGTCCCGCACGACCTGGCCGGCGAGCGGCCCCAGATCGCCGGCGGCATTGTCCAGCAGGTTCAGCGCCTGCAGAGCATCCAGCCGCTCCAGGCCGCGCAGGTCCGACAAGCCGCGGCCGAGCGGGCTGGCAACCGGCAGATTGGGATACAAGACCCGCGCCGGCACGACCTGCTTGGCGATGCCCGCGGCGGCGCTCTCGTATTGCAGCTTGACGCCGGCGTCAACGGTGCGTTCAAAGTACTCGACCTTGATGTTGTGGCGGCCTGCGGTCAGGGTCACGGTTCCCGATTTTTCCGTCATGCCGTGCAGGCCGCCGTGGTCGACCACGAGGTTCCCGTCGATATACAGGCGGCTCCCGTCGTCGCTGGCCAGGTAGACAGTGTAGGCCGCAGCCCGGGCGATCTCGATCTGGCCGGTCCAACGGACGGCCAGTTGATCGGCGAATCCGTTGAGCCCGTTGAACAGTCCGTTGCCCGCGTTGATGTCGAGCGTGGCGTCGACTCGCGTGTGCATCGGCGTCAGCGCGTCGTAATTCGGAAACGTGGTCAGGTCGCCGCCGGGCAGGTAGTACTCGCCGTACAAGCCCGGCGCGGACTGGCCGGCGGCGCTCAACAGCTCCAGGCGGCTCAAATCGTCCAGCGGAGCGAGCGACGTGACGCGGTTGTGATCGACGCTCAGCCAGCGCAGCGGGTCCAGCAATTCCAGCGGCCCCAGATCGGCGACCACGTTGCCCGCCGCGTCGAGCCACTGCAGATGCGCCGCGCCGACCGGTTGATCGTCGTCAGCGGTTTCCGGGCGCAACGGCGACAGGTCCGCGACCCGGTTGCCGGCCAGCGTCAGACCGCGCAGGCCGATGGCGTGCTCGAGCCCGCCCAAGTCGGCGATGCCCAGCCCGTCGAGATCCAGCGAGACAATTTCGGCCACGTCGCTACGGTGGATCACACCGTGGATGACCGGCGAACCGCTGTTTGGGTTGGTCACGGGCACGCCGGCATTGTAGGCCGCCGCCACTAGCACGGCGCGGGCCAGGTTCGGATCGGCGAAGTCGGCGGAAGTCACGATCGGGTCGCGCTCCGCAGGACGATTGCTCGCCAGTTGAGCGGCTGGCGGGTCGGTGCGAGTTTCGCCGCTGGCGCGGTCCAGTGTCTCAAACGCTTCGCCCACGAATCCATCCGTGCCGCTTTGCCCCCGCAAACGGTCAAAATCCCCGTTCCCGATCAGCTGGTCGTCTCCGTCCCCGCCCCACAACTGGTCACGGTCGGAGCCCGGATGGTAGGCTCCCACGGCCGGCGCGTCGATTGCCAGCGAGTAGTCCAGCGTTCCCGCCAGGCTCTGCGAACCGGTCGGCCGGCCTTCATCATCCAGAGTCCACGTCCAGGCGTAGACGCGCAGGTAATACGTCCCTGCCTCCAGGTTGCGCAGGTCGAGCAGCGGCCGGCGATTCTCCACCAGGCCGCCGACCCAGTCGCCGGCCGCGCCGTAGTAGACTTCCTTGCGATAGGCAAACTGCACCGGATCCACCGGCGCGCCGGCCGCGTCGTACAGCTCCGCCACGACCACCGTGTTGCTGCGGTCGAACTCGGGCCAGTAGCTGCCCGGATCGGCGGACTCCTTGCCGGCCGTCGTGCCCGCGATCGGCATCCGGCGGTCCGACGAGACGTACACATAGTCGCCCGCCTGGCCGTCACCCAGCGTGGTGAACTGGTACCACTGCTCGGTGCGGCCGGCGTCCAGCGAACCCTGATACCGCTGGGGCTGGCCCGTTTCGCGGTCGACCAGGAAACCGCCGCTGCCCGTGACCGTGCGGTTGGTGAGCACCTCGAATTCCTCCGGCGGTTCCGGCTGGGCGGGCCCCCGGCCCAGCCCTTCGTTCGGGGCCGCCAAGCCCGGCACGAGGTACACTTTGCCGGCTTTGCTGCTCGCACCCCCGACGGTACTCATGGCGTACACGGCCCCCATCAACAGATCGTCGATCCCGTCGCCGTCCCAGTCCCGAGCCGGCTCCGTGAGCATGGTTCCGAACTGGTCGTCCGTGCTCTCCCCGACAAACGTGGTTTCGGCGTCGTTCAATTGCAGCGGCACGCTGGTCTGCGCCATCCGCTCGGCGATCGACCAGAAGATCCACGCCTGACCGCGGTAACTCGAAGCGACGCTTGTGTTCCCCTGAGTGACCTCCCAGCGCCGCCGCCCGACGATCAGATCCTGCTGCCCGTCCCCGTTGAAGTCCCCGGCGGTGACGTCGCTATAGACGGTCAGGGACTGGCCTTGCTTGACGCCCGTGCCGTAGGCCTGGGAGATTTCCAGGCCGGGATCGGCTGCGCTGGTCAGGTCGGTGCTGCCCAGATAAACGTACAGCCCGTGCTGGGCCTGGGCGCCCAGCGGGGTGACCGTACGCATGATAACGGCGTAGTCGTCCAGACCGTCGCCGTTGATGTCGCCCAAGGGTTCGATCGCGCCCCCGGAGCCGGGCGGCGCCCGCCAGACCGCATCGTTCGTGTTCAAGACGATCGTCGCCGCGCCGTCCGGCCGCCCGACGAGGTGCTCGACCTGGCCCCGCACGTACAACAGCGCATCTTCCAAGCCGTCGCCATTGATGTCGCCCACCACGGCCACATTCACACTCTCCGCCGTGCTTGAGCCCTGCGGATCGTATTTGAGCGTCACCGCCGGCGCGCTCAGATTGCCGTCGGTGTAGATGTAGCCGAAAGTCTGCAAGCCGCTCCCGGTAGGCAGATTGGCGGCCAGCAGCAGCAGATCGTCCCCGCCCGTGCCGTTCCACTGCAGGAAATGGGCGGAAGGGATGCTCTTCCCGATCGGGTCGCTCGTGGGAAACGTCAGCGTGTAGGCCTCGCCGCCGATGGTAAGTTCCGTCGGCAAGTTCGCGCTGCCCCGGAAGATCCGGACCGTGGTGCCATTCTCCGGGTGGGTGACGAAAGCCGGGTCCGTCAGGCCGTCGTCGTCGAAGTCGCCCCAGCGGGTGGCCGGGTAACGCAGCTCCCAATTGAGCGTTACACCAAGTCCCTCGGTCACGCGGGCCGAGGTGCTCATGTCGATGGGACCCAACAGCAAGCGATCGGAGACGTACGCGACGTCGACCAGCAGATCCTGCCAGCCGTCGCCATTGACATCCCCAGCGGGCTGGAAATTGAAGCCCACCATTTTGTCCGTCCCCAGACCGGCGACGTAGGCCGCCTCCGCAAGCTGCGGCTCGGGCGCCGTCAAGTCCAGCGTGGCCGTCGTACTGGAGGCGGCCGGCGTCGCCAGGTCGTCCCACGCGTAGGGCTCCGGCTCCTGCACGTTCGAGGCTGCGGCTAATGCGAAGGGGTTGGTGAACACGTGTACCGTGGCCCCGTCATACTCCGACAGCGCGAAGTCCTCGCGGCCGTCGCCGTTCACGTCTCCGATCCGTTGGAACAAACGGCTGTCCAGATTGTTGGCCGTGTCTTGCGGCCAGCGGGGCGGCTTGTCGAGTTGGAGGATGAGATCCGGTGCCGCGAAGCGTTGTTGCACCCATTGGGACCATGATTCGCCCTGGGCCGGGATTGCGCCCAGGAAGATCTTCGCCACCGGCTGCTGGTCCTCCGAGTACCGCCAGCCCCACCAGCGGGAGTACTGCAACACATCGCCCAGGCCGTCGCCGTCCAGGTCGCCGACGCCGAACAGGCTGTCCACCCCGATGGCGGCCGGCGCCAACGAAGCGGCCGAATGCTCGCCGGCCGAGACCAGGCCGAAGTCCGCGAACAGGCTGCCGCCCACGAACAACTCGGCCTGAGCTTGGGAATCGCCGTTCAGATTGCCCAGCGAGGCAAAGTTGCCGCTGGCATTCAACCCCGTCACGGTGACCGTCCGGCCGCCGCCATAGTACACCGCCAGCGTCGACGTCGAGGCCGCGGTGTCGATCGTCCGAATGCCGAAATCAGCCCGCCCGTCGTGGTCGACGTCGCCCAGGGTGGCGACGGTGAGCCTCTTCCCCGCCGCGGCCGTGTACGTCGCGCTCGGCGCCAGCGTCGTATTCGGCGCCGCTCCCTGGTACACCTCGACGACGGTGAGATTGCCTGCCGCGTTCCCGGCCGCCAGCGCGAAATCGTCGCGCCCGTCGCCGTTGATGTCGCCCAGCAAGACCGCCTGCTGATAGGCCAGAGAGCCGGACTGCTGGATCTGACCCATGGGAAACTCGCCCCAGGGGCGCGACAGCCAGTCCTGGGCCGATCCGGCAAACGCGACACGCGCGGTGGTCTCTCCCGGATTGAGGGCCACCAGATCCACGAATCCGTCGTCATTGAAATCGCCGAACACCGCCTGGCCGGGCAGGTTCGACACCATCCCGCGCACCGACACCGGCGACGGTTGAGTCCGCGTCCCGGACCATTGGTACGTGGCCAGGTGCAGTTGCGTGGCGGCGGCATTGGCGGGATCGACGGTCAGTTTCCATGACTCCCGCCCGAAGATCGTGTCGCGGAGCACCACGCGGTCGCCGATCCGGCCGAACTCGAAGTACTGTGCCAACTCCGATGTCGATTGCGTCTGGCCCGTGCCGGGATGCTTGAACACCAGGCGATGGTTGTCCAGAGCCGCATTCAGATCGGCTACCAGATCGTCGGCGTTCTGGTTGTCCTGCGTCTCGCCGGCCGCCAAGGTGACCGTCACGGGACTGCCCACAACCGTGCTGTCCTGGAACTGCAAGTCCAGCGTGAACGTCGCATCCGCCGACAACCGGCCGCGGGCCGGCGCGGCGGCGGACGCCCAAACGACCGCACCCGCCGGCAGTTTCTGGTCCTGCTCGGTGCCGGACCCGTAATAGACCCGCCCGCCCTCCGGAGAGACCGACGAGGCGAGGAAGTCGTCGAAGCCGTCACCGTTCAGATCGCCCGCAGCCTGCAGCACGGGGGTGTGCTGCCGGTTGGTCCAGTCGCTCCCGTCGATCGCGTAGTCCCGGGCCTGTGCGCCCGTGAGGAGCAGGGTCCGGCCGAAATCGGCGGAAATCCGGATCTCGTAGACGCCTTCGTATTTGGGATTGCTCGAGTTCTGCACCTGGAGCAAGTAGTAGGGCGTGTATTCCGCGAAGTACACTTGCACGCCCGGCGGCAGCCCTTCAATTTCGGAGCCGTCCGCGTTGAAGAACACCACCCGGACCATGTCCTTCGTCAGCACGGCCGGACAGTCGGCCCCGTTGAACGTGCGGCCGGCCGTGGTGGTCAGCAGGTAGCTGTCTTTGACATCGGCGCTGTCAAAGGTCAGCGGACCGACGACTAGGCCTGGATTCAGCGGCGGCAACTGCGCCGCATAGTTGTAGTCGTCGTTGCGGCGCGTCTGGCCGGGCGGGCCCGTGAATTCGTAGGCGTCCGGCGCCACCTGGCTGTTGCCGACCAGGTAGTCGTTCCCCGCGCCGCCGTCCAGTTGGTCGTCGCCCCCGCCCCCGAGCAGCACGTCGTCACCGGCTTCGCCGTAAATCCGATCGTCATAGGCGCCGCCCACCAGCACATCGTTGCCCTCGCCGCCGTGAATTTCCAAGGCGGAAATCAGCGCCCGCTGTTCCTCGTCGCCCGGACGCAGGCCCCACTCCTCGTCCGTGCCCGCAAACTGGAAGCCGGCATCCGCTCGGACAATGTCGTCCCCGGCTCGCGTGCGGATCACCGTCTGCTCGACACCGTGCGTTTGATAGAAGGCGTAAGTCACCGCGGACGCGCCCGTCGCTTCCTCCGCCAAGAACGTCTGATTCGCCGTATCCCAGACCCGGGCTCCGAACTCGTACCGGTGCAGCAGCGTGTTGTAGCGGATCGCCACATGGTCGGGTACGGGCCGGCCCTGCGCGTCCAGGTCGCCGCCGTGGAACAGGACCTGGTCCGTTCCGTCGCCGCCCATCATCCGGTCGGCCGCCGTGGGAATGTACGTCTCGGCCGTGCCCGTGATGTTGGGCAGCCAGTCCGGCACGATCTGGAAGGCGTCGTCGCCCGGGCCGCCGAACAACAAGTCGCTGGCCTGCCGGTCCGCCCCGCCGGTCAGGACGTCGTTCCCCGGACCGCCGAAGATCCAGTCCTCGCCCAGGCCGCCGGACAGCACGTCGTTGCCGCTGCCGCCCAGGATCACGTCCCGCCGCACCGTGTCCGGAGCGGTTGCCAGCGACACGACGGCCGGGACGGCATCGTCCGCCAGCCGGTACGCGAGGCTGTACAGGGTGGGCCGCGAAGCCGAAACAACCTTCACCAGGTAATCCGTCTGCGCTGACAGCTCCAACAGCGACAGCCGATTGTCCCGGCTGGAACGAATCAACGTCGCCCCGTCGCCCGTGTACAACTCGGCCCGCAGCCCGTCCGCGGCGGACAGGCTGGCCAAGCCGATCTCGGCCGCCGCGCCGGGCGCCGCCGCCAGTCGGAACGAGTACCAATCCGCGTCGTCGGGGTTGTCGATGGTCAGATCGGTAAAGGCCGTCGTCGCGGCCATTTCGCCCAACGCATACGCCGTGCCGCTGCTATCGTTGCGGCCGTCTTGCTCGGTGTCGTCCGGCAGGATCGCCTGACCGGACTGGATGTCCACCACGTCGTGGCCCGGTCCCGCATCGATCCAGACCGTCTTCTGCACCGTCGGGCCGACCGTGACGCGGTCGTTGCCCGCCAGCGCGTCAATCAGGATCACCTTGAAATCGCCTTCCGCCGGCAACAGGCCGTCCACCAGATCCGTCTCGGTCTGCTGGACGTCGATCAACTCGCCGCCGCGCTGCTCGCCCTCTTCCGCCGTGCGGAGCGTATCCAAATCGAGCACCAGATCCTGCGGGTCCCAGATGTAGTTTCCCGAGGCGTCGGTGGCCAGGAAGTCCAGGCGGACTTGAGCGGCGAACGTGTAGTAGCCGTGGTTGTTGGTGAGCCGCGTCACCACGTGGTGTTCGGCCAGCAATCCCGGCTCGGTCACGTAATCCACCGAGATCACGTCGTCCGCGTTCGAGCCGCCAACGTACCAGACCTGGTTGCTCTCCCGGGCGTAAGCCTTCCAATCGTCGCCCCCGTCGCCGCCGTCCAGGCCTTCAAAGTCCGTGCCGTCGCGGCGGACCAGACGGTCATCCCCGCCGTTGCCGTACAGGAAGTCCACTCCTGCGCCGCCGTACAACACGTCGTCTCCCGGGCTGCCCAGCATGCGGTTCAAACCGGTGTCTTCCAGCGCGTACGGAGCCCGATAGGGTCCGACGGGCGAAGACTCATCCTGGTCCAGGCGGCCATTGTCGTCCAGATCGCCGTCGTCGTCGTGCAGATTGCCGTTGGCGTCGGCGAAAACGCCGAACTGGGTGTGGACCGCGGGATCATAAGAATCGGTCGGATCGGTCGGAGCGGTCGGATCAGTCGGAACAAACGGTTCCCGCGACCACGCCGCCAGCACGTTTTTCCCCTGGCCGCCGATCAGATCGTCGTCGCCGGCGCCGCCGAACAGCCAGTCCTCGTCGTTGGCCGAACCCTGACCCGGCCCGCCGTCGCCCCATAGCCGGTCGTCGCCGCCGTAAGCGTACAGCCGGTCGCTGCCCCGCCCGCCGTCCAGCCGGTCCCGGGCGTCCGTCCCGATCAGCGTGTCGTCGCCGGGGCCGCCGTCCAGCACCGCGGCCCAGTCCTTGCGGCCGGCCAGCGGCGAGAAGTCGATCGCCTCGTCGCCGTGGACGAATTCGATCCAATCGTCGCCCATCAGCCCGGCGATGCGGAACTGCTCGATCCGCGGCACGCCGTCGGCATCCAGGAACTGACAGGCGATCGTCCGCGAGTTGTGTTCGACCACGGCCTGGCCTTGGCCCGAGCCCCGCCGCAGCCGGATCACGTCGTCGCCGTCGGTGCCTTCGATCAGCAGAATGTCCGTGGCGTTGTCATCCGCCGCGTCGTCCGCCGCAAAGTCGCCATAGTGGCCGTCGATCACGCCTTCGCTATAGGTTCCATAGGCGGGGTCGGTGTCCAGAAGCAAGATGTCGATCTCGCCGCCGCCGTACAGATTGTCCGAGCCCTTCTGACCTTCCAGCCAGTCGCCTTCGCCGCCGCCCCACAGGGTGTCGTTCCCGCCGCCGCCGTACAGCTGGTCTTCGCCATCGCCGCCGAACAGCAGATCGTCGCCGCCGGCCGTGGCCGCGTTGACATGGTTCGCCAGATCGGGTCCGCTCACGCGGTCGCCGTGCAGGTAGTCGTTGCCCGCGTCGCCGTGCAGGACTTCGCGGCGCAGATTGCCGTACAGCCAGTCGTCGCCGGCGCCGCCGAACAGCTGGTCGCCGACCAGCACCGATTCCGTGGCCACGTTGCTGGTCGGCGCATAGGCATACAGCTTCTCGCTGCCCGGGCCGCCCCACAGCCGCTGGCCGGCTTGGTTCGTTCCATTGCCGGGCCCGCCGCGCAGCATGTCGTCGCCCTCATCGCCGTACAGCTGGTCGATCCCTTCCTGGCCGTACACGTCGTCGGCGTCCGCCCCGCCGCGGACGATGTCGTCGCCTGCCTGGCCGTTCAGTTCGTCCCGGTCCCGGCCGCCGTCCAGGTAGTCGTCGCCCTCGCCGCCGTACAATTGGTCCGCGCCGGCGTCGCCGAACAGGCAGTCCTGACCCGACCCGCCGTCGAGCATGTCGCCGCCGTCCGGCTCGGTTCCGTCGACCGACAGGCCGCGGACCACGACGGGCATCATCCATTGCGCGGGCGCATACCCGGTGCGCAGCCGGGGATCGTTTTCGGCCCAAGCGAAGCCCGGCGGAGCCTCGAACAGGGCCGGGTTGGTCAGATCGAAGTTCGTCCGGGCGTACAGCTCGCCGCCGCCCCAGACCAGGTCGTTGCCGCTGCGGCCGTACAGTTGGTCACTGCCGCGCCCGCCGGCCAGCAGATCGTCGCCCGAACCGCCGTGCAGCGTGTCGTCGCCGTCGCCGCCGTACAACGCATCGTGGCCGCCGCCGGCGATGTCCGTCGAACTGGCCTGCGGCACGCCGGATGTGAACTCGACGCGCCCGTCGTCGCCGGCCAGGTAGTCGTGGCCCGCGTCGCCGTACAGCGTATCGTGCCCGGCGCCGCCCAAGGCCACGTCGTCGCCGCTGTCGCCCAACAGCGTGTCGTTGCCCCCGGCGCTGCGGTCGGTCGTCTCGATCCACTCGATCACCAGGCTGGCATTGCGGCTGATCCGCGCGTTGTCGCCCGCCAGCACGTCGGCCCCCGCGCCGCCGTACAGCGTGTCTCCCGCCGCCCCGCCGCTCAGCACGTCGTCGCCGTCCTCGCCGAACAACGTGTCGGCGTCACCGGTCCCCGGCTGCTTCGAGTACACATCGTTCGCGTCCGCGCTGCCGTCGGCGCCGACGAGCACGGCACAGTCCCCCAGCAGCAGGTCGTTGCCGAGATTCCCGTGCAGTTCGTCGTTGCCGGCCCCGCCCGCCAGGATGTCGGCCTCGTCGCCGCCGTTCAGCGTGTCGCTGCCGCCCTGGGCTTCGTCCACCGACTCGATCCGCGTCCAGCCGCCGGCCCCCAGCGTGATTTGGGCGTGATCGCCGAACAGCACATCACGGCCCCCGATGCCTTCCAGCCGGTCCGCTCCCGCGCCGCCGAACAGCACGTCGTCGCCCGTGTCGCCGTACAGCACGTCGTCGCCGCCGACCTCCGGGGCGATCGACTTGACCCACTGCACCGCGTTGGCCGCATCCCGGGCCACCCGTCCGTTGTCCCCCAGGAGGATGTCGTTGCCCACGTCGCCGTGGACGACGTCGGCGCCCGCGCCGCCCAGGAGGATATCGTCGCCGTCGTTGCCCGACAGACTGTCCGCACCGCCGGCCGAGGTGTCGCTGGAAAACACGTCGTTGGCGTCGCTACTGCCGTCGGCATAGACCACGGTGCCGCCGTCGCCCAGGATGATGTCGTTCCCGCCGTTCCCGTCGATGCTGTCCGCTCCGCCGCCGCCCACCAGGATGTCGTTGCCGCTGTCGCCCGACAGCAGGTCGTCGCCACCGCCGCCCTGGTCGGCCGATACGATCCGCAGGATCGCATGCGCCGCCGACCAGCGGACGGTCGCGACGTCGCCGAACAAGACGTCGTTGCCCGTGTAGCCTCGGACCCGATCCGCCCCTGGGCCGCCGACCAAGACGTCGTTCCCGGTTCCGCCCGTGATCACGTCATCGCCGTCGTCGCCAAACACGGTCACGCCGGCCGACGTGCCGGCGACATCGATCGAGTCGCCGCCCGCCTGGCCGCGGACGACCAGGTAGCGATGCGGCTGGGCTTGAGTGTCCTTGGTCTCGATCCAATCGTCGCCCGCGCCCGCCAACACGGTCGTCCGCTCGGGGATGTTGAGCGTGGCGCGGCTGCTCGTGACGACGATCGTGTTGCCGCCGCGGCCGGCCGAGATGTTGATCCCGCCCGAGAATTCGGCGTTGGGCGTGCTGTACGTCGACCGGAAGTAGCCGCCGGTGGCCGTGTAGTGGATCGTCGCCGGGGCCAAGCCCGTCACCGCCGTGGCCGCCAGGGCGACGTCGGTGTCCGGATCCGGATCGCCCGCGTCGCTGACGTTCAGCACGTTGTAGTCCCCGGCCTGGGCATCGACGTGCAGCTCGGCCTGGATCGCATCCAGCGAGCCCTGGTTCGCCGGCGCGTCGGACGACACGTTGATCGTGTCGTTGCCGCCGCCGGTGTACAGGTACGTGGGAATGGACGTCGCTTGCACGTGGAACGTGTCATGGCCGGAGCCCAGCCGGATCGTCAGCGACTCGACCGCCGAGTAGCCGATCGAGCCGGCCAGGCCGAAGCCGCTGATGCCGCCGGCCGCCAGGCTGCCCGTCGCTGCGGCCGTGTTGCCCGTGTCGATCACCCGCAACGTGTCCGTCCCCGCGGACAGCGTCTCGTCGATCGTGTTGACTTGGGAAAACGGAACCGCGTGCGAATCGTCCTGCGGCGTCAGCAGCGCGTCGTTCCGGGCCGTACCCACGGCGTTCCCCAAATCGTCGTACAAGGTCCGCGTCGCCGCGGTGGTCGGCTTGCCGTTCTCGTCCAGGTACAACAGTTGGCCGTCCTCGTCCCGTTCGCGCCGGTAGACTTGGAAGATGCGCCCGTCCTCGTCCAGCCGCGCGGCGTTGATCCACAGTTCGTGGACCGCCCCGACGGCCTTGGTGAACACCAGGGGCACGGGGCTCGCCGCCGGCCAGTCGGTGGCGGCCGTCTGCAGATCGCCGTAGCGGTTGAAGTACCGGGGCTGGCCGCCGGCGGCCAGCGATTGCTGGGACACGTCGGGCGAGTCGTCGACGACCCGCTGGAGATCCTCCTCCAGGTCCTCGTAGATCCGCGTGCGGCTCTCCTCGCGGCGGTGGGCGTCGCCGTCGAACGTCAGGCGGGCGTCCAGGCCGGTCGTGCGGTCGCTGCCGTTGCGGACCTCGACCGCGTCGTCGCCGGCTCCGCCCCACACGGTGGTCGGTCCGGAAATCCGCTCGACGCGCACCGTGTCGTTGCCGCCGCCCATGACCAGCAGCGTTTCGCCCGCATGTGTGGCCGCGACGGTGAACGTGTCCTGGCCGTCGCCCAGGCGAATCTCCAAGCCTTCGAAGTTCTCGAGGAACACGCCGTTGTAGGACGTGCCGTCCAGCGCGGTGCCTTGGCCAAGGCCCAGCCCCTGCAGGTTTAGGTAGGTCTCGTACAGCAGGTTGCCGTCGTCGTCCCGCGCCTGCGTGTAGACCGTCTCCATCACGGGATCGCCGTTCTCGTCCAAAATCACGTTGCCCTGACCGTCGCGCTTCTCCCGCCGCTCGCCCTCCATCTTGGCAATCGTCGCCGTGTTCAGCGTGGCCGTATGGACCGTGCCGTCCTGGTTGTGGACGATCAGCTGGTCGCCCTCGGCGGACTGCTCACCGCCGTCGACCACCAGTCGCCCGCGGAGGTCCTCCAGGGCGTAGCTGGCAGGCAGCTTGAAGGCGAACGGCGGCGGATCCAGGCTGATCGGTTCGGGGGTTACCGTCCGCGGCTCCGGCCACACCAGGTGGCCGACTTCGTATTGGACGCCCGGCACGTCGTACGAATACCACAAGGTGCGCCGGGACGACCACCAGCCCCACCACCAGCGATAGTACCAGTCGACGTTGGCCCGCGTGGCGGCCACCACGTCGTCGATCGTGGCGGGCGAGACCAGGCGGAAATACGGATACTGCGTCTGCATGTCCCGATACCAGTTGCGGACGTAGGCCTCGGCCCGGTTCCTTGCCTCTGCGGCCTTGTCGGCGCCGCTGGAGATCTCGTCCGATCGCTCCAGCCGCGGCGGATCGAACGTCGCCGTCTCCCAGGCGACCGTGGGCGGGTCCTGCACCTGGTACGGCGGCGGCTGGTAACTGATCTCGGGCGGATCGAACAGCATGGCCGGATGATCGCCGCCCAAGTGGATCCGGTCGTCGCCCGTGCCGCCGCGGACCGTGACTTCCAGATCCGGGTTGGTGCTCAGCACGTACACGTCGTCGGCGCCGCCGGCGGCATTGACTTCCAGCCGCTCGATGCCCGTAAAGTACGTCAGTCGGCCGGCCCCGGCGACCAGCGTGTCGGTAATCACGAATACGTCCCCGATCGGCGTCCCGTTGATGACGATCGTGTCGATGCCCCGCCCGCCGTTGATCTCGACCGGCGCGTTCTGCAGGTACTCGTAGCGGTTGGAACCCGAGCCGCCGAACAGCGACGACAGGTTCGACACGCGGTCCGGATCATCGGCGTCTTCGCGGAGCACCAGGAAGGTGTTGATCACAAACGTGTCGTCGTGGTTGCCGCCGTGCAGATACAGCCGCGCCCGGTTGTGGTTCACCTCGAACTCGTCGTCGTGATCGCCGCCCAGCACGAACAGCGGCATACTGTTCCCGTTGGTCATCCGCGTGGTGTCGGCCACCGGGATTCCGCTGGGATACTCCAGGTTCTTGTTGTTCCGGTCGGCGATCTGCGGGACCGAGCCGATGGTGAGCGTGTCGTCGCCGCGGCCCAAGTCCAGCAGCGTCAGCACGGCCGTGTCGTCGGCCACCAGCGAGTCGTTTCCGGCCAGGGAGCGGATCGTCAATCGTTCGACGTGCCGGTAAGTCACCTCCTGGCGGGCCGTATTGATCGCCGTGACTTGGGCCTCGGCCACCAGGTTGGCGGCGCTGCCCGTGATCTGCGGCTTGTCCCCCAGAGCGTCAAACGTCACGACCCACGGATCCGACTTGCGGCCCTGCCCGGTGACGGTGACCGTGCCCAGTCCCGACAGCTTTTCGAGTTCCGCCTTGACGTCCTTGGCCGCCGCGTCGAACGGGATTGCGGCCGTTGTCTTTCCGGACCAGGTCAGCGTGAAGGTTCCGTCGACGCCGGTGTGATAGACATGTTGCACTTCGTGAACGCCGGACGTCCCGGCGGTCTGGGTCGTCGCGGCCAGACCGGCCTTCAGGCTGCCCGTGTTGGCCGTGATCTGGTGCGCCTCGCCGGGCTGATCGAAACGGATCACCCAGGGATCGGATTCCGACCCGGCTCCGCTCACGGACACGCTGCTGACGTTGGCCAGGTTGTCCACGGCCGTCTTGACGGCGGCGGCCGAGGCGTTATAGGCGATCGGCGCGGTCGTCTGGCCGCCCACGTTCAGCGTCAGACTGCCGGACGCTCCGGTGTGGAACAAGTGCGCCACGCCAATCGCCGCGGTGCCGTCGTTGGGCAGCGTCAGCGCGCCGGCGGTGACGTAACCGGTCCGGGAAGCGCCGGTGCCTGACCCGGCGCTCAGCGTGAACCGGTCGGCGCCCGCGGTGCCGAACACGATCACCTCGTCGTAGCCATTGCCCTCGCCGCTGTCCGCGATGTCGATGACCGTGCCGTGCGTGCCCTTCAGGTTCAGAATGTAGTACTCGGGGACCGATTGGCCGTCGCTGGACTCGCTCTCGCTGTCGGTCCGGTTGTCCAACGTCACCTGGCCGCTCCAATCGGTCACGGCCAGGGACGAGCCGCCGACGGTGATAGCGTTATCCTCGTCACCGATCACCAGGATGTTGTTGCCCGAACCGCCGCTGAGCACGGCCCGCTCGAACATCGTCTGGCCGCCGTCCAGCAGACTTTCGACCTCGGCGCCCGCCGCGTAACGATCGCCGGCGTCCTGCAAGCCGACGATCTCCGGATCGTCGTTCCGCATCTCGTCGGTCATCTGGTCGGCGATGTCCCAGGGGATCGGTCGGCGAGTCAGCGGCTCGCTGCCCGTATTGCCCAGGATCGTGCCCGCGACCAGGTAGTTGCCGAACAGCGACATGTCGCCGTTGTCCCGCGACTCGACCAACGTATCCGTGCCGCCGGCGTCGCGGAAAGTGTCCACGCCCGCATAGCCGGTGAAGATGTCGTTGCCCAGCCCGCCGTCCAGCAAGTCGGCAAAGCGGCTGCCGGCCAAGATGTCGTCGCCTTCGTCGCCGGCCAGCGTCAGGGCCAACAGGTTCTCCGTCACGCCGATCGCCGCGATCACGTCGTGGCCGCCGTGTCCCCGGACCGTCAGGTGGTCCCCCGCGCTGCGGACCGCGTTGCGGACCGAGACCTGCAGTCCGCTGTCGTGCAGGACCTGCAGTTCGCCGTTCTGGGTGGTTACGGTGAGGTGGTCGCTGCGGGACTGGTGGTCGCCGTAGGGATTCACCTGGCCGCCGTGAATCAAGATCGTGTCCTGAGCGGTGTCTTCGCCGACCGGCACGGTCTGTTCGTAGGTCGCATCGTCGAGACCTTCGACGGTGTTGACGATCGTCTTGGTGGTCGAGGACATGCCGGCATCGATAGTCACCGATTGCACGCCGGACCCGATCAGGTCGTCGATCTCGATGGTGTCCGCGCCGTCGCGGGCATCCAGGGCCAGCCGTGCGATGTTGGTGACCGAGAGGGAGTAATCCGACGGGTCCGTCGGATCGGTCTGATGAACAGCCACCCGAATCTCCCCCACGGCGCTGGCCGTGATGGCGATCGTCTCCGCGGCGCCGGTCGTGGTCACCGAAAACGTATCGTTGCCCGCGCCGCCGTCGATCAGGCTGTCGACCTCGTGCCAGGCCTGGGCGTCGTTCTCGTCCCAGGTGTACTGGTACGCCGGGTCCCAATCCGACCAGTAGATGGCGTCGTCGCCGGCGTCGCCCCGGACGATGTCCACGCCCGTGCCGCCGGTCAGCGAATCGTTGCCATCGCCGCCGGACAGTTCGTCGTTGCCGGCGACGCCCGTGATCCGGTCGTCGCCCGCCTCGCCGTACAGCCGGTCGTCGCCCTCGTTGCCTAGCAGCGTATCGTCGCCGGCCCCGCCGTAGACGAGGTCATTGCCCAAACCGGCCAGGATGACGTCTCCGTGCGGCGTGACCGTCCCATCCGGATTCTGCACGCTGGTTTCGTCGCCGCCGTAGATCGTGTCATCGCCATCGCCGCCCAGGATTAAGTCGTCGCCCCCGTCGCCGCGCAATTCATCATTGCCGCCGCGGCCGTCCAGCGAATCGTTGTCCGAGCCGCCGACCAGCAGATCGTCGGCGGGACCGCCGATCAAGATGTCCTCGCCCGCGTCGCCGTACAGGCTGGCCGCGGCGCTGCCGGCCACTTCGAACGAGTCGTTGCCATCGCCTCCGTGCAGCTCGACCGGCACGTCGATGCCTTCGCCGACGAGCACCGAGTCGTCGCCGTCCCCGCCCCAACCCACGATCTTGGTCACGCCCTCGAACTCCTGCTCGTAGCCGCGGAACTTGACGACCACCGCCGTTCCGCTCCGGGCCAGCTCAAAGCCCTCGTCGGCCCCTTCCGTGCCGTGCTCGCGCAAGCCGGCGTTGGGCCCCATGTGCAACAGCAGCGTGCCTTGCCCGTCGACCGACGCCAGGATGGGCGTGCCGATGTCGCAGGTGAAGTTGAAACTGGCCACGGTCTGGTTGAAGAAGTTCAGTTCCTTGGAATACAGGGTCGCCTTGCCCAGCAGGCCCAGATCGACGCCGACCCAAATGTACGCCTTGAGGAACGCGTCCAGCTTGCCGGCCAGGTCGACCAGGCAGTACGCGCAGCCGTTCTGCAGCAAGTCCTTCATCTCGCCAAACCGCACCTTGCCGTCCTTGTATTGGCCGTCCTGCCAATCCGGCTCGGCCAAGTCCACCGTCATCGTCGCCCGCACGCCGCCCTTGGCGCCCGCTTCGACGAACCCGCCGATGCCCACGCCCGCCTTGGCCGTAATGGTCGTCTTGGCCCAGGCCTCGGGATTGTCCACGCCACCGGACACGTGGTCGCCGATGAAAAAGCCTTCCAGGATCGTCAGCACGTCGCCCCAGTCCTGGTTCTCGATGTACTGCCGCAGGCCGCTGGTGTCGAAGCCGAATTGCAGATCGAAGCCGATATCCAGGTTGCCCTCGAATCCGGCGAACAGCGGCCCCCACAGCTGGAACGTCTGGGCATAGTCGATCTTGATCCCCGCGCTGGGCAGCTTGTAGCGGAACAAGTCCACGTCCTTGCCCATGATCAGGTTGAAGGCCGAGGCCGGGCTGCTGAGGATCGGGAACTCCAGCTTGCCCGGCTCCTGCTTGATATTCGCGTTCAAGAAGTTCTTGGTGGCCTGGTCCGCCGTCGACTGGTCCACCGTCTGGGCACCTTGGCTGCGCTGCTGGGCGTCGAACGTCCCCGCGTGCAGCGTGTCCGTGCCGCCTTTCTTGGTCAGATCGCCGCCCACGGTGTAGGAACCGAAATACAATCGGCCGTTCGAGACGGTCGGCAGCTTCTTGATCACGTCGCTCAAGTCGACCAGCGCGTCGACCACGAACACCAACGCGTCGATCCGCGGATCGGCCGTCTTGTTGGCCAGTTCCTTGGCCAGGTCCAGCAGCGTCACCGTGCCGCCGCGCAACTCCGAAAGCACGGGGATCTTCGCTTTCAGCGTCTTGATCAACGGGTCCAGCGGTTCGGTCACTTCGCGGACTTTGTTCAGCATCTTGCCCACGAAGCCGCCCATGAACGGTCCCAGGTCCAGGTACACGTCCTGCAGCACGACGATCGGCCGTCCCAGGAACGTCGATGTCCCGCCCGGCGCGCTGGTCAGGCCGACCAGCTGCTGCGTGTAGTGAATGTCCGTCCCCAGCTTCAGCTCAAAGTCGTCGGCTTCGAACCCCAAGGTGGCCCGCAGGTCGACGTCCACCTCGGCGTTGATCTTGGCCACGACGATCTCGCGCAGATTGCCGCCCATTTCAGCGATCGTCAGCCGGTTGTCCGCCGCCTTGGTGCCGGGATCGCGCAGGTCGATCGCAAACGAACCGAACACGCCGCTGGCCCGCCCGTCGTTGATGTCGTCGAGCGAAGCGTTCAAGAACCCCAGCCGGGCGTCCAAGCTGCCGCCCGGCACCGTAGCCGACAGGTCCAGGCTGAACTCGTCGCCGCTCGGCCGGATGCCGCTGGTGTCGATATAGAACCCCGTGTTGCGAGCAAAACCCAGGCCGAACCCGAACACGTAGTCCAGCGAGACGACGATGTCCGAATCGACGTCCAGGCCCAACCCGGGAATCCCGGCGTCAAAGTCGATGGGCAGCGTCTTCTGGAAGATGTTGCCGGCCAGCACCACGTTGAACTGAACGTGATTGTCGTCCAGGACCAACTCGATCTCCTCGGCCCGCGTCACCGGCCGGTACGCCGGCCGGCCGTCGGCGCCGATGGTCTCGATCTTCAAGTAATCGCCCCAGGCGTCGAACATCGCCTCCTGGATCAGTTGGATCGTCGTCCGGCCCTGTTCGTCGCCCCGTTGCAGTGTGCGGCCGAGTCCGCTGGTGTAGGTGCTGCCCACCTTTTCGCCCAACAGCCGGTCGCGGAGGTCGACGACGAAACCGGCCGCATCGTCCATCGCTTCGCCGATCACCGGCAACTGGACGCCGCCAATCTCGCCGTCCACGCCGCTTTCTACCGTGGCGAAGAACGTCTCCAAGCCGTTCAGCACGGTGGCCGGATCGTTCAGGTAGGCGAACAAGTCGAAGCCCAGCGACAGATTCGGCGTCACGACCCGCAGCCCTTGAAAACCGCCGTGGTTGCTGAAGCCGGTGCCGACGTGCAGCACATTGTCCGCGTAGCCGTCTCCGTTCCGGTCCCGGCTGCTGCCGCCCATCGGCAGGCTGGGCGTGGGGAAGTACATCGGCAGATCGAGGGCGGCCTTGCCGCTGACGGTCAAGTCCAGTTGGTTGCTGCCCAGTTCGGAGACCAGGTACTGGCCGTCGCCGGAATCCTGCTTCAGTCCCAAGTGAGCCAGCGCTTCGAGCCGCGCGCTGCCGTTCTTGACCGACAGCCCCAAGCCCAGCCCGCCCCCGACTTGGATTTCCGCCTTGAACGCCAGCGGGTCCGGATTATGCACGATCAGGCCGAGGGTAATGCCCGTGTCGTCCAGCACGAAGAACTTCGGCGCCAGCAGATCGGACAGGTCGAAGCCGAACCCGAGTTCGAACTTGCCGTACGCATCCAGGGCCAGCGAGCCGGCGGCGGCGACGTCCAGGCTGAACAGCCCGCCCTCGCCGATCATGTCCCTGACCACTTGCGGGACATCCGGGTCTTCCAACAGGCTCTGCAGGTCCAGCTGGAACTCCGTCTCCGTCGTCAGGTGTTTTTCGAATCGGATGTCGACGGTCAGCCGCGACTTGGCGTAGGACAGCCACACGATCTTGTGCGCGTCGTATTGGGCCAGCATGTCGCGGTCGGCGGTGTACAAGGCCAGTTCGCTGGAAGCGACGATGGCCAAAGCGTTCTGCTCGTCGGTCGACGCCGAACTCAGGCCCCGCTCGCTGAGCCGCGTCTCGGCCTCGTCCGGCGGGATCTCCGTGTCCCGCAACAGGTCGCGGTAGGCAAGCAGCTGTTGGACGTCCGCGGGATCCGCCACCTGGCCGGCGATGGCCCGGTCGGTGGAATCGCCGTTCAGGCCCCAGGCAGCCAGCGCCGCGGCGGCCGCCCGGACGTCCTCCGGCGCGTCCTGGACCAGGTTGCGGTCCGCGGTGGCGTCCGCGATTTCGTCCGCGTTGTCCAGGGCCTGGCGGATCTGCTCGTCGGTCGGATTGTCCGGCAGGTCGTGCGAGGCCAGGAAGGCGTGGGCTGTGTCCAGGTCGAACTGGTCCGCCGTGCCCTCCGCCAGTACGCTGCGGCACTCCTTGGCGTAATCCACGTCGTCCCGGTTGTCCAGCGCCGCGGCGATCTGGGCGTCCGTCGAATTGCCGTTCAAGCCTAAGGCCACCAGCCGCGCCGACGCGGCCCGGAAATCGGAATGCTCGCGCACCAAGTCCCGCGCACTCTGCAACTCCGCGAACTTGGCCGGGTCCGCAGCTGCGATCGTGATCTGATCGTCGGTCGAATCGCCGTCCAAGCCCAGCGGCGCCAGGGCCTGGCCGGCGAGCGCCACGTAGCGGTCGGTCAGCAAGCCGAAATACTCGTCGGTATAAGCTTCCGCCGCCAAGGCCACGGCGACTTCGGCGTCGGTCGAGTTGCCGTCCAGTTGGAACGACAGCCCCGTCAAGTCCGCGTACGAGGTTTCGACGTCGGCCCGCGCGCCCATGCCGAAATCCAATCCCACCGCGGCCTGGATCTCGAAGTTCAATCCGCGCTCGGTGCCCTGGATGTCCGCCAGGGACTCGCGCACGGTATCGACCCCCTCCTTGATCGTCGCGATCACGTTACCGCTGCCGGACCCGAGCAGATCGCCCAGGCTGCGATTGATGATCGGCAGCTGCGTGTAGGCGATCCCGTCGCCCTCGACCAGCGAGTCCAGGACCATGTTGATCCCGGTCAGGACGGTATCCAGCGACACGCCTCGCAGGTCCATCAGGCTCTCGAACTGGCTCGTGCCCATCCGGTTGCCGATGCTGCCGAAGAACTCGTTGACCGTGATTCCGGCGGGAATCGCCCACGGGTCGTCGGCCGTGTTCAAGTGGCCTTGGATCACCGCCGGCACGTCCTCCACGCCGTCCACCGAGCCTTGGACGGTCAGCGGCAGATCGAATTCGTACCAGCTGCCGCTGTCCACTTGCGGGCCGCCGATGGTGTTCGTGATCTGGCCCGCGGCATCGAAGGCCAGCATCCCGGCGGTCGTCCAGCGGACCGAGACGTCAAAGGACAGGACGCCGTCCTGGACGCCGACGCCCAGCGAGCCGAGCCACAGCGACAGCTTGAGCGGGTCTTCGTGGGCCAGCGAGACGTCGGCCGTCAAGGTGGGATCCTTGACGAAGAACTCGCCGTCGTCCGCCAGTCCGAAGGCGAACGTGAACGTCAGGCCGCCTTCCAGCGTGACCGGTTTCGCCTGGCCCGCGCCGGGCGGCGACCGCAAATTCATCACCTCGCCCAAGGGATCGTCGCTGAAATCCACGGCTACGTCCTGCGTGAAGCTCAGCAGATCCAGCCGGGCCAGGAATTCGCCCGGCGTGGCCGACGGACTGAGTTCGATGCCGCCGATGGCCAAGAGGTCCGACGACTGGACGGTTTCATTGGCGTCGAAGAGGGCTTGGACCTGGTCGACGATCCGGGCCTGGATCTGCGCCGTGATCTCGTCGCCGGTGATGCTCCACACGTCGCCCAGCGTCTGGGCCACGAACGGCAGAGCCCCGTCGGCCGTCAGCTCGGCGACGCTGCTGGCAAGACCGCCGGCCCAGTTCGCCACGGCATCCAGGCCGTCCAGCAGACGCTCCTCGTCCGACTCCGCCCCGGTCTGGAATTGAACCAGCGCCGCGGCCGGCCCGAACGTCACGGCATCCCCGTCGGGCGTCTCCTTCCTGACGCCCGTGTTCAACCGGGCGTTCATCAGGTCTCCGGCCAGGTCGATATGCGTCAAGCCCAGGGCATGTCCCAGTTCGTGCAGCGCCACGGTCAACAGGTCGTAACTGCCCGCCGCCGGACTGCCGGCGCCGGCAAGCAGCGAGCCGTTCGGGCCGTTCAGGGGAAACTCGGAATCGTCGGCCAGAGTCGGATCGACAAACCAGCCGGCGCCGGCCGCGGTCGCGTCGATGGTGATCGTGCCGTCGTCGAGCCGGCCCAGCGCGCTGCCGGCCAGCTCCTGGATTTCGAATTGCAACTCGTCCAGCACGGCCGGGGTGACTTCCGAGGCCATCGAGTCCGCCCAGCGTTGCAGTGCTTCCCGGACCACCGCCTGGAGGGCCTCCTCGCCGAGCGATTCCACGGCGCCCGCGGCCCCGTCGCCCGTGGCCGACGCGCGGACGGTCATGAAATCCGCATCCCAGGGTTTGTTGGTCTTGCCCAGCCAGCTGCCGTTCGGCACCTCGACCACGAACTCGCCGAAGGCCGTCACCTTGTTCGCCCCGCTGGTTACCACGACGACGCCGGGGCCAAGGGAAACGTCCACGGTGCCCGTGACCCCGGTGAAGTCCAAGATGTCCGTCGTCTCGGAAGTCGACGGATTCCCGGACACCACGATGTCGTCGCCCCAGCTGTCCGCAAAGGAAAACCGGTTGGAGCCGGCGTTGCCAATCAACAAGTCTCCGCCTTGGCTGCCCGCCATGTTCTGCAGATTGGCCAGCGTGGAGGCCGGGTCCGGGACCTCGCCCCACCGCAGCAGACCTTGACTGGTCGTGATCACCCGGCTGCCGCCGTCGTCGCCCAGCACCTCGTAAGACACCGTGCCGTCATTCGTGCTCAGCGCGCTCACATTCGCGCTCGGGTTGTGGAACGTGATGACCCACGGATCGCCGCTCCGGCCGGCGCCCGTGACGGACACATCGGTCACGCCGTTCAGGTCCTCCAAAGCCCGTTCGATGTCCGCGGCGAGGGCGTCGAAAGCGAGCGGCGACGTGGTTTCGGCGTCGTAGTTGAGGCTGAACGCGCCGGCGTCCGCGTTGTTCGACAACTGCTGGACCGCCCCGTCCTGCGTCACCGTGCTCGCGCCCTGCAACAACTGCCGTTCCGGCCAGCTCTTCCCCCGCTGCAGATCGATCGTCCAGTGGCCTGCCGCTCCCTCGTAGCTAACCGTATCGCCCGCTTCGTCCATGCCGCCGCCGTCGACCGTATCCACGCCGCCCAGCGGGTAGAAAACCTCGTCGTTGCCGGAGCCCCTCAGGCTGTCGTTCTCCGTCGTGCCCGTCACCTTGGACACGCCCGAGACGGCCCAGTTGGCTTCGAGCTTCGAGATTCCGTCACCCAAGCCGGGGATCAGCCGCAGGATGGAGTCCAGGCCCCCGAAACGCTCCCCGTAGACGCCCTCGGCGGCCCCGAACTGATACTCCAGGGGCAGGAAGCTTCCCAACAGCCCGTCCATCAACTCCGGTGGCTCCAAGTCTACCGCATCCCATATGGCTTCCCACAGGTTCACATCCGGGCCGGCTCCCAAATCGACCTGGACGCCTTCGCCGTACTGCGCGTAGTCCAGTTCGATCGAGCCATCGCCCGCGGACAGGGTGCCGGGAATCGAGGCCCCGTTGACGAAGGTGAACCTGTTCGTGCTGCCGCCGCCGATGATGTGCTCGATGTCGGTCGCCAGCAGGACCTGCGGCAGGATGGGGTCGGTGACCAGGACGCAGGTCACCCCCAGCAGTTCGTCGGCCGCTTGCACGCCCGCCTCGCCGCCGAACGACTGGAACCCGTCCTTGACCTCGCCGATATTGTCCAAGCCGATTTCAAAGACCGTGAAGTTCAGGGGGTGATTGACGCTCGACATATCCAGCGTGTCGGGGAATTCCGGCAAGGGCAGCTCCAGGATCGCGGCCGCGCCCCAGTAGACCGTGTCCATCACGTAGGTATCCGGACCCAACCCGCCGGCCATGACGTGAATGCCCGGCGAAGGCAAGCCAATCCACGAGCCGAGGTTGCCGCCGCCCAGCGGCGTGCCGCTGATCGTAATGGTATTGGCGCCCAAAGTCTTCGTCTTCCAACTCGGATTGCTGCCGATCAACAGGTTGAAGCCGGATCCGGCGGTGAGGTTGGTCATCCCCGTCACCTGGCCCGGCAGGAACCCCTGCAGCCGGCGCTTGAGCACGCGATTGTCCATCAGCGACACGAAGCGATTGTTGACGGGAAACACGCTGGCGCCGCCTAAGACCGCGCCGGAACTGGCGTACTCCAGCGTGTTCCGCACCGTCAGGTCGGGGAGCGACAAGCCCAGCATGTCCTGGACCGCGCCCAGGTCCAGGAGCGATTCCGTGGCCGGCCGCCGCCCGCTGCCGCCAACCAGCTTGCCTTCGTACACCGGGTTGGCTTTCCAGAAGGGAGTCGTGGGAACGGAATACGTGTTCGCGTTCCGGCCTCCATAGATCGTGGTATTCCGGTCCACGTGGGTGAACGTGATTTCGCCGAACTCGAAGTCCTTGGTGAACAAACCGTCCAGCGTGTTGCCGAGGAAGTCCGGCGCATCCGGCCAGAAAGATTTGAGGACCGTGCTGGCGGGCACCCAGTCGACATGGCCGATCCGCGAGACCTTGAGACTCATGTGCCCGTCCGCGGCCGGCGCGAACGTGAAGTGCAACTCTTCGCTGACGTCCCGGAAATCGAGCACCAGGCTCTTCCCCAACGCGGACAGGCGGCTGGTGTCGATCTCCAGCTTGCGGTTCCCGTTCCGCAGGGCGGTCAGGAAGTCGGGTTCGTGCGCGAAATAGTGCCGCAGTCCCCAGTCGTCGCCAAAGACGAAGGTGTTATCCGTGGGAGCCGCCAGGATCGACCCGATGTGGGTCAGGGAACTCTCCCCCTTGTCGTTCAACCCGATCGTGACCGTGTTCGCGGCGTCCGGCACGATGCTGATCGAGGCGGGGATGTAATACTCCTTGCCGTCGCGGGTGGTCGTCGTATTCTTGGCCGCGGCCGTCAGGACAAGCCGGTCGCCTTCGACGGCGACCGTGATCACGGGGGCCGTCGTCGGCAGGAGATCGACGACGACTCCGTCCGCCACCCGCCGGGCGCTGTGCAGCGAGGCCTCCAGGTCCGCCTTGAGGTCGGCGAGTGTGTTGTTGGTCTTGAGTGTGGCCGCCGTGATGGACAGCTGATACTCTTGCGGCCCGTCGTTCTGATCGATCAGCAGCCTGAACTTTAGGTCGCTGCGCAGCTCAATGGGCGACGTCGACCCATCCGACACGCCGATCGGGTACACGTCGAAAGCGGCCTTCAGCGTCGCATTGACCTCCGCAGGCATTTGCCCCCCCGTGGGGCTCTTCTCCACGCTCGCCGAACCCGTGGCCGACTGGCCGGCGGCAAAGCCCAGCAACGGCACGCGCGGGCTGCCGTCCGAGGCCCGCGTGCCGTGGAGTTCGGTCTGGGGAACCTCCAGCGGCAGTTCGCCGGGCGCGGCCACCAGGCGCCCGTCGCTCAGCACATAGGTCATCGGCTGCTGGACCGCGGAGAAATCCAAGGTGTTCGTCGAGACGTGCTTGGTGGTCGTGATGTGGAGCTTGGAGAGCCGGCTGCCCGCGCGCGTATCGCCGACCTCGACCACGCTGTCATGGCCCCAGTCGCCGGCAAACACATAAATCTCGGGATCGGCGCCGCCGTCCAGCACGTCGTTGCCCGGACCGGCGAGGAGCGTGTCGCTGCCGGTGCCGCCCCGCAAGCGATCGTTGCCGCCCCCGCCGTCGAGCCGGTCCGACTCGGGCCCGCCGTCCAACACGTCGTCGCCGGCGCCGCCGTCGAGCAGGTCCGCGCCCAGTCCGCCGCTGAGCTGGTCCCGCCCATCGCCGCCGGACAGCAAGTCCGCATCCGCGCCGCCGTCCAAGACGTCGTCGCCGGCGCCGCCGTACAGCCAATCGCTGCCCGCATCGCCCGACAAACGATCCGGGCCCTGGCCCCCAGAAAGCCAATCTCCCTCGTCGCCCCCGCGCAACACGTCGCCGCCCGCCCCGCCCCACAGCGACTCGGCACCGCCCGTCAAGGGTGAGGCGGCCTTGCCCCCATCCAGTTCCGTGGTGCTGCCGGTTTGCCGGTCGGGCACCAGCCGGTCCGCCCGGGCACTGCCCACAATCCGCGTCGTCGAACTCAGGCCGTTAATCCCGTTCGGCAGGCCGCCGTTCACACCCGCCACCGTCCCCGCCGGAACGAGGATGCGGCGAGCCTGCAGCTCGCTGCCACTCACCTGCAGCCGGGCGATATGATCCGCCGGCTGAACAAACGTAATCTTCCAGGAGCCGGCGGCGAGGAGGACGACATCGACCTTGGCATTGGCGTACACGGCAGTACCGTCACTCTTCTTGAGCGTCTTCAGCGCGTTCTCGATCTTCTGCTCCACGGCGTCGGCATTGTCGGTCAGGTTGATTGGGTCCGTGGTGGCATTCAGGTACTTGAGCTTGAACGTCCCCGCGACGTCCGTCTGCCCGTCCGGGACCGTCACCGTCTGGATCTGGTTGTTGTTCGCAACCGTCACCCGGACCGTCGCTCCGCCGGTCTTCAAGCCAGCCGGCGTGCCGCTGGAAGTCTGGGCGCCCGTGTCCACGTACAGGGCCGGCACATGACCCGCCAGCTTCGTGTCGGTGTAGGTGATCTTCCAGGGATTCCCGAGACTGCCCGCGGGCGAACTGCTGCTGGCGTTGCTTGGCTCGACCTTGAAGGCGCCCGACTGGCCGTTGTCGAGCTTCGTCTGCAGATCGGGGGCCGAGATATTGAAAGCCAGCGGCCCGATGATCTCCGCATGGCGGCCGGTCAGGATGCGGAACTGGTCGGGATGCGCTTCGGGCCCCTGGAGTCCCGCCGTATTGGCGATCAGCGGCTGGACGCTCCAGTTGGGGTTCTTGAACGTCACTTTCCACTTCCAGGGATCGCTGGTCGTCCCGGGGGCTACCTCGACGTCCCAGATGTTGGGCAACGCCTCCAAGGCGCTCTCGACTGCGTCGTGGGCCGCGTTGTACGCGATCCGGTCGGTCGTGTACTCGCCATACGACAGGGTCAGGAACCCGGCGGTGCCGTTGTGTCCGATCGTCTGGATCTGCGTGCCGACCTTCGCATCGCTGTCCGGGGTAACCGTGCCCGCGGCCGCCGTGCGGAGCGGGTGGTTGGCGTCACGAGTGACCTGGAGACCGGCCAGCTTGTAGGGGCTGCGGAACGTGATCAGCCACGGATCCGCGCGGGTCCCGCGGCCGGTGACCGCGACGTCCGTGATGACCTGGCTGGCTTGTCCCTGGGCATCCCGCTTCAGAACCTCGGCCGGATCCACACCGCCGGCCAGGGACGTCGCGGCCACGCCGGGCAGGGGCGGCTCGACGGCCGAAGCACGGACCAGGGCCGACGCTTCGCGGTGGCGGTTGATCGCCGCCGCGACCTCCGCCGCCGTGCTGATGACTCGCGGCCCCGGCGTGGTCCCGTCCGTGGCGAGCGTCACCACGATCTGGTTGCCCGCTGTGACGTTGACGACGAGCTTGGAGTTCAGCGCGGTGGGCTTTTGTAGTTCAATCGTGATCTGGTTTCCCGCCGTGCCTGCCTGTTTGGCTGCCACGTGCAGTCCGGCGGCAAAGGCCGTCGAAGGCGCAGGGAGCGTCGCTGCCGCCGCCTTGGCGCTCGTTCCATCGACGCCGCCTGTCAACCCTGTGGCCGCCTTCGCGTCCATCACCGGCTCCGGCAACGCCGAGGCGACGACTAGCTGCGAGGCCGTAGCGTCCGCGTTGATTGCCTGGACGACATCGAATGCTGTGCTGGTGACATGGCCCGCGTTGTCAGTCGCCAGAGTTACTTTGATCAACTTGACGGACGGAGACGGGGCGCCGACCTCGATCGCTAGAATCTGATTGCTCGTGCTCAGGGCACTCAACTGCAGTTCAATCTGGTTCCCCGCCGTGCCCGGCTCCCGGGCCACGACCCGGAACAGGTCCTTGACGCCGTCCTGTAGCACGGCTGCCGCCTGGGCGTGATGCGGGATCGCGGCCGTGGTCAGATTGACGCCGGCATCCAGGCCGCCTCGCAGCGAGGTCTTGGCAACCTCCGCCACCGCGGCCCCATTCGGTTCGCCGACGACCCAGGCCGCGACCCACTGTGTGGCGCCCATGTGGCCGTTGATCGCGTCGACGACGTCCTGGGCGGTGCTGGTCACGTTTCCGGTGCTATCGGTGGCCAAATGGACGACGATTTCCGGGTCCGTGAACGTGACCTGCAACGGTTGGCCGCTGCCCGTCTTCTTCAATTCGATCGACAGGCTGTTGCCCGCCGCGCCGGGGTTCTTGGCCACGACCTGGAACCGGCCGCCGGAACTGGGAGCGATCATGGCCTCGGCCTGCGTGAGAGCCGTCTCCATGGTAACCGTGAACTGCCCCTCGGTCGCGTCGGACCACAAGCGGTACACCTCGTCGATCTCGTCGTGGATCAGGGTAAAATTCCCGGCGGCCGCGTCGGTGGCCAGCAGCCGCTGCTCCTGGACTTCGTCGACGCCTTCGGCCAGAGTCCGGAGGGTGCTCTTGGCGCCCTTGACGAGCAGAGCGTCGGCTCCGCCGGCCGAAATCGCGTAGATCCGCGGAATCGAGGACCGGGCCGCCCCCCCATCCGCCTCGATCGTCCAACCGCCCCCGGCCAGCTTGCTGACGTCGCCTGTCTTGGTGGCGGGCAGGTCGCGCTGCAACGCTGATTTCAGCGCCGAACCGCTGGCGTTGTACGACACCGGCGTGCTCCCGACCACCGCCGCAATCCCGGCTTGCGTCTGCGCTATCGTCGCCGCGCTGGCGTGCAGCGCCGCCTGGGCCGTGCCTTTTTTCAGTCCCGCTCCGTCCAGCGCCAGCGCGCGGTTCTCGGGGGTTCCGGTCAGCGTGATCCGCCAGGGGTAGTCCGCGGTCCCCTCCCCCGTGACCTTGAAAGCGGAAACGGACTGCCCGGCGAGGAATGACGTCAGATCGCTGCCGCCGCTGAGACTTGTCGCTCCCACGGCTGCCAGCGTTGTGAATGTCGAGGCCGTCACCAAGGCTTTGGAACTCGACGTAATGTTGAGCTTATTGACCACTTCGGCGGCGGTGCTGGTCGGGTGGCTTGTGCCGTCGGTGGCCAAGTGCACGGTAATCGCCTCGCTTACAACCGAGACACTCAGGGCCTGATTCGCCGCCCCCGCAACGAGTTGGATGGTGATGTTGTTTCCCGCCGTCCCGGCCTCCTTGGCCACGAGCTTGAAATGGTCCTTGTCCGCCGTGCCGATGACTTTCTCCGCCTGCGTGCCGTCGCTTCCGCCCGCGAGATGATCCCTTCCAGCCGCTGGGACGACGCTGCCGCCGTTGGCGGCTACGGCCGCCAGAACCTTGGAATTGGCTGCGGTGGTGCTGTTGATCAGGTCGACCACTTGCTGAGTGGTGCTCGCAGGTTGTCCGGTCGGGCCTGTGGCCAGATGCACGGTGATCGCGTCCCCGGAGACCACGACGCTCAGCGGCGTGTTGTTGCCCGCCGCCTTGAGTTCGATCGAGATGCTATCGCCCGCCACTCCCGCGTTTTGGGCCTCCACCCGGATCTGACCGCCGGTGGTTGCCGCTGGCACGGTCGCCGACGCCTTGACCGAGTTGACGCCGCCGCCCATTAGGTTGATCTGCGTAATCTCTCCCACGGGCAATGGATGCACCTCGGCCGCGACCAGCTCTCTGGCGGTGGAATGGCCGTTGATCGCTGCCACCACGCTCGCCGCCGTGCTCGTGATGGCGTTGTTAGCGTCCTTGGCCAGTTGAACGGTAATCGTGTTGCCGGCGACGGACACCGCCTCCGTCAAAGTCGTCGTCGAAGGGGTGACCAGTTCGACCTGGATGTTGTTGCCTTCGTGTCCGGGCGTCTGCGCCACGATTCGGATATCCTCGCCGGTCTTGGGCTTCAGCGTCGCCTCGGCGGCCACGTGGTGATGCGGGATCGAGGCGACGACGACCGGCGTGCCGGCCTCCGGCGTGAACGTCATCTGGAACGTTCCGCTGTCGGCGTCACTCCAGAACGTTTTGGCCAGCGTCGCGGCGCTGACCTTGATCTCGGGGATAGTGGGCGCCGTGCCGCTGCTCAGGAACGGCTGCTTGAACTCGATCTTCCACGGATCAGCTTGCGTGCCGCGGCCCGTGATGGTCACGTCGGCGTTTTCGATGCCCAGTTCCGCGTTCAGGGCCTTTTCGATTTCGAGCTCGAGTGCGCCAAGCTCCTGCAGGGTTCCCGGAATCTTGAGCTGGCTGGCGGCGACCGCGGCCAGGGGGCCGGCGGCAGGCTCCAGCAGCACCGCTTGAACCAGGTCTTTGGCCCCCGAGCCCGGAGTGGTCCCGGCGTGGGCGTTGATTGCGTCCACCGCGTCCTGCGCCGTGCTGGTGACGGCGGTGCCGTCGTGCTGCAGCGTGACCTTGACGAGTTTTCCGTTGGCCGTGAACGACGAGTCGTCGACAACCTCGACCGCGACTTTGTCCGTTTGAATCCCCGGGTTCAACAGCACAAGACGGACCTTCTCACCCGTCCGACCCTGGGCCAAGGCCCGGACTTCGAACCGCTTCCGCGCGCCCTGGTCCACGGTGAACGAGGCCTGGAAGTGGTGCGGGATGCCCTCGATCTTCCGCGGCGTCGTCCCGATGGCCAACGAGAATGTTCCGGCGGTGGCGTCGTTCCACAGCGAACGCACCTCGCGGACCGCATCCTGGGCCAGGTAGAACGAGCCGCCCACAGCCCCCGGGTTCAGATTCTGCGTGTTCCCATAGTAGCCCTGCGTGGCGGCGATGCGGGCCGGCGTCTTGGACAACAGCGCGTCGTCCGTGCGAACCGTCACGATGTTGCCGGGCTTCTGGAATTCGATGTTCCAGGGGTCCGTCTGCTTGCCACTGCCCGCGACGACGACCGTGCCGTTGAAGGTGAGAGGCGTCTTGCCTTCCGTTTTTGCCGCCCCGATGGCCGTCTTGACTTGGTCCGCCGTCGCGTTGTAGGCGATGGCGGCCGTCGCGTAGGTCTGAAGGACGCCCTGGGCGTCAGCGGCCTGCATGACCAATTTGAACGTGCCGGCGGTCGCGTCGTTCCACACGCTGACGGCCTCGCTCCTGGCCGCCACCCCGGCCACGACCCTGGCCACGGCCCCGACCGGTTCCAGGACCGCGTTCTGGTTGCCGAGGTTCACGGCGGCGGCTTGCTCCCACTCGGAGTAATCGAGCGTGTTGATGCCGTACTCGGTGCCGGAGGGCGTCTTGGGCGTGTAGGTCAGCTTCCCCGGCAGCACCGCGCCGCCGATGAACTTGTAGACGTTTTCACCTTTGCTGCCGACGATGTCCGAGACATTGTATGCCTTGCACGCGGCCAATGGGTCCTGAACCCAGGGGCCCGTCGTGCCATTTTGCTTCCGCAGCAGCCGGACCACGACGACATTCGACGCCCCGGGGACCGGTCCCGGAACCGAGGACGTTCCCGTCGGCTGAGATGGCTCCGGGTAGGGCGAGACCGAAAACTCCAGTTTCTGATGTTCCGTAATCTCGAATCCCGAAAAATCCAGGGTGGCTGTCGGGAACACGCCTTCGTCGACATCGCCTGGCCGGGCGCCGTTAACCGTCAGGGACTGGCCCCATTGCGTGAGGAACTTGTAGGTGTTCGTCTTGTCTTTCGCCCCGATGATGTTTTCGACATTCTGGATGCCCGGATTGTTCGAAGCACGCTGCAGGCTGCCAGCCGGGCTGGTTACCTTGACGCCAGCGGCAGGCGAGCTGTCGCTACCGCGGATCTCGAAGGTCAGATCCGCGGTCACGCGGTAGAAGTTGAGCCAATCAAGGCCCTCGCCGGCATTCTCCTCGATCGTGTCTGTGCCCCATGCGCCTCCCTGGAAGAGGTACGTATCATCGCCGGCGCCGCCCTTCAGCGTGTCGTTCCCCTCGCCCCCGTCCAGCGAGTCATTGCCCTCGCCGCCCTCCAAGGTATCGTCGCCGGCCAATCCCTCGAGCGTGTCTTGGCCTTGGCTGCCCAGCAGGATCTGATTGCCGTCCTTGCCCTTGATCTTGTCTTCTTTCGCGCCCCCCGTGACGTTCTGGATGTTCCGGATTCCGTCCGTGAATTGCATCGCCGTGCCGGCGGACAAATCGATGCTCACCGGTACGTTGGTGGCCGTGCTGGCGCCCCTGCCCGGGTACGGATTCGTGCTCCCCTCGTCGTTCAGCGTGTTCGTGCCGGTGCCGCCGTCCAGCCAGCCTCCGAGTTTTCCGGCCGTCTGGACCATGAATACGTCATTTCCGGCACCCGTCTTGACGTTCTTGACGCCTTCGGCTTCGAGGATGGTGCTGCCGCCGTCCTGGACGGACACGTTGCCGTCACCCGTGATCGTCACGGTGACGCCCGTGCTCAGGCCCGACAGATCCAGCGTCGCGTCCTTGTTCAGGCCGGCCTTGACCACGTCGATCTCGGTTTCGGCCGTGACGACATTGGGCGTCGAACTGGAATCCGTGACGACGACTTTGTAGCTGGCCGGCTTGCTGACAGCGATCGTCAAGACGGTCGTCACGGTGGAGAAGTCGAGGATATCCCTGCCCTCTCCGGCCAAGTCCGTTACCGTATCCGTGCCCCAGCCACTGCCAAAGACGTAGGTGTCGTTGCCGGGACCGCCGTGCAGCTCGTCGTTCCCCGCTCCGCCCGTCAAGGTGTCAGCGCCTGCCTCGCCCCAGAGGTGATCGTTTCCGCTATCCCCCGTGAGGCCATCGTCGCCACCCTTGCCATAGATCGTGTCGTTTCCGCCCTTGCCAGTGAGCCTGTCGGCGCTCCCGGTGCCGGTTCCCGTCCAGTCATTGTCGTTGGGCGCCGTCAGATCCTCCAGCAGCTGCGGGTACGATTCCGCGTCCCAGCCGGCCAGCGCCGCGGCGCCGACCGTGCCCGCGGCGAACTCGAGCACCCCGTCGCCGCCCCAGGCGGGATTGCCCGTCAAGTCCGTCGACGCCGCCACATCGGCGCCGGTCAAGGCCGCCAGCCGTTCCACGAACGCCGCACCCTTGGTCCCCGCCGCCACGTTGCATCCATACAGCAGGAGATCCCCGTCGGGCGCGAGCGACGCTCCCCATGCGGACAGCTGGTCCGCGTACTTGTCCAACAGCCCTGTGTCCAAACGCGTCGCCCCGAGTTTCACCGTGCCCGCCGAGCCATGCGACAGAATGTGAACCGCATCCAGTTCCGTGTATCCCGCCAGCGCCTGGCTGATCTGCCGGACGCCGTCGCGGCCGGCGTCCAGGACCAGCGTCTGCGCGCTCCAGCCCGCTACGGTCCGGGTGGTCACCACCTCGGCCAGCTGCGCGTAGTCCGCCAGTCCCGCGTCGATGATAAACAGCGCACTCGGGGCCAGCGGTCCTAACGGAGATCCTGAGATTTCAGATTTGAAATTGGAAGTTGAACCTCGCTGGCCAAGGATGTCCGCGGCCGGCCCGGATGCCGCCGCGGGCCCGGCGACTGCGACCGCAACGGGCCAGCGCGACGCGAGCGCCTGGTCCAACCAGTCCGCCGCCGCCGGCCACGGCAGATCGCCGTTCAGCAGCAGCCGGCCTTCGAGCGATTCGAGAAACCCGCGGCGGGAACGCCGCAGCCGGCCGGCCAGACGCCGGCGCCGGCGGAGGATACGTCGAGACCATGTCGAGAGAGCCTGGTGTGCTTGCATTGGGGCCGACATAGGGTTTCTCCTTCCGCACGAATGGAAAGTACCGCCGACCACAACGTGGACGCTGCGGTTCAGGGCTTTCCGATTTGTACCCGACGGCGGCAGAAGCTGACCGCGGACGGACTGGAAAAGGGGCGAAACGGCCGCTTCCTGGGGCGAATCGTCCCATCCTCGTCCGTTTCTATTTGCAGCTCGGCCCGGGGCCGTCGGCGTCCCGGAGCTTGGGGACAATGAAGGTCTTGAAGTGATGAGCCGCGGCCCGGCCAAGCTCCAACGGCGCCGGCAATCGCCCGAGGTATAGATCGAGACTCCGGCCCCGCGCGATCCACTTTTCGACCAGCTGCCAGTTGATCACGACGGAACGGTCCAAGGCCTCGAAACGGTCGGCCGGCAACAGCGACTCCCAATCCTTCAAACTCCGCCGGACCAAGTGCTCGTCGCCGCGGTCGCCAATGACATAGCTGTAATTATCCGCCGCGCGAATGGCCGCGATCCGCGCCACCGGCAAGAAGAAGCACCGCCGGGCCGTCTTGATCAAGACCTGGTCCTCGACCGTATATGGCCCGGCCGACTCGTCCGCGTGACCGCTGTGCCCGTGCAACCTCGCCAGAGCCAGCGCCAGCCGTGCCGGCTCGACCGGCTTCAGCAGATAGTCCGCGGCATTCACCTCGAACGCCCGAATCGCGTACTCGTCATAGGCGGTGACGAAAATGATTGCGGGAGGATCGGACAGTCGCTCCAACAGCTCAAACCCGCTGCCCCCGGGCATCTGAATATCCAGAAAGACGACGTCGGGACGTTCCGTGGCGATCAACTCCGCCGCCCGCCGGATGCCGGCCGCCTCGCCCACAATCTCAATCTCCGGATGCGCCGCCAGCAGCGCCCGCAGGCTCCGCCGCGCCAAACGCTCGTCGTCGACTAGAAGGGCTCTTAGATGGTCATTGGTCATTGGTCATTGGTCATTGGTCAGCGGTCAGCGGTCAGCGGCGGGCACATCGACGGCCAGCAGCAACTGGTCTTCAAAGCGGACCTTCTCCACGCGCAGGTAACTCGCCACGGCGTCCAACTCCTGCTGGACCGTTGCCACGTCACCCTGTCCTGATCGTACCGAGGAACGCAGGTACTCTGCCAGCCCCCGCACGAGTTCGGGGATCCGCGCCGGAGCTTCGCGCGACAACGCCTCGATCAAATCCAGCGCGTTGAACAGGAAGTGAGGATCGACCGGATTCATGGCTCCAACCTGACGCCACGGCGTGCCCGGAGCAACGAATTTGGGGCGAGACGGGCAGATTTTGGGGTGAATCGGCCCGCGGGCGCGGCGGATCGCGCCGCAACGCCGTCCCGCGGAGACGGCATGCTCCGCGTCCCGGTTCACGCGCATGGAGTGTTGGGACTGCAGGGGATCTCGACGGCGACCAACACCCAGCCGTCCGCGTCCTGCGTTGCCAGGCGGTGGCGGTTGGGATACAGCAATTCCAGGCGATTCCGCAGATTTTCCAGCCCGATGCCGCCATGCGGGACGCTGCTGTCGGCATGCGACCAGCTGCCCGAATTGCGGATTTCGACCCGCAGCCGGTCGTTCTCGCAGTGGGCGAGGATCTGCACACGCAATGGCAACTCGCTGGTCCGCATCCCGTACTTGACGGCGTTTTCCACCAATGGCTGCAACAGAAACTCCGGCACGGTCTGCCGCCGCGCGGCTTCGCTAACGTCGACTTCGACCACCAACTGCTCCTCGAACCGCACTTTTTCGACGCTCAGGAAACTGGCCACCGCGTCCAACTCCTGCTGCAGCGTCGCGACGCCGCCCGGCTTCGGATGCAAGGCATAGCGGAGGCATTCACACAGCCGGCGGACCAGTTCCGGGATCTGCGCGGGCTCTTCCCGCGACAACGCTTCGACCGAATTCAGGGCGTTGAACAGGAAGTGCGGATTGAGCTGGTACCGCAGCGTCTCCAGGCGGGCTTGCGCCAGCAGCCGGGTCTCCAGCTGCCGCGAGACCTGTTGGACGCGCCGGTCCAGGGTCGCCGTCAGCTCTTCGAGCTTGCGGAACGCGCCCGCGAATTCCCGCCCGATGTAGATCGAGACGCACGCCAGCAGGGCCACAAATCCGTAGACCCAGAAATAGGTGATCAGCCCGGTCGAGGGCAAGGAGACCAGCAACAAGTGGCTCGCAATGTTCACCGATTGAGCGACTGCGAAACAGGTCAGGCCGAGCCCGTAGACCCAGCTGCCGGGGACTTGGCCCCAGGCGTTCCGGAAATACAGCCGCAGGAACTCGAACGTGCATACGGGCAAGGCGACGAAGGCCCACGTCCGCTCGTCGCGGGTCCACCCCACCGCGTACAGCACCGCCAGAACGGTCCCCCAGGCCAGCAGCTTCCGCTTCGGCAAATCGTCTCGCCACAGGGCGTGCGCCAGGGCCAGGCCCGACAGCATGCACGCCGCCACCATCGCCAGGAACAGCCAGTACAGCGCCTCGCTCAGCGGCCGGGCGGCGGCATTCTCCTGGGCATCCAAGACCGCCAGCGTCGCGACGGCCAGCGTCAGCGTGAGGCAGAACATCAGGTTCGCACGCCGCTTGGGATAGTAGTACAGCAGGGCCGCGTGAAAGACCAGGAACAGCAGCAGGGCGACGATCAGCAGCAGGCGGTGCAGCCGCAGCGATGCCTTCTCGCGAAGTTCTTGGACCGCCTCGTCCGCACCGGCCGGATCGAGTTCCCGGAAGCGGTCCGCCACCATCAGCTTGAGCTCAAACGGAAACGGCTTGTCGTCCGGCGCGGGACGGCGGCGCACCAGGCGGACCGCCAGCAGCTGGTGCGGGGCCGTCAAAGCGAACGAGGCGGTTGGCGTCAGCCCCGCCGCCGGCCGAGGACGGCTGTCGTCGGCCGAGTCGCCGCCCAGCGTACAGATCAACCGGCCGTCGAGGAAGGCTTCCGCCACGCCCAGATCCGTGGCGGACAACCGGCACGGCAAGTTGACCAAAGCCCGCGTACACCAGACGGGCGCGCGGAACCAGACCACGGGCGCGTCCTTGACGCCCACGGTCAGGCCCTTGGGCAAGACCCGCGCCCAAGCGGAATCGTCGAACTGCGGATCGGCAAAGCGGCGGTCATCTCCCGCCCGACACCGCCAGTACGGGTTGAACAGCTCGCGGTCCTGGCCTTTGACATCCGCAACGTCCCAGACCACGGGAACGGGGCCCGTGTCCTTTCCCGTGACGGCACGCAAGGTGAACCCCCAGTTCCCGCGGCCCTGCGCGACGAACACCAGGCAGCGGTTTGCCCCGGCTTTCAATTCGGCCGTGAAACGGTCCTGGTCCGGCCACAGCGGCCGCTCGTCGTCGTAGCGGTGGACCAATCGGTCATTGATCCAAATCCGGGCTTGATCGTCGCTGCCAAAGTAAAACGTGGCCGGCCCCGCTTGTTCCGCCTGGATGGCCGTAAAGGCCAACGCCCCGGCATCCTCGTGCGGACCGAAAGCGTCGATCAAATTCACCTGGCTGCCGGCGGCTTGGTAGCAGATCCAACTGGGAGCATCTGTCATCAGCGGCAAGGCGGGCTGACCCGCTTGCGGGACAAGCCGGCCGGGCCCCAGCAGGTTGGCAACCTGGACGAGCCACAGGTGACGTTCGGTGAACGGTCCCGCCACCAGCCAGTCGCGGAGGTAATCTCCGTCGGCGCGCACGGTCTGCCCGCGGGCCGCCGAGGCCGCCAGCGCCAGAGCAAACAGGCCGAGAATGCACAATCGGAGTCTCATGAGGTGACACGCAGGATGGTGAACCGTACCACAGTAGCGTAAGGACGTCGCCGCGCATCGGCAATGGGCTTGAAGGGGCGAGCGGGCAGGATTGGTTCGTGCCCAACACGGGTCCGCGATTCAGCGGCGCTGTCCGGCTACTCAAACGCTCCGTGCAGGAACCAGCGTTGATCCTGCAGCCGCCGGAACAGCCACCAGCGGCTCCCTTCCTCGGTTTCCACGCGGTAGTAATCGCGGCGGCACGATTCGCCGCGCCACCAGCCGGTTTCGATCCGCTCCGGGCCGAAACAGCGGGCCACCCGATGCCGCCGGCGCTGGTAATGAAACATCGCCGGCGGGCCGTCCAGTGCGATGCCCACCACCTCGATCGGCTGCGGGGGATCGAACAACCGCAACGGCCGCAGCAGCGGTCCCGGCAAGAGCATCCCCGGCAACCGCATCCCTGACGGCGACGAAGCCGACGCGGCCTGCTGAGGCGTGGCGGCTTCTCCGGCCAGGGGCCGATACCGGTAAGCCAACTCGGGCTGGGCTTCCGCTTGCAATTCGGCCCGCACCACGCGTTCACGCCCCAAGCGGTTGCTCAGCCGCTCGACCAGCAACGCCAACTGGGCCGGCTGGTCCCGCGGCGCATCTCCGAACAGTTCGCCTTGCCGCTGCTCGCGCGGCGCGGTCGCCAAGGCCCGAACGCGGAGCTCCTCGACGGTATCGGGCAACGTCACCAGCGCCAGCTGCAGCTTGGCCAACGCCAGCAAATGCTGCGGAGCGATCGTGGGCCGGAACAAGCTGATGTCGATACTCAACGGCCGCCGGTTCCGGCAGACCAGCTGACACGTCAAACGCAAAACAGCTTGTCCTTGTTCCCGCAAGCGGCCCGACAGTTGAGCCAGCAATTCCCCCAAGACGTGCTCGATCGCCTCGTGATGCGTCGTCGGGTGCTCGAAACACCAGCGCACCGACAACGGCTCGCGGGCATGGTGCGCTACGATAGGTTCCACGATCGCGCCGGACAGTTTGTCGAGACGCTCGAGCAATGCATCGCCAAATCGCGCCGCCAGGCTGGCCCGCGGCAAGCGGTTCAATTGCCCGATCCGGCGGATGCCCAGCCGCTGCAGTTGTTCGGTCGGACGCGGCGGCAACCGCAACGCTTCGACCGGCAGGCGATCTGAAACCGCCGCGTCTTCCGGCGGAAGCACGACAAAAGTAGCAGGCACCTCGCTCCAGCGGGCAAATCCCCACGCGGCACTGACCGTATCGGCAATTGCCACGCGCACCGTCAAGCCTTGTTGCCGGCAAGCGCTGATGACCGCCTGGGCTAACGCTTCTTCACCGCCGAACAGATGGGCCAGTCCGCTGACGTCCAGCAACAGCGAGTCCGGTTCGTCCGCTTGATCGAGCCCGACGATGGGACTGAACTGCTCGCACCAACCGGCCAACTCCACCAGCGCTTCCTGATCGCGGCGGGCATCGTGGCAGGCAAAAAGGGGATTTTCCGCCAACAGCGTCTGCGCCTCGGCCAGCGGCATCCCGGGACGCACGGCTTGTTGCTCCGCAGTCGCCGAGCAGGCTTTGACACGCTGACCGTGCCGGGCATCTTGTTCATACAGCACGAGGGCGCATCCCGTCAGTTCCGGTTGGTCGCGGACGAGCCGTTGCACGGGCCAGTTGGGCAGCCAAAGGGCGAGGATGCGTGGCATGCCGCTCCTCCTGTTCGAGGTTGTCCGGAAACCGAAATCCCGGCGAACGGTGGGCGTCAGCCCATCGGTGCATTGTCTCTGCAATACATACCGTCTGCTGATTTCACCGAAGGTGAAATTGCGAATCCGCGCGCAAATGTGCGGGCATACGGAAAACCGGCGGGCTCACGCCCGCCGTTCGCCTCTTGGTAGGCAACCACGGGGTTGACCGGACCACTCATCCAAGACCAATTCCACGCTGCCGCTGCCGGCAGGGCGGCAGCGCAACAACTCGACACGCAATCGGCGGTCCGTCGCCGCGGACTGCGGTTCGACCCACCAGCGCACGTCCGCCCAGGTGGGCCCCGTCCGCGCCACGCCGGGCCGCAGCAACAACCCCAGGCAGCCGCTGGATTCCGCCGACAACTGCCAGCGCCGGAACAGGCTGTCATCGATCCGGTCGACCCAGCCCCACACCGCGGCCACCCCCGGACAGCGCAACGCCTGGTCCCAAGCCCAGCCCTCGTCCCGGGCGCTTTCCGGCTGGACGAAAATCACGCGTTCCAGAGCCACGCCCCAAGCGGCCAAAGCGGGCGGGTACACCTCGCGCCGGTGGTCCAACACGATGATCGAGCCGCCCTCCTGAGCCGCCTGCTGAGCGGCTTGCCAAGCTAGCAACGCAGCCCCGCTGCCCGGTTCCGCCGCCAACCATTCGACCAGCGAGCCGCGCCGCAACCCGCCGCCGGGCAGCAGCCGGTCCAGCGGCGGCCAGCCGGTGGAAAGCGGCGTTTCGGCGGGCCCCCGCCGCGGCTGTTCCAAGCTGCGGATGCGGCCCCGCAACTGTTCCACCAGGTTGGATGCGGCCAGGTTTCGTGCAGTGGTCATCGGCCCGCCCAGTCAATGTACAGGTGACCATTAGAATATACTCCTGTACATCGACACGAGCAAGCGGGCAACTGGTGGAAAAGTTTTCGCCTGCCAGACGGATCCGCTGGTACTAACCTTCGTCCGCCGCAGAGACGTAATCGTCGAGCGGCATTCGTCTTAGCCGCGTGGCGGCAGGGTGTCGCCAGGGGCGTCAGTCCCTGGAAAACGTTGAGACCATTGGGGGCGTTTTTGTTAGCGGAGCGGCGCAAGCCACCCGGTTTTACGACGGTAATACCGGACGGCTTGCGCCGTGCCGCTACAAAGTAAGCGGCATTGGGCTGACGCCCCTGGCTACAACCTGCCGTTCCTCCGGGACTGAATCCCTTACTGCCTCAAACCTTACGCACACCAAACGTGAACGAGTGGTGGTAGGACGGATTGGGATCCGGCCGGTATTCTCTGGCCGGATCCCAATCCGTCCTACATTGAACTGACCAAGCTGTTCCTGCGCGAACGCCCATCCCCTCCCTTTTGAATGCCCGGCTTGTATAATTTTTTGATGAAAGTAGGCTTATCGAACTATTTTCGCTTTACGGATGTCTCAAATCCTGCGTTTCCGCAGGACATCTAATGGTCACTGTCGTTCTTTTTCGTTCCCCTTATCTTCAAAGGATCGCTGTATGTCCAGAATCGTGCCACGCCGCAGGGGGTTTACCCTGGTTGAACTTCTCGTCGTCATCGCCATCATCGGAATTCTAGTCGCCTTGCTGCTGCCCGCCATCCAGGCGGCACGCGAGGCCGCCCGCCGGACGGAGTGCAACAACAAGCTGAAGCAACTTGGGTTGGCTCTGCACAACTATCACGATACCTTCAAAGTACTTCCACCGGGGGGGCTGAGCGGTGGGCCTCGGCTTGGTTGGCAGGTCCTGATCTTGCCGTTCCTCGAGATGCAGGCATTGCACTCGCAGGTCAATTTCAATGCCACCACCTACGACACGGCCGTTTCCGGCACCCTGCAAAACGAACCGGTTCCCCCCTACATCTGTCCCAGCGCTGTCCGCGCGAAATGGTTCGATAGCACCAGTTCCACCATCTACACAACACATTATTACGGGATCATGGGTCCCAAGGGCACGAATGTGGCGACGGGCGGAACCTATCGGTGGGATAATACGTCGGCCCCCGGCCACCAAGGGCACGCTCTCCAAGGCGTAATGCTTCGCCGGGACAGCGTGGGGCTGAACGAAGTTTTGGACGGCACGTCCAACACGTTTATGCTAGGCGAAATGTCGTGGTCCAGGACCAAGGATGGCCTTGACAATACGTCCTTTCGCAGATGGTATCGAGGTTGCGATGGCAGTGCCGCGGCCAGCACCAAGAACATCCTGGACGGGATCAATCTCACGCGCTACAACGGCAGCAACAATTTCAACGACGTCAGTTTCGGCAGCGAACATCCCGGCGGCTGCCAGTTCGCCCGCTGCGACGCCTCGGTGAAATTCGTCAGCGACAACATCGACATCGGCGTGTACAAGGCCACCGCCAGCAAAGACGGTGGAGAGACCGAATTAGCTAACTAACGATTCCAGTTCAAGGTGCAGCATGAAGACCCGGATGAGATGGCTGACCGGTGTCCGTTGGACGCCCGTTTTGATGATGACGGCGGCGGTCTTGGCGGGCTGCGGCGACACGGGCCCTACACGCCTGCGTGTGTCGGGCAAAGTGACCTTCGACGGAAAACCGGTGCCCGCCGGTCAGATCGTCTTTGAACCGGACTCAACCGCCAACAACAAAGGGCCGATGGGGTCTGCGGAGATTACCGACGGCCAGTACGACACCCAGACCGCCGGCATCGGCACGGTGGGCGGAGCGCATGTGGCCCGCATCACGGGCTTGTCAGGCAGGCCCACAGGCAATACCACGGTGAACCCGTTATTCAACACCTACGAGGTCAAAGTCGACTTGGGCCAGGAACCGGCCACCAAGGATTTTGACGTTCCCGCCTCTGCGGCCGAAGGGCTGAAAATCAGCAACGAGCCGCCGCCGTAGGAGAATCGTCCATGGAGTTCCGGGGATTCGACCCATCGCTCTTTCAGTTTCTGGAGGAACTGGGCGATCATAACCAGCGTCCCTGGTTTCAAGCCAACAAGGGGCGGTATGAAAGCGATGTCCTGGAACCCAGTCTGGCGTTCATTCGCGAGTTCGAGCCCCGGCTGAAAAAGATCTCGCCGTATTTCGTGGCCAGCGATCGGCGGGTGGGCGGGTCGCTGATGCGCGTCTACCGCGATACGCGGTTCGGCAAAGACAAGACTCCGTATAAGACGAATGTCGGCATCCAATTCCGGCACGAGTTCGGCAAGGACGTGCATGCCCCCGGCTTCTACGTTCACGTGGCGCCGGGCGAGTGCTTTTTGGCGCTGGGCCTGTGGCGGCCTGACAAGGAAGCGTTGGCCTTGATCCGGCAGGCCATCGTGGATCACCCCGACCGCTGGAAGCGGTCCCGAAACGACCGTAAGTTCCTCGCCCGATTTCAGCTGGACGGGGACAGCTTGAAGACTCCACCCCGCGGCTTTCCCGCCGATCATCCGCTGGTCGAGGATCTGAAACGCACCGACTTCGTCGGCTTGCAGGCCGTCAGTGAGCAAGACGTGCTGAAGCCCAAATTCATCGACGCCGTGGCCGCCTCCTTCGCCGCCGGCCGGCCGTTCATGCGGTTCCTGTGCGACGCCCTGCGCGTGCCGTTTTGATGCACCTCCGCACCCGCGGTTAACGCCATCGCGATATGACACGGCGAACAAGATCGCGATCATTTTCTTGTGGAATCGCGGAGTCAGGCTCTGTGCATCCAGACGCTCGACGGCCTGGACGGGTGGCTGACGCCCTGCGCAAACGCAAGCTCCGGGCGTCCCTCAAGGATGCCAGCCCAGCCCGCCCCACCGGTCCGGCAGATGATCCGCCAGATCAAGACCGTGCTGATCGGGCAACTGGACGAACTGGCCTCACGTCGCGTGTCGCGCATCGGTCGTTTGATAGACCTCTCAGAAAAAGGGCCGGATGCGGGATCCACCGACGCGTTGAGGTGCGCCGGTCCGGCAGTTGGCGGCCTCGTCACGGCCCCTGTGCTCGCAGGCACCCAGACAAAACGGGTCCGGCGTCACGGCGATGGCACCGTGTGTGGCCAGGAATCCTGGCAACCTCTGCGTAGCCGCATTCGCCAGAATGCGGGCTTTCCTCGCGTTCCCGCATTCTGGCGAATGCGGCTACCTGCCAGAAACCACGGCCACACACATGGCACCGGGGCCGTTGCGTGGCACAATCCGCTCGGCTATTCTCGTGGGTATTGTGCGGCCCTACCCGAATGGCTGCCGTCGGAGAAATCATGGTAACGATCCCTCTGGACCAATTCGTGCGTCAACTCGACGACAGTGCCCTGATATCGGCCGACGACGTGGCGGCACTGATCGACAGCCTGCCCGCCGAGAAGAAACCGCAGGATGGTGAACAGCTGGCGAAGGAGCTGGTCCGCCTCAAGAAGCTCACCGCTTACCAGGCCCAGCAGATTTACGCCGGCAAGGGCCGGACGCTGGTGCTGGGTAACTACGTGATTCTGGAGAAGCTTGGCCAGGGCGGGATGGGCTTGGTGTTGAAGGCCGAACACCGGCGGATGGAACGGCTGGTCGCGCTGAAGGTGCTCTCACCGAAAGTCACGAAGTCGCCCGAAGCGGTGCGGCGGTTCCAGCGGGAGGTGAAGGCGGCGGCCCGGCTGGAACACCCCAACATCGTCACGGCCTACGACGCGGACGAAGCCGGCGGCACGCACTTTCTGGTCATGCAATACGTCGAGGGCAGCGACCTGTCGTCGATCGTCAAGAAATCGGGGCCTTTGCCGCTCGATCAGGCCCTGGACTGCATCCTGCAGGCGGCCCGCGGGCTGCAATACGCCCATGAACACGGCGTCGTGCATCGGGACATCAAGCCGGCGAACCTGCTGCTAGATCAGCGAGGGACCGTCAAGATTCTCGACATGGGCTTGGCGCGACTCGACACGCCTGGCGCCCAACAGGATCAACTGACGGACACCGGCCAGATCATGGGCACGGTGGATTACATGGCCCCTGAGCAGGCGATGAGCACCAAGCGTGCCGACGCGCGGGCCGACCTTTACAGCTTGGGCGTCACACTTTGGTACCTGCTGACCGGCCGGCCGCTGTACACCGGCGAAACCGCCGTGGAGAAACTCATGGCTCACCAGACGAAACGGATTCCTTCCTTGCGCGAGGCGTGTCCTGAAGTGCCCCCGGCCATGGATGCGGTCTTCCACCGGATGGTTGCCAAGACGCCGCTGGACCGCTACCAGGCCATGGCCGAGGTGCTCGCGGAATTGGAGCCGTTTTGCCAGCCCGCCGCGAGTGCGCCGGCCCGAAGTCCTTGCATCGCCGAGGATTCACAGCTGGACGCGTTCTTGCGGGGGGTGGGACCGTCGGCTGGACCGCGCCGGCCGCGGACGCCTTCGGGTCAACCATCGCCGACGGCGGTGGAAACCAAAGCCGCGCCGGTTCCGGCGGCGGACCCTGACGTGACGCAGGATTGGTCGGAGCCCCACGCGGAGACGGCGACGACGATGGAGCCGTCGTTGCCGCGGGCTGAACCGGCTCAAGCCGGCACTACCAGCGCTCGTAGTGCCGCCTTCAGGCGGTCGAAACCGGCTCAAGCCGGCACTACGAACTGGCGGGACTGGCGCTGGCTGGCGGCGGCCGGCGCGGGCTCTTTGCTGGTGATTTTGCTGGGCATCTGGGTCGTGGTCCGGGACAAGGACGGGAAGGAAGTCGCGCGTGTGCCGGTGCCGGAGGGGGGCAGCGTGACGGTGGACACCGCGGCGAAGACCGAAGCCTCGACGGAAAGAAAAAGCGGTGAGCGGTACCCTCTGGGTCCACCGCACTCCAAAATAGCCGCGGCCCCGCTGCCGCCGTGGAATCTGCCGCCGGGCTCGCCGCCACCGGCCGTGGCCCCGTTCGACGCAAAGAAAGCGAAAGAGCACCAAGCTGCCTGGGCCAAGTACCTGGGCGTGGAGGTGGAATCGGAGAATTCAATCGGCATCCGTTTCGTGCTCATCCCGCCGGGCGAGTTCGACATGGGATCGACGGAGGCAGAGGTCGCCAAGCTCTTGGAGGAGGCCAGAGCCCAGAACCTCTCCGGTTGGGACATCGAGCGAGTGCCGTCGGAGGCGCCGAAGCATCGGGTGCGGATCACAAAGCCGTTCTGGCTTGGCGTGTACGAAGTCACGCGGGGGCAGTTCCGCCGGTTTGTGGACGATCGCAAGTACCAGACGGAAGCCGAGCGGGACGGCAAAGGGGGCTACGGATTGATTGATGGCCAGTGGAGACAAGATCCGCGTTTCGTGTGGAACCGGGAGCTTGGGTTCGAGCAGGCGGACGATCATCCGGTACTAAACGTGACCTGGAACGACGCGACGGCGTTCTGCACTTGGCTTTCGGCGAAGGAAGGCGAAAAGACGCACCTGCCGAGCGAGGCCCATTGGGAGTGCGCCTGCCGGGCCGGGACGACCACGACGTGGTATACGGGTGACGACGAGGGGGCGTTGCGGGAGCATGGGTGGTTCTTATTCAACTCGGACGGGAAGACGCATCCGGTGGGTCAGAAGACGGCCAGCGCTTGGGGCCTGTACGACATGCACGGCAATGCCTGGGAGTGGTGCGAAGACTGGTGGGCAGGGGATTACTACGCGGCGTCGCCGATGGACGATCCCCCCGGGGCGTCAGGAGGCTCGCTCCGGGTCTTCCGGGGCGGCTGTTGGCTCTACGACGCGTCCTACTGCCGGGCGTCGTACCGCGGCAGGTTCGGCCCTGGCTGCCGCGGCGTTTACCTGGGCTTCCGCCTCGCGAGGACAGTTTCCTCCTCACCGTCGCGGTAGCGCGGTTTTCTCCGCGGTAGCAGAGCCTGGAGCGGAGGCCGCCGGACGCCGATGCGGAGCGCGCGCAGCCGCGGAGCACGGCGGCTGGCGAGCCGGAGCGAAAGGCGTAGCGGACGCACGTCAGGCTTTTCAGCCTGAACGGGTCAGCCTGGAAAGGCTGACGTACAGCCGTAGGCGGCGCAGGCCGCCGTGGGGTCTGGGGCGAAGCCCCAGCGAAGTTGATCCAACCCCTGTACCGTTCTCTGCGGCAGTGGCGCAACGACCGAGCCAAGCAGGACGGCGTGCCCAGTGAGCACCGTTCGAGAAATAACTGTCGAGAGTCAGACGCGGCCCTTGGAATGGGATGCCCACGGCTTGTCCGTGGGAGTTTCACGTTCGTCGCTACACCTGGGTCCCGAAATTTTTGACGACGCCATTGCGTGCTTGGGTCCGCGCATTTTTAGGTCGCCGGCAACTTGTCCTCAGCCATCAAACAATCAAAGCTCTCGTCTTCCAGGTGGCCTTGATGGGCAAGATGGTCTCGGACGCCCGCGACATCTGCCGCCCTCGCAGTGTCCGCGTCTCGGTTATCCGGAAGCACGATCAGGCAGCGAGAATCAGGATGCCGAAACACCCGGTGGTTATTGGCGACCAATTGACCTTTGGCGAATCCCAGGTCAAGCAACAACTGCCGCAGTCTCTCGTTCGTCACTTTTCCAGTCATGAATCATTCTCGCTGTCGAGTCGTTGGGTTCTGTCCTGGAGCAGCTTTCGAAGGCGGTCAATGGCCGTCACGGTAAGCTTGTTTGTGATGGGGATCCGCACCGTGATGCTGGCGGATTCGTTCTCGACTGCTCGTCCCACTTCATCCGCGTGATCGTCAACGTAAGCCTGGATGTCGAGCCAATAAGCCCGATGCTTCCGCGCGTCGTAGAGCACGAGAATGAACGGGTAAAACACTTGGTGGTACCAGAAGTGAAGATGTGCCATTTCCACGACGCATGGTATGCTCGTCGCGCCCGCAACGATCCGCAGGTCATCGGTCGCCTTCAATTGAAAATCGACTTGGCCCGTCTCCACTTCGGTCGTATCGGGGTTGTGCGTTCGCATGATGGCGTCGGTACCATCATCCGACTCTTCAGGAATGCGAATCAAACGATGGCCGCGGCGAAGCACTTGCCTCTCCAGAAAGTTGACGCTCATGTCGGCAATGACGCGTGTGCGTGGGCGGCGTTTGCGACGGCCGGTCCAGTCTTCCCAACTCATACCCGAGGGCCCTAGCGTACCATTTTTCTGCAAAATGACGGAATATCAGTTCCGCCGGATTACACGCCAACGATTGAATATCGGCTCCGCATACCGAAGTTCGACAACATGTCTGAAGAGTGCCCGTCCCAGGATTATATTCAGCGCGTCGCGGCAATTCTCGGTTGCTGTTTCTGTTCGCTCGTAACCTGTTGTCGCAATTGCGCTTGGCAATATTTCGTGACACTTCCGGCGTCTCCTGTCGCCAGGGTACGTCTTGACGGCGTTGACTCTGTCTGTTGATTCAGTCGCATCGGACGCACGCGGGACGTCCGAGGACTGGATCCATTGCCGCGTGACGACCCTTTCCGTGGCGGAAATCGCAAGTCCATCTTGCTAGCAGCGCAACCCGCCACTCCCACGAATGACAGATACTTCCCCACTGCCACAAAACCACCGCTCGGTGCTGGCCGACGGTTCCGATTCAGTGCATTGGATGCCGCGGGCTTGCCCCGTGGAGGCTCACGTTTCTCGCTACACGCGGCTTCCCTCCATCCCGTCCTCCTCCGCATCTCCCGCGGCGGCGAAGCCGCCGCGGGAGATGCGGGAGACGGGAACGGGGCTCCCGTGTGTGTAGCAAGAAGCCGAACGATCCGCTGGGCAAGCCAGCGGGATTCGTTAATTGCAGCGGCGCGCACGCCGGAGCCAGCAAATGCCTGGGCTGCCGACGCGGCCCTGGATGATCTTGATCGGTCCGACCGACTCCGTCTGCGCCGCAACGAGCACGTAGAAAGCAGCGAACAGGAGCTTCACAAGACGCTGCCAATCCCTGAATTCTTGCGAGTCCCGCGACCGCCGGGATTGCCCGGGCCTTCTTCTCACCCGTTCATCTCCGTCGCTTCTTCCCAATGTTCGTACAGCGGGGGCAGGGCGGCGTGTTGTTCCTCCAGCTCGGCTTTGATCTGCTTGACTTGCTGGCCGTCGCGGAGGACCTGCGGGTCGGTCAATGCCGCGTGCAGTTCCTGGATGCGTGATTCCCGCTGGGCGATCTCCGCTTCGATATCGGCCGCTTTGCGGTAAGGAAACTTGCGTTTGCGGCGTCCCGCTTTGCGCTCGTCGCGGGGGTCAGCAGGCGCCGCGGTTTCGCCACCGGCCGTTTTGGCTTCCACGCCGCGGCGGTCGTCCGCGGCGAGTCCCTGGCGGACAAAGTGCAAGTACGTGTTGTAGTTGCCTTCGATCACCCGGAACCGGTCGGGTTCGACCACCAGCAAGTGATCGGCCACGCGATTGAGGAAATAGCGGTCGTGGCTGACGAACAGCACGCTGCCCGAAAACTGGCGGATGGCTTTTTCCAGGGCTTCGCGAGCCCACAGGTCCAGGTGATTCGTCGGCTCGTCCAGAATCAGGAAGTTGGGATCGAGGGCCGACATGCGGGCCAGGGCGACGCGGTTCCGTTCGCCTCCGCTCAGGCTGCCGACTTTCTGGAACACGAGATCGCCGGTAATGCCGAACCGGGCCAGCAGGTCGCGCCGCTGCTGGTCGACGAATTCCTTGTGCGGAGGCCGGATTGCCTCCAGGACTTGCGTGTCGTCGTCCAGGCATTCCAGCAACTGGTCGAAGTAGGCGGGACGCACGCCGCTGCCCAGCACGACCCGCCCCTGGTCCGGCTGGCAATCGCCCAGGACGCAACGCAGCAGCGTCGTTTTGCCCGAACCGTTTGGCCCCAGAATGCCCCACTTCTCGCCCCGCAGGATGTCGAAACTCAAGTCCTTGAACAGCGGCTGGGCGTAGGCTTTGGACAGATGCTCGACGCGCAGCACAATGTCGCCGGTCCGCGTGGCTTCGGGGAATCCCATCCGCGGCGTGGCGATCTCGCGCGGCGGATCGACACGCTCGATCCGTTCGAGCTTCTTGCGGCGGTCCTCGGCTTGCGCATGCTTCTGGCCGTAGAAGTTCCGCCGGACGAAATCCTCCATCTTGGCAATTTCCGTCTGCTGCTTCTCGAACGTCCGCCGCTGGACCTCCAATCGTTCCGCTTTTTGCCGCTGGTAGGCCGTGTAATTGCCCACGTAAGAATCCACGGTGCCGTGAAACAGCTCCAGCGTGCGGTCGGCCACCCGGTCGAGGAAATAGCGGTCGTGGCTGACCAGGATCAGCGCCTGGTTGGATTCGATCAGGTAGCCCTCCAGCCACTCGGTCGCATCGATGTCCAGATGGTTGGAGGGCTCGTCCAACAGCAGCAAATCGGGCTCTTCCAGCAGCAATTTGGCCAACAGCAGCCGATTCTGCTGGCCGCCGCTCAGCAGTTCCACTTTCTGGCTAAATGCCTCGCGCGTGAATCCCAATCCGTTCAATACGCGTTCGATCTTGTGGTCCAGATTGTAGGCGTCCCGATGCTGCAGTTCGTGCTGCAGGTGGTCGAACCGTTCGCCCAAGCGTTGCCGCTCGACGTCATCCTCGGCTTCCGCCAGCGCGGCGGCCAGCCGTTCCGCATCGCGGGCCAAGGACACCAAGTCGCGGAGCGCATCATGCGCCTCGTCCCAAACCGTGTGCCCCTCCGGAAACTGCGGCTGCTGTTCGAGAAACCCAATCCGTGCCGAACCCGCCAATTCGACCGTGCCCGCGTCCAGATCCTCGCGCCCGGCCACGGCTTTCAGGATCGTGGTCTTGCCCGAACCGTTGGGGCCGACCAGCGCAATCCGCTCGCCGGCGCGCACGTCGAACGTGACCCCGTCCAACACCGGATCGGGCCCGTAACGCTTGTGCAAATCGCCGACGGACAGCAGGATCATAACTGCTCCTTGACGGGTGGCGATTGTACCAGCGATCTTCCCCGCGTGGGAAGGGCGGGCGAATCCGCGGGCGTCTCCCTTTCTTTCCTCCCCGTGCCTTGCCAACGCCGCCGGCTATCGGGTAGCTTGTTGATACGCGGTGGGAGAGAACGGTTTTGGCAAATCCTAGTGCAAAGGGTGCGGTGCATGGCCAGTTCTGCGGAACGACGGTTTTCCATCGGGGTGGATTACGGGACCAACAGCGTGCGGGCGCTGGTCGTGGATGTGGCGGACGGGGCCGAGGTCGGAACCCACGTCTACAACTATCCCAGCGGCGAGGCAGGCATCCTGCTGGACGCCAAGGATCCTAACTTGGCCCGTCAGAACCCGGCCGACTACATCGAGGGATTCTACGTTTCCGTCAAGCGGGCCGTCGCTGCGGCGAAGAAAGATCCGGGATTCAGCCCGGACCGGGTGATCGGCATCGGCGTCGATACGACGGGTTCGACGCCGATCCCGGTGGATCAGGCGGGGATGCCGATCGCGATGCAGCCGGAGTTTCGCAAGGAATTGGCGGCCCATGCCTGGCTGTGGAAGGACCACACGGGGCACGCCGAGGCGGCCGAGATTACAGCCAAAGCGGCGGAGCACGCGGACCATTACCTGAGCAAATGCGGCGGGACCTATTCCAGCGAATGGTACTGGTCCAAGATTCTGCACTGCAAACGTTCGGCTCCCAAGGTGTTTGCCGCCGCCTACGCTTGGGTGGAATTAGCCGATTTTATTCCGGCGTTCATCACGGGCGACACGAACCCGCAGACCCTGCGGCGAGGCGTGTGCGCGGCAGGCCACAAGGCGATGTACGGCGACCTGTGGAGCGGGCTGCCCAGCGAGTCGTTCTTGGCTTCGTTAGATCCCGACCTGGTCAAAGTCCGCCAGCGATATGCAGACCGGGCCGTCCCGGCCGACCAGCAGGCGGGCGGGTTGACCGCCGAGGCGGCCAAGAAGGTCGGCCTGCCGGCGGGCGTCCCGGTGGCCGTGGGCGCGTTTGACGCCCACATGGGCGCCGTGGGTGCGGGAATCAAGCCGGGAACGTTGGTCAAGATCATCGGCACCAGCACGTGCGACATGATGGTCGCGCCGCAGGACAAGCCGCTGCCCGACGTCCCGGGACTGTGCGGCATCGTGCCGGGGTCCATCCTGCCAGGCATGTACGGACTGGAAGCCGGCCAGTCGGCGGTCGGCGATATCTTCAATTGGTTCGTCAGCTATCTGACGCCGGACAAGTACACGGCCAAGGGCGATCCGCACGTGAATCTGACGCGCGAAGCCGAACGGCTGGCACCGGGCGAGAGCGGCTTGCTGGCGCTGGATTGGAACAACGGCAATCGCACGATCCTGGTCGACCCGCTGCTGAGCGGCCTGTTGATCGGGCAGACCTTGCACACATCGGCTGCGGAAGTCTATCGGACGCTGGTCGAAGCCACGGCATTCGGCGCTTTGACGATCATCAACCGGTTCGAGGAATACGGCGTCAAAGTCAAGGAAGTGGTCAACTGTGGTGGTATCGCCGAGAAGAACCCGTTTGTGATGCAGATTTACGCCGATGTCTGCAACCGGCCGATGAAGATCAGCCGCTCGCCGCAGACGTGCGCCCTGGGCGCCGCGATCTTCGGGGCCGTGGTCGGCGGGGCTTACAAAAAGGTCGAACAGGCGCAACGGAAGATGACCGGCGTCAAGGAAACGGTGTACCAGCCGATCAAGAAACACGCGCAAGTCTACGCCGAGTTGTACCCGCTGTACCGGCGACTGCACGATGCGTTCGCCGCGACGGGCAAGCAGGAATCGTTGGACCGCGTGATGAAGGACCTGATCGCCATCCGCAATCGCGTCCGGCGAGAAAAAGAGTGACCAATGAGTGTTCGGCGCAGGTCTCCTGACCTCGCCGAAACGTCCGACCGTAGGTCTCCAGGACAAGGGAGACCTGCGGTCTGGGACGGTGCGGGGTCGGGAGATCCGCGCACAACACAGAGGCAAGGAATAGGACAGCCATGCTGGAGAAGTTGAAGGACCAGGTTTGTCAGGCCAACGTCGATTTGGCCGCTTGCGGACTGGTGACGCTCACGTGGGGTAATGTCAGCGGCATCAACCCGGACCGGGACCGCGTGGTCATCAAGCCCAGCGGCGTGCCTTACGAACGGCTGCGGCTGGCGGACATGGTCGTCGTGGACTTGGACGGCCGGGTGCTCGAAGGCGACCTGCGTCCCTCGTCCGACACGCCCACTCACGTGCTGTTGTACCGGCATTTTGGCGGCGTCGGCGGGATCACCCACACGCATAGCCGCCATGCCACCATGTTCGCCCAGGCTCGGCGGGAGATCCCGTGCCTGGGCACGACGCACGCCGACCATTTCTTCGGCGCCGTGCCCGTCACCCGTCCGCTGACGGCGGCCGAAGTCGAGGCGGACTACGAAGGTAACACGGGCCAGGTGATCGTCGAGCGGTTTGTCGGCCTGGACCCCCGAGCCATGCCAGCGGTCCTGGTCGCCGGCCACGCGCCGTTCACGTGGGGTAAGGATGCGGCGGAGTCACTGAAAAACTCCGTGGCCTTGGAGGCCGTCGCCGAGATGGCTTTGGGCACCTGGTTCCTGAACCCGCAGGCCCCGCTGCTGGAAGAGTATGTGCTGGACAAGCACTATCAGCGCAAACACGGTCCAAATGCGTACTACGGGCAGAAATAGACGGGAACCCCGGAGGATAACGTGCTAATTGATCTGCGGAGCATGATTCGCGAAGTCTTTTCCGACCTGGAGACAGTGGCATCATCTGATCCCAACGAAAGATTACCAAAGGAAGAACAGATTCGTTGCAGTATTTTTGCTGCACTAAAGCCCCTGCACCATGTTGTGTGCGCTGAAAGAGCCTATCGATCCGTTGACGCACGAGGCCGGGCTGAATGCGATATCTGGGTGGGATCGGCCAGCAAGCTATTTGCATGGATGGAGTTGAAAACCTGCCGATGTGCCAGCGGCTGGGTCAACAAGCCGTCGGAAGAATTGACTCGATGGAACGAAGATATCGACAAACTGCGTCACGCTCCCCAAGACGCGGAACGGTACTTTTTGCTATTTGGGTTCTTGGATTTCGACGCTTTTGACGCGTCGCCGCCTAGACGCGGACAAGTGCTGCGGAATATCGACTCGTTACATCCGGAGCATCTGGCGTATCGCGAATGTCGCCCATTCTCTTGGCGTAAGAGAGACGGAATCACCCATGTCGCTGTCTGGGCCTGGCTCTGGCGAAGTGGACAAGTTATCGATTGAGAACACAACATCAATATCCCCCCCGCTGAATGGAGAACGTCATGTCTATCGACCTCAAGCAACTCGAAGTCTGGTTTGTGACCGGCAGCCAGCATTTGTACGGCGACGAGACTCTGAAAAAAGTCGCCGAGCATTCCCAGATCATTGCCAAGTCGCTGGCGGACTCGGCCGAGATCCCGGTGAAAGTGGTCTTCAAGCCGGTCCTGACGACGCCGCAGGGGATCACCGACATCTGCCTGGAGGCCAATCAAGCCAAGAACTGCATCGGCCTGATCGCCTGGATGCACACGTTTTCGCCGGCCAAGATGTGGATTGCGGGCTTGCGGACGCTGACCAAGCCGTTGGCGCACCTGCACACCCAATTCAACCGCGACATCCCCTGGTCCGCCATCGACATGGACTTTATGAACCTGAACCAATCGGCGCACGGCTGCCGCGAGTTCGGCTTTATCTGCAGCCGGATGCGGCTGGCGCGCAAAGTCGTCGTCGGGCATTGGCAGGACCCCGAGGTGGTGGAGCGTCTGGGAGTCTGGGCGCGGGCGGCCTGTGCCTGGCACGACGCTCAAGGCGCGAAGGTTGCGCGTTTCGGCGACAACATGCGCGAAGTGGCGGTGACCGAGGGCGACAAGGTCGAAGCGCAGCTCCGCTTGGGCTATTCGGTCAACGGCTACGGCGTGGGCGACGTCGTCGGACATATCGACGGCGTGACGGCCGGCGACATCGACCAGCTGATGGATGCGTATGATGCCGAGTATGACGTCGCCCCCTCGTTGCGTCCCGGCGGCGACGCTCGCCCGGCGCTGCGCGAAGCCGCCCGGATCGAAGCGGGCTTGCGGGCCTTTCTACGGGCGGGCAATTTCAAAGCGTTCACCGACACGTTTGAGAACCTCCACGGCCTGCGCCAACTGCCCGGATTGGCCGTCCAGCGGCTGATGGCCGACGGCTACGGGTTCGGGGCCGAAGGCGACTGGAAGACGGCGGCGTTGGTCCGGGCCATGAAGGTCATGGCGGCCGGACTGCCGGGCGGCACGTCGTTCATGGAGGATTACACCTACCATCTGGACCCCGGCGGGATGAAAGTGCTGGGCGCCCACATGTTGGAGGTCTGCTCGTCGATCGCCGCTGGCCGGCCGTCGCTGGAGATTCACCCGCTGGGGATCGGCGGCAAAGAGGATCCTGTCCGGCTCGTGTTCAACGCGGCGGCCGGGCCGGCCCTGAACGCCTCGATTCTCGATCTGGGCAGCCGTTTCCGGCTGCTGGTCAACGAAGTGGACGTGATCCCGCCGGTGCAGCCGCTGCCCAAGCTGCCGGTAGCGCGCGCCCTGTGGGTCCCGCTGCCCGACTTGAAGACCGCGGCGGCCGCCTGGATCCTGGCGGGCGGAGCGCATCATACGGGTTTCAGCCAGTCGCTGACCGCCGAGCACCTGGAGGATTTTGCGGAGATGGCCGGCATCGAGTTCCTGCTGATCGGCCGCGACACGCGTTTGTCCGAATTCAAAAAAGAACTGCGCTGGAACGAAGCGTATTACTTCCTGGCCAACGGGCTGAAAGGCTAGCGAGAGCGGCCAACCTCGTTTAACGGCAAGCCGAAGGAGACCGCTGAAATAGTCGTGGGGTAAGCTTCCAGCTTGCCAAATACGTAGTCCAGGAAACGTGGAAATTGAAAATGCACAACGCTGGCAAGCTGGAAGCTAACCCCACGTCTGTTTTTGCTAGCATTTCAGCGGGCTCCTTCGGCTTGCCGTTAAACGGAAACGCGAGGAGTGCGCATCCCAACGCCTGACGCTCCGATTCACTCGAATGACGAAACCCGAATGGCGAACATGATTCCCGCCGCACAATTACACGGTCCACGCGACTTGCGGATCGAAGACATCCCACACCCTGGCGTCCCGCCACCGGGGCACGTGCTGCTGCGCGTCGAGGTCGTGGGCATTTGCGGTTCGGATCTGCACACGTACCGCCATGCCCGCATCGGCGACACGCAATTGGCCGCGCCCTTGATTCTGGGACACGAGTTTGCCGGGATCGTGGAACAGACCGGCGCGGATCCCCGGGATGGCCACGGGCTACCTCTGTCACCCGGCACGCGGGTGGCCGTCGATCCGGCACAGCCGTGCGGCCGCTGCGAATGGTGCCTGCGTGGCGATCCGAACTTGTGCCCGCAGATCGTCTTTTGTGGGCTGTTTCCGCACCAAGGCGCTCTGCGTCCGTGGATGCACGTGCCGGCGGACACCTGTTTTCCAGTGCTCGGCGGCATGGATGCTACGACGGCGATGATGCTGGAGCCGCTCGGCGTCGCCATTCACTCGCTGGACCTGGCCAAGGTCCGCCTGGGTGAAAGCGTGGCCGTGATCGGTGCCGGCCCCATCGGATTGTGCCTGCTCCGACTAGCGGCAGCGGCCGGCGCCGGACCGGCCTTCGCAGCCGATCATTTGCCGTGGCGAGTCCGCTTGGCGGGACAATTCGGGCCCTCGACGGCGTTCTGCACCCGGGACACAAACGTCGTCCAAGCGGTCCTCGACGCCACTCATGGCCGCGGTGTGGACGTGGCGTTTGAAGCTGCGTCCGGCGGCGAGGCGTTGCAGCAAGCCGCCGAGATCTTGGCCCCCGGCGGCCGCCTGATCGCCGTTGGCATTGACGAGGCCGACCGTTTCGTGCTCAAGCATTCGACCCTGCGCCGCAAAGGCTTGACGATCCGCATGGTCCGCCGTATGAAGCACAGCTATCCGCGTGCGATGCGGTTGGTCGAGCAAGGCCAGATCGATTTGCCGGCCCTGGTCTCTCACCACTACCCACTGGCGGAAGCCCCCGAAGCCTTTGCCGCCAACGCCGAGTACCGTCAAGGTGTGGTGAAAGTGGCGGTGGACTGTTAAGCCAGGTTCAGACCGCAGGCCGGGCTCAGACGTACAGAATTCAATTTTGCCGGAATTGGACGTCGGCACTTGGGCTACCGCATTTCCCCGGCAAAATTGAATTCTGTACGTCTGAGCCCTTTAGGTGCCGCCAACCATTGCGTCACACCTCTCCGTTGACTCTGAGGCGGGCCAACTTGGGTATCGCCTTGCAGGCCATCTCGAAGAAGAGTTCATCTTTCTCCACGCCGACGGACTCGTATCCCACGGCCTCCGCTGCCGCCAAGGTCGATCCGGCTCCCGCAAAAGGGTCGACAACGACGCCCTTTCCCAACGGCAACACGGCCCGCACGATCTGGCGAAGGAATGCCTGCGGCTTTAGGCTAGGGTGCGGCGCGAGATCGCGTTCCGACTTGCGCGTCGGCGACGAAGGGATGACGTCTCCAAAGGGCTTGTCCCGCGTTGGACGGCGGAACCCTCCGGTACCCCATTTTCGCAGGTTGTCTTGTACTCGGCCTTCGATCGGCTTGCGGTACACCAGCCACGGCTCCCACATCGAACGCGGCATGACGCTGACCTCCGGAAACTCGGTGTGGGCAGCCTTGGGACGGTCGCCGCCCCGCATGGTCATGGTCAGACGGATGATTTCGCCGCGCCGTTCCAGGCCCGCGTCGGCGAGGGCTCCCGAAACCAGATAGGACACCAGCGGATTTGCGGCGACGACAACGTGGGCACCGGGCACGAGTTTGGGAATCAAGAGACCGGCCCAAGCGACGAAGAAAGACTGTACCGATTCGAGTTGCTCCGGCGTCAATGTTGTGAATCGGGGGAGCGGAGAGCGTGCGCGACCGTCGAACGAAGGCGGAATCCGCCAGACGCCGCCCTTGCCCGTGCGGAGCTTGGCCTGCTGCTCCGGCGTGTATTCGTGGAGACCGTAGGGCGGATCCGTCACCACCGCGTGAATGCTGTTGTCGTTCTGCCGTTCCAGCCAGTCGAAGCAATCCGCGTGGACCAGCGTCGCCCGGCCGAATTGAAACGGTTTGCGCCAGGGCGGGCTCAATTGCGTCGTCCGCCGCCTGGCATCGCGCCCGCGTCCCCGCGGATGTTGGGGCTCCTTGTTACGCATGGGCCGTCCTCAACGCACCGGCCCCAGCACGGACGAAGCGTCGTCGTTCAGCACCGCGGGATCCAGGTCATCCAGCATGATGACGCCGTTGATGGTGCCGGCGCGGGCCGGGTCATGCCACTTCCAGACGAGTTGGCCCGCCGTGTTGTACTGGAGGATCTGCACGCCCTTGCTGCTGTCCTGCGCACCGTGTCCCGTCCAATTGCAGACCACGACGTCGCCGTTGCTCAGAATCTGAAAGCCGGCGAACAGGTGCAAGCCCAGCGTCTTGGCGTGTTCCGCCGGCTGGCCGCCGGTCGTGCGGACAACCTTGCCGTCTGCATCCAGTTCGTACATCTGCGTGTGATAGCCGCCCGCGACCAGAAAGTTGCCGTTGGGCAAGCGGAGGGTTTGATAGGCCCATGCGCCCTCCGGCAGACTGAAGCGGTGCAGGATCTTGCCCGTCAGGTCGCCCTCGAAGACCTGATTGCCGCTGCCGAACAGCAGCGTGCCTTGCGGAGTCAGGCGGACCACGCGTGTCGCAATGTCCGGAAAGTTTGCCTGCCGCAGCCGTTTGTCATCGGCGTCGAATTCGTAGAACGTGACGCCCTGCGTATTGCATGCCAGGATCGTGCGGCCATCCCGCAGCCGGCGCGCGGACATGCCGCCCGGGTAGCCCGTGACCTCCTTGACCAGCCGGCGGTCGGCCAGGTCGTATTCGCGGTAGCCGTCCGGCGTGCTGAGCAGCACTCGGTTGCCGCCCACCAGTTGCAGGTCTCGATGTTTGACATTCAACTTCAACGTCCAATCCTTCGACGCGTCGGACTCGTCCACATACAGCAGTTGGCCGCGGGATTCGTCCACCGCCAAGAACTGGTGACGGATCTCGGCCGCCGGCAGGCCGGCCACTCCGCTCAAGAACGCCACCGCCAGGATCGTGAGCCAAGTCGAGCCACGTCGTTCCATTTTGTGTACCTCCTCGAATTATTCCTGAATGTCGAAATGCCTTTGCAGTTCCTCCAAAGACCGGCCCTTGGTCTCGGGCAAATACTTCAGAATGAGAAAGAACTGCAGGACCATCATCAGCGCAAAAAACACGAAGGGACCGGACTTGGAGAACCCGGCCACCACCGGGAACGACCAGCTGACACCTGCACACAACACCCAGAGCATAAAGCAGATGGCGGCCGAGCCCGATGCCCGGATGGCGTTTGGCAGGATTTCGTTGATGTAGACCCAGACCACGGCCCCTTGCGAGTAGGCGTGAGAACCGACGATGCCCATCAGGGCGGCGATCACGATCCAGCCCTGTGCGCCGGTGTAGAAAACCCACGCCGCCAGCGCGTGCGAAAACACAAACGTGACGGAGCCGACCAGCAATAGGGCCTTGCGGCCGACGCGGTCGATCAGGGCCATCGCCACGAGCGTCATGACCAGGTTCGTCAAGCCGATGATGACCGATTGCAGCAGCGCGCTGGCTTTGGAAGCGCCGGCCATCCGAAAGATGTCCGCCGTGTAGTAGATCACGGCGTTGATGCCGTCCAATTGATTGAAAGCCGCGACCATAAACGCGAACAGCAGAGGCTTCAAGTACTTGCGTTGAAACAACCGCTGCTGGCCGCCGCTGGTTTCAGCGTGCAGCGAGTCCACGATCTCCGCCGCCTCGCGGCTCGGGTCTTCGTGGCCAAAGCGGGCGAGAACCTGTTCGGCCTGTTCGCGCCGGCCGCGTTTCGCCAGCCAGCGGGGGCTCTCGGGAATCCAGAGCACGGTCAGCAGAAACGCCGCCGACGGCAGGGCCATGACGCCGAACATCCAGCGCCACGCTGCCGGATGGTCCGCCCCCAGAATCCAGGCGACCAGGTAATTGGAAAAATAGGCCGCGAGGATGCCGACCACGATGTTCAACTGGCTGATCGCCACCAACACGCCACGCCGTTTCGCCGGTGCGATTTCGGTGATGTACATCGGCGAGACCACCGACGCACCGCCGACCGCAACTCCGCCCAGCCAGCGGAACAGCAGCAACGTGTACCAGTCCCCGGCCAGGGCACAGCCGAAGGACGAGGCCAGGAACACGACAGCCAGCAGGGCCAGCACGGGACGCCGGCCCCACCAGTCGCTGGGCCTGCCTACCAACAAGGCCCCGAACAGCGTGCCGATCAGGGCACTGGACACCGTGAAACCGAGCGTGTTGTCGTTCAGGCCGAACACGCTGCGCAACGCTTCGGTGGTGCCCGAAATCACGGCGGTGTCGAACCCAAACAGGAACGAGCCCAATGCCGCGACCACGGCGCTGATCACCAGCGTCCCTCCGCCGCGGTGCGGCAAGCCCGGCAATCCATCGTCAGCCAAGTGTGTGTGCATCCGTCGATCTCTGGGGTGTGGGGTGCTTCATCATGATCTTCGGTTTGATCGCACAAATCAATGGCCGGAGGGACCGTCGCCAGATCTTGCCAAAGCTGCTATCATGGAACACGACGAACGTTACATGAACCCATTCCTGTCAAGGTGTGGCATTCGCTGGAGTTCACGCTTCAGCGTGCCGGGCGGGCGATGCCCGCCGGAAAAGACACGCTCAAGCGTGGACTCCAACCTATTTGACACCTGTACAGGGGCGGCTCGCCGTATCTCAGCCGAATAGAGAGCTGACCATGCTTGCTTTCCTTCGCTTGGCCTGTTGCCTGTTCCTCGCGGCCGGCATCGCCGCCGCCGAGGACGTTCAAATTGACCCCGGCCCCGGCGGGAACATCGTCGTCCAGCGTCTTGACGGCCGGACGGCCTTTGTAGCACCGGATCAACGCGATATCCAAAAGGGCCAATGGTGGTTCTATTGGAGTTTTCGGCTGCGCGCACCCGCGGGGGAACCCGTTAAGATCGTGTTTTCGGGCCAGAATCCGCTCGGCGTGCGCGGGCCGGCGACCAGCCGGGACGGCGGAATGACCTGGCAATGGCTGGGGGCGGATCGGGTGCAGGCCTTCCGTCACGAGGGCCAGCCGGCATGGTCGTTCGAGGCGCGTGTGCCGGACGGTCACAGCGAAGTGCTGTACGCGTTCTGTCCGCATTACCGCGAAAGCCATCTGCGGGCTTGGCTGGACCGACAACCGCCGGACGCATCGCTACGGGTGGAAGAACTGTGCCGCAGCCGCCAAGGCCGCTCGGTGGAACTGCTTCGCGCGGGCTGCCTGGACCGCGGGCGTTCCCGCGGCGCGGTCCTGCTCACGTCGCGGCATCACTCCTGCGAGGCGATGGCCACGTATGCCCTGGAGGGCTTCTTGTCGGCGGTACTGGCCGATGACGAACGGGGGCGGCATTGGCGTGACAACTGGGAGGTGATCGCCGTGCCGTTCATGGACAAGGACGGGGTCGAGAACGGCGATTCGGGCAAGAACCGCGCGCCCCACGATCACAACCGGGACTACAACGACCAGCCGCTGTATCCCGAGGTCGCCGCGTGGATGAAGCTGTGTGGCACGATCCAGGACCGCGTCGTCGCGACGATGGACATGCACTGTCCGTGGATCCGGGGCGAGTGGAACGACCGGGCCTATTTCGTCGGCCCGCGGAACGAAGGTTTCTGGAAAAAGGAGCGGCAATTCGCCGCGATTTTGGCCCGGGTCCGCTCAGGCCCCATCCCGTTTCGCGAGCAGGACTGCCTGGCCTTCGGCACCGCCTGGAACACCGGAGGAAACTTTGCGCAAGGCAGATCCTGCTCGTCGTGGGCGATTTCGACCTTTCCCAACGCCAAGCTGGCCGCCAGCCTGGAACTGGCCTACGCCGACGCGTTGGGCGTCGAAGTCACCGCCGACAGCGCCCGTGCCTTTGGCCGCGATCTGGCCCAAGCGCTGGCCGAGCATCTCGATCAGAAACGGCCGGCCGGAGGTATAGAACGGTGAGCATTTGTGGCTTGAGCCGACAACTGCCATCGTGATGCACGAGCTGGCGGCCGGAAAGAAGTGATTTCTCATTCTGCGGCATGGGGCATTGTCGGAGTTCACGCCTTCGCGTGGCGAGCGGGTTCTGCCCGCAGGAAGACACACGCTGAAGCGTGAACTCCAACGGAATTGGCACCTCGACCGGGTGCATGTACGAGGAGACGCTGTGCGAGTCATTCGGAACCTGATCGAGTTCGCCGTCTTGTTTTTGTTGTGGGGGGGTGCCCAAGGTCTGATCGCCAGCGGCTGGCTGGGATCGGGTTTGCTGACCGCGATCATCATCGCGCTGGCTTGGGGGAAAACGGCCTTCTTTGGGGCCGAGAACCTGCAAGAGTTGTGGTACGCCTCGCGGCAACGCGTCGCGTATCACCGGTTCATGGTGCTGATGCTGGTCAATATGTCCCAGATCATCACCTCGTTCGGCTTGGATTACCACTGCCTCCACTCGGTCAACGCCGAGAGCTTCGGCGGCATCCAATCTGCACTAACACAGCCGGAACTGGTGTTCGAGTACCTGTACTTCAGCGTGCTCAATTTTACGTTTTTCGGCTACGGCGACATTACCCCGCAAACGGTCCCTGCCAAGCTGCTGACGATGACGGAGATCCTGCTGGCTTTCGTGACTGTCATCTTCCTGTTATCGGACTTCATCAGTCTGCGAGAGTCCTTGTGTGAAGACGAGGACGGTCGCGGCGGGAGGTAAGAAGCTGTCAGGAATTAAGTTGCTGAATCCCTGTAGGACGGATTGCCAATCCGTCCGGGAAATCGCGGACGGATTGGCAATCCGTCCTACATCCAAACCAGAAGGTTATTCTCTGGCATCGCCTCAACTCGCTCCAACCGCCGCACGGCCGAACCGCAGAATCCAATCCTGTGCAGCGGAGTTTCCGCTGCTTTAGGAGAACACGGCGGTCAGCGTGTGGCCACACATCCAAGCCCGTTTGCCGGCCCGCATCATCCGCGGCGACTTTCATTTTTCGAGGGCGACTATTTGATCAGGCGGGCTTCTACACTCGCGATCTCGCGGTTCGTGAACTCTTCCGTGAAGAACCATTCTTGGTACAGACGTTCGACCTGATTCATGTACGTGTTGACCGAGGCCCTGGTCAACGTGGGCTTCACGTCCTTCGGCCGCTCTTCATCGCGGATCGGGGGGCGAACGCGATCGGCCGGCGGCAGGTAGGCTGGATCGTAGACCAGGACCGGCAAGGTGTCCGCGGGCAGCAGATGACGCCACAGGAACGCCTGCATTTTGTCTTCGGACGGCACGGCCTCATGGAGGACTTCCCGGTCCCCCATGGTGGCACTGCCGACGACCGTCAGATTGACCGGCTTTTCCATCTCGGTCAGGCTGGTTTTCAGCGTCAGCCCCACGGCCTCTTGTTTGGCCGCCAGCGTAACGCCGGCCGATTCGAACCCCTGCGGCAGATCTTTGAAGCTCAGTTTGATCGGCCCGTCGTAGCCGTCCTTGCGGATGGCAAAGACGGTCACCGCGGCGGTGCTATTGCTGCGGATCACGATCCGGGAAGGGATCAGCCGCAACGCGAAATCGGGTTGCGGCTGGCTGATCCGGAGCCGGTAGGCATACTCCTTGCCTCCGCGTCGCGGCGTGTCGCCGAGGTGAATGAAGTACTTTCCGTCGGCGGGCAGCTTCACCATCAGATAGGAATCGGCGTGGTCGGTGTTCAGCCCCGATGCCGCGTCGTAATGATCGTCGTTCAAGGCGATGATCTTGCCGTCCGCGCCGGTGACCTTGACGAAGGAATCGAACGGGGAACCGAGCCGGCGGGCAGATACTTCCGCGACGATGGTCTCGCCGGCTTTTCCCTCCACCTCGAAGACATCCCAGTCGCCCGGGCGATCCGCTCGTCCGTTGACGATGATGGGAAGACTGACCTTCTGCGCCTTGGACACTTCGTCGTTCGGCTCCTGGTCCAAGCATTCGGGCAGCGTGTCCAGGGCGAACGGCACGTAGTTGGAGACGAAGGTTCCGCCGGTGGCGGCGAGCAGGTGAGACCCGGGCTTGGCATCTTGGGGGGGCCCTGCCAAGGTCGTCTTTTCCAGATTCCAGCCGTCCACCTCGATCTTCACGGGCTCGCCCGCACGGGCCCCCAACGGGAAGATGCTGGTCACAAACGGCAGCTCACCGACCGTAATCCGGTAAACAAAACTCTCGCGGCCGCGATACAGGGCCTCGTTGATCGTGAGCACATACTCGCCGTCCTCGGGGACCTCGAGAAAGATGACCGGGTCCGGATCGGAACGGAAATCATCGTTGTATGCGACCTCCTTGCCGTTGGCGTCGTAGAGCTTCAGCACGGCTTGAAACCAGCCGGGAACGCCATCGGGGACGTAGGGGATCAAGTCCCGAGCCTTGGCAGAGATGAGCAGGCGTTGCCCCTTGCCCGCCGGAAAACGGTATCGGTTTACCTCGCCCGCCGCGATCTGGCCGTTCATCGTACACGGGATCGTAACCCGCACCTCTTCCTCTTCCACCGGCCTCTTGCGCTGGGCCAGGTACTCTTTGCCGAGCACCGGGAGCTGCATGGTCTTCATCGGCTTGCGGGCGACTTCGGGCACTTGGCCCACGTAGAAGGGCAGCGGGTTGGAGACACCCCGTCTGGTGATCACCCGGAGTTCCCGCCGGCCCGGCTTTGCGTCGGCGGCCACCGTGATCTCGGCAAAGACGAGTTCGGTTTGGGAACGAACGGCCGGGTTGCGCTCGTCCTCCGCGAAGATCCTCTCGATCCGCTCAATCAGCTTCTGCTTGGCCAATTCCATCTCGGACTTGGGAGGGTCCGTCTTCGCGTCCGGTGAGCCCGGTTGGGGAGCTTTGGGTTTCTCCAGGTTCGCATTGCACTTGCTGCAGACGCTGGCTTCCAGCGGGTTGGCCGTACCGCAAACGTGGCAAATCAGGGAAGGAACCACATTGGTTCCGGACTCCGGGCCGATGGGCGCGGGAAATTCCAGCGAAGCCATCGTGGAGATCATCGCCTTGCTGACCGGCGTTTCCTTCTTTTTCAATTCGTTCAACTGCTGGCGGAGCAACCCCATCTCCTGGTTGTCCATCACCCGGTAGTAATCGACCAGGCGCGCGGAAACCCCTTCCCCGCTTACAATCACCTCGGAAGCATACAGGAGTCCCTGTCCACCCAGCCGGATCGGGAAGGTGGTATCCTGCTGGCCGCCGGCAGGATAGACGTAACCGATGTACTGGTTCTGTGCCCGGGCCGCGGGCGCTGCCGCGACCAAGGCGGCCAGCCCAAGAATGGCGAAACGAAGTTTGTTCATGATGCCTTCCCTTGGGTCAGGGATTGGTGATTATCGAGGCCCAAACAAAACTGATCCTCCTAATCTTCCACTTAATCTTTCACCTAGTCTCTTGGGGCAAGACTAGGCGTAGGATCAGGTGAAAGATTAGGTGAAAGATTAGGGAGCCTCTGTCCCTAACCCCTTATCCCTCATCTCCTGCCTACATAATCTCTTCCAACAGCCCGGCCGACTTCATGCCTTCGTTTTCGGTGTCCAGCACGTAGGCATCCAGGCCCCAGGGATGAGGCAGCTTGGCGGCAGCGTCGATGCCGGCCAAGAGATAGATGCTGCCCAAAAGGTCCGACGGATAGACGGGCCGTTCCTTGACCTTGGCGCCGACCTCATCGGATTGGCCGACGATGCGGCCGCCCTTGAATCCGCCGCCGGCGACGAGGACGCTGAAGACATCCCCGTGGTGGTGGCGACCGCCGTTCCACGGCGGCTCCCACGACACCTTCGGCGTTCTGCCAAATTCGCCGGTACACCAGACCAGGGTACTATCCAGCAGCCCGCGGCTGCTCAGATCCGCCAGCAGGGTGGCCAGCCCTTGGTCCAACATCGGGCACTGCCGTTGCATCGTCGCGAAATGGTTCGAGTGCGTATCCCAGCCGCCGGGGAAGCTGATCGTGATGTAGGGCACACCGGCCTCGACCATGCGCCGCGCCGCCAAGCATTCCTGTCCGAACGTGTTCCGGCCATAGCGGTCCCGGAGTTCGGCAGGTTCGTTGGCCAGATTGAAGACTTCCCGCCCACTGCCCAAGATCAATCCGTAGGCTTTCTGCCGGGCCTCCTCGACGGCAGCCATCTCCGGGGCGTCCGCCACGCCGTAACCCAGGAGATTGACCTTGTCGACCAATTCGCGGCGGGCCTTTTGCCGCCCGTCGTCAATGCCCCTGTTCACGATGCCCTGCACCTCGAAGCGGTCCGCGTTGGGATCGCCGCCCGTGGCAAACGGCTTGTACGCGGGGCCCAGGAAGCCTTCCTCGGAAAACCGCCCGGCGGCCTGGAGCATGACGACGTACGGAGGAACGAGCCCTTTGTACTGTTCCTTCTTGAAGAAAGTGAAGATCGCACCCACGCTCGGGTAGGCCAGCCGTCCGCCCGGCAGGTGGCCGGTTTGCATCAGGTAGGCCGCCGTCTCGTGTCCGTTATTGCCGTGCGTCATGCTGCGGATCAACGAGTACTTGTCGGCGTGTTTGGCCAGTTGGGGAAACAGCGAACTGAGTTGGATTCCGTCCACGTTGGTGGGCATGAATTTATCCAGCGACCCCAAGTAGTCGTAGCCCGTACCCGGCTTCGGATCCCAGGCGTCGTTTTGCGACATGCCTCCCCACAGGAAGATCTGGATGACCGACTTGGTTTGGCCTTTCTTGGCCTTGGCGATGGCCGCCGCATCGCGGGCGGCCTTCTCGTCGGCCAGTTGCTGCTCGGGCGTCTTTGCGGGCTCGGCCGCAAAAGCCCGGCCGTCCAGCCCGCTGGCCGCGACCAGGCCCGCCGCACCCCACGCGCCGCGCCGCATGGCCTCGCGCCGGGACACCGGCTGTTGGTTGTCCGATTGGTGGTTGGTACTCATGATTTCCCTTCTCCTTTGACCCGCGTTTGATTGCCGTGCCAGAAAACCGACCGTTTCGCGTCAAGCCCCTTGCGCTTCGGCGACCATCAATGCCGCAGAAGAAACTCGGGGCTGTTAATCAATGCCCAGGCGAGATCGATCCAGGCGTCGCGTCCTTTCGCCGCTCCGATTTTGACATGTTCCTCCGCAGCCTTGACGTCCGCCTCCGTTGGCAGCCGCGAGAGGATCGTCAGATAAAGCTTCTCGGCGATTTCGTTCGCGCTGCCGCCCGAGGACAGCAGCGCCGCGAGCTTGGGGCCGCTCTGAAGCTTGTTCTGTAGTATGGCCGAATTCAGCATGTGCAGCCACTGGGGCGAGGCCAACTCGTTGACCCGCTCGACTTCCATCCCCGTCGACCGTGAGGAACGTCCGAACAATGTCAGGAAGGAATCGGTGATGCTGCCGTCGGCCAGCGCCACCGCCGACATGCCCTGGGGAATATAGGTGAACGGCTCCGGAACGGCGCTGGTGTACAGATCCGTACTGCCGGTAATTCCGTTCAAGGCATCACTCAATACCTCGGCCTCCACCCGCCGCAACAGGTAGCTGGCGAAGTTGGCTTGTGCTTCCGGCGTTTGGTACCTCGGTATCGAAGAGAACTGGTACGCGGTCGAGGTGAAGATCAGCCGCTTGAGGTGCTTCATGTCATAGCCGCTGGAGACCAGTTCCTGCTCCAGGCAGGCCAACAGTTCGGGGTTGCTCGGTGGGTTGTCCTCCCGGATATCATCCGGTTCGTGGATAATCCCGTGTCCCATCGCCCAGGCCCAGGTACGGTTGGCGATGGCCCTCACAAACCAGGGATTCTCCGGCCGGATCAGCCACTCGGCAAACACCTCCCGCGGATCGCGGTTGGGTGGAATCGTCACTTTGGTGCCGTCTGGAAAGACGGCTTCCAGCGGCCCGTTTTCGCTGAGTGGTTCGGCCAGCGCCAACGGGATTTGGTTGGTCGCGGTCACCGACTTGGCGACCGAGTCGATTCCCGGTGCAATGCTGCCGGGCACGGCGGTCGAACGGAGGGGATCCCAAAAGACGATCTCCTCTTTCCATTCGCTGGTGGGTTTGTAACCGACCTGCGAGAAGAATGCGGTTAGGCCGGCCCGGCGTTCTTCCGGCCATAAGTGGAGCCGTGTGCCCATCAACACCACTCCCACGGACGCGGCGATGCCCTCCGGAGTCCGGTCCTGGATGGCGCGGTAGAAATTGACGGAGCCCACGCGAAAATTGCTCCCGCTGGAGGTGAGCAATTCCCGGGCGAACCGGTCGTAGGGCTTGTTTTGGGCGATCGATTCCCACACCCAGCGGTGATAGGCTTGGGCCGCGTTGGGCCAAAGCTTGACGGGGAACTCCGCCTTGACTTTCAGGATGTCACTCCATTTCATGGCCCAGTAGTCGATGTGCGCGGTCTGCTCCAGCAGATGGCCGATCAGAGCAACTCGCTTGTTCTGGTCCGCATCTTGGATGAACGCCTTGGCCGCGTCCGCGGACGGCAGCTTGCCCGTCAGGTCCAAATAGGCGCGACGGACAAACACCGCGTCGGAGCACAGGATGGGCTGGATACCCAACGCCTTCAGCTTCGCAAACACGATTTCATCAATCCGGTTCGCCAGCTTCGGCGGATCCGGACTCTCCATCAGATTTGCCACCTGCCTGGCGGCGACCAGCCGGTAAAGTTGGGCCTTGGCCTGTTCGGCCAAGCCGCGATTGTCGTCGGCGACCTTCACGGCAGCCGTATACACTGCTCGGGTTCTTTCGGCCTCCGCCTTGAACGGAACGGCGGCAGCTTCCGCCGCCAGGGCGGCTTGTTCGTCCGCCACGTGCGTCTCTTTGGCTGCGGCGATTCGCTTCTTGAGGTTCTCCAAGGCCTCTTCGACCGAGTTCTTCCTCGCTGCGGCCCGGTCCAGGTTCTGCGCGGCGGTGTTGGCCTGAATCGCCGCTTGCTCCAGCTTCTGTTGGACGGGGGCCAGCGCTGCCTTGGCCGCATTGGCCGCCGCGCGTTTCGCGGCGGCATCGGCGGCGGCTTGCGTGCTTGCCGCAACGAGTTGCATGAGCTCCTTGCCCGCTTCCTGAGCCGCCTGGTTGGCGGCGGTGGCGGCAGTCACTTGGATCTTGGCGTTCGCCAAGGCCGTGTCGGCGGCCTGCTTCTGCGAGTCCGCTTCCACCAATTTCTGCGCCGCGGCCGTGGCCTGAGCCTGCGCCGTTTGCTCGGCCTGCTGCGACTGAGCCAGGGCAGCCTTGGCGGCGTCGGCCGCACTGAGTTTGGCAGCGGCTTCATCGGCAGCCTGCTTCTTCTCCGCATCCGGCTTGGCGGCATCCGCGGCCACTTGCTTGGCCTGAGCTTCGGCGGCCTGGGCGGCCTGCTCGGCGGCCTGAGCAGCCGCGGCAGCCGCGGCCACCTGGCTTTTGACGGTCGCCAGCGCCTGGTCCGCCGCGCTCTTCTGGGACTGTGCTTCGGTCAGCTTCTGCGCGGCGGCCGTGGCCAAAGCCTGTGCCTGTTGCTCGCCCTGCTGCGATTGCGCCAGGGCGGCTGCGGTATCCGCGGCCGCTTTGCGTTTCGCAGCAGCTTGGGCCGCCGCCTGATTCATCGCCTCGGCCGATTTCTCCGCAGCCTGGGCGGCTTGCTCCGCCGCCTCGGCAGCCACGGTGTTCGCGGCCACCTGGTTCTTGAAGTTCGCCAGGGCCGCATCGGCCAAGTCCCTCTGCGCCGTTGCCCGGGCCAGTTTCTGCGCCGCGGCGTCAGCCAGTTTCTGCGAATTTTGCCGGGCTGTCTGCGCTTGGGCCAGAGCCGCCTTGGCCTCGTCGGCCGCCTTGCGTTTGGCGGCTGCGTCGGCTGCGGCCTGCTGCTTTTGCTCTTCGGACCTGCCGGCCAGCTCGGCCATCGTCTTGGCCGTGGCCTCCGCCCCTTGGGCGGCTTGCTCGGCTGCCTGGTAAGCCCCGGTGGCCGCGGCCACTTGGTTCTTCACGCCGGCCAAGGCATCGTCGGCCGCCGTCTTCTGCGCTGGGGCATCGGCTAAATTCTTGGCGGCGGTGTCGGCCTGGACCTGCGTTTGCTGTTCGTTTTGCTGGGCTTGGGTCAAGGCCGTTTTTGCCGCGTCGGCTGCCGCACGCTGGGCAACGGCATCGTCAGCCGCCTTCTTTTTTTCCTCCGGGGATTTGGTGGCATCCTCAGAAATCGCCTTGGCCGCGGCCTGAGCCGCCTGGGCCGTTTGCTCGGCGGCTTGGTAAGCGCCACCGACGACGGCTACCTGATTCTTGGCGTTGGCCAACGCATCGTCGGCCGCTTTCTTCTGCGCCGGGGCGCTGGCCAGTTTTTGGGCGGCCGCTGTGGCCTGAGCCTGCGCTTGCTGCTCGTTCTGCTGAGCCTGGGTCAAGGCGGTCTTGGCCGCCTCGGCCGCTGTGCGTTTGGCGCCGGCCTCGGCAACGGCCTGCTGCTTCTCCGCCTCGGATACCACCCTGGCGTTGGCCTGGGCTGCCAACGCAGCCTGCTCGGCCGTCTGGTAAGCAGCGGTGGCAACGGCGACCTGGTTCTGGACGCCAGCCAAAGCCTCGTCGGCTGTCTTCTTTTGCATCTCAGCGTCGGCCAGCTTTTGGGGAGCAGTGTTGGCCTGAACTGTCGCTTGTTGCTCGCTTTTCTGTGCCCGGGCCAGGGATGCCTTGGCCATGTCAGCCGTTCTGCGTTTGGCTGCCGCTTGGGCCGTGGCCCTCTTGGCTTCGTCGTCGAGCTTGTTGGCGGCGTCGGCGGCGACCTTAGCCGCAGCCTCGGCCTCCTTCGCCGCCTTCTCGGCCGCATCGAACGCCTGCTGCAGGGGAAGCGCGGCGGCCTTGGCGTCGACCAACGCCTGATCCAGGCCCGGCTTGACGTTGGTCGCGTCGGTCAGGGCCTGGATCGCAATGGGCACGGCGGCCTCGGCCTGCTTCAACTCGTTTACGCCGGGCTCGCCCGCCAAATTCTTGGCATCCGTGGCCTGCTGCCGCTTCGCGTTGGCCGCCTTGCTCGCGTCGGCGTAGGCCTTGTCGGCCGCCTGCATGGCGGCCCGTAACGGGGCGAGCGCCGCTTCCGCCTCTTTGGCCGCCGCCACAGCCGCATCGTAGTCGGCCTTCGCCTTCGCCTCTGCGCTGGTCGCGGCCTCCGCGTTGGCCGGCTTCGGTTCCTCTGCGGCGTAAGTCGAGGGCCAGATGGAAATCGCGAGGATAACCAAAAAGGGCAAAAGGGTCTTAATTCTCATCGCAAATCGCCTTGAAGATGAACTGAGAAGGGACCTCTCACTAGCCATGGAGGCTCTGAACGTCTCCGTTGCCTGCGGATCGTAGTATCGCCATTTTCAGAACCGAATCGTCCACTCAGGTCCTTTCGCCAGAACCTTGCCGGGGTGGGTCAGTTGTCAGACGCATCCGGGAGATGCGACTGGGGCGGCTGAGTTTCAGCCGAGGCATGCTTCGTTGTGGGCTGGACAAAAGGCGGATCGCCAGCGTATAGCGTACCCGGCATGCCGCCATCCTGCAACAGCCGAATACGCCGGAAGCCAATTTTCTTGACTCGGATCATTCCCCAACGGGTAACGTGGGATAGGCATCTTGCCTGCCTTTCCTGGCGGGCAGGCTGGAAGCCTATCCCGCACGTTGGTGAATAATCCCGGCTAAAGTACAGCGGCATCGGCTCTTTGATGCCGCAACATTCGGCCGGCGGTCAGGGCCGCAGGCTTTGCGTCTCGCCACCGGCTCGCGTCGCCAGGGCCCGCCAAGTGGCCAGATCCGTGTCGTTGCTGGCCGGGCGAGTCGAGCCGTCCATCAACAGGGCATTGACGATACCGGGGTGGTAGCTGCGGGAAGTGACGGCGGCATAGGTCGGATTCGCAGCCGGCGGAGCGGGAGCGACGCCTTCGCGCGAGCTGGTCCAGTCGATGTTATACGTTTGGCCTCCCTGGACGCAGGTGACGGGCTGGTTGGGGGTAAACACGGCGGTGAATCCAGTCTGGTGGGTGCGGCCGTCGACCCATTCGGTGTGCCCCGAATCCGCCTTGAAACTGCCCACGCCGCACAAGCTTGAGGCGTCCGCAGGGATCGCCGACGGAACCGAGCCCGCATCGCGGAAGTAGGGGGTATAGGCTTTCACCTCGGCGACAGCCAGGGTATTGCTGGTTCCGTCCAGAAAATCAGCAGCCGTGCGAAAGCCGTTCGGAACGAAGGCTCCTTCGCCGCCGCGATTTGAATTCGCGTCGTACACAAACCAAGTGCCCATGTTCACTCCGTAGTTCAGCGGATAATGGACCGGCAAACCGGCCGCATCCGTGCGGACGCGGTTGTTGACTTCGGACGGACACAAGTACGTTGTCACACGAAACGTCTTGACCGTAGGAAACGCATCGTAGTTCTTGGTAAAGTCGATCTCCTCGTGCAAGCCCGCTTGTTCCAGGAAGGGCAGGATGCGTGCCTGAGCGGACCAGCTGTCGCCGATGCGGGATGCGGGCAGCGTCAGGCTGGGTGGAAACACGCGGTAGGTGGATTCGTAGTTCTGCAGGGCCAAGCCGATTTGCTTGAGGTTGTTGGAGCACTGCGCGCGCCGAGCCGCTTCACGGGCCGCTTGTATGGCCGGCAACAACAACGCGACCAGGACGCCGATGATCGCGATGACCACCAGCAACTCGACCAGGGTGAACGCAGCAGACCGACGAGAGGCGGGACGCATCTTGGATTCCTTTCGGGTATCGAGGTGGGGAGAGACGGCAGCTCCCATTCAGGGTAAACCGCCTGATTGCAGCTAGATGTTGAGACTCAGTATCATTACATGAATCTTATCGGCCGGCAGGAGATGGGGCAAGCAGATCATGGACAAAAAGTGGAAATGGGAGCATCGAGTTCTGCAAACCCGGCACGGCTGGCTTGGCGGATGCCCGATGTGCAGGTGGCAGGCGAAGGCCGCGTCGCGTATATTGGCGGCGTTCATGCCGAAGTTGCCTGGCTTGTGAAGAAACCGATTGCTGGGAGGAGAACGCCATGAGGACGTGCGGCTGTGCGGGCGGGAAGTGCGGGACGGTGGAACTGACCGGGCTGAACCGGCGGGATTTTCTGGGACGCATGGCGGCGAGCACGGCGGGCTTGACGCTGCTGAGCCAGTTGCCGTGGCTCGACGCGGCGGGCGCGGCGCCGGTGGCCGCCCCGGCGATGGCGGGATCGGCTTGGCCTGAATACGCGATGACGCCTCCCAGAATGTATCGCGGTCAACACCTGGAGGCGGTCGCCATGCCCATCGGCGGGATCGGGACCGGCAGTATCTGGCTGGACGGCCAAGGGCGCTTGGGGGTCTGGCAGATCTTCAACAACCTGACCGAGATCCGCATTCCCGACAGCTATTTTGCTGTGACCGCGCGCACCGGCAACGGTCCTGCCGTCACTCGGTTGCTGCAAACCGAAGCGGACGGGCCGCTGGAACCGGTGCAGGAGATCGAGTACGAGGGCGGCTACCCGATCGCGCGTCTGACGTTCCGGGACGACGCCTTGCCGGTCCAGGTCGCGCTGGAGGGCTTCAATCCGCTGATCCCGCTGGACACGGCCAATTCGAGCATCCCCTGCGCGATCTTCCGGCTCACCGCGCGCAACCCAAGCCAGCAACCAGTGGACGTGACCTTCCTGGCCTCGCTGCAGAATGCGGTCGGCAGCCAGGGGGCCACGGGCATTCGAGGTGTGCGGTTTGGCGGCTACGGCGGCAATCGCAACCGCGTGGTCCGCCAGCCGGGGATGGTGGCGGTGGCGATGGACAAGTCGCCGGATCCGGTGCAAACGGGCAGTGTGAAAGTCCGCTCAGCGGCCGGCCCGGAGGTCCCGGGTCCGGAGTTGCTGTGGCTGGCCCGGCAGGGGGGATTCACCGGCCAGGCGGCGGAAACGCTGGCGGGCATTGTGGCCGACGGCGGCGTGGCGCTGCTCGACGGATTGCACCCCGTTTTCTTTGAGGCCGTCGCCAAGTTGCGCGACGAATCCAAGGACCCGGCGTCGCTGGCCGCGCTGTTCGAGGACTTTGAGAAGAAATCCTACGACGCCTGGACGCTGACGGGTGAGGCGTTCGGCAAGCAGCCGTCGCGCGGCACCGAAGCCGGCCAGCAGCCGGTCAGCGGTTTCGCGGGCCGGGGCTTGGTGAATACGTTTATCGCCGGCGACGGGCCCCAGGGCACGGCCGTCTCGAAGCCCTTCCGCATCGAACGGCCTTATATCGGTTTCCTGATCGGCGGCGGCAACCACGCCGGCCAGACATGCATCAATCTCAAGATCGACGGCCAGGTCGTCCGCAGTGCGACGGGAAAAAACCTGGAGACCCTGGAGCCGGTCAGTTGGGACGTCTCCGACTTGAAGGGCAAGGAAGCGGTCCTGGAAATCGTCGACCGCCACTCCGGCGCCTGGGGACATATCAATATCGATCAGATCCTGTTTTCCGACGTGCCGCCGGAACCGTTGTTGAAGCGCGGCACGGCGGCCGAAACGGTGGCCAAGGCTGTCGCCCTGGCGTTTGACGGCGTCGAGGAAGCTGAACTTGCGGACGGGCAAAAGGTCCGGCTGACCGACGAGTGTCCGGCCGCGCTGCGTGCCGTCGCCGAGGGCTGGCAGGTGACCCGCTTCACCCGCTTGCGCGGCGCTGCGGCGGATGCGAAGGGTTACCGGGTCTGGGCCGCGACTTCGGCCGGGGATCCGCTGATTCTCGAAGGTCCGCTGGGCAAAGGCCGAATCATCCTCGTGCTGGCTCCCGATCTGCCGTGGAACTGGGGCAGTGCGCTGCTGCCCGCGTCGCTGGGCGAACCGCTGAAGCCGGGCGAACGCCTGGTGCCGGGGACGCCGGGATGGGGCACGATGGCGCTGGTGGCCTTGGACGACCGGACGGTCGCTCTGCCCGGCTGGAGCACCGCCGAACAATGGACGGCGTTCGCGGGCGATCCGGCCGGCGCACCGCGTGCTGCCGGCGACGTGGCGACCAGCGGTTCGGGCGAAACGGTCAACGCGGCGCTTGGCGTGCCTTTTACCTTGCCGCCCGGCCAGCAGCGCACCGTGACCTTTGCCATCACCTGGCATTTCCCCAATGTGCAACGATTCCAGCACGCAGGCAACCTGTACAGCCGCCGCTGGCTGGACGCGCTCGAAGTCGCACGCCATGTCGCCCAGTGCAGCGACCTGTTGTGGGCCAAGACGCAGCTGTATCACCAGACCGTCTACCAGTCGAACTTGCCCGAAGAGTTCCTGGACGCGATGACCTCGCAAAGCGTCATTTTGCGCGGCCCGACCTGTTTCTGGTCCGAAGACGGGTACTTCGGCGGCTTTGAAGGCAGTTACGGCTGCTGCCCGCTGAACTGTACGCACGTCTGGAACTATGCCCAGACGCACGCCCGCTTGTTCCCGGACGTCGGACGCAACATGCGCGTCTCGGACTTCATCACGTACCTGCGCGAGTCCGGCGAAACGTCGCACCGCCAGCACTCGCCTCACGGAGCCTTTACGGACGGCCATTGTGCCTGCATCGAAGGCGCGTACCGCGAGTACCAGTTGAGCCCTGACACGGCGTTTCTGGCGCAGATCTGGCCGGGCGTGAAAAAGGCGGTCGATTGGCTGATCGAAGCGATCGACAGGGTTCACGACGGCGTGCCGACGGGGCACCAGATGAACACGTACGACTGCGCCGTGTCCGGACCCAACACGTTCATCGGCTCGCAATACCTGTCCGCGCTGGCGGCGGCCGAGCGGATGGCGGCGGTGATGAGCGACCCGGACAGCGCCGCCCGCTGGCGCACGGTCCGCGAGGCGGGGATGAAGAATCAAAACGAGAAGCTCTGGAACGGCGAGTACTACATTCAAATCCCCGAGCCGCGCAAGGCGAACGACTATAACAACGGCTGCCATTCGGACCAGTTGCTGGGCCAGT
>CAZXYZ010000005.1:60840-180759 GCA_964645045.1 uncultured Pirellulaceae bacterium | reverse complement strand
GGCGGCGGAGAGACGGGGGAGAGGGGGGCGATTAGGGCTCGGTCTAGCCGGCCAATCATCCCTCCGCCGGCACGGGGCCGGCGGTGAGTGAGTTCCATCCCGGCGCAGCCGGTTAAGTTCACCCCGCGACGAAGTTGATGTTGGACGGGTACGAAGAAAACATGACGACGTGTGAAGCATCGTAATAGCCGATGCGAAACAACGAAAGATTCTATTTGTCGATGCGTTGCGATCGGCCTATAAAGCCGGTAACAGAAGCGGTTACACATCAATTTGGCAAGGAGAACAGCAATGCAAGTCCAATTCAACGTCTCGGGTTATGATTTGGCACCGGCGCTACGAACGCTGATCGCGCAGCATTTCCGGTTTGCGGCCAGTCCGTTCAGTTCGGCGGTGCAGGCGATCCACGTGAAACTGTCTGACGTGGTGAACCCCGGCAGCGGCGTGGCCAAACTCTGCGAAGCGCAACTGCAACTGCGAAATGGAAGGACGATCAAGATCCGGCGGCTGGACGCGCGCGCGGAGCACGCGGTTCAGCGTGTTGCCGAACGGGTTTTTCGGTCGCTCCGGAGCCTGCGGAGACGGCGCGGAGCGAAATCCGTGGTATCCTGCACGGCATGACGCGACGGCGATGGGTGACCTTCGGCGATGGTCGCCGGGCGTCCGCAGACATGGCGCTTCAGTCGGTGCGAAGTTCGGAAAGCAGGCGGGGCCATGCACGACGGCCAATATCCCATGAGCCTGGGGTACGTAGAGACGCTCTATCGGAGCTTCCTGCAGGACGCGGACAGCGTCTCAGGCGAGTGGCGCAGCTACTTCACAAAGCAGGCGTCAGTCCCGCGAGCGCAGGCCGGTGCAAGCCAGCGGCCGAGCGCGCACGTTGGGCGAAACCGAGGGCCGCGTCAAGGTCCTGGCGGACGCCCGCACCGATCGCATCCTGGGCGTCCACATCCTCGGCCCGCAAGCCGGCGATTTGATCGCCGAAGCCGCCGCCGCGATGGAGTTCGGGGCCAGCGCCGAGGACCTGGCCCACGTCTGCCACGCCCACCCGACCCTTTCCGAATCCCTCGGCGAAGCCGCCCTGGCGGTCCACCAGCGGGCGATACACATTCCGGCCCTCACGCGGAGAACGACACGAAAACAACAGGCCTGACAAGGGGTTTCGAAGTTGAGCATTCCGCTTGAATTTGCGCCCTTCGAGCTTGCGGTCTGTTGATTTAATCGGTGGTGGCATGTGGGGTAAGCTTCCAGCTTGCCGACGCTGCCTATGTTCAATTTGCTATCTTGCTTCCGTTGCCCATTTCGCAAGCTGGAAGCTTACGCCACGACTAAATCAACAGCCCGCAAGCTCGGCGGGGGCGGGTCCTCTCGTACTTCCGGGACTTGGTGCATAATCGGCGTCCCACCGAGCAAGCTCGGCGGAGACGATGCGCAACCTCGAACACACGGAGGGTCCCGTTTCAGGGTTGGCCGCGGAATGTAAAATGAAATTGCACAGAAACGGTGAACACCGATCCCCAAACGCTCAGGGTACCAACACCTGTTCCATAGAAAGCAGGACTATGACTTCCGACAAGACAAGCAGCACGCGGGCGGCCCGCTCGGTTTCGGGCTTCCGGCAACAGCTGATCGACAATCTCTATCACATTCACGGACAGGCGATTCAGTCGGCCAGTCCGCACGACGCCTACATGGCGCTCTGCTACACGGTCCGCGACCACTTGATCGACCGTTGGCGCAGAACCACCGAAGCCCACTACGCCGCGAATCCGAAATTTGTCTACTACCTTTCGGCGGAGTATTTGTTGGGCCGGCAATTGCCGCAGAACATGCTCTACACCGGGACGGAGGAATTGGTCCGGGGGGCACTGGACGGCGGGCGGGTGAGTTTGGAGGAGTTGCTGGAACTCGACGTGGAACCCGGGCTGGGCAACGGCGGTCTGGGCCGGTTGGCAGCCTGCTTTCTCGATTCCCTCGCCACGCTGGACATCCCGGCCGTCGGCTATGGGATTCGCTACGAATTCGGCATCTTTCAGCAGACGTTCGAGGACGGCTGGCAAGTCGAGAAGCCGGACGAGTGGCTGCTGTACGGCAATCCGTGGGAGTTTCCCCAGCCCGACGACATGGTCGAGGTAGGGTTCGGCGGGCGTACGGAGTACTACACGGACGACCAAGGATCCCTCCGCAAACGCTGGCTCCCCGATCAGCGAGTGCTGGGCGAACCCTGCACCACGCTGGTGCCCGGGTACGGCACGAACAAGGTGAATATCCTGCGGCTGTGGCGAGCCCGCGCGAGCGAAGAATTCGATTTCCGCCTCTTCGATGTGGGCGACTACGCACGGGCCGTGGAGCAGAAGGTCCACTCGGAAAACATCAGCAAGGTGCTGTACCCCAACGACGGTACGCCACAGGGCCGGGAGTTGCGGCTCAAGCAACAGTACTTCTTCGTCGCCTGTTCGCTGAATGACATTCTCCGCCGCTTCCGCCTCAAGAACAGCGACTGGGACCAGCTTCCGGACAAGGCCGTGATCCAGTTGAACGACACGCACCCGGTGGTGGCGATCGCGGAACTGATGCGGCTGCTGGTGGACGTGCATCAGGTGGACTGGGACCGGGCCTGGAACATCACGCGCCGCACGTTTGCTTACACCTGCCACACGCTGTTGCCCGAAGCCTTGGAGAAATGGCCCGTCGGTCTGTTCGGAAACCTGTTGCCGCGGCATCTGGAGATCGTCTACGAGATTAACCGCCGCTTCCTGGACGAAGTGCGGCTGGCATTCCCTGGCGACGAAGCCCGCTTGATCCGCATGTCGCTGATCGAGGAAATCCCCCAGCGTCAACTGCGGATGGCTCATCTGGCGACCGTCGGCAGTTTCGCGGTCAACGGAGTGGCCGGACTGCAATCGCGGTTACTGCGGGAACACACGCTTCACGACTTTGCCGAACTGTGGCCGGAGAAGTTCCAGAACAAGACCAACGGCGTCACCCCCCGCCGCTTCGTGCGGCTGGCGAATCCCCGCCTGTCCGAGTTGATCACGTCGCGCATCGGCGACGGATGGCTGCGCGACTTGGAGCAACTCGCGCAGCTCGAACCCCACGCCGCCGACCCACAATTCCGGCAGGCCTGGCGCGAGGTAAAACAACAGAACAAACAGGATCTGGCCGCCCTTGCGCGGCAGTTGACTGGGCTGGAAGTAGATCCCGCTTCGCTGTTCGATGTGATGGTCAAGCGGCTGCACGAGTACAAGCGTCAATTGCTCAAGACGCTGCACATCGTGGCGCTCTACCAACGCTTGCTGGCGGACCCCAACGCGGACATCGTACCGCGGACTTTTGTGTTCGGCGCGAAAGCTGCACCGGGCTACTTCATGGCCAAACGCATTATCAAGCTGATTCACAGCGTGGCGGGCGTGGTCCATCAGGACCCGGCCGTGCGCGGGCGTCTGAAGGTCGTGTTCCCCGCCAACTTCAACGTCTCGATGGCTCAGACGATCTATCCCGCCGCCGACATCTCCGAGCAGATCTCGCTCGCGGGAAAAGAAGCGTCGGGGACGGGCAACATGAAGTTCGCCTTGAACGGGGCCGTGACGGTGGGCACGCTGGACGGGGCGAACATCGAGATTCGCGAGCACGTGGGCAGCGACAATTTCTTCCTGTTTGGCCTCACGGCTGACGAGGTCTTCGCCCTTGAACAGCAGGGCTACAATCCGCGGGAGTACTACGAGGCGAATCCCGAACTGCGCAGCGTGCTCGACGCGATCGCCTCCGGTCAGTTCTCCCAGGGCGACACGGAACTCTTCCGGCCGATCGTGGATCCGCTGCTGCAGCGCGATGAGTACCTGCTGTTGGCCGACTTCGCCCCGTACCTGGAGTGCTGCGAGCGCGCCGCCGCCGCATTCCGGGACCGCGACGGGTGGACGCGGATGTCGATCCTGAACGCGGCGCGTTCCGGTTTCTTCTCCTCGGACCGGACCATTCGGCAATACAGCGAGGAGATCTGGCGCGTTCAACCCGTGACGGTCAAATAACTCATGCAAACTTACTCGGCCATCATTGGCACCACTTACGGGTCCGCGAAGTTGCCCAGTTGCTGGATACGGATCCCGAACAGGGATTGGACCAGTTCACGTTGGCTGATTGGCAGAAGCATTTCGGTCCGCATCTGTTTTCGGCCAAGCGGGGCCGCGGGCCGCTGGTCCGATTCCTGCTGCAGTTCCACCAGCCGCTGATCTACACGCTGCGGGCCGCTGGCCCTGTTGTTGGCGGTTGTGGCCGGCCTGCCCCTGCCGTTGCAGCCCGTGCAACTGCTTTGGATCAACATGACCACGGCGATCTTCTTGGGCCTGATGCTGGCCTTCGAGCCGACCGAGGCGGGGATGATGAGCCGTCCGCCCCGCGATTCGCGCCGGCCGCTACTGTCCGGCGAGTTGCTGGCCCGCATCGCGCTGGTCTCGGTGCTCTTGTCCGCCGCAGCCTTTGGGCTGTTCGAGTGGGAACGGGCGCTGGGCGCCACGGACGCGCAGGCCTGGACGGTGGTAGCCGCCATGTTCATCGTGGGCCAGGCGTTTTACCTGTTGAATTGCCGCTCGCTGACATGTTCGATATGGTCCGTGGGCTGGTTCAGCAATCCCTGGATCTGGGCCGGCATCGGGGCCATGCTCGCGTTGCAGTTAGCGTTCACCTACCTGCCGTTCATGAACGCCGCTTTTCACTCCGCCCCGATCAGCCAGGCCTCCTGGCTGCGTGTGCTGGGGGCCGGATTGATCCTGTACGCGGCCGTCGGACTGGAGAAGTGGGTCCACGCGCGGCGGCAGCAGGCGGCCGGATTCGACAAATGAGCCATTCCCGAAAGGTCTCGGGGATCTGATGCAGCCCCTACAACACCTGCCAAAGGAGAGCAAATTATGAAACGCGTCGTATTGTTCGTGATGACCAACCTTGCCGTCAGGGTCCAGGCATGGGCTATTGGATCACCAGCATGATCGCGGAACTGTTCCTCGGCTTCCTGGCTTCCATGATCGTGATGTGGTTCAGCCGGCGACGCGAGTTCCGGGCGGATGCGGGCGGCGCCCGGCTGGCGGGGCGGCAGAACATGATCGCCGCGTTCCAGCGGCTGAGGCAGATGTCGGAGCCCTCCCATCTGCCGGCGGAAATGGCAGCGTTCGGCATCCGCGGGGGCGGCGGCCTGGCCAAGCTGTTCATGACCCATCCGCCGCTGGAAGAACGCATCGCCGCCTTGCGGGCTCAGGGCTGAACGGGGCAGCTAGCCGGCGTATTGGCAGGAATAGCAGGCTTCGCGAGACTCCATTTGGACCAACATCTGCAGCGAGCACGCCGAGGCGGTCACGGGTGATCGCGCCTGGCGCGACGCCCATCTGCTTCAGGTAATTGGCCCACCGCGTCCGCCTCGCGTGCCGGCGTGTCGGTCAAGAACGCTTCGTTCAGCTCTGTGAGAATCCCGCGGTCAGCACTCGGATCAGTAAGCGACGAGCCGCTCCAGCCGCTGACGCGCCAGTTGAACCCGCTCCTTGTTCTGAGTTCGCTCCAAGTAGGCCAGTTCGTTTTCGAGTGACTGGAACAACGCATCGTACTGACCGGTGGCCTCAAAGGTCTCCTGCGCCTGATGCAACCAGCGCAAGCCGGCCGTCTCGTCTCCCAGCAGAAGATGAGCCAAGCCCAGATCCGCTTCCGCCTCGGCACGCTCCGGCCACTGCACCGCCGGGGCCTCTTCCACCGACCGGCGGAGCAACTGGAAGCCTTGCTGGGTGCCGCCCTCCCGCAGCCGCGCGGCACCCAAGACCGCCAGCGCCGGCCGGGCCAGCCGGGGATCTGTTTCGCCGGCGGCCTGGACCAGGATCGCGGTGGCAGCCGGCGTCTGCCCGAGCCGTACGAGTGCCTTCGCTTGAAGCAATTGCATCCGGCTGCGGATGGACGGATCGGGCGTCAGCGATTCGGACCGTTTCAACGCCACCAAGGCCGCTTGCGGCTCGTCGCGCTGCAGCCGCCATTGGCCGACGTTCGCCCACAGGGCCGCTTCGCCGCCCGTGGCCGCGGAAACGGGAGCCGCCCCGTTCTCGGCGAATACCTGGCCGTTTCGGCCGCACTGGTCCGCCAACTGCCGCCGAACTTGGTCCGGCCTGGCCGCCGTCGCGGGACGCAGGTAAGCGGCGCGTTCCCAAAGGATCGGGTCTGCCAGCGGAACAGGCGCGACGGCCAGATCGCCCGCCAAGGCGGCCGCCTCTCGCCAGGCCCGATCCGCTCCGTCCCCGTCGCCCGCTCGCCGCAGGGCGTCGCTGAGCAACAACGCCAGGTTCGCCGACGGGTAGGGATGACCGGCAGCGGCCAATTGCCGCGCGGCCAAGAACGCTTCGACCGCTTCGCGCGGCCGGTCGTCCAGCACGAGCGCGATGCCCTGCAGCCGCCAGGCGTCGATCCGCAGGACCGGCGCCGAAGCGGCCGGGACTGCCGCCACGGGATCCAGTGCCAGCGCGTCTCGCGCCTGCCCGTTCTGCAGCAGGGTCATGAACTTGGATCGGCGCTGGTCGTACTCCGCATAACCTTGTGCGTTCTTCTCGCGGTCCGCAACGAGGGCACTCCAGCCGGCTGCGGACGGGCCGCGATTGCTTTGCTGGTCGTGGGCTTGCGCGATCAGGTTTAGGACCTGCAGCGAGACCCGTGCCGAGGTCGCGTCGGTCAGGACCGTCAACGCCATGTCCGGATAACGCTGCACCCAGCGGGTCGCGGCTCCCGACCGCTGGGCGCGTAGCAACTCTTCCGTACGGTCCGCAAACTGCTGCGGGGTCAGCGTGGATTGCGCGACGTCGCCCAGGGAGTAGCCGTCGCCGCCGACCCGCACCTGTGTGCCTTGCGGCGCGGGCGCCGCTTCCGGAGTCGCCGGGCGGTCCGGGCGCAGGTCGCTCAGGAAACTGGAACAGCCCGCAGCCAGCGCGGTAGCAAGCAGGATTGCAGTTCGCACGAGGCGCCAGGGTGGCTTTCGGCATTCGTGCTTCGTCATTCCTTCGTCCTTGGGTATTTCGTGCTTCGTCATTTAACAACCGAAATCTGCCGGCCGTCGCGCCAGCCGGCCGGATCAAAACCGCTTCGGCTCCAAGCTGTGGAAGCGGAACACCTTCTGACACTCGGTGACCGGCGGATTGGCCCGAATCACTTCGTGCGGGGCAAATGCGCCCAGCGTTCCCGTCGGATTGCAGCTCGATGGGTGGATGCTCAGTTGCTGCATCAGTTCCTCGCTGGTCACCGCCGATTCGGCCGGCGTGTTGAACACGTAGGGGCGGATCAGGATCACCAGCTCGGCCCGCTCGCGGACGCTGTTTTGTCGCCGAAAGAAGAAACCCACCACCGGCAACTTGCCTAACACGGGCACCTCGGCGCGGCTGTCCTTAACCCGTTCCTCGATCAAGCCTCCCAGCGCGACCGTCAGGCCATCCATGCCCACGACCGTGCCGCTGACCGTATTCCGCCGCACCGTATCCACCGGCACTTCCGTCACACCGCCCGCCGCGTCCGTCACGGGGATCCGGGCCCCGTCCTTGACCGGCTCCGACTGCTCCTGCACGATCCGCAGGGTCACCGTGCGGTCGGCATTGATGTTGGGGGTGATTAACAGGGACTGACCCACGTCGCGCAATTCCGTGATCGGCGTGCTCGTGATGGTGTTGGCGGTCCCCGCTCCGGTGGGCACGACCTGGCCCGCCGTAAAGCCGACCGTAAAGGGCAGCGTCTCGCCGATGAAGATCCGGCTGACTTCGTTGTTGGCCGTCAACAGCAACGGCGTGGCCAGCGTCGTCAGGCGGTTGTTGTTCTCCAGCAACTGCAGACGCATCCGGAAGCTGTCGTTTACCGCCTGAAAGTAGAAGTGTTCGTTGTTCAGCCCCGTGCCGCCCGGCTGGACGCTCGCAAATCGCCGCGCCGGTCCGTTGATGGCGTCCGAAGTCGGCGGCAGAATGTTGCCGCTGGTGAAGCCGCCAGCCACCGTGGCTCCGTCCGAGAACTGATAGTCGAAGGCCGAGTTAAATTCGTCGCCCAAAGCGAGCCGCAGGACTTTCACTTCCAGCAACACCAGCGGCGTCGGGACGTCCAGCCGCGCGATCAGGTCGCGGATCTGCTCCATCGTCCGCTCGTCGCCCGTGCGGACGATGACTTGATTGTTGCGGCGGATCACCGTGACAAAGATGGTCGCCTTGCGTTCCTGCAGGAACTCGCTGATCTTGACCTGATCGGCCTCCGTCTCGCCAACGCGCGCCTGTTCCAGCTGTTGTATCTCCTCCGGCGTCAAGTCCTGCAGCCGCTGGGTCTCGAAATCCTCCTCGGGCCGCGTGGACTGCTGGCTGCGGGAACGCGATGTCAGACCGGAGCCGCCAAAGCCCCCCATCCCGAACCCGCCCATGCCCATGCCGCCCATGCCCATGCCGCCCATGCCCATGCCTAGGCCGCCGCGCCCCATACCGCCCATGCCCATACCGCCGCGTCCCAACCCGCCCCCCAAGCCGCCTGCGCCGAAGCCGCCCTGGCCAAAACCGCCACCCATCATGCCCAGGCCGAGGCTGCGGCCATCAATCAAGTCGAAACGGTTCAATCGCTGCACCAGATCCATCATGTCGAACTGGTCGGTGTCGGTGTCGCCGAAGCTCAATTCGACGCGGTCGCCGAAGACGTTGCGAATGGCCATGGCCACGGCGCTGGGATTGGGATACAGCAGCGTGAAGACCTCCGTCCGTTCCTCGCGGAAACTGGACAGCGAGCGTTCGTATTCCTTGGTGGTCGAGATGCGAACGATCCCCGACTGGTCGTCGACCAGGTAGTACAAGTCGTTGGCTTTGGTGATCGCTTCCAGTGCGTCCAGGGGCTTCACGTTTCGCAGCGAGACCGAGATCTCCACCTTGGCCGCTTCGGGCGACGTGACGATGTTCAACTTGGTCTGCTCGGCAAACGCCTGCATGGCGTCGCCCAACGCCAGACCGCGGAACTCGACCAACGGCAACGGTTCGTTGGGAAGTGAACTGGCAGCCGAAGACGGCGACGACGCACCCTGGGGACGCTGGTCCGACAGCCGAAAGTCTACCGCGTTCGAGGCGTTTGGTGCCGGCGCGGGAATCACCTCCGAGCGCGGCAGCTGGACCGTGGTCTGCGCCGGACAGTCGTTGGCAGTCGACGCGACCCAGACGACTGCTAGCACGACCACCGGCCGGAACCACGAGAAACGGCTGGGCATAGTATTTCCCTTCCTTGGGAAAGGTCCGACCAGCCTGTTTCATCGGCACAACCGGCAGAATCCTTGAAGGATTCCCAGTTTACCGGATCGTCACAGTCCGATTATGGGGCTGGATCTGCAGTCGCAGTTCGGTCAGCGAGACAGACACGACCGTGATGGTCAGACCATCCTCCGTGGTCCACTCCGTGTCGGCCGTTACTCGCTCCAGTTCCTGCCCGACTTGCAGCAGCACCAACACGTCGCCGTCGGATGACGCGACCCGCCCCTTGATCCGCAACGAGGGCAGCTTGGCCGGCGGCGCCGACGTGTGCATGGCCCGCTGCTGGCCCAGGATCGCTTTCATTTGCTCGCTGGGCTGCGTGGGATCGCGAAGCGTTGCGGGGGCGGGCGGCAGCGGGGCGAACGGAGTGGCTTCTTGCTCGGCCGCCGGTTTGGCGGGGCTGTCCGCCGCCTGCTCACCGGCGGACGGAACCGGCTCCGTCTTCGGCGGCCTCGACGGTGTCTCGGCGGCCAACGCCGAAGCGGTCAAGCCCACCAACATCAGCAGGGCCAGACAGCACCGTCGGCGGGGCGACGCCCCCTCACGTGGCCCGGTCTCTCCGAGACCGGATGGTTGCTTCCACAATACCCGGGTACTGCCGTCAGTGTCGGTTTTCATCAACTCGCGCCTCCCGCGGCGAACAAGGCCATAAAAAACGAAATGTAGACAAATCCGACAATCCCGCCGACCACGACAATAATGACCGGCTCGACAATCACGCTCAAACGCCGAATGGTGCTCTGCAACTGTGACTCGTAAAACCGGGCGACTTCGGCCAGAACCTCGTCTAACGTCCCCGCCGACTCGCCGACCGCCACCATTCGCGATAGCATCGGCATAAACGCATAAGGCGTTGCAAGCGGCGACGCCAAATTCGTGCCGTGCATCACCGCGTCGCGGGCCTGGGCAATCTGGAGGGCCAAGTACTGATTCCGCTGCAAACGCTCCACCGTCCGGAGTCCCTCCAGGATCCGAATGCCGCTGTTCAGTAGCGCCCCCAGATTGCCGGCAAAACCGACCGTGCCCGCCAAGCGGAAGATCTTACCCACCAGCGGCACGCGCAACGCCCAACGGTCGATCACCATCCGCGTCGGTGGCCAGCAGTAGCCGGCGATCGCCGCTGCCGCCAAGACCACCATCAACACCAGACAGTGCGGCAGATACGTCTGGATCGCATGTGTAATGTCCATCAGCAATCGCGTCATCGGCGGCAGCCGGCGGCCGATCGTGCTCAGAAACTTCTCCAGTTTCGGAATCACGCTCAGGGCCATAAAGGCCGTGACGCCGAAGGCCGCTACCAGGACGATCATGGGATAGGCCAGCGCCGTGAGCATGCTCGTCCGGAGTTGCCGCCGCCGTTCGAGCGTCTCGGCGGCCCGCGTCAGCACGGGCTCCAGATGCCCGGTCGCTCCGCCCACGCGGACCAGTTCGACGACCATGGACGAGAATCGCGAGTGGCGGCTCATGGCGTCCGCCAGGCTGGCGCCCTCCTGGATCTGCCCCGCCACTTCGCGCCATACACGAGCCATCGCCGGACGCTGCGCCTGGTCGGCGACCGTAATCAGCGAGTCCAACAAGGTCAGTCCGCTGCGCAGCATCACCGCCATCTGCCGCAGGCTCAGTTCCACGTCCAATGACCGCACGGGCAGCCGGTGCAGCGGATTGAGGGAAACGCGGGCTGTGGCCCGCCCCTCCGCCCCGCTCGCCTCGCCAATATCCAGCACCAGCCAGCCCCGCCCGCGCAATTCGTCCACCGCAGCGGCCGAAGACGCCGAGTCCAACGAGCCCTCACGGGCCCGCCCGGCAGAATCTCGAGCTGAATAAGCGAAGGTTGGCATTTCTGTCGATTTTGGATTTTAGATCTTGGATTTCAGATTTCTTCGCATGGCTCGATACCGTATCGCCCCAGTTCACCGGCCCACTGCCCACTGCCCACTGCCCACTGCCCACTGACAACTGACCATTCACGACACCGTCACCGCTGTCAACACATCCTGCACCGTAGCTTGTCCGTTGCGGATTTTGTCCAGCGCGTCGTCGACCAGCCGCGGTACACCGCGGCGGCCGATCTCGCCGACAATCTCGCCCTCGTCCGCACCGTCGGCGATCCGCCGCGACAGGGCCTCGTCCACAGGCAGCATCTCGAACAGGCCGAGCCGTCCCACCAACCCGCGATTGGCGCAGTACAGGCAGCCCGCCGGATCGTAGACGGTCGCCCCGGCGGCAGCCGGGTTGCCCAGTGCCGCGGCCTCGGAAGGCAGCAGTGCCCGCTCCCGGCGGCAGCGGGCGCACAGGCGGCGGACCAGCCGCTGGGCCACCGCCAGCCGTAGCGTGGCGGCGATCAAGTATCGCTCGACCCCCATGTCCACCAGCCGTGTGACGACACTGGGAGCGGAATTCGTGTGCAGCGTGCTGAACACCAGATGCCCGGTCAGCGCGGCCTTGATCGCCACGTCGGCCGTCTCCGCGTCGCGGATCTCGCCGATCATCACCACATCCGGATCGTGCCGCAACACGCTCCGCAGCGCCTTGCCGAACGTCACCTTGTCCGCCGTATCCACCTCGACCTGCGCCACGCCCGAAATGCCGTACTCGATCGGATCCTCGATCGTGATCACGTTCAGTTCCCGCCCGCCGATCAACCGCCGCAGGGCCGCGTACAACGTGGTGGTCTTGCCGCTGCCGGTCGGCCCGGTCAGCAGGATCAGCCCGTGCGGCTTCTCGATGGCTTCCGAAAAACACACCAGGTCCCGCTCGCTCATCCCCAGCCGCTCCAGCGTCAGCGACTCCGTCTGCAGGGCCAGCAAGCGGACCGTCATCCGTTCGCCGTACTTGGTCGGCAGCGAAGCCAAACGGACGTCGATCGACTGGTTGGACTGCCCGAAGCGATGGGTGAAGCCGCCGTCTTGCGGCGCACGTTTTTCGGCGATGTCCATGCCGCCCAGCACCTTGAAGCGGCTGACCACGCCGCTCAGTGCCCCGGTGGGAAACGTGCGATACCGCTCCAGTACGCCGTCAACCCGCAGCCGGACTTGGACGTGCTTTTCCTCCGGGTCGATGTGAATATCGGAAGCCTGCCGGACCAGGGCCGCGTGCATCAGCTCGTCGCACAGCGGCACGGCATCCTCGCCCGACTCGTCGCCCGCCACCTCGGTCCCGCGCACGCGCCCGACCGTCGCCGTTGGTGCCGCCGGGACCCCGGCGCCGAAGACCCGGTTCAGCGCCCGGCGCAACGACGCGGGCTCCGCCGCCTGCGGACAAAGCGGCAGCCGCACGCACCGCTCGACCGCCTCCAGCGCAGCGCGATCCTCGGCGTCCGCACAGGCCACGTACACCCGCCCGTCCACCGCCGCGAACGGCAGCACCAGCCGGCGCAAGGCCAGCGTCGCCGGCACCTTCAGCGCCCACGCCGGATCGATCCGAACCTCGTCCAGATTTAACAGGTCAGTGGTCATTGGTCAGTTGTCAGTGGGTCGTGGGTCGTTCGTCACCTGATCTTTCACCTAATCTCCCTCACCCTTCCCCCCTCACCCTTCATCCTTCCCCCGTCACCTCTCCCCTCTGCCCGCTCCGCGCATGCGCGCCACGCGGTCTCTCAGCACGTTCGGGTTCTTGGCCATCGCCACGGCGGTGGTCTCGGAAATCCGGCCGCCGACCCACAGCCGTGCCAAGTCCTGTTCCAGCGTCTGCATGCCCGCCGCGCCGCCCGCTTCCATCGCCGAATAGATCTGGTTGCTCTTGGCGATGGCGATCAGGTTGGCCACCGCCGGCGTCACGATCAAGACCTCGCTGGTCACCACGCGGGTGCGGCGTGCCGGAGCCTCGGATTCCGCCGCAGCAGGCGCGGGGCCCCGGCCCTCTCGAGGGATGACCGTCCCGCTCCGCCCGGCGGCCGTCCCGTCGGCCACCAGCAGATGCTGAGCGATCACGGACCGCAAGACCAGCGCCAATTGCCGCCGGATGCCGTCCTGTTCGTCGGCCGGGAATACGGCCACGAGGCGTTCGATAGCACCGACGCAGTCGCCGGCATGCACCGTGGTGAACACCAGATGCCCGGTCTCGGCGGCCACGATCGCCGTGCGGATGGTGTTCAAATCGCGGATCTCGCCCAACAGGATCACGTCCGGATCCTCGCGCAGCGACGCCACCAACGCTTCGTAGAACCCGCAGGTGTCCGTGCCCACCTGCCGCTGGTTCACCAAGGCCGTCTTCGAGTCGTGGATGTACTCGATCGGATCCTCGATCGTGATCATATGGCAGCGGCGAGTCCGGTTGATGCGGTCCAGGAAAGCGGCCAGCGTCGTGCTCTTACCCGCGCCCGTCGGCCCCGCGACGACGATCAGTCCGTCCGGCAAGTCGCACATCCGGTACAAGCTCTCGGACAGTCCCAACTCCGGCAGCGTCCGGAAGCGGTCCTCCAACTGGCGGATCGAGATCGCCAACTGCCCCTGGCGGCGGAAGACGTTGAACCGGTACCGCGTGCCGGTCGCGCCCGTGAGCGCGCCGTCCAGCGACCCTGTGACGCGCAACGGCGTCTGGTCCAAGTCCCGCGTCATCCACGCCGCGATGGCCTCGATTTCCCCCGGCGCAAGGCACGGACGATGCGTCTGCGGCTCCAAAATCCCTTCGACCCGCAGATACGGCGGCAGTCCCGGCGCCAGGTGCAGATCGGACGCATCCAACCGGACGCATTCCGCCAGCAGTTCGTCCAGCACCGCCGCCGCCTCCTGGTTCCCCATGTCCGCCATCTCCTCCAGCCACTGACAACTGACCAATCTACATCCACACCAACAGTGTCCAAACCCGGCTCTCCGATTGCCATCTGGCATCCACTTCGTCCATGCTCAACCCGATCGGGATGCCGGGCGGAGTCTCGTCGGCCGTCAAATCGCGCACGGCGGCCAGCAGGTCCAGAAACCGGCCGGACAGCTTGAAACTGCGCACCTGTTCCGATCCGCTGGGCGGCGCGGGGCCCAAGCGCGCGACCGCGTCGGTCAGCGCCTTGGGCAGCTTGCCCGTCTCGCCCTTGCCAGCCGGTCCTTCTTCGATCAGCCGCAGCCGATGCCGCTGGAAGATCGCCGTCAGTTCCTCTTCCGCCCGATGCGTCTGGCCCGGATCCGGCCGCGTCCCCGACAGCTGACCCGCTTCCTGCCGCAGCGAGATTCGCCGCTCTTCCAGGGCTTGGAATCCCCGTTCGGCTTGGGCCAGCGCCGCCCGCTGCCCCATCAGCGTCACCGGCGAAACGGCGTTGGCCACCGCCGCGGAATGGTCTTTCTGAAACTCGGCCATTTTCGGTCGCTGGAACACGTTGAACCACCAGGCGTAACCGCCCAGCACGACGGTCAGCGGCAGCAGCAAGACCAGCAGGCGTTCGCGTTGGGACAGTTTCATCGGTTCGTCTCCGACGACGATGCCTTCACGTAGCCGAGTCTCTGCGAGACTCGATTCGCGTCTCGGAGAGACGCGTCCACGTGGTCCGGGCTCTCCGAGACTGGCGTTGGTGGTGCCGGCTTCGGCCGGTCTTCCCCGCCGGAAGGCGGCACGACGAGCGGCACGGCGACCTCCTCGATATGCAATTCAAACTGCCAAGGCCCGCCGCCGACCAGCAATTCCTGCGCTTGCTTGTGGGGCAATTGGACTCGCCAGCCCAGCGGCTCCAGGGCCCGCGCCAGACCGCCGAACAACGCATCGGCACAGTTCGGATCCAGGCACGTGCCGTGGACCACCACGCCGTTGCCCGTCGCCGCGATCTTGCGGATGATCATCTGGTCCGACGAATGCGATACCAAGACGTTCAACAGCGTGGCGACCCGCTGACGGAGCGAACTGCGGACCTGCCGGCACTGCGCCAAGTCCGCCGCCAGTTTGTCGCACTCCGCTTGCAGTTCGGCCCGCTTCTTCTCGATCGTCTCCAATTCCTTCTTGACGGCGTTGAGTTCCTCGACCGGTCTTTTTAGTTCCACGATCTCCGCCGCCAGACCGCGGTTGACTTTCTCCGTCCACAGGTAGTGGGCGATGCACAACGCCAAGGCCACCAGCCCCATGACGGCGGCCGCCGCACGCCGGGCCGCGGGCGACGCCGGCCGCTTGGGCGGCTGCACCAGCGGCACCCCCGCATCTTTCCCGTCCAACTGCCGGGCCCAAGCGGATAGGAATGCCTCCAGGTCGTGCCGGTCATCGAGCCGAATCCGAGCCGGCCCGTCCAGTTCCTCCGCGGCCACCGCGGCAGTGGCCAGCAGCGTTTCCCGATGATCGCCCTCCGCCACCCCGCTCCGCCAACGCTCGACCTCCGCCTGCCACCGGCCGGGCTTGGGGTCCGTGTTCACCACGTGCAGGCCCGGCGCCCCGTTGGCTTCGCCGCGCAGGCAGACGATCGCGCCCGGCCACAACTCGACGCGCGTCCACGAGTCTTCCCCTTCCCCTCTCCCGCCGGGAGAGGGCGGGGTGAGGGTCATCCTCCGCGGCAATCCGCCCGGATGTCCCACTCCCGCCAGCCGGCCGCCGCGTGCCCGAACCACGTAATCCACCTGGTCCAATTGCCCGGTAGGCAGCACGGCCAGCCAGAACGTGCGCTGGCCTTTCTTGCCCGGCAGTTCGACGCAAGCGCTGGCGGCCTCCAGTCCGTTGATCCCGGAAAACGGTTCCGCCTCGAACCCCAGCGCCCTAGCCAACTCGGCCGGCCCCAGCCCCGCCACGCTTTCCGCCGCCAGCGGCAGCGTCTGCGTCCAGACCTCGGTCGCCAACACCCACACCCGCCCCGACCGCCGCCTGGAAAGCCGCAGCGCCGCCTCGACCAGCGACGGAAAATCGTCCACCGCCGGAGTGAATTCCTGCACCAACTCCAACAATTGCGGCTCGCGCCCCGAACGGAAATCCGCACGGGCCAAGCGGTCGCGGGTGATTAGGAGGAGGATGGAGTTGGGCATGGGGCAGTGGTTATCGGTTATCGGTCATTGGTCATCGGTCCTGGGGCTCTCGCCCCGAAGGGGCTAAACCTATCAGCCCAGGGCAACGCCCTGGGTAGGTTTCGCGAAAAAAAACGCAAGCCCTGAAAGGGCGAAACAAACACCGAATCCACGAACGCTTGCGGCGTTTCTTCCGCCCTTTCAGGGCTTTCGGCTCCTCATCGGTTCTCCCACCCAGGCGTTGCCGCTGGGCTGATGTATGGTGCCCCTTCGGGGCGTAAGACTCAGCGCACAATCAGTTTCTGGTACAGGTTGCTCCTCGGGCGAACGGTCACGTAGGACGGCGCACTCTTCTTCTTGACGATGTCGCTGGCGTCAAGCACCAACGCACGCACGGCCAGGGCTCCCGCGGCGACATTCGCGAGCGCGTACTGAAACGTGATCCCGTCCACGGGGACTTGATTCAAGACCGCCTGTCCCGTCGCGGGATCCACCGCGTACAGCCGCAACACCAAGCGATCGCCTCCCAAAACGGGATCTACTTCGTTTTCGCCGTCCAACCCGCGGACATGGAACGTCAGCAGCGATGCCTCGTAATCGGCAAGCTCGATTCTGAGCTGGAGATCCTTGTCGTAACTGTCTTCCGGCAGGTCCGAGTCACCATCCGATCCCAAGGACATGACGGTCAAGACGCCGCCCGTCGAATCGAAACCAAACGTGCGCCCCCAGCCGTCGCGGAGAACGTCCTGCCCGGGGGCCAGACGGAGATACGGACCACGCCAGCCGCTGGCCAAGCGAATGTCGTTCACCGCGTCGTCATCCGAGTCGTACCCCCAGACCTGATGCAAAACCACTCCGGCCGACGGCTGGAACAGCTCATCCAGACTCGTCGGCAACCTGCCAATGTCAGCGACGAAGCCCGTGCCCCCCGACGAACTCGCCCCGCCATCGTTATCGACGATAGCCCGCCCGATCCCGTCCAACGTCCGCACCGTCGCCTCGTAGCGGCCTTGGCCCATGAGCACATCCGTAGACGTGATCGCCACCGTGGCCAGCAGGGCCAGGATCGCCAGCACGACCAGCAGTTCGACCAGCGTCAAGCCGGGCCGCGCGATCTTGTGCTGTCTGCGTCTCATCACCGCACCTCGAATTCCAGCCACACGTCGTCCCCCTTGTCCGCCTCAGTCAGCGACGCCGTCGCCTTGTTTCGCGGGATGTTCAGGATTCCGTCGGGTCCGGCAGAAACAACGCGCACGTCCTGGGCAGGACCGACCAAGCCCGGATTCTGGATCACGATCGGGTTGCCCCAACCGTCGATCACTGCCGGGTCACCTTCCTGCCCATAGTAATCCGTGAAGTTCGCGTTGGGCAGCGGAAATTGGAACCCCGGATTCATCAAGTACGGCCCGCGCCACCCGCGGCGGTACGCTGGATCGTGGTCGCGGATGGTGTTTTCCGAAAGTGGATTCACGAATAAGTAGCGCAGCTGAGGATGGTCTTTTCGAGTGGCGGGCTGCTTGGCCACAGGATCCGGCCACGGCAGCTTCTTCCCCATGTCATCCCAGTACATGTTGGCGACGACGTTGCGAATCTCCGTCAGACTCTGCCGCGTCACATCCCCGCGGCTGTCGCCGACCAAGTTGCCGATCAGCGGCACAACCAGCGAGGCCAGTGCCACCAGGATCATCATCACGACGACCAGTTCCAGCAGCGTCAGCCCGCAGCGTCTTACGCCCCTTCCCTTCAACATTAACATTCTGCGGTTCCTTGTTCGATATTCTGCGGTTCGGCCACGTTCCGCCTCTGTCCCGTCATTCCCGCAACGTCCCCGCCGCATCCCGCCAATACCGCGCCACCGCATCCCGGACCTCTTCCAGCGTCCGTTGCGTCGCGGCCTCGTCCGTCCTCGAACGGAAGCCGCCAGCGGCAATGCCACCACAGCCAGGATCGCCAGGACGAGCAACGCGGCGACCGTTTCCCGCAAGCTGAACCCGGCCCTGGCATTCCTTGTGGCCCGCCGAGCCCCGGCGGTGCTTATTGCGGCCGCCGCCGTGTCGGCCGCGATCCTGTTACGCCGCCGGGGCCCGGCGGGCCACTCTGGGTGCTTCGTCAACAAGGCCCACGCCACTCATGCAATGAAGCCCGCACGCTTCGGCGTGCGGGCTCCGTCCTTGTGAAAACCACGCTCGCGGCCGGTCCGCCGCAAGTCCGTCCGACTACAGGACCGGCGCTTCATCCTTCAGCCGGCTCCACCACTCCTGCGTGTGCATGCCCGCCGTCGACAAACCGAAATCGTGAAACGCGATCGTGCCCATGTACTTGGCGGATCCCAGCGGCTCGGACGCGGTACCGGCTGCATTCGGGCGGGCCACCATGAACACGGCGCCGAACGCCATGTAAAAGCTGGCAGGGTCTTCAGCCGGCGTATCAGCGAAGTGATACGGCGCCTCTTCGGCAATGTTGCGGAACAGCGTGCAGGGTGTGTTCACGCCAAAAATCACGTACTTGTAGTTCGTGTTGGCGGGCGTCGAACCCGGCAGCCCCATCAGCCGCATGCCGGTCGCCGTCAACGTGGCCACTTCGACGTCAGCTGCAACCAGGGTTGTAGTCGGAGCTACGTCACGGTCATTGTTGTATGGCCAGAAGGTCGGGTTCCAATCGCCACCGGCGTCCTCCACGATATTGCACAGCGTCGTGATGCCCGCGTCGTTCAGCGCCGCGGCATCGTCCGCCGTCAGGTCAACCGCGGTGAACGACGCGCCATAATCGCCGCCGGCGCCCGTCTGGACATACGAGGCCAGCCCGCCAGCCGCCACACACAAGTTATCCATCCGATCCGGATACGACGAATACAAATTGACGTACGTCTGAATCCACTTGTCCATCTCCGGAATATTCACCGCGCACGACGCGATGTTCGCCCGGTGCAGGTAATTCCCCAGCAGCGGCACCACCAGCCCGCCGATCGCCACCAGGATCGCCAGCACCACGACCAGCTCGAGCAACGTCAACCCGCGGCGACCAGTTTGCTTGCCACGATTTTGTGTCCCCAGTCGAAACCCCATGATTCATCTCCTCTCTTGCTGGTGCGACGCGTGGTCGCAGGAAATGGCAGGATGCGCGGGCGGCATTTCATCGACACCACCCCTGCATAACACGATTCCACAAAGCGTAATACCTGCCATCCCGAATCGCAAGAGGCTAACCTCATAACTTGCCGGCCGCGCCGCGGAGCAGACGCCCGGCAACTCGCCCAGACCGAGCGGAAACCCGCCCTCGGCGTCACCATGGACGCCGAGGGTAGGCGTTGACTCGGCAAGGCTCGACCATTGCCGGATCCGCCTGCCGCGGCATTCCACCGCGGCAGGCGTGCGCCTGTGCCTGGCCTGTGACTACTGCGGATTCTGGGCGTGATACTCCGCCGCTGCATCGTTGGCGTTGGTGATGCCTGCCTCGTGTAGGGCCACCGTCCCTACGAACTGGGCCGTCTCCAACGAGACACCCGCCGTGTCAGCAACCCGGAACACCAAGCCAAACCGCGCGTACGTCTTCGTCGGATCCCCTGCCGCCCCTTTCTCGTCGCTGAAGTGGAGCGGCGATTCGGGAATGCCCCCCGGCTTGCCAATCATCTCGCAACCGGGTCCGAAGCCAAATACGACGTACTTGCTTTGGGCATCGGCGTCGTTGTAGAGGCGCGTCGCTGCGGCCACGCTGAGTCCCGCTACATTGCCGGCGGCCAAAACAACGGGGGCTGCCGCCGCATAGGGAGCCGTGATCAAATCGGTGGAAGCCGGGGCCAACGCCCACACGCGGGTCACGCCAGCGTTGTTGAGGGCGGTGACGTCGCTAGCGACCAGCGCAACGTCGTCCAGTTCGCCGTTGCAGGCGGGACCTCCCGTAACTCCATCTGGCATGACCTCATACGCCGTGTCGAGCTGATCCAATCCATCCGGGTAGCTCCGATTGATCAGATTGAACGCTTCCACCGCCTTATTGATCTCGGTGATGTTGGTGCCGTGTTCGGCGGTGTGGGCTCGCCCTAGCATGCCCGGCAAGAGCGGCACGAGAATCCCGGCCAGGGCGACCAGGATTACCAGGACGACCACCAGTTCCAAGAGCGTCAAGCCTTGTCGGTTTTTGCTTTTTCGAGACATCGTAAAGGACCTTTCTGTTCTGCCCGCGGTGCGGGCGCGTGAAGAGAGAAAACAACAGGAAATCGTCAGCAAACCAGAGAAACACCCGTTGCGGCAGCGGTGGCTAGGACTGGTCGGACCTATGTGTGCCACACGCTGCTCGCAACGAGTTCTCGTCAAGATTGTCCACGCGTGGCCCCAGTTCTTGACCGTGGGCGCACGGGCGTCCGTCAGACTGTCGCGGAAGGCCGGAGCGAACCGCAGAACAAGGAATATCGAACCGCAGAATGTCGAAGTGCAGGCGACATGTCCAGGCTGTCTTTCCTTCAAACCCCTGCGGTTCCCTGCCGCGAGCGCTCGCGCAAACCAACGGCGCACCGTCAGCGCACGGCGAACGACTCGTGACGCGGGGATGGGTTCAGGCGTGCGGCGGACCGCGCGAGAAGAAGGCGGTCCGGAACTCGGGAACAAGCGCAGGCGCGACCGGCAGCGGCATCTGCCCAATCAGCGGCAGCGGAGGGGAGGCTTCGGGAGCATCGGCGACTGCGGGGGCCTTCATCAAGAATTGACACACCGCACAGTTCTGCGAATCGTGCGAGCGGCGACCGCGGGAAGGACCGCCAGGATCCGAATCCTTCGAGCCGGACTCGCCAGCGGAGCGCGCATCGGTGACCAAGTGCCCCGGACAACATGCGCCCGGACTCGATTCGTCCGAAACTGCCCCAGGCTGCGCGTGGCACGACCACAAGTGCAGCGATTGGCCGCCAACGGCCATTACCGCGTAGATGGTCAGAGCCCAGAGAGTAACCAGCCGGTTCCCGACGCGCATGCAAAAACGCCAGTCTGCCTGAGTTTGAGAAAAAGCAGCTGGTCCGACCAGTTGCGATGATTATTGGCCGCCGTGTGGCATCGGTCAAGAGCCATGCGAAAAAAACGCCGGCCCGTTCGGGATCCGGGATCTGGTTTCTTGGTGCTGAATTGAACCGCAGAATATCGAACAAGGAACCGCAGATCATAAAAGGGAAGACGTCGCGAAAGTACGCCGGATCGTTTAGAATGACAGCGGGCGGAGAGAACTCTGCGTCAGGCTGTGATCGACTCGTATTCTGGAGGTCGCACGCGATCATGCCGTCTCCTTTTCCCGGAATGGACCCGTTTATCGAAGCGTGTGGACTGTGGGGCGACTTTCACGACGAACTGATTGGCGAAATCAAGCGGCAGGTGTCGCGCCGGTTGCCCTCGGGGTACGTCGCCCGGATGCGTGAACGCACGTACGTCGAGCACCAGGAGATCTTCCTAGAGATCCGGGAACTCGATCCGCAGCGGCGGCTGGTGACCGGTATCGAGGTGCTGTCGCCGACCAACAAGCGGGCGGGTTCGGCGGGTTGGCTCGAGTACGACCGCAAGCGTCAGGTGTTCCTGGAGGGCCATGCCAACCTGGTCGAGATCGACCTGTTGCGCGGCGGCCGTCGGCGGAGCATGGAAGAGCCGTGGCCGGACGTCCCGTACTACGTGCTGGCGATGCGCAAGAGTACCGCTCCGGCTTGCTAGGTTTGCCCGGCTTACGCCGCGCAGCCCTTGCCCGAAGTGGCGATTCCGCTGGTGCCGCCCGACGAGGACCTGCGACTGCCGCTGCAGCCTCTGATCGCCGCGATCTACGCCCGCTCGCGGTACGAGGTGGACATCGATTACGCCCGGCCCCTCGAACCGCCGCTGCAGGCGGAAGAGAGAGCTTGTTTGCCCCAATTGCCTTCGGGGGGGGCTCGGATGTAAACGGATCAGCGCGGAAAAAGGACGTGCCGATGTTCATCGACTTGCGTCATGGAACCTGCGGCACGATATCGCCGCCGGCGCGGGTACACAGCGCCAGGTAGGGAATGCGAAGGTCAAGGATGTGCAGGGGAGTCTGGGTGGTTCAGGCTGGAAAGCTTGGCCTACCACGAGGGTGTGGCCCGTTGTCTTGGGGACGCGTTGTCTCGCTGGGAACTTCACCATATCTTCTTCGCCGGCGATGGAACGGCGAGCTTGACGGAATTCGCCGTCCAGGTATCATTAGCAGCGGTCGGACCGGTTTTCAGAGACACCGGACCATGCAATTCTTCGGACGTCCCACGCTCACCCTGATCCTGATCGGCTGGCATTTCCTGCTGGCTGCATCGGGGCACGGCCTGCACCGCCTCACCAGCGGCGAGGACCGTTGCGCGGATCCGGTGACGACCTCCTGTGGGTGCAGCCACCCGGACGCGGCGACGTGCCGGAGTGATTCTGGTCTCGGAACCAGCCGCGAAGGACCATTCGCCGCAGAACTGGGCCGAGCCTCCCGACGGCACGATTCTCACACTTGTGCGATCTGCCAATGGCTGACGCAGCACAAGAGTCTGCCTCCGGCGGCCCTCACCGTCGTGACTGCCCGGCCGCTGGTCGAGTTGGCACAACGAGCCTTTCTCTCGCCGCACCGCTCGTGCGTCTGCCCCTATGCTTCTCGCGCGCCGCCCGGCATATCCAGCCTCACCTGATGCCTTGAAGTGCGGTCACTTGTCACCACTTTGGCGCCGATGCCCCTGGGGGATCCCAGGATGCGTTGAGTTCGGGTGTTCTTAAGGGCCTTTCGCAATTCGAGGTGAGGCACCCTTAATCTTTCACCTAAACAACATACGCCGCGGCGGCGGTTTGGCGGGCATCACTTGAAGTTCCTGGGGATCTCCCCGGCTCCAAGGCAATAGGGGAAGAGATGAAGTGAAAGATTAGGTGAACGATTAGGACTTGGGGTTCCAGCGCAGCTGGTCAGGTTCAGTCCAGCGCGTTTCTGACCACAAACATGCGTACGACGACGATCATGAGCACGAGCGTAACCACAACAACGGAGGCCGGCGGATTGATCCGACGGCTGCTGGCCGGGTCGGCCAGACTCAAAGCCGCAGCGAACCACGACTTCTGCCCCTGGGCGAACCGCTACGTGTATTGGCTCAAGCGGCCGATCGGCTGGTTTGTCGTCGGCGATATTGCCGGGGCGCTGATCGGCCTGTTCCTTGCGCCTCAGGGCTGGTTCGTGTACGGAGTGCTGACGGCCGTGATGGTCCTGGGCGTGGCCTGGCCCTGGATCTCGATGCGCGGGCTGACGGCGACGCTGGCTTTCGACCGGCGACGCAGCCGCGAGGGAAACACCGTGCAATTGCGGCTGGCGGTCCGCAACCGCTGGCCCTGGCCGGCGTGGGGACTGGTGGTCGAACGCGGCTTTTTCGCTCCGGCGGCCGACGGCGAGGATGCACCGGCGGTGGTGGCTCTGGCCCGCGTCCCCGGCTGGTCGCAGAACGAGTACGAGTTCGAGCACCGGCCGCCGCGGCGCGGCGTGTATCCCAGCGAGCCGCCCGTGCTGGCCACGGGGTTTCCGTTCGGGATTTGGCAGAGCGAAAAGGCCGTGCCGACGGCCCGGTCGCTGGTGGTCTGGCCTCAAGTCGTACCGCTCACTTCGGCGCCGGCCGCAGGCGGCGACCGGCGGACCGTGGCGGGCAGCTTTGTAGACCGGGCCGGGGACGACGGGGACATCATCGCGGCGCGGTTGTATCGGCACGGCGACTCGTTGCGGCGAGTCCACTGGGCTCAAACCGCACACCGCGACGCGCTGGTCGTCTGCGAGCGGCAGACCACGGCGCGGCGGCGGGTGCGGATTGCCTTCGCAGGCGAGGCTTTCGCCGGAACCATGCCGGGGGACCGTGAACTGTTGGATTGGGCGATGCGCGTCCTGGCCAGCTTGTGCCGCGAACTGCACGCGCATCACTGCGACCTCGAGTGCGTACTGGACGACCATCCCCTGGTGCTGGAACCGGGACCGGCGGGGATCCGGCGGCTGTTCGACCGGTTGGCGGCGTACGAGCCGGCAACGGCGGCGGACAGCACCCCGGGCACATGCTTGCGGCGGGAGCAGGTCCTGTCGGTGGTGGTCACGCGGCGCCGGCCGGCCGCGGCGGGCGTCAAGGCGTCCAAGGGGACGCGGTGGGTGGTGCTGGAAGATTCGAGCCGCGACGGCCTGGACTCGATGTCGCCAGCCGAGGCGCCGACCGTCCGGCCGTGGATCTCGCTGGACGCCGCCGGGGACATCGCGGAACAACTGCAACGGCAGTGGGGGAGGTTGTGCCATGACGACTGGCGGGAATGAACGGGATCGAGACGCGCACCGAGCAAGTAGTATGGCTCTCCAGAGCCGTGCAGAATGCGGGGCGCTGTCCGTACCGCCGGAGTTGCCTGTCTGGTCGGGCCGAATCCCGGACGGATCTGGAGATCCATTCTACGGTGGAAAGGTGGAGCCGGAACTCGGCACGCTGTTGTTGGCCTCGCTGGCGGCGGTCATCTTCGCCACGGTGCGCATGGAGTCGGCGTGGAGTATGGGCACGATGCTGGCCCAGGCGGCGATCTTCATCGCGGGGCCGGCGGCGCTGTGGGTGGGACTGCAGCGCGGGCCTGTGTTTGGCTCGCGGTTGGCCGCGTGGATGGGATTGGCCGTGACGGGGTGGCTGCTGCTGCCGTGCGTTTGGGAGGCGGTGTCGCGGCAGCTGGGCGTCGGGGATGCGCCGGAGATTATCATCCTGGCGTGCCTGCAGAACGCGGCCTTGATGCTGGCCGCGTTTTCGCATCGCCGCCGCTGCCAGCAGACCTCGGTCCTGCTGGCGAGCTTTCTCGTGCTGTTCGCGCTGGTCATGGGTTCGGCGTGGGCGGTCTTCCTGCTGGCCGGGTTGTACGGGGTGCTGGTCCTGTGGTGGCTGATGGCTCGCTACTGGGACAAGGTCTCGCAAGCCCGGGCCGCCGTGAACATCCAGCAGTGCTTGCCGGTCCGTTCGTCGGTCCTGGCCGGCACATGCCTGGTGGTGCTGGCCGCGGGGGCCGCCTTGGGCGGCGTGGGGGGCACCACGTATGTGCTGCGCGGCTTCCTGCCCACCTCCGGCGGCGACCGCTGGAGCGATCCGTTTGCCCGCGCCGGGGTGGGGGACGGCGACGCGATGGTCGCGGCCCAAGAGGACGCGATGAGTTTCGGGCCGGTCGAAAGCGAGCTGTTCCTGGAATCCCAGATGCCCACGCTGTACGACATGTTCAACGAAGTGTACGGCAATCCGCCGAAACTGAACAAGAAGAACGAGCGGGCGATTGCGCTGGATTCGGGCAACGTCAAGCACGCCCATCAGCGGATCGCCAAGACGCAGCGGAGCGGGCGGGAATTCTCGACGCTCCGCAAGCGGGGCGAATTGCAGCGGAAACCGCTGGGCGACCGCGAAGCGCCGGCTATGCTGTACCTGGTCGGCGATACGCCCGCGCACCTGGCGTTAGAGACCTTCGACACGTTCGACGGCACAGTCTGGAAGCCGGCGGCGGCGGGCGCACCCCCGCGGCCGCTGCGGGTCAAGCACGAAGGCGACAAGCCGTGGATCGACGTCGGCCTGAGCAGCGGCTGGCCGATCCTGCGAAGCCCCCAGACGCACGCGATCAAGTTCATCAACCTCAAGTCGAACCGCGTGCCCGCGCCGCCGTTGCTGGCCGCGTTGCACATCGACCGGATGGACCAGGCGGATTTCTTCGGCTGGACCGCAGACGGGCTGATCGAAATGACAGGCCGCGAGCAAGTTCCGCAGTTCACCGTGGTCCACCTCCGCTCGTCCGGCATGAATCTGCAGGCGCTGCGCGAGCGGGATTTCACGGCGGGTATGCGAGCGGCGCACGTAGCCCGGTCTCTCCGAGACCGGCAGCGAGTCTCGGAGGGACTCGCCCCCGCGTCACACCTGTCGTCGGAGTTGCACACGCCGACCGAAAGTAGCCGAATTCGCCAGAATTCGGGCTCCAATGGCGGGTATGCGACCTGCGCCAACGCCCAGAATTCTGGCGAATCCTGCGACACGCAACTTCGAAGTCACCTGTCACCAGGGCTGGAGCCTTACCTGCAACTGCCCGATGGATCGCCAGCGGCCGCCGAAACGGCGGCAGAATGGACGCGCGAAGTGCCTCGCGGTTGGCGGCAAATCGACGCGGTTGTGGGGCGGCTGCGGAGCGAGTTCGAGGCCGATCGGGACGCGCGGGCGCCGGAGGACTGCCCGGATGCGGCCGACTGGTTCCTGCGCGCCCGGCGCGGGCCCGATTACTTGTTTGCCACGACGGCGGCCGTGATGCTGCGGTCGCTGGGCTATCCGACGCGGCTGGTCACCGGTTTCTACGCCCGGCCGGAACGGTTCGACCGGCGGGCCGGGCAGACGGCCGTGCTGGCGGACGACGTTCACGTCTGGGGCGAGGTCTGCATCGACGGCCGCACCTGGATTCCGATCGAGCCGACGCCGGGCTATGCGCCGCCCCGCGAGTCGCTGACGTGGGGCGAATGGGCGGCGGCCGCGGTGCGCGGCGCCGGCGACTGGGCGGTCCGCCATGCCGCCGGGCTGGCCGTGCTGTTGGCGCTGGCGGTCGTTGGCTGGTTTCAACGGCTGGCCGCGTTGGACGCGCTGGGCTACGCCGCTTGGCGCCTGGTTGCCGCGGGTTCCGCCGACCGGCAAGTGCGATGGACGATCCGGCTGTTGGAATGGCGAGGCTGGTGTTGTGGCGGAATGCGGCCGCGCGAGACGACCTTGTCGAACTGGTACGGCCGCGCGGCTGTTCGCCTGCCGCCGGAGACGGCGGACGCCTTGCGGCGGTTCCTGCACGCGGCCGAGCGGACCTTGTACGCCCCGCCGTCGGCGGCCCGCCGCGGCGGCGCGTCCGCCGACCTGAAGAAGAGTTGCCGCCGAGTGGCCCGCGAAGTCACGGGCCGGCGGTTGAGTGTACGTAGGGCGGGCTGTGAAGTCGCGCATTTTGCTCGAAAGTAGCCGAGTTCGCCAGAATTCTGGCGCCGATGGCTGGCAGGCGGCCTGCGCCAACGCCCAGAATTCTGGCGAATTCTGCTACTCGCAACTTGAACGAGTGCGGCCGCCGAGCCGCGTGAGGAGAAACGATGACGACAGCGATTGCAACCGAAATCATGCCGGCCGGCGACTGCGCGGCAGACGCCTCCGATGTCTGCAGCCACCAGGCCGCCATCGACGCCCTGCGGATCACGTTGAACGAAGCCTTGATCGGCAAGGCGGACGTGGTCGAGTTGGTGCTGGCCTGTTTGCTGGCCCGCGGGCACCTGCTGTTCGACGACTTGCCGGGACTGGGCAAAACGACGCTGGCCAAGGCCCTGGCGCACGCGGTCGGAGGCGTATTCGCCCGCGTGCAGTGCACGCCCGACCTGTTGCCCAGCGACGTCACGGGGTTCAATGTCTTCAACCAGAAGACGCGGGAGTTCGAGTTTCACGAGGGCCCGGTGTTTTCCGATGTGCTATTGGCCGACGAGATCAACCGGGCCACGCCCCGGACGCAGAGCGCGCTGTTCGAGGCGATGGCCGAACGGCAGGTGACGATCGACCGGCAGACGCATCCGCTGAGCGATTCGTTCTTTGTGATCGCCACGCAGAATCCGGTCGAAAGCCACGGCGCGTATCCGCTGCCGGAAGCCCAACTGGACCGGTTCGCCATGAAATTGCGGATCGGCTATCCGGACCGCGGCAGCGAATTGCAGATGCTGGCCGCCAGCGTGGGCACCGACGGGCCGGCACGCGGTGCCGCCGCCGCGATCCTCGACCCGCGCCGCCTGCGGCGTCTGCAGCAGCACGTGGCCGACGTCGCGGTCAGCGGCATCGTTCAGGAGTACCTGGTGGATTTGGCCCGCGTCACTCGCGAGCATCGCGAAGTGGCGTTGGGGTTGAGCCCGCGCGGGCTGCTGATCTGGCAGCGCGTCGCGCAAGCCCGCGCGCACCTGCAGGGCCGCGACTTTGTGATTCCGGACGACATCCAGCACGTGGCCGGTCCGGTCTTGGAAGTGCGGCTGTCCGGCGATTTCGATCAGGCCACCCGCGTCGTGGACGAAATCCTGGGAGCCGTCCCGGTGCCCGTGTTCGGCGCGGGAAAGAAGAAATGAACCGCGGGATGTTCGGGGGAGGGAGACGAGCAGGCATGAACGGCAGAATATCGAATAACGAACCGCAGCGGATCGAAGTGGGAAGAGAACCGGGGAGTGGTGTCCGATCTTCCGCGCTTTCATTCTCGTTCTCTCGCTGGCGCGTTTTGAAGTTGCGAGTAGCAGAATTCGCCAGAATTCTGGGCGTTGGCGCAAGCCGCATGCGAGCCATGGTCCCCCGAATTCCGGCGACCTCGGCTACTTCCGCGCGAAATGCGCAACTTCAAGACTGGCGCGCTGGGCTGGTGCTGACGCTGCTGTTGTTTGCCGGGTGCCACCGCGCCGTGCCGGCGGGGCCGGCGGAGCATCACACGCCGGCTCACAAACCGGCGGACTATTCGGCGGCGGTGGCGCAACTGGGCAAGCTGCATGACGAGATCGTCGGCGGCCGCGCGCGGCCGGCCGGTGAACTGGACGTATTTACGGAGCTGGGTGACGTCGTTCGCTGGCTGCCGGAACTGGCGGCTGACAGCGACTTGCCGGAGGAACTCTGGAATCGCGTCGCCCGCACGTCGGACGAGTTGCTGGTACTGGTCGCCCAGATCCAGGCGGCACCGCGGGACCAGCGGACGTTGTCGTATCGCCGTGGAGCGGCTCAATGGGAGCAGTTGCTGGAGCAGTTGACGCGCATCGCGCGGGCATAGCCGAACTGAATGCCGAGATCGGGGCGGGGCGGCCGCACATGCGGCGATTGGGCACTGGAAAGGACGACGAGGGATGACGGAAGCCGTTTTGGTGGGAGCTGTCTTGCGGTTTCTGCAAGCGTTGCTGCAGGCCACGCCGACGATCCTGGTGGGCGTTTTGGTGACGGGCGTTTTTCGCCGCCTGTTGGGGCACGCCGGCACGCGGCGGCTGTTTGGGGAAAACACGCGGCGGTCGCTGCTCCAGGCATGGCTGATCGGCATGCTGCTGCCGGTCTGTTCGCTGGGCGTGATCCCGGTGGTCCGCGAGCTGCGCCGGGCCGGTGTTTCGGGCGGGACCATCCTGGCCTTCGCGCTGACCGCGCCCCTGTTCAATCCGATTTCCGTCTTATACGGACTGACGCTGTCCGAGCCGGTGGTGATCGTGACGTTCAGCTTCTGTTCCCTGGTGATCGTAACGGTGGTCGGATTGGCTTGGGACCGCTTGTTTCCCGGCACGGCCGTGCCGGAGCCCGAACCGCCGGCGGTCGCTTACGGCATCAAGCGGATGCTGGCGGTGGCGGTGACGGCGGCGGAGGAACTGGTGGGGCCGGCGGCCGTGTACATCCTGATCGGGCTGGCGGGCGTCTCGCTGTTGAGCATCGCGTTGCCGAACAGTTGCTTGCAGCAGGCGGCCGAACACGACGACGCCTGGGCGCCGCTGTTCATGGCCGCGGTCGCGATTCCCGCCTACGCGACGCCGATGACCGCCATGGTTCAGCTCTCGTCGATGTTCCAACACGGCAACTCGGTCGGAGCCGCCTTTGCCCTGCTGGCCTTGGGAGCCGGGGCCAACCTGGGCTTGATCGCCTGGATGATGCGCGGTTACGGCGTGCGGCGGACGGCCGTCTGGTTCGGGATCCTGGTCGCGGTGGTCATCGGCCTGGCCTATGGCGTGGACAAGCCGCTGTTTCCGCACGGGGTGGAACCGGCGGGGCACACCCATGCCTTCGACGGCTACTGTTGCCCCTTCCGAGCGGACGAGAGCCACGCGCTTCGTCTGGCCGGGGAATTGCTGGTTGAAAAAACGGCGCCGCACGAGCGTCAAGCGTTGATCCTGGTCGCGTTGCTAGTGGCGGGCGGACTGGGCCTGAAGCGATCCGGCCGCGCGGAGTCATTGGAGGCGTGGCTGCAGCGGCAACCGGCGGCGGCAGCGTCGCGCTACGATTTCGTTCTGCCTGCGCCGCTGCTGGGCGGGGCCGCCTTGCTGATCGTGGTCGGACTCAGCATCTTCGGTTGCTACGTCTACTATCCGCCCCCCGAGGAGATTTTTGAGGAGTTGCGGATCGTGAACACCGAGGTCGTGTCGTCGGCGACCAGCCGCGACTGGGACACGGCGGCTTATTGGATCCCGGTGCAGCGCGACTGGACGCGGAAGCTGCAGGTCAGCAGTTACCTGCGTGGCCGCGGTTTGACGCGGTATCAGCGAGCCAAGGCGGACGTGGTGCTGGAGCGGCTGGAATTGCTCGAACACGAGATCGAAGCCGGACGGGCGGAGGAGGCCGAGCGGCTGGCCCGAGCCCTGCACCAGGCGTACCGGCGGCTGCGGGCCGCCTTTGGAGACGTAGCCCAGTGAGTTGCCAGTCGATGCAGGACAGAGCCCGTTGCGACTCCGTGCATCCGCCGGCGGCAGCCGGCGGCGCACCGCACGACCGCCCCAGGTCCTTGGCCGGCGAGTACGCCCGGCTGCTGTGCCTGGCGACCGCGCCGCTGGGCGGCTGTGCCTGGGCACTGACGGCATGGCGATTTCCCTGGAGCCTGGTCATGGTGGCTGTCAGTATTTGGATCACCGCGCGCTGTGCCGGCGTGGAAACGAGGCCGTTGCTGACGGCCGTTCTGACGCTGGCCGGTCTGGCCGCGGTACTGGCGGTGTACCGGGCGACGGCGTCCGTCGGCGAAGACGCCGCCGGCGTGTTCCCGCCTTTTTCGCCCACGGCCTACCTGGGCATGCTGGCGCTCGTACTGACGAGGGACCTGAGCGCGTGCTGCTTGCCCGCCCGTCCGCCCGCCTTTGCCGACGGCGGGCGAGATTCAAGTTCCCTCCCATTCACGGCGGCGCCAGGCCCGTGTACAGAAAGGACAACATGCCTCGCAAGAAACGCAGGAACCGGACGCGGCGACTGATCGGCTGGTCGCTGCTGGCGGTGGTGCTCGGCTATCTGGTCGTGCTACCCGCGGTTCAAGCCGTCTGGGAATCCCGTCAAGTGCGTCCGAGCGTGCGGACTCTGGAGGAGATGACCGTCGCCCAAACGATGCAGTTGCGGGCGGTGGAGGTATTCACCACGTTCTGGTTCCTGGCCTTCGGCGCCTGTTGGGGCAGCTTTCTGAACGTCGTGGCCGGCCGCTTGCCCCGCGGCGAGAGTCTGTTGGGCGCTTCGCGCTGTCCCTATTGCCGCGTCAAGATCCCCTGGCGCGACAACGTGCCGATCGTCGGGTGGCTGGTGCTGGGCGGCCGTTGCCGCACCTGCCGGCTGCCGATTGCGCCGCGTTATCTGCTGGTGGAACTTCTGGCCGGAGCCATGTTCGTGACGCTGGCGTTCGTCGAACTGCTGTCGGGCGGCGAAAACCTTCCCGGGGGCTCGCGTTACCCGCACTACAACGGCTTCGTCTGGATCCTCTTCTACACCAAGTGGGACATGGTCCGGCTGTACGCCTACCACGCAACCTTGTTGTGCGCGCTGTTGGCCGCGGCGCTGATGCAGTGGGACGGACTGCGGATTCCCCGGCGGTTCGTGCTGATCTGCGCCGGCCTGGGCCTGCTGATCCCCGCGATCTGGCCCGACGTGCATCCCGTGTTGTGGAACGGCGCGGAACCTCGGTTCCACGTTACCGGTTCGCCGGCCTGGTGGACGCGCCTCGACACCAGTCTGATCGGGTTGTTGGCCGGAACGGCCTGGGGTGCCCTGCTGGGACTGACGACGCCGCGTGGCCGCGTTGGTTCTCCGCCACGTTGGCCGGTGGCCGAGGCCGCGTTCTGTCTGGGGCTGACGGGGCTGGTTCTCGGCTGGCAAGCCGCCCTCAGCGTTTCGCTGTTGGCCGCGGTCGTCGCCTTGGCGATGGCCTTGATCGCCGCCTGGTGGAAGCACGAGAGAGCGCCGCCCCTTGCGTCCCTGTTCCTCGCCGCTGCGGTCTTGCAGATTCTGCTCTGGAGATGGCTATCCAGCATCCCTTTCTGGCCCGGCCATACGGCGGGCGCGAACTCGGCGTTCACGGGCAATGACGTGGTCTTGTCGGAGGGAGCGATCTTCCAGCACCCGGAACTCCTTGGCTGGATCCTCGACACGGCCTTTGCGACCGTCGCCTCCGGAGCCTGTTCCGGTCAATAGTCCAGCGTCAGAATCCTGCCCTTGGTGAACGAGAAGAACTTGTCCTTGTCGGCGACCTGAACGCCGGCGGCCAGATCGTCCGCCGTCTTGCCAACTGCTTTCAGGCAGCCGGGACAAGCCATCAGGATAACGCCCTTCTGTGGTAACACGGCCAACTGCTTCTTGGACGAGGGGAAGTGCGAGTAAGCAAGATCGCCGGCATCCCGAAGAACGACCTCGATGGCCTTGATGTCGAAATACACCAACACGTCCCGGTCCTCGGACATGATGGCGGCCATGTTCAGGGCCATCAGGACGCGATGCGGGTCATCCGTGCCGTGGCTGATGTGGATAAACACGCCGTCCCGCGGTTCCGAGGCAACGGCCCCGGTCACACCTGCAACCGCCGCCAGGACAAATGCCCAACAACTGGTCACCCAAACTGTGCTCGCCTTCATCGTTGCTCTCCTTTGGGGTTCTGAATGCACTTCACAAGGTCTCGGTCGAGGCAACTATCCGGGTGTTGCCGGCGCGACTGCGCTGCTTGGTGCGGCAGGGACAATTGTCAATTCTAACCCGACGGGCTAATGTGGGCAACTTGACGACCTAACTTGGATCCCTCGCGAAACCTTGCCGACGAAGTAATTCGCGATCGGGGCTGTGTGATGTTGAGGAGTCATGTATCAAACCTGCAGTTCCGCACTGGCCCAAGATCCGTCCCAGGGACGTGGCGAAATACTGAATCGCCCCCGAAGCCAGCCAAGCGCAGACGATGGCCAGCAGCCAGTTCGGCCAGCGTTCCGGCTGTCGAGCCGTCAGCAGGAGTACGGTCGCCATGGCCGAGGGCCCGGCGATCAGAGGAATGGCTATCTCTCCAGTCCGTTTCCTCACTCGTCCGTGACGCAGCCTTCCGATGCGGGATGGACGTTTTTGATGTACTTGTACAGGGTCCCGCGTTCGGCCTTGTATGGGGGTGCCTTCCATTGCGCACGGCGCTGGTCCAACTCCTCCTCCGGAACCGCCGCATCGAGCCGATTCTGTTCAGCGTCGATGGTGATCTGGTCGCCGTCTTGCACCAGGGCGAGCGGCCCGCCTTCCTGAGCTTCCGGGGTGATGTGCCCCACGATGAAACCGTGGGAACCACCGGAGAACCGGCCGTCGGTCAGCAGCGCCACGTCCGACCCCAGTCCCGCACCCATGATCGCCGAAGTCGGCGTGAGCATCTCCGGCATCCCCGGCCCGCCCTTGGGGCCTTCAAAGCGGATGACGATTACGTCGCCCTTGGTGATCCGGCCCTGTTCCAACGCGGCCAGCATGTCCTCTTCCGAGTCGAACACCCGGGCCGGGCCGGTGAACTGCAGCCCTTCCTTCCCCGTGATCTTGGCGACAGCTCCTGCGGGCGCGAGGTTGCCTTTGAGAATCTGAATGTGGCCCGTCGGCTTGATCGGGCTTCGCACCGGACGCACGATGTCCTGGCCCGGCGCCAATCCCGCCACGGCCGCCAGATTCTCACCGAGCGTCTGGCCGGTCACCGTCAGGCACTCGCCGTTCAGGTAGCCTTCCTCCAGCAGGTACTTCATCACGGCCGGCGTGCCGCCGACCCGGTGCAGATCTTCCTGCACATACTTGCCGCTGGGTTTCAGGTCCGCCAGATAAGGCACACGGCTGCTGACGGCCTGGAAGTCGTCCATCGTCAGCGGCACGTCCACGGCCCGCGCCATCGCGATCAGGTGCAGGACCGCGTTCGTCGAGCCGCCCAGGGCCATGACCATCACCATCGCGTTTTCAAAAGCCTGGCGCGTCATGATGTCCCGCGGCTTGAGATCCAGTTCGAGCAGCCGCCGAATCGCCTGGCCGGCCCGCCGACACTCGTCCTGTTTGGCGTCATCTTCCGCCGGAGCGGAGGCGCTGTAGGGCAAGGACATCCCCAGGGCTTCGATGGCGGTGGCCATGGTGTTGGCCGTGTACATGCCGCCGCAGGCGCCGGCGCCGGGGCAGGCGTGCTTGACGATCTCCTGCCGCGTGGCCTCGTCGATCTTGCCCGCCACGAACTCGCCAAAGCACTGGAACGCGGACACGATATCGAGTTTCCGGCCCTCCCAAGTCCCGGCCCGGATCGTACCGCCGTAGACCATGACCGCCGGCCGATTGAGCCGGGCCATGGCGATCAGGCAGCCGGGCATGTTCTTGTCGCAGCCGGGCAGGGCGATCAGGGCGTCGTACCAGTGCGCGGCCATCACGGTCTCGATCGAGTCGGCGATCAAGTCGCGGGATTGCAGCGAGTAGCTCATCCCGTCGGTGCCCATCGAGATCCCGTCGCTGACCCCAATGGTATTGAACCGCATGCCCACCATACCGGCAGCCGTAACACCTGCCTTGACGCGGGCGGCCAGATCGTTCAGGTGCATGTTGCACGTATTGCCCTCGTACCACACGGCTGCGATGCCGACCTGCGGCTTGTCCATGTCGGCCTCGGTCAAGCCCGTGCCGTAGAGCATGGCTTGCGAGGCCCCTTGGCTCTTGGGTTGCGTGACGCGACTGCTGTACTTGTTCAGGTTTTTCGTCATAACGGGGGTCCCTCGCGGGCGCGGGCCGCTGCGGTACGCGGTTTGTTCAAGTTCTCCCCGAGTCTAGCCGCCCCCGGTCATTCGGCAAGGCCCCGTGGGGGCCTGATACATCGTCATAAACGATGTGACGAAACGGAAGCTTCTATTGGTCAATGCATTGCGAACCGCCTCGGACCGCCGATGGAATCTTGAGCAACCTCCGTGGTCCGACTATTTCTTCCACGATATTTGTTTTCGATGACGCCAACCCTCACCGACTTCCGCGTCACGCACCTCCGGCAGCTCGAAGCCGAGAGCATGTACATTTTGTGCGAGGTCGCCGCCGATTTCGCGCGGCCCGTGCTGTTGTACTCGATCGGCAAGGATTCGTCGGTCATGCTGCGTCTGGCCCGCAAGGCTTTTCACCCAAGCAAGCCGCCCTTCCCGCTGCTGCTCACCGGTCTTGGAGCCGCGGCACGCGGTCGGACGGCTGCTGGACTTGCTCTGCCCCAACTCGTGATTGCTTTGAACGGGCAATTGGATGAAACAGTGAACCAACCAGCGAATTCCCATGTTAACTGCAGCCGAGAAACTCCAGGGTCTTGGCGTCCGTGATCTTGAACTTATCCTCGGACACGCCGCCCATCACGCCGTCGTTGACGGTCTGCCATTCCTTCGCGGCATCAGCCCCGGTGAACTCGAACAGGACCCTTGGCGTATCGTCGGCCATCACAGAGGACCCCAAGAACAGCAGCAGAAACGCCAGCATTTTACGGACCGTCCCTTCCTGCTCACGCGCCTGCAAGAGCATCATGCCGTGCGAGGTTGGCAACTCACCGGCAGACTGACTCCGGCAATCGCGCAGCATGTCGGCAGCATGTCAATCGCGGAGACGACCGATGCCCGGTCGATTCGTCCCGCAGGGACTTGCCCCGGCCAGCGGACGGCCAAGGGCGTCCGGACACTGCCGCCGAAAAGGCTGCGCTTCCGTCCCTTCTGCCCACCCGTGGTGCCACGGGCCCTGACACGAACGGCAGGCACAACGCGACGGCGACGGCCTTGACGTGGTACAATGATCCCGTACACAATCCGTCGGCGACAAAACCTGCAACTAGATTAGGTGACCGTACATGGCGGATGAGCCCCTGCTTGAGTCAACAGCGCCGGAGCATGCGTCGGCAAACGCGTCTGGCGACGAGCCTGCCGTGCGCGATCTGATCGAGCGACTGGTGCGGGAGCAGCCCTACGCGGTGCTCTGCACGCAAGGCGAAGGGCAACCGTACGGGTCACTGGTGGCATTGGCCGTAAGGGATGATCTGGCTTCGGCGGTCTTTGCCACGCCCGTCACCACGCGCAAGTACCGTCTGCTGTGCGATTGCGATCACGTCGCGCTGGTCATCGACAGCCGCTCGCGCTCGAGCGCGGACATGATGCAAATCGAGGCCATCACGGCCACCGGGCGGGCCAGGCAGGTCGCACCGGGCGCCGAGTTCGAGCGAGAGATCGGCTTGCTGGTCGGCCGGCATCCGCAATTGGAGATGTTCGTGCGCTCGCCCACGACCGCCTTGTTCCGCGTGGAAATCCTTCGGTACTTCCACGTGACGCGTTTTCAGGAGGTTCGGCAATGGACTCCGGCCCGTGGGTGATCCCGCTCACCGAAGCGGCCCTGTGCGACGACCAGCGGATCGGCGGCAAGGCGGCCCAGTTGGCACGGCTGCACCGCGTGGGCTTTCGGATCGCGCCCGGATTCTGCCTCACGGTGGATGCCTACGTGCAGTTCCTCCGGGAGACGCAATTGCAGCGTGTCATCCAGATGGAACTCGGCCGTAAGCCGTTTGAAGAACTGCGCTGGGAGGAGCTCTGGGACGCCGCGCTGCGCATCCGCAACCGGTTTTCGGTGGCGGACGTGCCGCTCGCCGTCGCGCAGTCGATCGGCCGAGCGGTCCGGACGCTGGGGACCGGCACGCCCTTGGCAGTCCGGTCGTCAGCGCCCGGAGAAGACTCGGCCCAACGGTCCTTTGCGGGGCTGCACGAATCGTTCTTGTATGTCGTGGGGGAAGAGGCGGTCATCGAATCCGTTCGCCTGGTGTGGGCGTCCTTGTGGTCGGATGCGGCTCTACTGTACCGCCAAGAACTGGCCCTGGATCCGCTCCAGAGCCGGATGGCCGTGTTGATCCAGGAAATGCGGACGGAGGACCGCTCCGGCGTCGCTTTTGGCCGTGATCCCCGGACGGACGAGAACGATCGCGCCGTGATTGAAGCCGTTCCCGGACCCTGCTCCGGGCTCGTCGACGGGAGCGTGGACCCGGACCACTGGCTGATGAGCCGAGCGACCCGTCAAGTCGTCGCTTTTCGGCCGGGCCGCCGCGAGGGCGGCGAGCAAGCCGAACCGTTGCTGCAGCAGCCGGACTTGGAATCTCTGCTCGTTGTGGTCGATCAGGTGGAAGGCCAACTGGGCTGGTGTCCCGACGTGGAGTGGACGGGGCGTGCCGACCGCATGACCGTTCTGCAGGCTCGGCCGATCACCCGCGTCCGGCAGGATCCGAATGACAAGCGCTCCTGGTACCTCACCCTGCGGCCCGACAAGCAACGTCTCCGCCAACTGGGCCAGCGTGTGGCCGAGCAGTTGATTCCCGAACTCCGAGAGCTTGGTGATCGCCTGGCTGCCGAGCACTTGGAAGGATTGGACGACGGGGAACTTGCCAATTGCATTGAGACGCGACAGGCTTTACTGGACCATTGGAAACGCGTGTATTGGGACGAGTTCATCCCCTTTGCCCACGGCGTGCGCTACCTCGGGATGTACTACAACGACGCCGTTCATCCGCAAGATCCCTACGACTTCGTAGGTCTGCTCCGGGGGGAAGACATGCTGGCCTCGCAGCGGAATCAATTGCTGCGAGCCCTAACGCGGCAGGTGCAAGCGTCCCCCGCGCTGCAGCGGGCGCTGCAGCAGGCGGCCCACGAACCATCGGCGGCGAACGTCTTCGAGTGGGAGGCTTGGGCGAGTCAACTGCCCGCCCTCGCCGGAGGCCCTCAGTTCCTGGAGGATTTTCAGACGCTGCTGCGTCAGTTCATGGATGTGGCCTTTGGCGGCCTCCGCCTGAGCGATGAGCCGACGATTCTGCTGCGAAACATCCTGGAGATGGCGTCCCAGATGCGCTCCCCGGTCGCGCGCGCCGAAAGCGACGGCGAGGCCACGACTCGAGCCTTGGAACAGCGCCTGCTCGACGCCGTGGGAGCAACTCGACACGACGAAGCTCGGGAAGTGCTGCGGCTGGCCCGGCTGAGTTGGCAACTTCGCGACGACGACAACCTGCTCGTCGCCCGCCTCGAAAGCCAACTCCTCCGAGCCCTGCACGTCGCCGGCATCCGGTTGAAAGCGGCACAAAGACTGAACGCGGACGCGGCGGTCGGCACGGAAGCAATCGCGATGATCTGCGCGGCCCTTCGAGAGCGAGCCGGTACGCCGGTGGTCCTGCCCGCTGCCACCGCGATCAAACCGCAACCATCACCGCGGGCATCCGGCGAGATGCCACGGCAATTGGTGGGCCAACCGGCCGCCCACGGATTGGCGACAGGCAACGTGCGGGTGATCCGCGGACCGCAGGACCTGGGCGGCTTTCAGGCCGGCGAGGTGCTCGTCTGCGACGCAATTCAACCGATGATGACGCATCTGGTGCCGCTGGCGGCGGCCGTGGTCGAACGCCGCGGCGGGATGCTCATCCACGGCGCCATCATCGCCCGCGAGCTGGGGATCCCGTGCGTCAATGGAGTGGCCAACGTCGTCGGCGTGCTCCAGGATGGCGACCGCGTGACGGTCGACGGCTATCTCGGCATCGTCACGCTTGGAACACCCGAATTCCGTCTCGAACTTGGGTAGCCGCGTTCCCTGTGTTGGCCGAGGTAAGCACAGCGATGGCGGGTAGCATGCTGCCCGCTTGTCTCGTTGCCCAAGCCGTCCTATGCTGATCGCTATGAATCCGATCACCACCAGTGTTTTCACGTTCGAAAAACTCATCGATGGCGGGTTCGTCTACGTCGACAAGACCGCCCGGTTGTACGACCTGATCAGGCCGCCCTACGGCGTATACTTCCTCTCGCGCCCACGGCGGTTCGGCAAGTCGCTGACGATCTCGACCCTGGAGGCCATCTTCGAGGGACGGCGCGAGTTGTTTCAGGGCTTGGCCATCGATGCAAGCGATTACGACTGGAAACCGTACCCGGTCATCCGGATCGATCTGGGCGACAAGCAGGCGCGTACGCCTGAAGAACTGAAGATCGCCTTGGCGTACGCCGTCGGGCAGAACGCCGAGCGACATTCCATTCGGCTGGAGCAGACCGCGTGCAATCTGATGTTTAACGAGTTGGTCACGGCGCTCGGCCGCCAGGAAAGAGTGGTCATCCTGATCGACGAGTACGACAAGCCGATCTTGGGCAACATCGAAAACCCGGCCCTCGGCGAGATCCTGCGGGTCTTGAAGGTATTCTACTCGGTCGTGAAGACGTGCGACGCGCAGATCCGCTTCGCGTTGCTGACCGGCGTGAGCAAGTTCAGCCGCGTCTCGGTCTTCTCCGACCTGAACAACCTGGTCGATTTGACCATGGATGCCCGGTACGCCGACATGCTGGGCTACACGCAGGAAGAACTCGAGCGGAACTTCGCCCCGCATATCGAGCACGTGGCCGCCCAGCGGGGCTGCACGCCCGGCGAGGTGCTCGACCAGATGCGCCAGTGGTACAACGGCTACCGGTTCTCGAAGGCGGAAACTCGCGTATACAACCCGGTTTCAGTGGGCCGATTTCTCGACACGGGCGAGCTTTCCAACTACTGGTTCGAGACGGGCACGCCCAGCTTTCTGATCCAGTTGCTGAAGTCGGGCCGGCTGAGCATCCCGGAGATCTCGCGCGAACCGTTGGACGAGTTGGCCTTTTCGGCCTACGAGGTCGAGCGGGTTTCGGCGCTACCGCTGCTGTTCCAGACCGGCTACCTGACCATCCGCGAAGTGATTCCCACCTCGCGCCAGCCGCTCTACCGGCTCGACTACCCAAACATGGAGGTGCGCGAGGCGTTCAGCCAGTATCTGGTCGAGTCGTACACGAACGTCGAGAAGAGCATCATCCCCGCCTACCTGCGCCGCTTGCTCGCGGCCTTGGAGTCGGGCGACGTGGACCGGGCGATGCAGACGCTGCGCATCTTCTTCGCCGACATCCCGTACGACATCCAGTTGAACAACGAGAAATACTACCAGACCATCTTCTTCGTCCTGCTGCGGTTGCTGGCGTTGGACGTCGCCTGCGAAGTGCGCACCGAAGCGGGCCGGATCGACGCGGTGGTCAAGACGGCCGCGCGGATCTTCGTGTTCGAATTCAAGCTGCTCGGGACCGCCGAAGAAGCACTCCAGCAAATCCACCAGCGCCGCTACCACGAGAAGTACGCCGCGGACGGCCGCCAAGTACTGCTGGTCGGCGCCGCGTTCGACCCCGAAACCCGCAACCTCGAACGCTGGCTGGTCGAGGCCGTATAGACGCGGGCACCCCGCCGCGGAAGTGGGCGGATCGCGAACCGGGGGCGGAAAAGGCTGGCGGTAGATTCGCTCAGGGAACCACAGTTCATGCGCGCCCAAGAAGTCAGACAGTTCATCCGCGCCGCATTCGCCGCTTGGTGCCGGGCTCATGGTTTCCGTCGCACCCCAGGCCATGATCTCGGCTGGTATCACCCGGTCGAGGAACACTTCTTCGTCATCAAGTTTCAGACGGGGCTCCTGTGGAGCGAGCATTGGGGCGGAGGCATTCATTGTTCGGTGAGCGTCCGGGACCAGATTCAGCGCCCTCTTGGCGCGTTTCAGCCCGTGGTCTGGCGTCCGCTCGTCTCGCTGGTCAGCGACGCCGACCGGGACATGATGCGTGATTGGTACAATGAAGCGGCAGCAAGAACCACCATCCCGGAAGAAACCGACGATCCCGTAAGGAAGAGTGAACGGCGATATGCCGAAACCCTGAAGATTCCACTGGCCGGGCCCTTGTCGGCGGAACACGATTTTCTGATGCGGTTTCATACCGCGGACGATTTGCGCCGTTGGGCCAAGTTCGTCCTCGAGCGGCTTCCGGATTGGCTCCGAGTGTTGACGGCCGATTGGTCGGCGTCGCCTCATCGGGCGAACCTGCGTGCCATGGAACTGCACCACCCCTTTCTGCTTGCGATTCGAGCGGAGCCGGAGTCCGACGCCCCCAGGCTGGCCTATGCCGATTGGCTCGAACAGCGTGGTGATCCCTGGGCGGAGGTTATTCGCATCCAATGCCGGTATGCGGAGTGCGACTGGTCCTATCAGCTGCCCTGGGAAACCCGGGTCCGGTTCGAGGAACTGCTGCAGGCACACCGGTACCGTTGGGACCGCGGGGCCGATGACTTGGGGGTGAGGGTCTGGTTTCACCGCGGGATGGTGGAGGCGGTCTATTGCTCGGCAGCCAAGTTCCTGGAAGTTGGGAAACATCTCTGGGGAGCCTTTCCTCTCATCCACATGGTCGAAATCTACGGAATACAGGGCCGAGGGGCAAAACTTGCCGCCAGTCGCGAGTTGTCGGCGGCACGGTCGCTGGAACTCCACGACTTGGTCGCTGACGATGGGGAGCGGATCATCCGCTCGCCGCATCTGACTCGCGTCGAAAAACTGCGCGTCGCCCTGCCGCGGCCGATCGACTTGGCTTGGCTCTTGGACATGCCCGTCGCACGTGGCCTTCGAGTGCTCGATCTATCCAGCTCGAAACTCACTGCGGACGTCCTGGGGTTGTCGGGCCAGACAGATGCGACCTCACGACTGGAGACGCTCATTCTCGATACCACGGGGATCGATGATGAGATGGCGCGGCGGTTGAGCGAGGTGACCACCTTCCGCAATCTGAAACGGTTGTCCGTCGCCGACAATCGCCGTTTGGGGACTGCGGGGATCACGGCCATTCTCCAGGCCGAATTCGCGCCGCGGCTCGAAGCCCTGCGCTTCGCCGACGACTGGCTCGATGCCTGCCAGATCAAGCGGCTGACCGAATCGACAACAAGGCGCTGATCAGCCAGAACCCCCCAGCGCGACGTCCAGTCCGATCTTGTTGCGGAATTTGAAGCAGGCGACGACGGTCTTGGCTGGGGCGGACACTCGCCGGATTCGCCCAACTGATGGACCGCGTTCTCCAGGATCTCGTCTGGCAACGTGCTCACCGCCGCTGTGAGTATTGTGGGTTCCCTGCGGAATGGGCATCCGCGCCGCGACCGCTGGCTCACGCATTTTGTCTGGGACGGGCCAGTCCTCGTGGGAAGGACGCCAGTGGGGCGTGCGACGATCGACGTACTGCGCATCAATCATCCGGATGCCGTCAGCGTCCGACGATTACTGTTGGCGTTGGGCGAGTCGCTGGAGCCCCAGACGGAATGAACCCCCATGGTCGACCCGGGCGGCGAGGCCAGCCTCTGGTTCCGTGGGCAGCGGGAAGAGGGCTTGTTCGTCGGCCTGTGGGTGCCCTCGATCCTTTCGCTGGGCGCGTTAATGTTTGCCAGCCGACAGGAAAGGAAGCCATGAGCACAGCGTTCATCTTCGGACTCGGTCTCGTCGTTACGACAATCACCGCGGTGGCGGTGATCCTGGTGGGCGTCAGTGAGGCGGCGGATCCGAGCCATAGCCGGCCGGAGGACCTCGCGGGGTGGGAAAGGTCTTTGGTGGAACGCGAGCGCGCTTCAAGAGCATCGGCCGATCGCTCGTTAGGGCCGTAATCGCCCCTCGGCGTGAGCCTTCCTGGACCTGCATGCCGGCCCGATTTCGAACCTTGGGGCAGCTCTTGTCAACTTCGAGCTTGGCGAAATAATGGCGCAGAAGTCGGCGAGCCAAATCGCCGTTTCTGTCACGACCAAAACCCGGGTAACCTACGATGGAAGCCTACACGACTGCCTTGCCGACGGACTTTGGCGGAGAAGTCCGCCTGTTTCCGCTGTCCAATTTGGTGTTGTTCCCCGGCATCGTTCTGCCTTTGCACATCTTCGAGAGCCGGTACAAGGAGATGCTGGAAGACGCACGCGCCGGAGACGAACTCGTCACGATGGCGACACTGATGCCCGGCTTTGAACACGACTATTACAGCCGTCCCCCGATCTCGCCAATGGTTTGTATCGGTCGAGTCCTGTCGCACGAGAAGACCCCTCAGGGCACGTACAACTTGATGCTGGCAGGGTTGGAGCGGGCACGGATCCAGCACGAGATCGAGCCTGTGCGCGCGTATCGGCGAGCCAAGGTCTGCACGCTCGGCGGTCTCCATTCTCCAGCCGATACGGCGGGCAGTCGGCAGGCGGTCAAGCTGGCCGAAGAAATGCTGAGCATCCTGCCCGCGGCGCGGCCCTTTGTCGAGGAACTATTGAAACACGACGTGTCGTTGGCCGCACTGACCGACTTTGTTTCGTTCCATCTGCCCCTGGCGACGGAACTGAAACTCCGATTGCTCGCCGAACCGGATCCGGGCGTCCGAGCCGAGTTGCTGTTGGCCACGCTGTCGACCGCGAAGTCCGCGACGGGTGGCCGTCGCCGTCGCCCTGCCGACTTCAGCGACAATTAACAGTGGGTCTGGGTGGACAGATAGATGCCAACGCTCATTTGCGAGATCTGATCGAGTTGCTCTTCGAGCCAATCGACGTGGGCATCCTCATCGTGGAGAATTTCTTCCAACAACAATCGTGTCGCGGCGGCGCCGACTTCATCCGCCAGCTAAATGACTTGGCGAACCGTGCCGCACCGGGACCCGCCGCGCCGACGGAAAATTTTGAACAAATCCGCGCCGGTTTGAATCCGCAGGGAGTCGGCCAGCGAATTATCGGTTGGGTAAGCAAATACGTGAGGCGTTGAAAACGCCTCGAATCACTCACGCTAAGGAGTCTCCCATGAAAGTTCGTTTTGGATTGGCGCTGGTTGTTTTGGCGGTTTTGAGCGTTTCCTCGGTTCGGGCGGCGGACACTTGCCCGGCGGCCGGCAAGGACATCGTGGACACGGCGGTAGCGGCCGGTAGTTTCAAGACCCTGGCGGCGGCTTTGGGAGCCGGCGGCTTGGTTGAAACCCTGAAGTCGAAGGGCCCGTTCACGGTGTTCGCACCGACCGACGAGGCCTTCGCGAAGTTGCCGAAGGGCACGGTCGAGGACCTTCTGAAGCCCGAAAACAAGGCCAAGCTCGTGAAGATCCTCACCTACCACGTGGTGGCCGGCAAGGTGATGGCCGCGGACGTGGTGAAACTGTCCAGCGCGAAGACGGTGGAAGGGTCCGAAGTGAAGATCACGGTCACGGGCGGCAAGGTGCAGGTCGACAACGCGAATGTCGTGAAGACGGATATTGCCACGTCCAACGGCGTGATTCACGTCATCGACTCAATAATTCTTCCCAAATAGTCAGCTTGGGAGGTATCCGGCAAGAAGGGGTGCCGTAGCGGCGCCCTTTTTTTGTGCGCAGAGTCTCATTTCTGACTGGCTTGCAGCACATCTTCAAAGGAATCGCGTTGGCCGAAAGGCTGTTGGTGTTGGACGAATAAGCATGAGCCTTTGCACCCGAGAACAAGACGGAGCTTTCATGCGGCGGGCCGCCGACGTCGCGCGAAGCAACCCCGCGTGTCCCTTTGGGGCCGTGCTCGTGGACGCCGACACGCTGCAGGTCGTGTCCGAGGGCCTGAACCGAACACAGGCCAGTCCGGTTCGGCATGGCGAGATCGAAGCGATAGAGCGTTGCGCGGCGGAGCGGCCCGGCGTGGATTGGTCAAGGCTGTGGCTGTATACCACCGCGGAACCCTGCTGCATGTGCCAGGGAGCGATCGTGTGGGCCGGCATTGGGCGCGTCGTCTTCGGGACTTCGATCGAGACGCTGCAAGAGCTGGGGTGGAGGCAGATCGCGATCCCTGCGGCAGAAGTAATCCGCCGCACGCCGCAGGCCCAGTGCGAACTGATCGGCGCCGTCCTGGAAAAGGAATGCGACGACCTGTTTCGATCAGCCCTGGAGCGGCGCCAGCTTATCCAGAGCGATCCCGTGCCCGCCAGCATCCTAGGACTCCCGCGATAACCAGGAGCAACCGATGAATAGCTCAGCGAATTCCGTCGTACATCTCATTTTGGGCGCCGCGGGGGGCATCGGCTCGGCCGTATCTCGACGCTTGGCGGCCGCGGGCGCCACCGTCGTTCTGGCGGGAAGGGCGTCAGAACGACTGGATGATCTGGCCCAAGAACTTGCAGCCGCAAAGTGGCACCTGGACGTCGGCGATCCAACCAGCGTAGAAAACGCGATCCAGGAGGTGCAGGAGCGATTCGGCCGTATCGACGGTGTCGCGAACTGCGTCGGTTCGCTGCTGCTCAAGCCGGCCCACCTGACCAGCTTTGAGGAGTGGAACGGAGTCATTTCGGTCAATCTCACTTCGGCTTTCGCAATTGTACGTTCCGCCGCCAAAGCGATGCAGTCGCAGGGCGGGTCGATCGTCTTCCTGTCGTCGGCCGCGGCGCGGATCGGACTGGCGAATCACGAGGCGATCGCCGCGGCCAAAGCCGGCGTGATCGGTTTGGCGCTGTCGGCTGCCGCGACTTACGCTTCCAAGGGAATTCGCGTCAACGCAGTCGCTCCGGGCTTGGTTCGCACACCCATGACCCGGCGAATCTGGGACAACCCCAAGTCCGCCGAGGCGTCCCAGGCCATGCATGCGTTGGGCCGCCTTGGCGAACCCGACGATGTTGCCTCGCTGATCGCCTGGCTCCTGGAACCATCGAACTCGTGGGTGACCGGGCAAGTCATCGGAGTCGACGGCGGCTTGGGATCGGTGCGCAGCCGCATGTGAGAAACGGCGTCAGCGAAACGGCAAAGACTTATCCTCGCGGGCCAGACGCAAGCAGGAAGGAGATCAACACGTGGTTCGTTTTCGGATATTACTTGTCGCCACAATCACGAGCTTGTCCGCAATCCAGGGCTGCGCTCCGCCCGTGCAAGGCGTGAAACAGGAGGAAACCGTGCTGAGATTCAAAGTGAAATCACTGGCTGGCGAGGAAGTGAATCTCGCCGAGTACCAGGGGAAGGTCGTCATGATCGTGAACGTCGCCAGCAAGTGCGGGTACACCGGTCAGTACGAGCAACTGCAGAAACTGCACGAGAAGTACGCCAGCCAAGGACTGGCGATACTCGGGTTCCCGTGCAACCAGTTCCTCGGACAGGAACCAGGCTCGGCCGAGGAAATCCAGGCGTTCTGCCGGAAGAACTACGGTGTGACGTTCGACCTGTTCGCCAAGGTCGAGGTGAATGGCGAGAACGCCTGCGAACTGTACAAGTTCCTCACGTCCCTCGATACCAAGCCCAAAGGGGCCGGCATGATCGGCTGGAACTTCGAGAAATTCCTGATCGACCGCAACGGCACGGTCGTCGCTCGGTTTGGGTCAAGCACGAAACCTGATGACCCAGCGGTGGTCGCGATCATCGAAAGGGAACTCGCTACCAAACGGACTTAGCCATGAGGAGGGCGGGGAAGCGGACCAAAAATCAAAATATCTTCTCAGCATTTCCCGAACGGATTTTTAATCCCCACAAGCAACGCGGGTTCGCTCTTTGCGGCCGTATTCACGGCAGCGCCAGCGTCTCTCCGTCGGATCGATGACAGACCCGCTGAAACATCGTGCGGTCCACGTCGTAGCTGATCAAGTGTACCGAACCATCGCAGAAGACGAATTGAGTTCCCCCGGGATGCGCTGAGCCAAACAAGACCTCGCACTGGTCACCCCCCAACCGGTCCGGTTGCGGCGGGTCATTTCCCCAGCGCACAATGTCCCAATCCCAGCCGCTGGTGTGGCCCTCGTTATCGTCGCATTGAAAATTCCCCAGGGCAAGCGTGTCCAGCCGCTTCTCGCCTGCCAAGGCTGTATTGGCGGTGCCGTCCGTGATACTGGCCATCGTGATGATGGTTCCGCGTGCCCGGCGCACGACGACACCGCCAACAAGCCCGTCGCCCCAGGCGAAGCCGGTCGAGGTGTAGAGGCCGGCATTGCCGGCGTAGTCGTTGACCGCATGGGTACCGCCGATTTCCATCGGGGCGCGCCGGCTGCTACAAAAGTACCCGGCGACCGTCGAACGGCGAATCAAATTGTCGTCCTCATGCGCCCAAAGATCCTGCTGTTCGTGGAAAGGCAGGATCTGGTACAGCCAGCCCCATTCCTGATGGGGGGCGATCTTGGGTTCCCGGCCACTCAAAGAACGGGTGCCGCCGTAGATCTCCCCCCCGTCCGGAAACAAATGGTAGGTGTCGTGGTGATTCTGTACCGCGATTCCGATTTGTTTCAGGTTGTTCGAGCAATGCGTACGGCGGGCCGATTCCCGGGCCGCCTGAATCGCCGGCAGCAGCAAAGCCACCAGGATCCCGATGATCGCGATCACGACCAACAATTCGACCAAGGTAAAACCGCGCGTTCCGGACGATTGCTTTCGCATGGCATCCCCCCTTTTACCAAGCACTGAATCGAGAACAGCCGGTCGCCCGGCCTGCGTAACTTACGGTTTTCGGCCAGCGGGAAAGTTCGCCTGGGCAAAGTCCTCGTCGGCCATTTGCATCACCCCCATCGCCGTGTAGACGAAGCGATTGCCATCGCTTCCGTCCTTCTCGTACGCAATGACGAGGGGTTTCAAGTCCATTCCGGTCCGCGGGTCCGCTCCCCAGAGGATCACGAACGGTTGACCATCTCGGGCGGAACGGAACATCGCCTCCTGATCGGAATCCGGAGGCAAAAACGGCTTGAGTTCATCGGGCCCGTTGGGAGCCCGCCCATTTTTCTGCGTGGCGGCAAGATAAGCTTTGGCGATCGTCGAAAGGGACCCAGCGACCTCGCCCTGTGTTTGGGTCTGCTCGACGCTACTGGAACACCCCGGCGCGGGAATCACTACCAAGAGGCCCAGACCAATTCGAGCCACCCAATACACAGCCGCCTGACGCGTGGCTTGCAAGTTCATGAGTCCCGCCGAGTCTCAAAGGGTTGCACAGGAGGTATCGAAAGCGGGGATATAAGGTGTCTGGGCCCTGCGAGGATCCTTCCCGGCGGCGCGCTTGCGACGTCGAAACTCACGTCAATCGCCCCCCCCCGCACTGGCAGAATAACGCGTCTGACTTCTGAAATCAAGCTCTGGACGACAAATTCTGGCCGAACAAACCCTCGGTCCAGACGGTAGCTTGGTCGGGAGACCGGCCCAGCGCCGTACGCCTCCACGGTCACAGGCGCTGCCGATACCGCTGCCGGAATGCGTCCAGTTTGCGTTGGGTTTCGCTGCCGAGTTGCTGTTTCAGCAAATGCTCGGACGCTCGCCGGGCGATGAAGAAGTCGGGGCTGTCCAGCAGCGCAGCGACGTTCGACTCGACCCGCGCCGAAAAGAACTCCCTTTTTTCCAACAGCCGCAAGATCAGATGGATCTGAAAATAGGGCAGTTGATTCAGGATGCCGGTGAGTCCCTCGAGCGTTTCCGCGGGCAGGTCTGGTTGAGTGGAAAAGTAGTCCAGGACCAGGGTACTGTAGTTGCTGTTCAAGCGGCAATAGCAGGCGATCAGCCGGTCGTGCAATCGCCGCTTGTCGGTCACCGCCCGGTCCAGGAACTGCAGCGACAGCGACACATGTTCCCGGTCGCCCGTCTCCAACACGTGAAAGACGTCGTCGGCGAATTGCTCGTCGGACGGGCGGTGCTTCAGGATGTGCTTGAGCGCGAAATCGACGGCTCGACGGTCGTTGGATTGCAGAAGATGCCGCAGATAGTCCGGCGTGCAACGCTGTTCGGTCAGCCGCTGCAGTTTCGGGACGATTTCGCCATTGGCCCACCGCCACATCGTCCAGCTGGTATACGCGGCGTCGTCCACCACGGCATCCTTGACCGCCTGCGGAGTGGCCCCCGACCAGCCGTCGATCCCCGGGACCTCGGGTTGTTGAACCACCCGGGGGCTGACGCCGCCCGGTTCGCCTACCTGCGAACCGTCGATCCCCGGGACCGCTGGTTGCTGAACCACCCGGGGGCTGACGCCGCCCGGTTCGCCTGCGCGCCTATCGTCGATCCCCGGGATCGCTGGTTGCTGAACTACCCGGGGGCTGACGCCGCCCGGTTCGCCTGCGCGCCTATCGTCGATCCCCGGAACTTCTGGTTGTTGAACCGGGCTGCCGAACGCCTCCAGCGGCTGGCTGCCCAGGATCGAGTCCCGGTCTTTCAGGATCTGGTCCAACCGAGCGTAGTCTGCCGCTGCAAACGGCACGTGCTTCTTCTTCGTCAGCGGTGTGTCCGCAGGGTACTCCAGCCGTTCGTAAGACCCCAGCGCATTCCAGTGCATCGTCACTTTGACCATCCGGCACAACTCGTCGACGCAAACGTGCGTGGTGAAAGACAAGGCGTAGCCGGCAGGAAATCCGTGTTCGTCGTAGGACGGGACGACGCGATACACTCGCGGCGGTACCGTGGGCGCGACCGGATCGGACAACTCGACTTGGAATTCCGCCGTCTCGTCGCCGGCCGCCACGGGAATCCAGCCGATCGTCACGGCAACGACGAGCATGGTTAACGACTTACGATTGGCTGCAATCACACTCATGAGATCTCCGTGTCCTCTGTGTTTGATCGGTTTGAACCGAAACGTTGCAGCAATCCCGGCGAACGGTGGGCGTCAGCCCATCGGTGGATTGTCTCAGCAGGCAGGTTCCGTACCGTCTGCTGATTCTACCAAAGGTGATATTACGAATTCCTCGCGCAAAGATGCAGGGATGCGCAAAACCGGCGGGCTCACGCCAGCCGTTCGCCTTGAAAACCGGCGGGCTCACGCCAGCCGTTCGCCTTTCGGTGTGCAACTACGGGATGAACGAGAAATCTGCGCCTCCGATGCTCGCAGAATTATAAACACAGAGGAACGGAGGGCACAGAGCTTCCGTTCTGCTGCTACGACCGAACGCGGTTGATTTCTTCGAGGCGGTCGACGCGTTCGAACTGGTCGGCGACCTCCTGCGAATGCGAAACCATCAACAAACCGATGGATTCTTCGCGGCAGATCTCGCGGATCAATTCGACGATCTGGTTCTGGTGGGCGCGGTCGACGTTCGCGGTCGGTTCGTCCGCCAAGATCAAGGCGGGACGGTTGGCCAAGGCCCGGGCCACCGCCACCCGCTGCTGCTCGCCCACGGACATGGCCGCCGGTTTGTGACTGGTGCGGGCGTTCAGCCCGACGCGATCCAGCAGCATCTTGGCCCGCTGCGGGTCTTTCCGGCCGCGGGCAAACGTCATCCCCAGCAGCACATTCTCCAACGCGGTAAAACCCGGCAGCAGATTGAACGTTTGGAAGATGTAGCCGACCTTGGCGGCGCGGAACCGGTCGCGGCCCGCTTCGGACAAGCTGGTGATGTCCGTGCCGGCGATCCGGATCGCACCGGTATCGGCACGGCGAATCCCGGCGATCACGTGCAGCATCGTGGTCTTGCCACAGCCGCTGGGGCCGACCAGCACCATCTGTTCGCCGCGCGCGAGCTGGAACCGGGGAATGTCGAGGATCGGCAGCGTTTGCCCATTGGGCTCGACAAACGCCTTCTTTAGGTTTTCCAGTTCCAACAACACGGTTGCCTCACATCGCTCCCACCGCCGAGCCACGTTCCACGCCCAACTCGCGCAAGACCCGCTGCACCTGCTCGCGCTGCGGCGGGCGGAAGCGTTGGAACGGCTCCGCCAGGGCGTCATCGCAAATCCCCAGGCACGACAACGCGCACTTGACGCCCTTGATGAACGCCGAAGAATGCTTGCCGATCGTGTACAACAAGTCGCCCACCTGCTGGACCCGGCGCTGCAATTCGGCCGTCCGTCCGGCGTCGCCTTGCACGACCGCTTCGTACAAGCCGACAAACAGTTGCGGCAACAGGTTGGCGCCTCCGCAAACGCCGCCGTGGCCTCCCAAAGCGATCGCGTCCGCCAGCAGCCGCTCGGGGCCCATCAGCAGCGACGCGCCGGGAACGCTGCGGATCACCTCGGCCGCCTGGCGGAAATAATCCAGATCGCCCGAACTGTCCTTCAGTCCAACCACGTTCGGCAAGGCCAACGCCTGCTGCAGCGTGGACAGCTCGAATTTGATCTTCGTGTGGCTGGGCATATTGTACAGGAAGACCGGGAGCGGCATTTCGACCGCAATATGCTCCAGGTACTCCAGCAATTCCGGCTGTCCGGCGGGGAAGTAGTAAGGCGGCGCCAGCACGACCGCCGCCGCGCCTTCATCGGCGGCGATCCCCGCCAGGTTGACCGATTCCACAAAGGCGGTGTCCGTGACGCCGACCAACACCGGCACGCGGCCGTCGACCTGGCCGCAAACGCGTTCGATCAACTCGCACCGCACGCGGTAGCTCAAGCTGGGCCCTTCGCCCGTGGTGCCCAACAAGAACAGGCCGTGGACGCCGCCGGCCAGGATATGTTCCACCAGCCGTTCCAGTCCGGCCAGGTCCAGGGTGTCGCGGTCTTTCAGCGGGGTCACCATCGGCGGAACGATGCCACGCAACGGCCGAGGAAGAGATGATCTTGCCATCAGAGGAACTCGCAACTTGTGAATCACTCCAAGGATCATGAACAGGAGGAAACGGAGTTAACAGAGTGCCGGATATTTCTCCGTTATCTCTGTTCCCTCCTGTTCAAAAAACGCACTGAAAAATAAGAAATCGACAAATCTTCGTACGGAAAACGACTCCCTCCGCGTTTACTACGTTGCTCTGGCACTCCAGGTTCGGCTACTGCGGCCACAGGCCGTCCACGAAATCTCGCAGCACCATTTGGCTCGGGTCCGCGATCACGTGCTTGACCCGCTGCCGCTTCCAAGTATACGTGATGTGAACCATTCCGTCTCGGGTTTGCACCACGGCGGGATAGGAATACTCGCCGGGTTCACGTTCCAGGACCAACGCGGCCTGCCAACGTTTTCCGTCGGCGGACACGGCCACGTTCAACGGACTGCGACCCCCGGGGGTGTGATTGTAAACCAGGACGTGACGGCCGTCGGCCAGCGTGACGGCGTCCAAACCGGAATTCGGATTGGGCAGTTCCATCAGGCTGAGCGGACTCCACGTCGCGCCTTGGTCGCGCGTCCAGGTCTCCCAGATCTTGCCCTGCTGGCTGCGTCCGACGGCCTGCACGGCGCCATCCGGGTGCAGCAGCAGAGCCGGCTGGATCGCGCCGATCCGGGCCGGATCATGGGGCGGTTCGGCCTTCGCCCAGGTCTTGCCCCCGTCGGTGGTCCATTCGAACTGCGCCCGCCAGCCGTCATGTTCGGTGCTGGATCCGCACAGGATCCTGCCGCCCGGCAGTTCGACCGGTTTGTTCTTGATCGGGCCTAAAACGCCGTCCGGCAAGCGGCAGGGGGCGGACCAGGTCTGACCGTTGTCCGCGCTGGTCTTCAGGACTCCCCACCATGTGCTCGGACTCGGCCCGACCTTGTAGAACAGCAGCAGTGGCCCGCGACGAGGCCGAAACAGGACCGGATTCCAGCACGGATGCCGTTGTGCGGGCGATTCGACGCCGTTGGCGACTTCGACGGGCGCGGTCCAACGTTGACCGACGAAGCGGGAAAGCCAGATGCCGACGTCCGGGTGCTTTTCCCGCGTCCCACCGAACCAGGCGGCCACCAGCGTCCCGTCGCTGGATTGCACGATGGTCGACGCATGGCATTGGGGGAACGGCGCCGTCTCGTAGATGAACTCGTCCCGCACAACGCCCGCGCGGCCGGGATCGGCCGCGGTCGCATGACGGAGACCGGCGATCATGAGAACAGCGCACAGGATGAACGAGGCGATACGCATCCGATTTTTCCCCTGGTCGGCACAATCGGCCGAGGCGAAACAACTTGCCACCGGACCGCACGTCCGCAGCCGGCTGCCAGATGAGTGTGAATCCCCGGGACGGCCTTGTCAAGCTTCCCGGCGGCGCCGAATCGATTTGCCGCCCGGCCAGCGACGCCTCCTAACGGACGGACGCGACCTTGCGGATTTTGGCCGCTTCAACGCGGCTTGTTCAGCGCCCGGGCCAAGTTGCGCGGGTCCACCGGCTTGACCAGGTGTTCGTCAAATCCCGCTTCCAGGATCGCCCGGTGATCCTCGGAGCGGCCGTAGCCCGTGACGGCCACCAGGCGGACCTTGCGCGCCGACGCACTGGCCCGCACGCGGCGGGCGACTTCGTAACCGTCGATTTCCGGCAGCCCGATATCGACCAACGCCACGTCCGGCGGATCGGACAACAGTTTTTCCAGGCCGCTGGCGCCGCTGTCGGCGGAATCGACGCGATATCCGTCCAGTTCGAGCCAGCTCTTGAGCATCTCCCGGCTGTCCGGATTGTCTTCCACCAGCAGCACGCGCAGGCTGGCCGGATCCACCGCGGCAACATCGTCGGACGGTGCATCCAGGTCGGCCGCCAATTGCGGACGCTCGTCGGTCAATGGCAACCGCACCACGAACTCGCTGCCGCATCCCGGACCGTCACTGGACGCCCGGATCGCCCCGCCGTGTAGCTCAACCAGATTGCGGACCAACGTCAAGCCGACTCCCATCCCACCTTCGGACCGCTCCAAAGAAGAATGGGATTGCACGAACAAGTCGAACACGGCTTCCAACATGTCCTGCGGAGCACGCCGCCGGTCTTGAGCGCAAAATGGAACAGCGACAGCACCTTTTTCTGGGCAATCGGCTGGAAATAGATCAGCAAGTTCCGGCAGCTGATCAGATTCAGCTTGGTGAACGGGGCATCCTTGATCAAATTGTGCGGGGCAAAGACAATCATCCGCCGCAGTTCGGGCGAAATCTGGAAGGCCCTGCCCCGGCGCGAAAAGTAGCGTTGCAGCCGTGTCGGCGTGACCTCCGACAGGCTGGCTTCGTCATACAATCCCGCGCTGGCAAAGTCCAGCGACGCGCGATGCACGTCGGTGGCAAAGATCTTGATCGTGTCGCGGCGGCGCGAGGCGGGTAATTGCTCGTCCAGCAGAATCGCAATCGAATACGCCTCTTCCCCTGTCCCGCAGCCCGCGACCCAAATCCGCAACTCGTCGTCGGACGAGACCTGCTCGAGCAGTTGCGGAATGACCTCCCGCTCCAGCCGGGCAAATGCCTCATGATCGCGGAAGAACTTGGTGACCCCGATCAGCAGATCCTTATACAAGGCGTTCAATTCGCCCGCATCGGCGCCGAGCCGGGTGGCATACTCCTCCAAATCCAGCGATTGGTTCAACAACAGCCGCCGCTCGATCCGTCGAGCCACTGTGCTGGGCTTGTAATACGAGAAGTCGATGCCGTACTCTTGCCGCAACAGCCGCAAGACGGCGTCCAGAGCACTGCCGACCGCCCCCGTCGATTGTCCGGTTTCGGCGACGAAATCCCCCTGCGGATGGTTCACATAGCGCAGCAGAGCGGCCGGCATCTCTTCCGGCGACAGTTCCAGATCCACGACGCCCGTGTCCATCGCGGCGCGCGGCATGCCGTCGAATTTCGCCGTCTCGTGGCTCTGCGCCAACACCAATCCGCCGGCGTCGTGAATGTCCCGGATGCCGCGCGAGCCGTCGCTGCCCGTGCCCGACAATACGATGCCGATGGCCCGGTCGCCGGCGTCCTGGGCCAGCGAACGGAAGAAGGTGTCGATGGGCAGCGAGAAGCCCTGTGACGGATCCTTGTCCGTCAACAGCAGGCGGCCGCCCGAAATGATCATGTCCTTTTTCGGCGGAATCAGGTAAATCGCATTCGGCTCGACCACCATCCCGTCTTCGACCCGATGGATCGCAAGCGCCGTATGGCGACGGAGCAACTCGTCCATCAGACTCTTGAAGTCGGGCGAGAGATGCTGGATCACGACAAAGGCCATCCCACTGTCGGGACGCATGTTGTCGAAGAATCTCTCGAGCGCCTCCAAGCCGCCAGCCGAAGCACCGACGCCGACGATGTAGAAAGGCCGTTCGATGCTGGCGGCTGGAACGTTTGCGTTGGGAGTGGGAAACGCATGCGTCATGCCTGTGTCTCTCCTGCCAACCCTCCATTATCCCATGGCAGCGGCCATCATTTCACCTCGTGTCCGGGGTTGAAGGCATTCCTGCTGCGGCGCTGCGGGACCGGGCAGACCGGCGGAGTTCTGCCGCAGATGACGTTTCACGTCGCTGCGGAGTGTGTCCAACGCCCGATCCATCGTTCCCATCAACGTCTCGTCGCTGCCTTCCGCAACGATCATCCCGGTGGGCAGTCTCAGGACCGCGTGCAAATGCCAGCCGCGCGAATCCCCTTGCTCACGAAGACGCAACGTTAGGGACTTGTTCAATACGAAATAACCCGCTAAAAGGTTCTCCAAACGCCGCTTGTGACCTTCAAAATACCGCAACGCATAGGGGATAATGCTGTCGTGGCAGCCGTCGACTATCCAGTCTACCCAAGAGCCGTTGGATGAAATCAGCCTTTCCGCCATGAAAGAACCTCCTTACGAACTAGTGTTCTTGTGTTGCTGTCAGTTCGACCCATCCTTGGCGGCAGGACCACTCGACAGAACCGTCCAATCAAGGCTGGCCTGCGCGAATCGTGACCGAAGAACTCGGCAGCTTGCGTTAGCAAAGCAACCCGCGTGCCAATCTGCTGTCTCCGAGACCAACCTGGCGCGAGGCCGCGAACGTCCGTCGCAACATGTGCTTTCGGAAACCTTTGCGATGAACGCCCGTCCCGCCACGGATCGGACGCGGGCTGTCGATGCCGCGAGTTGGGCTTAACAGCATGCCCAACTGTTGTGCAGGTCTGTCATTTTGACATGCATGACCGCCAGCTGCCGTCTGCCTTCCCCTTGCTGGAGTTCACGCTTCAGCGTGGAATGCGGGCTACGCCCGGCGAAAAAGGCACGCGAAAGCGTGGACTCCAACCAAGCCCGACTCTGCGGCTCTGCCAGAGAATTGCACCTTTGCCGGGGAGGCTTTTAGGAACCTGCCTCCGGCGCTCGTTCGTCGTGTTCTTTTTTGGCCTGGGCTGCCGCCTCGCGCAATCGCTGGGCCTCGGCGCGAACCGCGATTTGTGGATCGACCATCAGGCCGATCACGGCGCGATCGTATTTCTCCTGGATATCCGGCAAGGCGGACAGGCGCGCCAAGGCGATGATTTTCTGCACGTCGAGATGGGGATTGCCGGGCGAACTTTGATCGGGGATGCCTTGGACGGCAAAGAGCGTTATCCAGAGGGAATGCCCGGCATGGCTCAGGGCGCGTCCGCCGACGATCTTTCCCGCCGAGTCCAAGTGCAGTTGATAGCGTATCGACATGGACCGGCTTTGGTGACCTTGACGCTCGCCCGTATCCGGATTGGTTTGGTTGACTCGATCGGTTCCATACCACGTGTACGTAATCTTCGTCACAAGTTGTTTGTATTCGATGTCGCCTTGACGACCGGCATCTCGGATCGAGGTGACTTGGTATTCGTAAATGGGGTTGTTCCAAGCCTCCCGTCCTTTCGTCCGGTCGATGCCGACCGGATGCCCGGCCTGTCCGATGTAATTGGCCAGGGCCAGGTGAAAGGTGCCCATGTTGGGACCCCCATCGCGTGCGCTGGGCGGTGCGACGAACAAAAAACTATCTGATCGGGTGCGGTTATAGGCGGCGCTCAGCAGCGTCTTGATGTCCGCGGGCTGAAAAATCACACCGGGCCGGCCGCCCACCGACGCCGCGTCCACCGGCCGCACGGGTTCCGGGTGCCGGATCGTCGACGCCGTGAATCCGCTGCAGTAGCCTTCCCACGGGGCGGCATCATAATAGGTATAAGCCTGCGGGCGCCCGAACAGCCCCGCGCGCCGGACTCCCGTTCGCAGCTTCCGGCGCCGGTCATACGATTCGGCAAGACTCCGGCCGTCGTGGAAAGCCCAATCGTATTTGCCGACCACAGTGCCGGTGGAGCTGCGGGCCGCCGCCAATCCGCCGCTGCGTTCAGGATAGATGGCGGCGGAGTAAGGGATTCTCCAGTTGTCTACCTTGGCGGAAGTCTTCAATTTCGCAAATTCCGTCTCGTACACCAAATGCTGATCCCGGAAATGATGATTGAACAGCGTCTCTTGCTCGTCGCGTTCACTGGGTGCCGGCTTGCCCTGGAGCGTTCGCCGGCTGACGTTGCTGTCCGCCGACAGCGGACTTGCGGCCAGCACGACGGCCAACAAAACTCCGAACCGCACAAAACTCCGGTGACGCTCCATGACACTTGCTCCTCCATGTTCGGCGAGAGACCGCCGGCAAGAAAAACCGTGATCCTTTTTGGTACTGCACCTTCGAGCGCATCTCCATCGAGCAGGTGTCGGATCGCGGAGAACGCCGCCCGACAATGGCACGCCGCTGACGCGACCGCTCATCCCTGACGGTCTAATTCGGCGAACAGTTCTCGCAGGGACAACGTGAATCCGGGCAGAACGGGGCCGCCGTCCAACGCGTCGGCCTCCGTCAGATCCGCGTCTGGTTGGTCAACCTTGGTATAGACCTGCACCGTCCGCGCTTTGGGATCGATCTCCCACACCAAGCGGACTCCGACGGAGAACAGATCTTCCCGCTTCTTGCGCATCTCGGCTTTGGTGTTGCTACGGCTTAGGACTTCAATCGCCAAATCAGGAGACAAGGTGGGGATCGGCTCGGGCGGACGCTTGCGGCCGGGCATGCGGTCCCAGGAGAAGAAAGCGACATCTGGAATACGCACCCGTCCGGCCCAGAGCCGCACCGTGCCGTCGGGCGCGGTGACCAGGCCGAGATTTCGCGGACGTACAAAAGCGTTCAGAAGCTCAATTATCGCACTCGCCAGGATGGATTCGCTGTAGCCCATCGCTTTCTCCACCAGAACGCCGTCAATCAACTCGCAAATCCGCTTGCGCGGCGCTTCCAGGGCCTCCAGAACATCGGCTTCGGTCGCCGTGCCGGGAGGCGGATGCATTCGGACGCGTTCCAGGGGAACTCCGCCCAGCCGATCCAGCAGTTCGGCGAGATTGTCCAGGTCCGGTTCGTCGGAGACCGGCATGGTCGAGATCGCAGACATCGGATCACCACCCTCCCATCAAGAGATTCTTCCGCCGAAAATCATAGGCGACCGGCAGAAGGACGTCTACCCACGGCCAGACGGGCTGTTGATTTACGGGAGCAAACATACGTGGGATAGGCTTCCAGCCTGTCAGGATTGCCCAGTTGCAAGTGAGTATTCTGCGCCATTGTCCCATTCGACAGGCTGGAAGCCTATCCCACGATTCAATCAACAGCCCGCATATGCAGGACGCTCCCCTCCTGGCCGTCTCGTGGCGTTTGCGGCTCATTTTCCTGAGGACTTGCGGACGTACATAAGGGGAACGGGACTTGATCCGAGGGCGTCTTTTGCGTTATGTACCCCTGGACGAGCAGGATTCGTAGGCTACGATGCCAAAGCCGTGGGAACACACGACGCCGCTAGCTCCCGCACCACTCAACACCATTCTGCTGCTGACGAACGCCGCTCATGAAAGATAACTCCTACGACGCGCTGTTGATTGTATCGTTTGGCGGACCTGAATCCCGCGGCGATGTCATTCCATTCTTGGAAAACGTGTTGCGCGGCAAGCCCGTGCCGCGCGAGCGGATGCTGGAGGTGGCCGAACACTACTACCACTTCGGCGGAGTGAGCCCGATCAACTCCCAGCTGCGAGAACTGATTGCGGTCCTGGAGGACGAGCTGCGGCGTCACCAGATCGATCTCCCGATTTACTGGGGCAACCGGAATTGGCACCCGTTTCTCAGCGAGACGGTGCGGCAGATGGCGGCCGATGGCCGACGGCGGGCATTGGCCTACGTCACGTCCGCGTACAGTTCCTACTCGGGTTGCCGCCAATACCGGGAGAACATCGCGGCCGCTTGCGCGGAGGCGGGGCCGGGCGCGCCGCAGATCGACAAGCTGCGGATGTTTTACAACCATCCCGGCTTCATCGAAGCGACGGCAGCGCGGGTGCGAGATGCGCTGGACCGGTTTCCTGCGGACCAACGGGACGGTGTTCAATTCCTGTTCACCGCGCACAGCATTCCGCTGAGCATGTCGGACAGCTGCGACTACGTGCGACAGTTGCGGGAAACGGCCGATTTGGTCAGTCAACGGCTGGGGAATCCACACTGGCAATTGGTCTATCAGAGCCGGAGCGGCCCGCCCCAGCAGCCTTGGCTCGAGCCGGACGTGCGCGACGCGATCCGGCAGTTGAGCGGTCAGGCGAACTTGACGGGCGTCGTCATTGCTCCGATTGGGTTTCTTTCGGACCATCTCGAAGTGCTGTACGATTTGGATATCGAGGCTCGCCAGCTGTGCGACGAGTTGCACGTGCCCATGGTCCGAGCCGGCACGGTCGGAACACATCCCCGTTTTGTGGCGATGATTCGGGAGTTGATCGAAGAACGCCTGGATCCTGCGGCCCCCAAGCGGGCGGTGGGCCGGTACGGTCCCGGGCACGACGTTTGTCCCGCCAATTGCTGTCCCCCTCTGGCGAATCGCCCCCCGATGCACTTAAAATAAAGTAGCCGATAGGTTTCGGAGGATCGAACGCCTTCCGACACCCGGCCGCCGATACCGGCTTATGAGGACCGCAACTTGATCAGCAGCACCGTCAGCAAGGACCGGATAGAAAACGAGGCGGGGCCTGTCCCCAGCCCCACGCATCGGCGCCGGACGTCGCACTTGAAGCAGATCCCCCTGGACCGCGCGGTCCGCGAGCAGATTCGTTCGGCATGCCGCCGCATCGCGGGGCAATTGGACAAGTCGCATCCGCTGTCCAAGGACGAAATGGAGCAAGTCACGCGGAGCGCACTGCGGGAATTGGGACAGCCCGAGGGCTATATCGGCTGGACGATGGTTGCCCTGGCGTCCGAGTTTTGGCGCGATCAGGTGGCGGCGGTGCCGCCGGCCCGGCGCTTGCTGTTGCTGCCGCACTGCTTGCGGCCCGCGGACGGCTGCCCCGCCGAATACAGCGAATTCGGCTTGGACTGCGGGCCTTGCGGAGCCTGCAGCATCGCCGATTTCCGGACCTCGGCGGAACGGTTGGGATATCGCGTGATCGTCGCCGAGGGCTCGCCCGTGGTGATGCAGATCCTGGTCGGCGGCTACGTGGACGCGATTCTGGGCGTGGCTTGCCTGAACGTGCTGGAAAAAGCGATCGACAAGATCTTGCTGGCCGGCATTCCCTGCATGGCGGTGCCGCTGCTGTCGAACGACTGTAAGAACACGTCGGTCGACCTGGATTGGGTGGACGACATGATTCGTGTCCGGCGGCATCAGCCGGTGCGGCAAACGACGACGTACATGCATCTGCTGCGGGCGGCGTCCCGATTGTTCGAGCCGGATGAATTGGATCGCTTGGCAGTCCGCCAGCGTGGCGGACCGCGGTTATCGGAACTGAACGGGCAGGGCTTGGCCGGCCTGGAGCCGGTCGCGGCCACCGAGGCGATCGCGCACGATTTCCTGGCCCAAGGCGGCAAGTATGCCCGCCCCTTTATCACGCTGGCCGTCTACGACGCCTTGACCGGCAGCGGGGCGACCGCGCCCGACGGAGCGGCGCACGTGGCCGGCTTTTCCGATGCGGTCAAGCGGACGGCGATGTCGATCGAGACGTTCCACAAGGCGTCGCTGGTCCATGACGATATCGAAGACGACGACCAATTCCGCTACGGCCGGGAAACTTTGCACCGCAAGTATGGAGTCCCGACGGCCTTGAACGTCGGCGACTACATGATCGGGATGGGATATCGCCTGGTCAGCCGCGAGGCGAAGCAGTTGGGGGCCGACGCCGTCGTGGATATCGTCGATTGCCTGGCCCGCGCCCACACGCGGCTGTCGGAGGGACAGGGAGCGGAGTTGGTGTGGCGGGATGCCCGCGACAAACGGCTCAAGCCGATCGATGCGCTGGCGATCTACGCCTTGAAAACCGCGCCGGCCTTCGAGGCGGCCCTGTACTGTGGCGCCCGCTTGGCGGGTCCGGTGGAAGGTTACGGCGAACCGTTGCGGCAGTTCGCCCGGCACCTGGGCGTGGCGTTCCAGATTCTGAACGACCTGAATGACTGGCACGGAGATTCGTACAACAAATTGTCGGCCGGAGGCGATACGCTCGGGGGCCGCCCAACGGTGCTGTGGGCGTTGGCGCTGGAGGGGTTGCCGCGCGGCGAGCAACAAGAACTGCTGGACCTGGTCAACGAGGACCGTCCAGGCGGGGCGGAACGAGTCGAGCGGACCCGCCAGTTGTACCAGAAAGCGGGCGTGTTTGAGAAAGCCGACACGCTGGTTGAAAAGTATCAAGAGCGGGCCGCGGCGTTCGCCGATACCGTCGCCCCCGCTGAATTGCGGCGGCTGCTGCACTACTTGATCGAAACCGTCCTGGAGCATCCGGCGGGTGCGGTGGCGTTGGCGGAACCGGCGATGTGCATCGAGCTGTCAGGGTCGGTCCCCACGCTCACCTAGAGCGAGCTGAAAAGGAGTACCGGCGGTGATCCTCTCGCGGCGTTTGACTCCGGAATTGGAAGCTTTAGCCAGACTGTACTACGAAGCGGTCGACGATTTGGGCCGCTTTCAGGAGGTCGGCGAGAACGACTTGCCGCCGCCCTACCGCGAGCTGCTGGCCCACGACGAGCACATGACGGAAGCGTTGGAGGCGTTCCACGCCAGCGACCTGGCGGTGCAAGTCCTGGAATCGGCGGTCAACGAGACGCATTACCGCCGCAAGGTGATCCTGAAACGCAAACCCGACAACGCGGTGGTGCTGTTTGGGATCGTGCGCGTGACACGCGCCTTGCTGGCCCCCGAAATCCGCGATGCGATCGAAGCCGAGCAGACTCCGTTGGGGCGAATTTTGATCCGGAGCGAAGTCCTCCGGCGCGTCCGGCTGCTGTCGCTGTGGAAGATCGAACCCGGCGAAGATCTTTGCCGGATTTTCGGGTTTGCGAAGCCGGAAACCTGTTACGGGCGGACGGCGTTGATGTACTGCGACACGGTGCCGGTGATCGAACTGCTGGAAGTCGTCACCGCGTCTTGACGGCGGGGTAGAATAGGGCATGAAGACTCAATACGACTGCGTGGTGATTGGCGGGGGACCGGGAGGTTCAACGGCGGCGGCTTTGGTCGCCGAAGCCGGCTTCTCCACCCTGTTGATCGAGCGCGACAAGATGCCGCGGTTCCATGTGGGCGAATCCCTGATGCCGGAGACGTACTGGACGCTGCAGCGGTTGGGCGTGTTGGAGCAAATGAAGCGGAGCAACTTCGTCCCCAAGCTCAGCGTGCAATTCGTCACGCACACAGGCAAGGAATCGCAGCCGTTCTTTTTCCGCGAGCATGACCCCCGCGATTGTGCCCAGACGTGGCAGGTCGAGCGGGCCGATTTCGACCAATTGCTGTTCGAAAACGCAACTGCCAAGGGTGCGGACGGTTACGATGAAACGCGGGTCCAGTCGGTCCTGTTCGATAGTGCGCGGGCCCGCGGCGTGCGTGTATCACGGCGCGGCGAGGAGCCCATCGATGTCGCCGCACAAGTGGTGGTGGACGCCACGGGGCAGCAGGCGTTAATCGCCAATTCCTTGCGGCTTCGCATCGACGATCCCCAGCTCCGCAACGCGGCCATCTGGGGCTATTACCGCGATGCACGCCGTGATCCGGGCGACAACGGCGGCGCGACGATCATCCTGCACACGCAGGGGAAACAGTCCTGGTTCTGGTTTATCCCGTTGTCGAACGGGATCACGAGCATCGGCGTCGTGGGAGCCAACGACTACCTGCTGCGGGGGCGTGGCAAGCCGGCGGAGGTTTACGCGGACGAATTGGCAAAATGCCCGGCCTTGGAGGAGCGTCTCCGGGACGCCGAGTTCCTGGGCGAATTCCACGTCGCCAAGGAGTTCTCGTACACCACGCGACAGCAGGCCGGCGACGGCTGGGTGCTGGTCGGCGACGCCTTCGGCTTCATCGACCCGATCTATTCGTCCGGCGTCTACCTGGCGTTGCGGTCGGGCGAACTGGCGGCCGACGCGATCGTGGAAGGCTTGCGCCGGGGCGACACGTCACCGGCCCAATTGGGCTGCTGGATCCCCGAGTTCCAGAAAGGCGCCGCCTGGATCCGCAAGCTGGTCGACGCCTACTACACGCCCGAATTCAGTTTCGGGCAGTTCCTCAAAGAGCATCCCAACTATCGAGGCAACCTGACCGACCTGCTGATCGGCCGCGTCTTCCACGACGGCGCCGGACGCATCTTCGACGACATGACGCCGGCCCTCCAACAGGCCCGGCGGATGGCCAGTGAAATGCCGGCAGACGCAGCTGCGAACTGACGCTCGTCGATCCCTTGGTCCGTGACTTGCGTGCGACCCACATCTGCAGCACCTGATTGTCTCGTAGCACTGCGGATCGACACCTTGGACGACCTGCTCGGCCTCGCCTCAATGCCGCCAAGGTAGTAGAATACTCGGTGTCGGGTCTGTGACCATTTTCGCGTATTGCCGGAGGATAGAAGCGATGCCGCTGACGATTCCCGATGCCGTGTTGGAACAGGCAGGTCTTTCGGAGGTCGAGGCCCGGGTGGAGATCGCTTGCCGGTTGTTCGAGATGCGCCGTCTGAGCCTTTGGCAAGCGGCTCAGTGGGCGGGCCTTGTTCGTGTAGAAATGGAAGCGGAACTTCTTCGACGCGGCATTGCGCTGTACGAAGTCACCGCCGATCAACTACACGCTGAACTCGCCGCCATGGATCGGCTGGGGGTTCCGGGATGATCGTTGTCAGCGACACGTCGCCGATCCGCGCCTTGGCGTTTCTCGAACAGCTGGCGGTCCTCGAGCAACTCTTCGGAACCGTCGTCATTCCTCCCGCAGTAGCCGACGAACTGGCCCACCCGGCGCGGCTGGCGACGGACGAATCCCCGGTGGACCTGTCGCGGTTTCCCTTCATCGACATTCGGAAACCGGCTGGCCAAGCCCGCGTGGGAGAGTTGGCGGACGAACTCGACCGCGGCGAATCCGAGGCGATCGTCTTGGCCGAGGAACTTGGCTGTCCCGCGATTCTCATGGACGAGGCGGCCGGGCGGGAAGCGGCGATCCGCAAGGGACTGGTGCCACTTGGTACTGCGGGCGTTCTCTTGCGTGCCAAGCGAGCCGGCTTCCTCCGCGAGATTCGTCCGCTGCTGGATCGTCTGAGCGACGACTTGGGATTCTTCCTGGCGGCGTCTCTTCGTCGCCACATCCTGAATCAGGCTGGCGAGTAATTCGCAAACCAACGCCGGTCCTTCGACGCCGAAGGCGTTGCACACCGTAGCCCAGGGTCGCGGTGCGTTACTTCAGCCCGTGCTTGGCGAGCTTGTCACGGAACGTCGAGGCCTTCATGCCCAGCGATTGGGCTGCCGCCGTTTTGTTGCCGCCGCAGGATTCCAGGGCGTTGAGCAGCAGCTGCTTTTCGGCATAGTCCATCGCCGCTTTGAATCCCCCGGCCGCCAGCGAGCCGGATTGGCCGTTTCGAAACGCCGGCTCGCTGTCCGAAGGCAGGCCGCCGATTTCCGCCTCCAGCAGTTCTGCGGTGATCTGCCCGCCGCCGACCAGCAGCGTGCGCTCCAGGGTGTGGTACAGTTCACGGATGTTGCCCGGCCACGGGTGCTGCGCCAGAGCGGCGACCGCCGCCGGATCGAGGTCGTAACCGCTACTGCCCGCCAACCGCCGCAGCAAATGTTCGGTCAAGGCCGGGATGTCCTCACGGCGTTCGCGGAGCGGCGGGACGCGAATCCGCAGTACGTCCAAGCGATAGTACAAGTCCTGGCGAAACGTTCCAGCCGCGGTCTTGTCCAGCAAGTTCAGCTTGGTCGACGCGATGATCCGCACGTTGGCCTTCAGCAGCTTGTTGCCGCCCACCCGCTCGAAGACCTTTTCCTCAATCGCACGCAGCAGCTTGGCTTGCTGCTCCAGCGGAATGTCGTCCACGTCGTCCAGGTAGATCGTGCCGCCTTCGGCCAACTCGAAGCGTCCTTTGCGGCCCTGGTCGGCGCCGGTGAACGAGCCTTCCTCGTGGCCGTACAGTTCGCTTTCGATCAGCGTGGGGGGAAACAGCGTACAGCCGACTTTGACGAACGGGCCGCGGCCGCGGTGCGAGTGGCGGTGGATCACCCCCGTCAGCAGATCCTTGCCGACGCCCGTCTCGCCGACCAGCAGCACGTTGGCATCGGTGCGGGCGCTGATCCGAATCATCCGCTTGACGCGCTGCATGGCTTCCGAACGGCCGATGATCTCGCGGTCGATGTCGTCCTCGTCCGGACTTGCGGCCGGCTCCGGAGCGGGTTCGTCGCCCGCCTCGCGCCGCTCCTGCTCGATCCGCTGGATGATCGGGAACAGGTCTTCGTTGCGGAACGGCTTGGTCAGGAAATCCGTCGCCCCCAGCTTCATCGCCTCGACCGCCACGGGAATGCTGCCGTAGGCGGTCATGAGAATGAAGCGGACGCCGGCCGACGCGCTCTCCTTGACGCGTTTGAGCAGTTCCAGTCCGTCGAGCCTCGGCATCTTGATGTCGGTCACGACGACGTCGAACAGCTCGCGGTCCAGCAGCTCCAGGGCCTGCTGCCCGTCAGCGGCGGTCACCACCTCGTGCCCTTGGCCGGACAAATCGTCCGCCAGCGTGATCCGCTTAATCTTCTCGTCGTCGACAACCAGGATTCTCATCGGAATTATGTGCCACGTTTCATCGTCGGTTTTGCCCTGTCATTCCATCTCTTGACCAGCGTGGGAGATCACGGCTCCGATTGAGGACGCGACCAACGAATCCTGGCCAGCAACAGATCGCCTTTGGCATCGCGTTTGGGCAGCCACTCGCCAACGGTGACCCACGACTCGTGCCGGCTGGCGTTGGTGATGTGAAAGTTGCCCATCAGAGCGACGTCATCCGGCCCGTTCACGCCGTCGCCGACCAGCGGCAGGACGACCTGCTCGGTACGCCGCAGCAGGCACAGCCGCTCGGGATCGACCCGTGCCAACCACAGCGGTGAGCGCCAGCGGACGACGTTTACGTTCGAGGCATCTTTCCGAGTATAGACGAGAAACAGCCCGTCCGCATGCGTCAGCCAGTGCTGCTGAGTCGTCGACATGCCGATGGGCTGGCCATCGTCCCAGGCCCAGGCCGTCTTGCGGCGGTAGTTCAGCCCGTCGTCGCTTTCCGCCACATAGCCGTGACCGTCCTCGGCCCGCATGGTCAGATAGAACCGGTTCTTCCACCTTGTCACCGACGGCTCCAACAATCCGCGGCCAGCCTTGTTCTCCAGCGGTGGCCCGACCTCCGCCACGCGCAGCTGCTGGCCGTCAAACGTGCAGCGCACGCCCGCGACCCGCCGATTCTGCGGCCCCGATCCGAAGGTGAACGACATCACGATTTCGCCGTTGGGCAAGACCACCCGCTGGCCACAGTTGTTGGTGTAGATGTGCGCTCCGCGCGGGTCATCCCAGCCGAGAATCCTGCGTTCGGACCATGTGCCATCGGGCTGACGAACCGCGTAGACCGGATACCGAGCCAGCTGGTCGGCGGCGGAAAACCGCGATCCACGATAGAACACGACATGGCCGAGCGCGAGCACCGTCCCCGTGGGCGGATGAAACTCGGGTACCACGTCGCAGACGCCTGCCAGCAAGCCCTCGTGCCCGCCGACCGGCGCGCGCCCCAACGCAGGGATCGGCCCCGGGTCGCTCCACGTCTTGCCCAGGTCCGTCGACGTCGACCAATGCACCGGCCCGAAATAGTCCGAGCCGGCGATGGGCTGCAGCGTCATGAGGGCCAGCAATTTCCCGTCCGGGCCCGGCAGCATGCAGCATCGGGGATGGAACCAAGTCGTCCCGCGTCCATCCCGATTGCGGCGCAGCGTCTGTTGGGTGATCGATTCAATGAGCCCGTCGCCGTCGGCAGCCGCCCGAGCGGTCGGGACCCGGCCCAACAGCACGGCGGAGGATGCGATCGCGAGAAATCGGCGTCGATGCATGGCGGTGTTCCTCCAGGTTCTTGTGGGTGTCGCGGGCCGTTGGCTTCCGTGTCTTATCCAGCCGCAAGATGCCAAGATGTGGAGCCCCGTCGGGCAACGCGGTGAAGCATTTTCTGACGGTGAAGTGGGCAGAACGGAGTAGCCGCGTTCGCCAGAACGCGGGCCCAATGCCCCGAAAGCCCCGCATTCTGGCGAATGCGGCTACGAAGGATTCTGCCCCGCATTCTGGCGAGTGCGGCTACGAAGGATTCTGCCCCGCATTCTGGCGAATGCGGCTACGAAGGATTCTGTCGAATCGCGGCGCGAATGTCAACGCTGCGGCAAGTCAAGCCGTCGGCGACGCGTCGGCGGCCGCCGTCGCCTGCCTAGCCGCCCGCTCGGCTTCGGCCGCCGCGCCGCTGGCGACGTAGCGGATGGCGGCAGCGGCTACGTACAGCCCCTGCAGCATGATGGCGCCGAACACGTAGGGGGCACCGCCGCCGCCAAAGCCATAGCTGTGCAGGCCGGCGCCCAGGACGAAGTTCACTCCGTACCAAGCCATCACGACCAGCGAGAAACAGAGCACGGACAGCGCGGCAACGCCGAAATCCAGGATCCAGCCCGCGAACCGGGCGTGCAGCACGGCCAGGTAGCCCAACAGCGCGACCAAGGCCCAGACTTCCTTGGGATCCCAGCCCCAGAAACGGCCCCAGGAATAGTCGGCCCAGACGCCGCCGAGGATCGTGCCCGCGGCCAGCAGCAACACGCCGGCCTGCAGCGCCCGGTACGTGAACTCGGTCAGGCTGCGGATCGTCGGCCCGTCGCCGGAACCCAGCAGGTAGTAACCCAGCGTGATGTTGCCGATGCCCAACGCCAGAGCCAGTGCGGCGTAGCTGAGCGTGATCGTCATCACGTGCGTGACCAGCCAGAAATTGCTCCGCAGCACCGGCTGCAGCGGACGCAGACGGGCGTCCAACACGGCCGGACAGTTGTCGGCCAGAATCAAGGTGATCGTCGCCAGTGCCGCGGCTGCCGTCAGGATAAATTGCTTCCGATAGATCAGCTCAAGAACCACGCCAAAAATAGCGATCCCCAGCCCGACGTACACCACCGACTCGTACATGTTCGTCACCGGCGCACGGCCGGACAACACCACACGCATGCCGAAACCCGTCAGCATGGCGATCAGTCCGACGGAAAAGGCGATGCAGCCCGCGGCATAAAACGGCCGCCACCGCGTCCCCATGCTCAACAGCAGGCACAAGAACGCCGCGGTCGTCGAGATCCAGGCAACGCGGAACGGGACGAAACGATTGTAGATGACTTCCAACTGGATCTGGGACGCCGACGGGTACGCTCCCAGCTGCGGACCCAATTGGCGGATGGCCTCCAGAAAAGCGGCAGAAGCCTGGTTGAAGTCCGCGGTCGAACTGCCCAGGTAGGCCGTGCGAGTCGCCAGGAACTGCTGCCGAGCCTGCCGCAGCAGGCCGGTTGGATCCGATTTCTCGTTCCATGGGGTGCTCGTCAGATCCGCCAACGAGATCCACTGCTGGTCGTCGCTGCCTTGGATCGGCACGACGGCCAGCCGTTTGCCCATGCGGTGATCCTGGTACGTCCAGAACTTGACGGCCAATTCCAACGCCTTGTTCTCGAACGCCGTCAGCCCCTCTGGCTGGCGGCGTGCCAAACCGTCAGCCCAATTCACAAACGGGCGTTCGGCCGTCGCGTCGGGGAGCTTGATTTTGGCTTGGCTCAGGGCCACCGGCGAAATAAATTTTTCGTCTTTGGACAGTCCGAGCGCCTCGCGCAGCGCCAGGAAATCGACGCGCAGCAGCGGGGCCTGATCCCATCGGTCCGGCCGATGCAGCTGGAAGTAGCCGGTCGGCGCGTGGGAACCGTCGCCCGTTGGCGGGTTCGCGGGACGGTCCCAACCCTGCCAGTCGAACAGCAGGACGAGATACAGCGTGGGGGCGTTCAACCACTGGCCGCTCTCGGGATCCGTCCAGCCCGCTGCGTTGGACAGCGTCCGGAATGTCTCCCAGGCCAAGGTGTCCAGCGGCTTCTGCCGTCCGCCGGCCTGGACCGGCAGGGAACGCCACTGGTCCCAGTTGAAGACCTCATCGGCGGACCAAGCCGACGACGCAGCGGCCCACAGAAGCAGGCCAACGAGGAATGAAGTGCATGTTCGCATGAGACGGTTCCTGTTGGTCGAGCCGAAAACGAGGGAAAGATATCGGTTATAGATGACGGGGTTATAGATGAAGAGGCCGGACACCCGCGTGCCTCCCATTTATAACCCCCAATCTATAACCTGCATCGCATGTAGAACATGCTGAAAATGCCGGCACAGATCAGCAGGCTGCCGGAGTATTTTAGAACGCGTCCCGGGTCGTAGGCGGCCGTCAGCACCGACACCTCGCGTCCATGCGTGGGCTCCTGGAAGCTGGACTGGTACAGCCTGAAACGGCCATGCACCAGCGGCTCGTTCATCGAGACCTTCCGCGGTTCATCGACGCCCGCCGCGGGATCGACCAAACGGACGGTGCTGGAGAACGCGGCGTCGCCCAGGCCGCCAGGATTGGCACGGCGGGTGAAATCCTGCAGCTCGATCGAATACCCCAACGGCTGCGACTCGCAGCCCAGCGACAGGAACACCGGGCCTCGGCCAGTCAGGATCGACTGCGAACTGTACTGGGAATCGCCGCGCTGCAGCCAGACGGTGCGGCGCTGGCCGTCGACCGTCAGTTCGACCAGCGCGGCGGCTTCCGGCTGGTTCGCTTGATTCGGTGCGGCCGCGATCGGCTGAAAGCTGACCTCCTGGCGGGCCCGGGGCAAGTGCCGCTGGATGGTCACGCTGAACTCTCCGCCCAGCGCGATGCGATCGCCCTGCTTGACCTCACGCGGCGGGCCATAGACAGCATCCGCCTCGGCCCGGCAGTACAGCTTGCCGTCCGGCAGTTGCGCGAACACCGCGCCGGGGATCGCCTTTTGGCCCGCGTGGTATAACAGAACTTGACCGGACAGACCTCCCCGTGGACGGCGTCCAAGTTCAACAGCGGGCGGCGGGCAAAAGCGAGCTGACGCAGGGGCTGTTCGCGGCCCGGCAGATACACCTTCATTTCCACGACCGGGTTCCGCGGGTTAGAACTGACGGACACGAATCCGCCCTTGGGCGTCGGCTTGGCGTCCGGCAGATAGTCGGCGATCTCGACCGCGGTGCCGTCGTCAGCAACGGCGGTCCGTTTGGCCAGATTGCCATCAACCGGAATCCGTTGCACCCGGCCCTGGTAATGCATGGACAGCACACCGGATTTGCCGAGATCGTCGGGAGGCTGCAGAAAGTCGTCCGCCATCGATGCGACAGGAAGCGGCAGGAGTTCATACCGTGTGGGCCCCACAATCGCTTCGCCGCCGAACACATTCGCGGACAACCAGTCTTCGGCGAGGGCATTACCGCTGGGGCCGGATACCTGCAAGTGCAGGGCCGGTCCGTCATAATCGCGATCGTCGGCGATCCAGTCCGTCTGGTGGCTGGCGTGCCGGTAGAATCGCAACACTCTCAAGCCCATCGAGTCGGCGGTGCCGAAATCCAGCGTCCGGCCTTCCGGCCAATGCAGCGGCCCCGGCGTGAACACATAATCGGTCGCCGTCCGCTTGCCGCCCGCATCCCAAGCGACGTTGACGACACTTCGCGAGGTCACTTGGAACCGCTCGGCCCGCTGGCCTTCCTGCAGGACCACCTGGCCCTCGACTCCGCCAAGAAACGACTGGATCGCGCCGGCCAGCAGGACTAGAATCCCGGCGTGAGTGATCACGAAGCCAAGCGGGTGCTTGTGCCAGGGAAAGCGAACCAGGGTAGCGGCCAGGACGTTCGCGCCCAGGACGGCCAAGAACGCGACAAACCACGGACTGCCGTAAACGTACCACGAGGCGTACTCGCGGCCGTACTTGGCCTCCACCAAAGTGGCGCATGCTAGCACTGCCGCCAGAAACACCAGCAGGACGATTGCCAGTTTCAAGGAGGCCGAAGCGCGCACGAGGCTGGCAACGAGGGCCGCAGACCGCAAAGGCGCAGACGCTGGGGGACGCTGATTCACAATCCACCTTGGGGTTTTCGAGCACAGCCGCCGTGGCAGTGTATCGCCCCAGGAAGACTGGGGCAAGGTTGCCGCAGGAAATGGCTGTTCTCCTCAGCCGCCTCTCGCATTCGCCGCTCTCGTAGGACAAAATCAGGCAACTCTGCGGCGATCTGTTCCCGGGCCTGCTTAAGGCGAGCCAAGTGGTCGGGCGTCAATCCGCGGTGGGGTGACTTGTCATGACTATTCCTCAGTCGGCTCATACGCGGTTACGGGATAGTCTTACAGCACCTGCTCGTCGGAGTCATTACCCGGCACGGTTGAGCCGGGGAGGCATCACTGGTGTACAGGTCCATGCGGGCGCGGGAGCCGGCCCATTGGAGGGCGTCGTTGTCGATGGCCGGGGACTCGTTTCCGCGAACGTCGCGGATGTGCAGCTTTTGATTGGCGTGATAGACGCTGGTACCGTAGACCACGGCGATCCGCGAGTTGCGATTCTCGAAGATCGGGCGGTCGGCGGGAATCTTGCCCAGCGGATAAATGAAGGCGCCGAGGATCTCGGTCGCCGTCCCGGCTTCGGCCAGCAGCTTCTGGCTTTCGTACTCGGTCTTCCCGAAAGTAGACCACCCGCGCGCCGCTGTTGATCGCGGCTTGCACTGCCGGGCCCCAGTCGTCGCCCACTTTGCGGTCGCGGAAGCATGTCACGCTAACCCACTCGGACACCGGCGGCAGGGGCAGCTCGAGCGTCCTTTCCACGGGAAGTTTCAAGGCCCCGCGCGGTGCGTCCCAATCAGTTGTTCGATGACACTGTCGCACGGGCCGATGGGGAGGTGCTCCGGTGTGTCCTGAATATAGAGCGTCGCATCAGGGAGCCGCTTGAGCACGACGTGCTTGCCAGGATCGGCCTGCTCGGCGGTGGCGAACGGGTCGCCAAAGAAGATCGGGATAACGTGGCGGCCGCGATCGGTGAACAGGATGACTTCACGCCGCACCGGTTCCGATTCGAACACGGCTTGGCGTGTGGCGATCAGGACCAGCCGTTGCGTATTGCGAAGGGCCAGTTCGCCCACCCTTTTCCAGTCGTCGCCCATCGCGTACTCGGCGCGATCCAGGAACACATCGTAGCCTTTTTCACGCAGCAGCGCGGCAAGGTTGACAGCGTAGGTGCCGCCACTCGCCCAGTGGTACGAAACGAAGAAGTCGTATCCCCACAGCCAATCACGCAGACGCCGATGCCACGGCTGGCGCGGACCATCATTATTGGCTGGCGATTCCGGCTTGGAATGCGTAGTACCCGGCTTCGGGCTCGGTTGCGAATCGGTCATGCCGAGACTCCGTGATGCGAAATGACGGGAGTGCCGGGGTCTGGCGAGCCTTTGCCGGGGAGGAGAGCCAACCTGGCCGCGGGCAGACCAAGCGAGCCCCCGCATCTCGTATCGGTGTCGCCTTCCTGTGCCTGGTAACGTCCCAGGACGGCTGGCCCCAAGCACACAATCACCGCCGGTGCGGCCAGCAGAGCATCCGCCAGTTGCTCCGTCCATCGGCAGCCGGCTTCGAGCGAGACTTCGCCAATCCAAGACTCGATGCCGTTGGCCCGGAGCAGTTCGCCCAAGCGGCGGACGATCGGCTTGTCCTGGCTGTTGTGGCAGAGAAAGACGCAGGGAGGAGCTTCCGACATGTCAGTGACGCACTTTGCGTTAATGAGACGACGAGACGATCCGCGATCTTCCTGCTCACTGGTTCGACGGTGAGCGTCTACGCAATATTAGCAGAAAACGCAGTACCGTCCAGCGTCGGAGACAAACGGATCAAAAGAGCAGTCTTGCGGTTCGCCGCCAAACAGGTCATCCGAACTTCCCGCCGAACCATCGAGCTTGACGAAACACTCGATGGTGACGCTTTGTCCGGTGAGTCCCGCCGGCGAGAAATCGATCTCGACCGACAGCGAGGATCGGCGAATCCATCACCGCCTGATTCACCGCCCCAGTTCTTCTCCGTCAAGGGAGGAGGTGGAGCCACGGATGAAACACGGACAATCGCATGTGCGCTCCGTGAAATCCGTGTTCCATCCGTGGCTCATTTAGCACCCGTCCAAGAACAATACCGCCGTCTTGTCGCCCCTCGCTCCGCGAAAGGTCGTTCGTTCGTTAACGAGGCGAAGGGTTCCCTTCCGTTTTCCTTGTGACGGATTTCGGCGTCCTCCGCAGCGCAGCCTAAGCATCGTTCGAGAAATAACTGTCCAGTGTTCATTGCTGATCATCCCACGGAGTGTGATGGCTACATTGACGAGGCGACAGTTATTTCTCGAACGATGCTAACTCGTCTGTCGCAGGCTGCGGAGGCAGTCCTCGCAGAACAGCTCGGACTTCATGTCGATGCCCTCGACATTCGGCGAACTGAGCATGACGCAAGGATGCCTGTGGCAGTGTACCAGGTTGTAGGTGTGGCCCAGTTCGTGGACGGCCTCCTTGACCAGGCGTTGGAACAGCACATCGCGATCGGGCGGCAGGCCGTAGACTTGATTGTCCAGGCGATACGTTGAAACCATGGCCGCACGGCCGTCCAGCTGGGCTTCACCGAAAACGTAGGTCAGGACGGGAATGAACAGATCCACACCGGCGACGCCCAGGATTCGCATGGCGCCGGCCGGCTGCTGGTTCAGCAGTTGGGCCAAGAGAAGGCGGGAGTTGTACTGGCCTCGCGCGGGGTCGAAGGCCAATTCCGGATCGAACGAAGGCGGGTGTTGCTCGACCCGCAAGCGGAACACGCTGGCCAACTTGGCTGCCAACGGCGCCACCAAGTCCCGCGAGTTGCCGCAGTAGATCGGTACCAGATGGAGCACGCCCACGTTGTCTCTTCCCAAGAATCCAGGGTTCTGGATCGGCCGAATTGGATCAGGTGCGGAGCCCGTACTTCTTGATCTTGTTGTCGAGCGTCGTGCGATCAACCCCGGACGCTCCCTCGGCTCTGCTTCCGCCTGTGTACAAATCCCTGCCGTTTGCTCCCCGACAGCTTGCTCCCCGCGTGTGGTAGACAGATCGCCCTGCGGCTGATACCTTGTCCGCCGATCTGCCGCAGCCGATTGGCGCGGCAGGTTTGGGTCTACTCAGTTCGGTTCCGTTTCCGCACATCAAGGGGACAGTGATGCACGATAAATCTTGGATTGGATTGTTTGCTATTCTGTGTTTGGCCGGTTGTCAGGGATCGTATGAGCCCACGAAGCGCGAAGCCGCGCCCGCGGATTCCGCCACGACGGCGCCGCCTGTGGAAACGCCTCCCATGACCGATCCGCACGCCGGCCTGGCCGATGCGGCCGCCACCCAGGATTTGGGACCGGAGGTAACCGTGGGCGCAGTCCGGCTGAAAGCGCCGGATGGCTGGACGCGCAAGCAACCACGCAGCCAGTTTGTCGCAGCCGAGTTTGCGCTGCCTAAAGCCGAGGGCGACGAGTCGGACGGCCGGCTGACGCTCAGCTTGGCCGGCGGCAGTGTCGAGGACAACGTGAACCGCTGGCGGGATCAATTTGGCGGCAAGCCGGAAAAGGATTCCCAGCAGGAGTTGGACGTGGCCGGATTGAAGGTCACGGTCGTCGATTTCACGGGGACCTATAAAGACCAGCCCGGCCCGTTTGCGCCGGCCGTCGATCGTGCGGGCTACCGTATGCTGGCCGCCATCGTCCCCCTCGGCGAGCAACTGCACTTCGTCAAAGCTTACGGCCCACAAAAGACCATGGCGGACCAAGAGGACGCCTTTCACGCGTTCCTGCAGACCATGCAGAAGCAGTGAGCCGCGACGAACGACGAAGCCCGAATGCGACTTTTGAAGTTGCGCATGTACAACCACGTAGTGGTGACAGCATGTAGCCTTGGGCGTAAGCCCAAGGGACTCGAAGGAACGAATGCCGTAGCCGCGAAGCGGCGCCAGCAGGTCGATACGGCAACGATGGCTGTCGCCGCTTCGCGGCTAACGGTTCCCCTATCTTGCTATCCTTGGGCTGACGCCCAAGGCTATGTGCTACCGTCGCTTCGCGACTATCAAACAGCGCAACTTTAAAAAATGCGGCTGGGGCTGCTGCTGGAAAGCGGTGATGTTTCGCCGTCTTTGACTTCTGAAAATCGCGTCCGCAGCTGACTGGCGTGGCGTCAGACGGGCAGATAAAGAACGATGCCCATCCAGTCACTTGGATCGGTGCATATTGCAAGCAGCAGTAGTTCCTCGATTGCTTGCCGAATTCTCATGGATCTCGGTACGACGAACAAACCTGGCATTGGTTCTTTCAAGGCTATCCGCTCCGCGGCGAAGGTCGGCACCGTCGCCCGGTCGTGGGTCACCACAATGCGGTCGTGATCGGCCGCCCAAGCCAAGACGTCTGGATCGGATGCACCCAGCAGGCCCACGTCCTGGACGCGAACCAGGTCGACATCAGGTTGGTTGCGCAACATACCGCGGACGATGTGTCCGTGGAAATCTTCGTCGCTCAACAGACACAACATGACTTAGCCTTGGGCTTGACGCTGGGAACGCAATCGTTGGCGGATGGCGGATAAGTCTGGTTGCCGGGCTTCGATGCGTTCCTGGACTTCGCACGCCAGTTGCTCCCGCTGGATAAGATAACGCTCGATTTCGTCGCGGTGGCGAAGGTAATAGGCGATGACGCCGTACACGTCCGACAAAGCCAAGGATGGGTAATGCTGTACGATGGCTTCCGGCGAGGAGCCCTCCTGGAAGTCGAGAATCACAGTCTCCAGCGAGACGCGGGATGGACCGACACGCAAGATACCGGACTCTTCTTCGCGGATTGGGGGGGCTTCGAGTTCGATCGCAAGACTCACGGCATTTGCTCCGTCGTTTAGGAACGGACTGGATTATCGGCCGGACTTGGCCGCCAGTCAACCGCCTCAAGCGGCTCGGCGGCGCTGCGGCTGCCGGCGCGGACGACGCTGCGGCGAGTCGCCGGCCGCTGGCGGCGAAGGAAGCGTCTCCTGGCCGCTGGCGGGATCGCCACCTGCGTCCGCCGAACCGCAGCGCGTCCGCCGCACGACGATCGCGGTCCCGGCGATGAGTGCGGCGAGCACGAACAACGCCGCCCAGCGGGCATAGGCCGTCCAGGGCAGGGGCACCTTGCCCAGTTGCACGCGGACCACGTGGCCCGCAGGCAAGACGCCGGTGCTGGACTGGAAGACCGCCTCGCCCGGCGGTCCCTCGGCCAGGGGCGGCAGGTCACAGGCGATTTCTTCCGGCCGGCTGTCCTTGATCCGCACTCGAAGCGATTCACACGGCGCATCCAGCGGCCGCTGCCAGACGCCGCGGATGGCCGCTGCCGGCAACGTGTACGTGAACCGCAGCCACTGCGGTCCGGGCGTCCAGGGCATGCCGGTCACGAGCTGGCCATCGAGCGCTTGAAACTGGCTGCCAAACAGCTCTTTTTCGAACGTGACCCGCTCGAAATCCACCGGGATGTTCAGCCGCATCGTCACGGGCGGCATGCCCTCGGTCTTCGCGCGTCCCACGTAGGTTGCGGCCGTCGGATTGTCTACCAGCAAGGCCTCGACCACGTGGACGGCTCCCGGCTCCGTCCCGATGACGATTTCGTGCTGGCGAATCATCAGGGGACTGGGCTCCGTCACGGTGTCCCGGACTTTGAGTGTTACGTAGGCTGCCGGCTGCCCGCGCGTCAGACCCACGCGCCGGCCGGGATAATGGATTTCCTCGCGGTTCGCTCCCGGCAAGTACAGGTACTGCGGCCCGACCGGCAGGCCCTCAAACCGGTAGTTCCCCTCGGCATCCGTCACGGTTTTCGCGACGGGCGCGAATTCGCCCTCGACCCGAGCCCGCAAGATCACCTCGGCGCCTCGACACGGCGCCTCGCGCTGCGACATGTTGACCACCCGCCCCCGGATCACGCCGGGGGCGTCAGGCGACTGGCCGAGCACGATCAACCCACACGCCAAGGTAAGTTCGATCAGGGACACGGTTGGTATCCTTCCCAGCTAGGCCGCCTTGGATCGTGCCTCGCCCCGTTCTTCCTGCGTCTGCCAGGCCGACTGGAGCGCTTCCAGCTGTGCCTGCAGTTGGCGTTGGCGCCGTCCCAGACGCGCGACGTAGACCACCACGGCAAACCAAACGATCAGGTATCCCGCTACAAATGTGCCCATCGTAAGTCCTCACCCTTCGACTTGCCGCTGCAGTTCCGCGGCGAGACTCTCCAGCCCCAATTGGGCGCGGCGCCGGCCGGCCAGCCACACAAAGAATACCGTAAAGCCCATAGCACTGATCAGCAGCGTCGTCCGCATCAGGGGCGCCATCTCTGGTGCGACCGGGTGCAGCCCGCGGAACCGGCGTGTGGCCATCACGACCAGCGGAACGTCCAACGCGCCCAAGACCGCCAGGATCGCCCCGATGCGGGCCCGCCGATGCGGGTCCTCGATCCCGGCCCGCGCCAGGAGAACCCCGGAGTAAATCGCCCACAGGATGAACGCGGTCGTCAGCCGCGGGTCCCATTCCCACCAGGTGCCCCATGCTTCGTGCGCCCACAACGAACCCGTGACCAGCGTCAAGCCACAGCACAGCCAGCCGAGTTCTCCCGCCGCCTGAAACCAGTGGTCCCATTTCAGGTCCCGCCGAGCCAGGTAGGCCAGTCCGCTGCCGGCCATCGTCAAGAATGCCAGCAGTCCCAGCCAGGCCACCGGGACGTGGACGTACACGATCCGCTGGGCGTGGCCCATCGACGATTCCGTAGGCGCGAGGAAACCGGCGGCCAGGATGGCGGCCGTCAGTAAACCCACGACGCACAATTCGGCAAACAATCGGCTCATGTCAGGTTCCATGTCTTGCGGACATCGTATGCACTGCTGGAGTCCAGCCTTTAGGCTGCTCTTTACCGGACAGGCTGAAGCCTGGACTCCAACTTTCTTGGCAGCTAAGAATTCGGCTCAATCCTCAATCGCATACTCAAACAGCAACGCACCGGCGGTGACGAACACGATGGAAAAGGCGCCCAGCAGCTGGTTCCACCGCCACCACTGGTCGTCGATCCGGTTCTCGACCGCCAGCCGCGTACACTCGGCGGCCGCCAGCATCACGGGAATCACCAGGGGCAATACGACCAGCACCAACAGGCTGCCGCCTTTGCCTCCGCCAGCCGCCAGTGCGCTGACCAGTGTCCCCACGGCCGCCAGCCCGGGACTGGCCAGCGCCGCGATCAACATCAACTGGCCCGCATGGGCAACCAACGGCAAGTCCGACAGCAAAAAGAACAGGGGAATCAACAACCCTTCCAAAGCCGCCAGCGCCAACACGTTGACCGTCAGTTTGGCAAAGAACACCGCGCCGGGCGAAACGGGCAGCAGTTTCATGCCGTCCCAGCAGCCGTCCTCGCGTTCGGCCGCAAACGACCGGTCGAACACCGTCGCCCCTGCAAAGAACACGGCCAGCCACAGCAACCCGCCGACGATCTGCTGCTTCTGTTGCGGCAGCAGGTCCATTTGGATACTGAAAATCAAGGCCACGACGATGCCCAGCAACAGCATCGCCGGCCAGACGCGCCGCGACCGGAACTCGCTAACCAGATCTTTATGAACGATCCACCGATAGCTTGCCATGACGTCCAATCAGCCCGGCCCCAACCGCCACCCGCTGATCCGCATCGTCGAACACGGCGGAACTGACCATTGACCACCATTCACGCCGCCGGGGTGCTAACGCAACCTCGCGAAAAGGCGGAACTGACCACCGCTCACGCCGCGTGCGCCAGTTCCCTCTGCCGAGGTCCGCAGTACCGCCATCGGGCCGTCAGTTCGTACAAACGTCCGCAGCGCAGTTCCCAGATCCGGTCTGCCAGTTGGTCTGCGGTGGCGTCGTCGTGCGTGGTGAAGCAGATCGAGCAACCGGTTTCGCGGAGCGTCACAAGCGTGTGCGTGAGCCAAGCCTGGCCTTCTGCATCCAGCCCGGAAAACGGTTCGTCCAGCAGCAGGATCGGCGGCTCGTGGACCAAGGCCCGGGCCACGGCCACCCGCTGCGCCATGCCGCGCGAGACCTGCATCGGCAGACGTTGGGCGTGTTCGGCCAGCCCCACGTCGGCCAGCAGTTGATTGGCACGTTCGGCCGGATGATCGATGCCGTACATCCGTCCGGCGAACAATAGGTTCTCGCGAAGCGTCAGGTGCGGATACAGGCGGCTCTCGTGAGCGACCATGCCCACACAGCGGCGCCGCGCCGGGTCGCCGTACGCCGACTGGCCGAACCACCAGACTTCGCCGCGCGTGGGACGCGTGATCGCGGCCAGGCAGCGGAGCAGCGTCGTCTTGCCGGCGCCGTTGCCGCCTCGCAACGCCACCGCTTCGCCCGCCGCGATTTCCAGATCGACGCGCCGGAGGATCGTTCGGGAACCGTAATGCTTGGTCAACTCGCGTGCCCGCACCGGGGGTGATGATTGCGTCATGGTTCACCTAGCGCGGCAAAGCCGCAGTTAAAACCGCAAAGGGAAATTCGAAATCCGAAATCCGAAATCCGAAATCCGAAACAAATTCGAAAACCGAAATCTCAATGCCCCAAACCTTGCCGTTCTTCTAAGCTCTGGCGTCGGACTCTTTCCGGTAGGCGAACCGTTTCGGCCAAAGCGCGCAACCGGCGTTCGTGTTGCCGTGCCAAAGGCGGGGGAACAACCCGGCACGGCGCCGGCTCGGTCTCGTGTTTCTCTTCCGCGGGCAACGCACCGCTTGGCCGCACCGCTTTTTGCCCACCGGGCCACAACCGCAGGCAGGTCCCCAGGACCATGATCGCGCCGCCCATCCACAGCCACCGCATCAGCGGATTCTCGACAAAGGTCAGCGACAGCTCGCCCTCCGGCGTCTCGCTGTGCAGAATCGTGTAGAAATCCCCGCTCCACGTCGCCTGAATGGCGACCTCCGTCGTCCACACTTTCTGCAGCCGGTGGTAGTGCTGCGCCGGCACGAGCGTCATTTCCCAGCGGCCGCCGCGCGAGATCTCCAAGACGGCTTCGGCCGCCAGTTTGTCGGGCAGTTCTCGTTGAACGACGCGGGCCAGCCGGATGCTGCGCCCGGCCCACTCGACCGTCTGGCCCTCCGTCATCCGGAACCCCTGCTCGCGTTTTCCCAAGGCTGATCCGGTTATGCCCAAGGCCAAGCACACCAGGCCCATGTGGATCACGAACCCCGCGTACTGGCGACGGCCGCGGCGGAGCGTCGCCAGCAGCCCCCGCCACGTCCGCACGGGATCGCGGCGCGTCCCGTCGGCGAGCACCGCTCCCGCAAACGCCACGACGGCCAACGCGGCCAGACCGGCGACGGCCAAGCCGACCGGATGACGGACACCCAGCACCGCCGCGACGGCCACCGCTGCGCCGCCGGCGCAACTCGAACCAATCAGCCACTTCTTCTGCACGTCGCAGGGGCCTTGCCCCCAGCCTAACAGCGGTGCCAGGGCCGTGGTTGCCAGCAGCGTGAGCCCGACCGGGATCAACACGGCGTTGTAAAACGCCGGACCAACCATCACGGCTTGTCCGTAAATCAAGGCCGACAACGCGGTGCTGACGGTGCCGGCCAGGGCGGTCGCCGCCAGCAACAGCAAAGCCAACGCGGCCAGCAGCACCATCGCTTCGCGGCACAGGACCGAGCGCATCGGCTGCCCGGGCACCAACAGCGCACGCCGCCGGACCAAACCGGCGACGCCCAGCACGGCCAATCCGATCATGAGGATCAAGAACAGCCAGCCGATCGGCGACTTGCTGAATGCGTGCAGACTGCTGAACACGCCGCTGCGCGTCAGGAAGGTGGCAAAGTTGCACAAGGCAAAGGTCGCGATCGCCAAACCGATCGTCGTTTTTTTCAACGCTTGTCCATGCTGCCAAGCCATCAAAGCGTGAATCAGAGCCGTCCCTGTCAGCCACGGGATCAGCGATCCGTTCTCGACGGGGTCCCAGCCCCAGTAGCCGCCCCAACCGAGTTCTTCGTAGGCCCAATCGGCGCCGAGTAGAATCCCCACGCCCAGGACCGTCCAGGCCGACAGGGCCCAGGGACGGGCTTGCCGAATCCAGTCGCCTTCCAGCCGGCCGCTGATCAATGCCACGACCGCCAGAGCAAACGGGACGGTCCATAACGCGTACCCCAGGAACACCACGGGCGGATGAATCAGCATCGCCGGGTGTTGCAGCAGGGGACTTAACCCACCGCCGTCGCGGACCACGGACAGACTAGCTTCCATCGGATCGGCGGCAAAGACCATGACGGCGGTCAGGAAGCACACATAGGCCATCAACACGCCAAAGGCCGCCCACGTAGCCGCGTCTCTCCGAGACGCGGAATCCCGTCTCGGAGAGACCGGGCTACATGACCGCCGCTGTGGCCACCCAAGGAACAGCAGCGCCAGCACACCCATGAACCAGGCCCACAGCAACAGCGATCCCGCCTGGCCGACCCACAAGGCGGACAGCGAATAGTGCCAAGGCAGGAGCTTGCTGGAATACTGCGCGACGTAAGCGAACGAAAAGTCTTTCTGGTACAGCGCCCAGGCCAGCACGGCGGCCACGACCGTCAGCCCCAGCACGGCGGCGACCGCAGCTCGGAAGCCGGCCCGCCGCACCCGCTGATCCGCCCGAGTGGCGCCGACCAAGCAGGCGAAGGCGGCAAATCCGGAGCCGACAAAAGCGGCCAGCAGACACGCTTCTCCCAGGATCCTCATGGGCCTCCCTTTGCGTTCGGCTCTCCCGAGTCGTATTTGCTAGCACACCGCGTCAACAGCTTGTCGCCGCGCAGCAGGCCGCCGGCCTCTAATCGCCCTTCCACGACGACGTCGATGTTTTCGGCTAAATTGTCCGGCAGCGGGCCGGTGCAGACGACCTGCAAGCGGCTCGTCGCGCCCTGCAAGTCGAAACTCGCTTGGGACCGGTCGGCGGCGACTTGCAGCGAACCGGCCGCCACCCCGCCGCTGACGCGGACACGGCTGCCCGACAGTTGCGCCGCCCGGGCGGCGCACTCGTCTGCCGTGACGTAGTATTGCCAGCTAGCGGACGCGCCGACGTAAGCCATGTACGACGTCACTCCGATCACTATGCCGGCTCCCAACGCCAGCTTGACGCTTGGCCTCATCCGCTCCGCTCCTGTCTGACGAGCCGTCCGCCACCCACGCGGTCCCTGTGACTGCCGGGCAGCCTGTCGTATCCCAAGAAAATGGGTTTGATCCGCGATAAGATGCCAACTTGGGGCGGCGGACAGTACCAGAATCCAGCAGATGTGTCAAAGCGGATTCGGGAGGGAGAATTGGACAATCACGCTGGCCCCGCAGCCGGACTTTCGTCCAAACGGCCGTGGCGGCGCATGGCGGGGAACAGCCAAATCGCCAGCAGCACCATCAGCACGGTACCCAGACCGCCGCTGACCACGGAAACCGTGGGGCCAAAGGCGGGATCGCCGGGCCGTTCGAACCAGTGGGCGACGGTCCCGGATTCGAATTCGCCCAGTTCATTGGAAATGCCGATGAACATGCCGTTGACGGCCGAGACGCGGCCGCGCATCGCGTCCGGCGTCCACAATTGGATCAGCGTATGGCGGATCACCACGCTGACCATGTCGCAGGCGCCCGTCAAGAACAGCATGGACCAGGCCAGCCAGAACGAGCGCGACACGCCAAAGACGACCGTCGCGGCGCCAAACCCGATCACGGACCATAACAAGGTCCGGCCCGCGCGCTGGATCGGCCCGCGGTGTGTGAGGATGTACGTCGTCAGCAGGGCTCCCAAGCCGGGCGCGGCGCGGAGCCAGCCCAGGCCATCCGCGCCGGAGTGCAGGATGACTTTGGCGTAGACCGGCAACAAGGCCGTCGCCCCGCCCAGCAGGACGGCGAACATGTCCAGCGTGACGGCGCCCAGGATCAGCTTGGTCCGCCAGACAAAAGCCGCACCGGCGAACAAACTGTGCATGCTGATTCGCTCTTGGCTGGGTGCCGGAGGCCGCGGACGCAAGCCACTCAAGGCGATCACAAAGGCCAAGCCCAGCGCCGCGTCCAACAGATACACCCACAACGCCGCTCCCGTCACGGCAATCACCAATCCGCCCGCAGCCGGACCGATGACCGTGGCCAGCTGAAAACCGGACGTGCCCCACGTGACCGCGTTGGTGAATCGGCTGCGCGGCACGATCAGCGGCAGCAAGGCCGATTTGCCGGGCTGCAAAAACGCCCGGGCCACGCCGTTAAAGAACAGGCACACGTAGATCCAGCGATAGTCCGCCTGCTGCCAGGCGATGCCCGCCAAGGCGAGCGAACAAACGACCATGACCGCCAAAGCCGCGATGATCACGTGCCGGCGATCCAAGCGATCGATGACTTGTCCTGCCGGCAACGCCAGCAGGACCACGGGAATCACTTGGACCAAACCGACCAGTCCCAACTGCAGCGTCTGCCCGGTCCGCTCGTAGATGTCCCAGCCGATCGCCACGAACTGCATTTGCGAGCCGAGGATGGCCAGGAAATTGCCCGCCCAGAAACGGCGGAATTCCGGGATGCGCAGCGCGGCGTAGGCGTCATGCGGCAGGTCGGAATCGTCGGTCGGTAAAGGGGACATGCGGGTGCGGGTTGGTGTCTCAACGGGTGACGGAGCAGCTGTCGTCGAAGCGGCTTACTTCGCCGCCTGCCGCGCCTTGTCCAACACGCTGCTGAGCGTCACCGGCACACCGCCCTGGCGTTTGCTTTCGTCGGCGGCTTCCAGGAACGCATAAATCTCCAGCGTCTGCTCGACGCTGAACGGCGGCATGCCCGTCCGGAAGAACTTGACGATTTCGACCAGCAGCGGCTCGTAACCGCCGAACTCGCCGGCGGGCGCGATGCCTTTGTCGCCGAACACGGTGGCCCCGAAGCCCGTGCGGCCTTGCAGGATGCCGCGCAACGTGCCCAACCGGCCGTCTTCCCAAGTGCCCGCGGCCAAGTCGGCGGTGTCCGTCTTGACCCGCGTCACCGTCTGGCAACCCGGCCCCATGACGGTGAACAGCAGTTCGCAACCGTGGATGCCGTAGTAGAAAAAGTCGGGGTGACTCGGTTCCAGCGGGGCATTCGAACTGTAGGCATCGCAACCCAGCACGCGGCCGACGCGCGGATCCTCGCGCATGCCGGCGATGCCCGGACTGTAGCGGAGCGACGAATTGGAGAAGCAGGGCGTGCCGGTTTTCTGCGCCAGATCAAAGATCCGCACGATATCGGCCAGCGAAGCCGCCACAGGCTTGTCGATGAATACCGGCTTCCGCGCGGCGAACACGGGCCCGGCTTGCGCCAAGTGCGGACGCCCGTCGATGCTCAGCAACATTACGGCATCGACCTTGGGCAGCATCGCCTCGACCGAATCGACGATCTCGACGCCCATCTCGCGCATCGCCTGCGTGTTCTTTTCGATGTTGTCGGCGCTGAACGGGATGTCGGGACTGAACGCAGCCACGGCGGCCACGACCTGCAGGTCCTTGACCGGCGATTCGGTTTTCGGATCCGTGATGATTCGGGTGAACGGCACCGCATGGGCGTCCAAGCCAATCATGCCGACCCGAATCGGCTGGGCCGGCTCGGCGGCCAGGGCACACGTCGCGACGAGTGCGACGACGAACGACAACACAGAACGGAGGAAAACGGACGAGGTACACATGGTGGGTCTCCCCCAAAAAAGACGGTGGTGGGTTTAAACAAACGTTGCAAGAATTCTGGCGAACGGTGGGCGTAAGCCCATCGGTGTATTGTGTTTGCGGGCCGTTTTCCTTCCGTCTGCTGATTTCACCGAAGGTGCTTTGGCGGCCCCCTCGTGCAAACGCACGGGCGATCGGGAAACCGGCGGGCTCACGCCCGCCGTTCGCCTGACACTTGGCCCAATCTGCATCACCATGGCGGCAGGCACAGGGTGCCGCCTTCCAGGTGAACGACGCTGCCGTTCACAAAGCCGGCTTCGTCGGTAAACAGAAAAGCCACGACGTGGGCCACGTCGCTTGGCCGGCCCATGCGCTGGACGGGGATCTTCTTGGCCACTTGGGCGTACAGTTCTTCTTTCGGCGTATCCCAGCCGGCACACGACGCGGCAAGCATGGGCGTGTCGATCGTGCCCGGGCTGACCGCCACGAACCGCACGCCGTGCGGGCTGTGGTCGGTCGTCAAGCTGCGCATCAGAGCCACGACGGCGGCCTTGGAAGCGCAGTACACGCCGTGCCCGGGAAATCCGATCTCGGCGGCCACGGAGGTGGTAAAGCAGATCACGCCCCGGCCCTGCCGCTCCATGACCGGGACGGCATATTTCGCCACCAGCACGGGGCCCAGCAGGTTGACATTGATCAGGGTGTAGAAGTCGTCCAGCGTGATGTCGGTAATCTTCTGGTTACGCAGCACGCCCGCGTTGGCGTGAACGCAATCCAAGCGGCCGAACCGCTGGACGGCCAGATCGACCGCCGCCTGGACGTCCGCTTCTTGACTGGTGTCGCCGAACTGGAACAGGCAGGTATGCCCCTCGTCGCTCAGGCGTTGGGCCAGCGCTGCGCCGGCTTCCTGCTGGATCGACATCGTGACGACTTTCGCCCCATGGCGAGCGAACAACTCGGTGCAGGCCTCGCCGATGCCGGACGTGCCCCCCGTGATCAGAATGACTTTGTCTTTCAGATGCATGCTGTGCTCCTTGTGCGTCCCCGAAATGCCACCGCCGGCCGCCACGCCGCCGCAGGGCTGATCGGCGAGTCGAACCGGAAGTATACCCTTCTTCGTACCTTAGCACCAATCGGGGTTTGATCGTCGTGCGTTTGTTGCCTGCGCTGGCAGCTTGTAATCGTCACCGCTCCTCGCCAAAATGCCACCATCTAATCTCGGGGTTGGCGTCGGCAGACAAGAATATGGGTTTCGGAATTGACATGACAAGAAGATTGATGACAAAGAAATGTTCGTGCCAGCGCGGGTTCTTACCATTTCTTTGTCATCAATCTTTTTGTCTACCGAAACAGAACCCAGATGAGTTTGCAGTCCATTCAGCTCCCCCGTTTTGTCAGCCTGGGGTTGGCGGGCCAGTGTGATGTGCGACACGTCGTTGAGCCTGTTGGATCGTCTGCAACTTGGGGCAAGCGACTCCGCCTGGCGCGAGGTCGTCGAACTCTACAGCCCGAGTTGGCGTCGGCGGACAAGAATATGCGTTCCGGAATTGACATGACAAGAAGATTGATGACAAAAAAATGTCCGTGCCAGCGCGGGTTCTTACCATTTCTTTGTCATCAATCTTTTTGTCTACCGAAACAGAACCCAGATGAGTTTGCAGTCCATTCAGCTCCCCCGTTTTGTCAGCCTGGGGTTGGCGGGCCAGTGTGATGTGCGACACGTCGTTGAGCCTGTTGGATCGTCTGCAACTTGGGGCAAGCGACTCCGCCTGGCGCGAGGTCGTCGAACTCTACAGCCCGCTGCTGGACGACTGGCTGGCGCGGTTTCAGCTCCAGGGAGCCGATCGCGAGGATCTCGTCCAGGAATCGCTGACGACGGTCCTGCAGCACGTCGGCCGTTTTCGTCATGCGGGCCAAGGCAGCTTTCGGGCTTGGCTGCGGGCGATTGTCGCGAACCGGGTGCGGGAGTTCTGGCGTCGCCGGGGCCGGCATCCCCAAGCGACGGGCGACAGCCGGATCGCGGACATGCTCCAGCAGCTGGAATCCCCCGGCAGCAGCCTGGGCCGGCAATGGGATGCCGAGCACGACCGGTACGTCGCCCATCGGTTGCTGGCCCGCATCCAACCGCTGTTCGAACCGGCCACGTTGGAGGCGTTTCGCCGCGTGGTGCTCGAAGGCCAAAAGCCGCGCGATGCTGCCGCGGCGCTGGGGCTGACGGTCAATGCGGTTTTGATCGCCAAGTCCCGAGTCCTGCGGCAGTTACGGCGGGAAATGAAGGGCCTGACGGACCTGGTTGAATGAGCCCGGAAAATTTTTCTGACAGGATTTGGCAGCCGCGGTCCTTTACTTGAGGACGCAACCAAAGGCCCCTTCTTCCTGCGAGGCGAACATGGTCATGTCGGACTCGGAACATCCCCCGGTAGAGAGACTGAACGCTTTCGCCCTGGGGCGGCTCGACGACGCCGAATCAGCCGAGATCGAGGCGCATCTGGCGACCTGCACGGTCTGCCAGGAGGTCCTGGTAGACACGCCCGCCGATTCGCTGGTCGAGACGCTGCAGGAACCGGCCCCCGCACCGGCCGCTGAATCCGCCGAATCGCGGCCCGGGCTCTTCACGCGCTTGGCCGCGGTGATCAACCCCCACGCACCGCAGCCGGCGCGGCGGCCGAGCGCCCGGTCCCACCAGGACGTGCCCGCGGAACTTCGGGACCATCCGCGGTACGAAGTCCTGGAGCGGCTGGGCGCCGGCGGGATGGGGACCGTCTTCAAGGCCCGGCATCGGCTGATGGACCGGATCGTGGCGCTCAAGGTCATGAACCCGCAGTTGCTGGCCGACCCGACCGCCGTGGGCCGGTTCCAGCGCGAGGTCAAGGCGGCGGCCCAACTGGCTCACGCGCACATCGTCACGGCGTATGACGCCGAGCAGGTCGGCGGGCTGCACTTCCTGGCCATGGAATTTGTCGAAGGCCAGACGCTGGCGGAACTCGTGGACATGCGAGGCCCGTTGCCGGTTCACCGGGCCTGTGAGTATGTCCGCCAAGCCGCGCTCGGCCTGCAATATGCTCACCAGCGCGGCATGGTCCACCGCGACATCAAGCCGCAGAACCTGGTGCTCACGGCAACGGGCGACGTCAAGGTGTTCGACTTCGGCCTGGCCCGTTTCGTCAGCGAAAGCGGCGAGCCGGGCGAGGGCTCGTCGTCCGGCCGGATGCTGGGCAGCCCCGACTACATGGCCCCGGAACAGGCCAAGGACGCGCACGCCGCCGACATCCGCGCCGACATTTATAGTCTTGGCTGCACCCTGTACCACCTGCTCGCCGGCCTGCCCCCGTTTGCGGGCGGCAGCGCCGTCGAGAAGGTCGCTGCCCACCTGGAAAAAACGCCCATCGAGATTGCCAAGCTCCGCCTGGACATCTCGGCCGACCTGGAACGCGTCGTCGATCGGATGCTGGCCAAAGATCCGCAACAGCGTTTTCAAACGCCCGGCGAAGTCGCCGCAGCGTTGGAACCGCACTGCCACCCCCACCCGGCCGCCGCGCCCGCTGCCCAGCCGAAAGGTGACTCCCTCGCCCCGGTACTCCGGGGAGAGGGTTGGGGTGAGGGGCGGAATCGCTTGCGCCGAAGCCGTCGCTCGGTTGGTGCTTGGGCTGGGACGCTGACCCTGTTGCTGGCACTGGGCATCGTCGGCTTCTTCTACGGCGCTGCCATCTACCGCTTCGTCACCGACCAAGGCACCCTGGTCATCCAAACCGACGATCCCGACGTGAAAGTGATCGTCAAGCAAGGCGGCAGGCAGGTCACGATCGTCGACACCAAGACGCGGCGGGAAGTGGCGCTGAAAACGGGCGAGTACCAGCTCGAGTTGGCGCAGGGCCAGGAAGGCCTGAAGCTGTGCACGCAGCAGTTCACGCTCACCCGCGGCGACCGCGAAATCGCCAGGGTCTGGATGGAGAAGACGAAACCCGAACCATTGGCCGGTCCGCCTGGGAAGTCCAAAGCGGACGAGCCGACCCTGCCCGGCGCACCTCGCAAGGTCGTCGCGCCAACGCCCGGTGCTTCGCCGGCACCTCAACCGCCGGCTCCGCTGGCCGAGATCGATCCGCGTTACGCTGAGTACTTCCGAAAGCTGATCGCCATGTGGGATGCGAACCAGGACGGCGAGTTGACGCCGGCCGAGTGGGCGAACATGACGAGAAATCCGAAAGCGGCCGACGTCGACCAGAACGGCCGGATCACGGTGGAAGAATACGCCCGGTGGTCCTTGAGCGGGGCGCGGGACGATGCGCCACCACCACCGGCAGCGGTTTCACTCCTGGAAATCCGCAGCTTGCTCGGCCATCGGCAGCCGGTCCATGCCGTGGCCCTTTCTGCCGACGGGCGTCTTGTCCTGTCCGGCAGCCAGGACAAGACGGCCCGGCTGTGGGACGTGTTCAGCGGCCAGCAGATCGCCCGCTGGGATCACGCCGAGCCGGTGCAGGCCGTGGCTCTTGACCCCTCCGGGAAGCGGGCTCTGACGGCCAGCGGCAACCTGGTCCGGCTCTGGGACGTCGCGTCCGGCACAGAATTGGGCCAGTTCGCTGGTCACGCCGGTCCGGTCCAATGCGTCGCCTTTTCCTCCGACGGCCAGCAGGTGGTCTCGGGCAGCCAGGACACCACCGTGCGCGTCTGGCGGGTCGAGGGCCGGCGCGAGCGGCGCGTCCTGTCCGGGCACCAGAAGCCGGTCACCAGCGTGGCCTTTGCGCACGACGGCAAGCAGGTTCTCTCGGGCAGCCTGGACGGCTTGCTGCAGTTGTGGGACATCGAGACCGGCAAGCCGCGGCGGTTGGGCTCGCACACCGGCGGCGTGCGCGGCGTGGCGTTGTCGCCGGATGGCGACTCGGCGCTCTCCGGGGGTGTCAACCGGTCGCTGACTCTGTGGGATGTGGCATCGGGCGAGCTGAAATTGGCATTTTCCACCAGGTCCAGACGAACTGTCTCCTTGCCAAGTTCCACGCTTCCGGCCTCCGTCAACTGCGTGGCGTTGTCGGCCGACGGACGGCATGCGATTTCCGGAGACGGCGCCGTCAGCACCACTTCCAGAACGCTGCCCGACGCGCGGTTGCGGTTGTGGGACGTAGCCAGCGGCAGCGAATTGGCCCACTCCGAGGCGTGCGGCAGTCTTCTGTCCAGCGTGGCCTTTTCGGGCGACGGGCGTCTTGCGGCCGCCGCCGGCCAGGACAAGGCCGTTCGGCTGTTTTGGCTGGCAGAGGCGGGCGGCGCGGGGCTCAGCGAGACCGACACCGTGCCCCAGGATCGCAGCCTGCTGGTCCTGGACAAGGACGCGCCCGATCTTCCGCTGATCGTCAAGCAAGCCGGCCGACTGGTCGCGGTCCTGTCGGCCAAGGCCAGCCCCAGCAGTCTGCTGAAGCCCGGAGACTACGATCTGGAATTGCCGGAGCTAGCTGATGAATTCCAACTCGCGGCCTACAAGCTCACGCTGAAAGCGGGCGAGAAGCAGACGGTGGCGATTCGCCCCGTGCCGCCGCCCCCGCCCCCGGCACAACTCGCCGAGACCCGCCGCTTCGCCGGTCACACGAGCGGGGTGCGGTGCGCGGCCATCTCGGCCGACGGCAAACTGGTCCTCTCGGGTGGACACGACAAGTCGGTGCGTCTGTGGGACGTAGCCACCGGGGCGGAAAAGTACCGTTTCGAAGGCGTAGCCGAGGAGGTATTCTGCGTGGCGTTTTCGTCGGATGGTCGGCAGGCGCTTAGCGGCGGGACGGACAAGATCATTCGGCTGTGGGACGTTGCCGCGGGAAAACAGCTCCGGACATGCACCGGACACAAGCAGCCTCCCGGCTCCGTAGCATTCTCGCCGGATGGTCGCCAGGCGCTGTCCGGCGGAACGGATGGTCTGATGTTTCTCTGGGATGTCGACACGGGACGACAGCTGCGCAGCTTCCCGGGGCAGGAGCACCAGATTCATGGCGTGGCATTTTCGCCCGACGGCCGCCTGGCACTCTCCTGCTCCTGGTCGGATGCGTCCGTGCGGTTGTGGGACGTCGAGACGGGGCAGGAGTTGCGGCAGTTCGAAGGGCACACCGAACCGGTTCATAAAGGGGCGTTCTCGCCCGATGGCCGCTTGGCGTTGACAGGCAGCGAAGACAAGACCGTGCGGCTGTGGGACGTGGCGACCGGCCACCAATTGCGAGTCCTTCGGCATCCGACTGGGGTCTGCAGCGTGGCCTTCTCGCCGGACGGGCGGTGGGTGCTTTCTGGTAGTGGGGGCAAGATGATGCCGGAGGGCCATGCCATGCCCGCCGGACATGATTACACCGTGCGGCTGTGGGACGTCGAGCGCGGAGACCTGCTCGGCCAACAGGACAACTTCGCGGCGCCAATCGAGAGCGTCGCCTTTACTCCTGACGGTCGCACGGCGCTCGTTGGCAGCATGGATGCGACCGTGCGTCTGCTGAAGCTGCCGGAGGCGCCTAGCCTGCCGATCACGGAGGTCCGCAGGTTCGCGGGGCACACGGACTGGATCTGGAGAGCGGCATTCTCGCCGAATGGCCAGTATGTCCTTTCTTCCGGTGATGACCGGACGCTTCGTCTCTGGGACATGAAGACGGGCAACGAGTTGCGGCAATTCGAGAGTCGCAGTGCGCACACCAAGGGCGTGGCGTTTTCACCCGATGGAAAACTCGCAGCGTCAGCGACTTGGGGTGTGGTGAAGGACGGCAAGCTGACCGGGGAAACCCCGATTTGGCTCTGGGATGTGAGTACCGGCAAAGAGGTTCGCCGTCTCTCCGGACATACAACCGCTGTTTGGGCCGTAGCTTTTACTCCCGATGGCCGACGAATCGTGTCGTCTAGTTGGGATTCGACCGTGCGCGTGTGGGATGTCGACACTGGACGGCAATTGCGCGTCTTGGAGGGGCATACTGGCGGCGTGCCGTGCGTAGCCCTGTCGGCCGACGGCCGACAGGCGATCTCCGGCAGCGCCGACAGGACGGTACGATTATGGGACGTGGCCACAGGCCGTGAACTGCGCCGCCTCGAAGGGCATTTGGATCAGGTTGAGGGCGTGGCTTTTTCGCCTGATGGCAGCCGGGCTCTATCCTGTGGCCATGATCGAACGATCCGGCTTTGGGACCTGACAACTGGTCGGCAGGTGCGGTTGTTCACCGGACACTCGGCGGTCGTGATGAGCCTGGCCTTCTCGCCCGATGGCAGGCGTGCCCTGTCCGGCTCGGCGGACGCAACTGTGCGGCTGTGGGACGTGGACACGGGACAGGAACTCGGCCGGTTCGTCAATTTTGCAGGTCAGGTCAACGGTGTGGCATTCTCCCCCGATGGCGAGTTTGGCCTAGCCTGCAGCACGGACGCTACGCTTCGGCTGCTGAAGCTGCCGGCGGCGCGCGGGAGACCCATGCAGCTTGCCTCCGGCGCGACCGCTGAGGGGGTTCTGGAAAGTGAGGCGGCCGACGGGTGGCTGCTCGTCAAGCAACGGGACCGGGTGGTCCTCCTCCTCGACGCCACGGCCAATCAGAAGGCGGACCTGAAACCTGGCGAGTATCAGCTCGAACTGGCAGGCCGAACGGAAGGCTTGCGGCTGTCCGTGGACAATTTCACGCTGCCGAAGGGCGGCAAGCAGGTCATCCAGATCCGTCCCCAGAGCCAACCGGCACGGGTCGAGGTCACGGAAGTCCGCAGTTTTGCAGCGCACACCTCGTTTCCCTGTTTGGTCGCCCTCTCACGCGATGGTCGGTACGCCCTGACTGGCGCGCAAAACACCGTCCGGCTCTGGGACGTGGCCAGCGGCAAGGAACTGCGACGATTCGAGGGGCACACGAGAACCGTCCTGTGCGTAGCACTGTCGCCCGACGGTCGCCGTGCGCTGTCTGCCGGGGGCGGTCACTGGGGTGAAAATCAGCCACCCAGCGACCTGGAGATACGGCTGTGGGACACCGCCACGGGGCGGCAGATCGGCCGCTTGCAGGGGCACACAAGCCACGTCTGCAGCGTGACATTCTCGGCCGATGGCCGTTTCGCCATCTCCGGCAGCATCGACGGGACCGCACGCCTGTGGGACGTGGAGACGGGCAAGCAAGTGCATTGCTTCGAGGGCGGCGCCGGAGCTGTGCAATCCGCGAGCATTTCGCCGGACGGCCGCTGGGCACTCTCCGCTCACTGGGATGGTACCGCTCGACTCTGGGACATGGCATCGGGCAAAGAGCTCCACCGCTATGCAGGGCAGGGTTATTATGTTTGGAGTGTGGCTTTTTCGCCGGACGCCAGCCAAATCCTCACCAGCAGCAGCGATCGGACCGTGCGGCTCTGGGACCGAGAGACCGGACAGATCCTCCGCTCCTTCCCGCATCGAACTGGGGCCTTTAGCGCGGCTTTTTCCCCCGACGGACGACGCGTACTCACCGGCGGCGGCCTGCGAGTCAATTTCGATGGCAGTTATTCTTGGGCGTTGGACGACTATCGCGTGCGTGTTTGGGATGTGAGCAGTGGACAAGAGGTTGGCAGTTTTGATGGACTCCCCATAGCCCTTCACGGCACCGCATTTTCCGCCGATGGCCGATTCGCTCTCGTCAGTGCGGGGGCAACGCCCGCGCGGCTGCTGTGGTTCTCGGAAACTGGCAAGGGCGAGAAACCGGCTGGCTCCGCGGATACCGCGCAGCTGGCCATCGAAACGAACGGCTTCGATCTGCCGATCATCGTCAAGCAGCCGGACAAGCTGGTGACGGTCATCGTGCCCAAAGTCAGCAAGGTCGCCGAACTGCCGCCGGGCGAGTACGAGTTGGAACTGGCGGGCCAGCCGGAGGACTTCCGCCTGTCGGCGGACAAGGTGACGCTGACGAAAGGCCAGAAGCAGTCGGTCTCGATCCTGGAGGTGCCGCCTGCAAAACCGCCGCACGAGATCACCGAGCTGCATCGCTTCGAGGGGCACACGGCAGCCATCGAAAGCGTCGTGTTTTCGCCCGATGGACGCTGGGTCCTGTCCGGCAGTCAGGACAAGACCGTGCGCTTGTGGGAGGTGGAAACCGGCAAGGAGGTTCGTCAATTCGAGGGAAACACGCAGAACGTCCTCAGCGTCGCCTTTTCGCCCGATAGCCGACAGGCATTGTCCGCGGGCTGGGATGAAGCGAATCGCGATTTCGCCGTCCGGCACTGGGATGTAAACACCGGCAAGGAAAGTCGACGCTTCACCGGACATACCGACCGTGTCTGGCTGGCCGTCTTTTCTCCGGATGGAAGCCAAGCCATCTCCTGCTCTCACGACCGGACGCTTCGGCTGTGGGATGTCAAGACCGGCGCCGAACTGAGGCAGTTCACGGGCCACGAAAATGTGGTGCGCGGTGTGGCCTTCACACCGGACGGCCGTCGGGCTGCATCCGCAGCCTACGACGGCACGGTGCGTTTGTGGGACGTGGGAACGGGAAAGGAGCTGCGGTGCCTTGAAGGGCACACGGAGGCGGCCAATTGGGTTGAATTCTCACCCGATGGCAGACAGCTTGTCTCGTGTGGTCTTGACAGGACGGTGCGCCTGTGGGACGTGGAAACCGGTCGCCAGATCCGCGCGTTTTCCGGACACCCGACGTGTCCGTTTAGGGTTACCTTCTCTCCCGACGGCGGCCGCATCCTCACCAACAGCGGCTGGCGGCCTTTCAACGGTAACGCGGGAAGCACTGGCTTTGACTATTGTGTACGTCTGTGGGACGTGGCCACCGGCGCCCAGTTGGCCCGCTTTGAGGGACACAAGGCCGTTCCGGTGACGGTGGTCTTTTCGCCCGACGGCCATCGCGCCCTCTCCGCCGGCTTCGACAACACGATCCGGCTGCTGCAGTTGCCGGAGCCCGACGGACACCAAGCAACGCCTCACGAAAAGAAGGATTGAGTAATTCCCGGGCCGGCATGGCTGAATTCCAGAATTATCGCTACGATAGAAGCGGGAATAGGAGGTAGCGTCATGAAGAATCAACGGGAAGAGGCCAAGCAACTGATCTGCGAGATCGTTGCAGCTGCCGGCGGCAAGCTGGTGGGCAAGGTCCGTCTGCACAAAGCGTTCTATTACGCACACCTGTACTACTGGCAGCGCGGCGCAGGAGTCCTGACCAGTCACCCGGTCGTGCGTTTGCCCTTCGGCCCGGCCATCGACGACGGCGCCAACATGATTGCCCAACTCGTCCAGGAAGGGCGGCTGCGGGTCGCCCAGCAACCCAACGGACCGTACAAGGAGACCGTGTTCGAGTTGGCCCAGCCGTTCCAGATCGACCCCAACTGTCCACGGTATCAAGCGATTGAAGAAGCGGTCGAACTGGTCAAGAGCAAGACGGCCGTCGAATTGAGCGAAGAGACGCACCTGTTCAGCCGCAGTTGGCAGGACGGCGAGAACGGCCAGGAATTGGACATTTACGTCGACCTGCTGGACGATTTCGAGTACCAGCAGATTCTGGAGACCGGCCAGCAAAGCCAGGAGTTGGTGAATGCCGTCTTCCAATCCTAGGGCTGACCGCCTCGCCAAATCGTTGCAGTTGTGCTTGAGCCAATCGCTCGGCGGCATGGCTGCGCTGCGCGCACTGAATTGGTTCGAGTTGCTGCAAGACGATTGGCCGGTCTCCGAACTCGCGCCAAGGGTCGCGTGTGAAGCCTTGTTCCATCTTTCGGTCGACACCGACAGACGTTGGGACGGGAATCCCGCCGTCGTGGTTGGGATCGTCAACTTCCTCAAACAGCAAACCGGGCGATTCCCTTCGGCCTTGGAACTCAAGGATCTCAGGCAGATGTTGGTCTCGACTCCCGTCGACCGGCGCGGCGTTGAGCGATGGTTTGAGATGGTCTTCGGGTGAAGCGCCGAGTCCTCCAAGCGCCTCGGTGGAAGCCCGTCTGACAGCTACATCGCTTTGGTGGCTTGCTGCCTGACGGCTTCCAGGGCAGAATAGTCCTCGCAATCTTCCCGGGAAGGGTCACTCGCCGATGAACTCCCTGAAACCCATCTACTCGCCCGAGCACTGCACGCCCGCCTATCAGTTGAACTGGGCGCTCTCGTTTTTCGCGAAAGCCCCCTTGCCCGACGCGCAAAGCTGGTTGCAGCCTCTGAGTGAGACGTTGGAAAAGGAAGACGCGATTCGCCTTCTCGAACACCGCTTGCCGTCTCCGGATGTGATTCAATTCCTTGCCAGCACCAGGCCGCCGACCGCTCCCGCGTTTCTCTTGCAGCGCTCGAAGGGACGACTGCAATACCTGGTTCGAGATTGCCCGCCCAAAGCCCTTCGCCGGAATTATCGGTTGGAAAGTGTGGGCTCGGCGAAGCGCGCAGTGATCGAGCACTATGTCCAGAACCAACTCCGCCACCACCCGATGGCCGACCCGCGGGTCCAGGAGCGATTTTGGGTTGGGTGCAGATCGTTTCGCAGGACGCGGACCTGTCCCAAATCCGCTTCACGGCCCACGGGCTAAGAAGGCAACAGGCCTTCGGCCAAGCACGAACCGTCGGCGAAATGCGCGACGTGAAGCTGCGTTGCTACCGCCCCACAAACGTGCCGCCGGACAGTTGAGCGACGGTCCGCAGGAAGGTGGAAAAGTCCTGGTCAAAATAATTGCCCAGGCCGATGGCGTTGACGGGGATGTCGGCGTGCTGGCGGCACAGGGCATAAATCTGCTCGGCCGCTTGGGCGTTGAAGCGGTTGACGGTTTCGTAGGTCGGCGCGCCGTCGGAGAACAGGATGATCGTGTCGACGGGGTAGCGGTAAGCCAGTTGGATGGCTGGCAACGTATTGGTCCAGCCCTCGGGCTTGACGGATCTCAGGTACTGCACCATCTGTGCGCGGTTGGCGGCGCCCTCGGTGCCGCTGACCCGCAACAGCGTGCCGTCGGTCGGGAAGACAGCCACTTTGGACGAGAAGACGATCAGCACGCATTCGTCGACGTCCAGGTGATCCAGCCACGTGAGCGCGATCCGCTGGACTTCATTCCAACGGCCATCCTGGGTCATGCTGCCGGAGGCGTCGAACAGAATGGCGACGCGCTTCAAGCCACCCCGCAGGCCGACCAGTTCGCGGTTGATGGTGGCTTCGCGCGTCCGCTGGGTCTGCAGTTGCGATTGGGCCGTCTTCAGATCGTCCAGGGCGTTGGCCAGCTGGGTCTTCAACGCTTCGACCTGCAGCGCCAGCAGGCTCTTCTTCTCATCGATATCGCGGACGTACACCGCCGCGCGGCGGAGCCGGTCCAGGTAATCGTCGCGGGTGGCCGCCGCTTCTTTCGCTTGCGCCGCGGCTTGCTCGGCCTGCGTCATGACCGCTTGCAGCTGCTGGGCGGAAGCGGTCTGGTCCGTCTTTTGACGTTCCAACGCCCGGGCGAGCAACTCCTCCAGGCTTTGCGACTTGGCGTCGCTGGTCTGTTTCAACTCGGCCAGGTTCTTTTCGCTGGCGCCCAGCTGCTGTTCCAGTTTCGCCACGCGTTCGGCCAACGCTTTGGCTTGCTGGTCCAGCATGTCGCGTTCTTTTTGCAGATCGTCGCGCGACAGCTGCAGATCGTCGCGCTCCTTTTGCCGCTGCTGGAGTTGGGCGACCAGGCCGGCGAGGTCCGTCTCCAGCTTCGTCTTGGTTTGAGAGAACTGGACTTCCTGAGTCCCCTTGTCTTTGGCCAGCTGGGCCAGCTGCGTCTCGACCGCGGTCTTGGCGGCATTCAACTTGGCCAATTCGTCCGACCGCTGCTGCAGTTCTTGCTTCTTGGCCGCCAGTTCCAGATCGAGTTGCTTGCGGATTTCTTCCAAGGATTGCCGCTCGCGCTGAGTTGTCCCCAGCGTGTTCCGGGTGTCCGCCAGCTGCGCGTTGATGGCGGCCAGTTCGGCGGAAACCCGGCGCACTTCCTCCTGGATGCGGCGGTTCTGGTCGTTGAGCGAGAGTTTCTCCCCTTCCAGTTCGGCGTTCAGCTTGGCGCGTTTGACCAGGCTGGCCTGCAGGAAAATGGCGACGACCACGACCATGACCACCGTGAACAGGGTCACGTCGTTGCTGGAGATCCAGCCTGCCAAACCGGCTTCGCTGGAAAGGGATGTCGCCTTTTCGAGTTGCATGACTGCTAACCTTGGAAATACCAATACGCCGCCAAAATGGCCGCCATGAGCGCCGCCGAAGCGGCCACTTCGCCCCAGCCCCAACTGCTCCGCGACTGGGCCCGGTCCTCGGCCGACAGCGTCCCGAACGTCAAACCGCGGATCTTTTCCAGCGAGGGCGGGGCCGTCGCATAGCTGACCAGGATCATCACCGCCGAGCAAACCAGGAAAATCAACACGCTGTAATACTGGAAATATAGGTTGTAAACGATCCACAGGAACGAGCCTTCGGGGTAGCCCTGCTCGAATCCCGCCAAGCCGAGTTTTACCGGCGTGTCCACCGCCAGGCGGAAGAGCCCCAGCGCAAACCCGATAATCAGTGCCGCCAGACAGCCTTTGCCGTTCAGACGTTTGTTGAACACCCCCAAGAAGAACACGACAAAGATCGGCGGGGCCAGGTAGCCTTGGACCCCCTGCAGATAATCGTACAAGCCTCGAGCCCCTTGGATCACGGGGATCCAAAGCAAACCGACGAGCACCATCGCGGCGGTCGCGACGCGGCCGATCCAGACGAGTTGATGCTGAGACGCGCCGGGACGCAGTTTCTGGTACAGATCCATTGTGAACAGCGTCGAACAGGCATTGAACACCCCGGCCAAAGAACTCATCAGAGCCGCCAGCAGGCCGGCGACGACCAGTCCGCGGATTCCCGCCGGGAGAGCGTGTTTGACCATCAGGGGAAAAGCGGCCTGGCATTGCTCCGCGATCGGCTTGCCGTTTGCGTCGAGCAGGATTTTCAATCCCTCCACCTGCCCGCTCTTGGCCAGGGCAAAGCAAATCATGCCGGGAATGATAAAGATGAAAACGGGCAGCAATTTCAGGAGCCCGGCGAAAATGGTGCCGCGGCGGGCTTCCCGCTCGCTGGGCGCGCCCAGAGCCCGCTGGACGATGTACTGGTCCGTACACCAATACCACAAGCCGACGATCGGGGCGCAGAACAACATGCCCAACCAGGGATAATTGCCGTTGAAGTACCAGGCGATCCGCGTCGGCTCCATGACCGGCTCCCACGTGCCCTCCATACCGGCCGGCACCAACGGCTTCCACAGGTTAAACATCTCCGGGCCGCAGGCCAACCGCAACTGGTCCCAGCCTCCCAGCGCCCGCACACCGAAAATGGTCACGAGCACCGAACCGATGACTAAAATCACGGTCTGCAAAGCCTCGGTGTACGCCACCGCACGCATCCCGCCCGCCACGGTATACAGGCCGGTCAAGACGACCACCGCCACCGAACCAATCCAGAAACTGTTGAAGACGGCGAAGCCAAGATCCAACTGCATTTCCGGCAGCAGCGTGGCGAACACCACGCCGCCGGCAAAAATGCCCACCGCGATCTTCGTCAACACGTAGGCGACCAGCGAGATGATCGACAGCACCCAGCGGGCCGTCGCGTTGTATCGCTTTTCCAAGAACTCCGGCATCGTGAAGACCATCGAGCGGGCGTAGAACGGGACCATCACCCAGCCCAGCACCAGCAGGCACCACGCATGCAGTTCGTAGTGCGCCATCGCCACGCCGTCGGTGCATCCGGACCCGGCCAGGCCGACCAAGTGCTCGGAGCCGATGTTCGAAGCGAAGATCGAGGCCCCGACGACGAACCAGCCCAGGTTCCGGCCCGCCAGGAAGTAGTCATCGGCGGTGTCCTTGCCTTTCAGGATGACCCACCAAGCGAGCCCCAACAGCAAGGCAAAATAGCCGGCAACGAATACCCAGTCGAGGAACTCCATGTTTGTCGCCTTTCCCATGGCCGCGAGAGATTGATCTTGGACACGGGAATAAGCCTATGTTACCCGATTGTCGCAAGCAAGGACGGGGGAAAATATCGCGACTTGCTAAGCGTCTTGAAATTGCGTGTTTCACCGCTGCCGCGGCACATCCAACGAAACGGTTCAGTGAAACTTGGCGCGGCCTTCGGCCGCAACCAAAGCATCCGGATTTTGAACAGAAGGAAGCAGACCAAACAGAGGCGGTACTTCCTCTCTGTTGACCCCGTTACCTCCTGTTAAGAGAATTCAGGACGAAGGCGCAGCGAGGTCGAATGCCAACACTTTCTCGTCACAACTCCCAAATCTATTACCTCCCTTGCCTACTCCGCGTACTCTGCGTCGAAAAATCGTCGCCAATCAAAAGTTGTGCTGTCGCCTGGACTGGCAAATCGCGGTGAATTGCGGCAAGTCGTTACTGGTTAGTATGTTGCGAACAAGATTTCCATCGCTTCCTAGCTTGGCGCGTGGAGGCTCAAGTGGGAAGACAACCCGTATAGGTTGGGAAGCCCAACGTTCCGGAATTCTGTGATTTGGGCTTGAATTCGGCCCGGTTTCTGCAAAAATTGCGGGCTTTCCACTGGGTAGAATGCAAAGGTGTAGGCATGAGAGCGGTGCTGAATGCGGCGGTGCGGACCGAAGTCGGTTCCAACGCGGTGAAAAAGGTCCGAAGAGGTGGTCGCATCCCTGCTGTCCTGTACGGGCATGGCGAACAGAACGTCAATTTGTCGCTCGCCGACGATGAAGTGCAGGCACTGATCCGGCATGGCAGCAAACTGGTGGATTTGAAGGGCGATGTGAGCGACACCGCTTTGATTCGCGACGTCCAGTGGAGTACGTTCGGCACGGACGTGTTGCACGTGGACTTGGCGCGAGTCAGTGCCGAAGAGTTGGTGCGCGTCACGGTTCCCGTCGAGGTGAAGGGCACCGCCGCTGGAACTCGCGAAGGCGGAGTGGTGGAATTGGTGGTTCACGACGTCGAGGTCGAGTGCTCGGCGGCCTCAATTCCCGACAAGATCGAAGTTCGTGTCCACGAACTGCAGGTCGGCGATTCGCTCAAGGCGGGCGACATCGTCTTGCCGGAAGGGCTGCGCATTCTGGCCGATCCGGACATGATTATCGTCCACTGCGTGGGTCGAGAAGAGGAAGAGGAAGAGTTGACGGCGGCGGAGGCGGCGGAGCCGGAGGTGATCGGCCGCAAGGGCAAGGCCGAGGAGGAGGAAGAGGAGGAATCCTGATCGCACAGTGAGTCCACCCGAAGGACCGACGGATGAAATTGATCGTGGGTCTGGGCAATCCCGGCCGCAAGTACGAGGGGACTCGCCACAATATCGGGTGGGAGGTGATCGCGGGTTTAGCTCGCCAGAGCGGCGGGGGAGTTCCCCGGGGGCGGTTTCAGGGACAGGTTCTCGATGTCGACCTGGGGGGCCAAAGGGTTCTGCTGCTTTGTCCGCTGACTTACATGAACTGTAGCGGAGCCAGCGTCCAGCCGGCCCGCGACTTTCACAAGATCGACAACGGAGATTTGATTGTCGTCTGTGACGACTTTAACTTGCCGCTGGCCCGATTGCGGTTTCGGCAACGTGGATCGGCGGGTGGCCAGAAAGGCTTGCAGGATATTATTCGGCGCTTGGGTACGGACGAGTTTTCCCGGCTACGGCTGGGCATCGGATCGCCGCCGCCGAACTGGGATGCTGCCGATTTTGTGTTGAGCAAATTCACGGTAGCGGAGCGAAAAACGATGGACGAGGCGGTTGCCACGGCCGTCCAGGCGTTGCGGGATTGGGTTTCACACGGCATTGAATTCTGCATGAATCAATACAACTGCACCTGACAGCGACAGGGAGATACTGGCTTGGCTCAGAACGTTTACGAATGCATGTTGATTTACGACTCGAACAGCTACGCCCGGGATCCGGCCGGCGTGGGTGGCAAGATCGTCAAGATTATCGGCAACTTCGGCGGTGAAGTCCTGGTGAGCCGGCTGTGGAACGAGCAGCGTTTGGCCTATCCCATCAAAGGCCACCGCAAAGGGACCTACTGGCTGACTTACTTCCGCGTGGACAGCACCAAGCTGACCGATTTCAAGCGGGCCTGCCGCTTGGAGGACGACATCCTGCGCAGCCTCACGTTGCGGGTGGATCCGCGGTTGGTCGAGCCGCTGGTGGCGCATGCCAAGGGCGAGCGGCTGTTGCCGAGGCCCGCCGAAGAACTGGCGGCCGTGGCCGTGGTGGCCGACCCCGATATTAGTCCCCTGGCAGAAGGTGTCGAGTGGGAAGGGGAAGAAGGCGAGGAAGGGGAATCCGAAGAGAAACTCCGCTAGGCGGGCGAGGCGGCAAAAGGCTGCTGCAAAAGGGTGAAGCATGGCCAATTTCAATCGTGTAATCCTGATGGGACGGCTGACCCGCGACGTCGAATTGAAGTACACCCAAAGCGGATTGGCCGTCACCGAAATTGGCCTCGCCATTTCGGATCGCCGCAAAAATCAAGCCGGAGAATGGGTCGAAGAAACGGTCTTTGTGGACGTAACCCTGTGGGGCCGGACGGCGGAGGTTGCCAGCGAGTACCTCAGCAAAGGCTCGACGATTATGATCGAGGGTAAACTGAAACTCGACACGTGGGAGACGGACGGCCAAAAACGCTCCAAGCTGCGGGTGGTCGGCGAACGAATGCAGTTCGTCGGCGGTCGTCCTGGCTCCACGTCTCCAGACGCGGCCAAAGGGCGCGATCCGTCGACCTTTGACGAGTCGGAGTACACGGGCCGGCCGACGTATGACGATCTGGCTCCGGCGCGGTCCGGCGGTTCCGCACCACCGTCGCAGCCCGCGGCGCCGGCGGAAGATAACCTGCCGTTCTAACGGCTGGCAGAAAACTGAAAGCAACGAGAACCATAGGTGGATGCATGACGAAGACGCAAGTTCGCACTCAAGGTCGCCGGGCGGAATACAAGCGGCTGCCCAAGGGAAAAAACAAGGGAATCCGGCTGCTGCTGATCCAATCCGTCCAGGATCTGGGCCGGCAGGGGGATGTGGTCGAAGTGAAACCCGGGTATGCCAACAATTACCTGTTGCCGCAGGGCTTGGCCACGGTTTCCACCGACCATCACAAGCGGATGGTGGACAAGCACAAGGCCCGCCTGCTGGAAATCGAAAAGGCCCGCTTGGCCGACCTGCGGAGCTTGGCGGAAGTGTTGGCCAAGCAGAGCGTGACAATCGAAGCCAACGCCAACGACGAAGGCCACCTGTACGGCAGCGTCGGGGCGCCCGAAATCGTCGCGGCCCTGAAGCTGAGCGACCTCAACCTGACCGCCAGCCAAATCCGGCTCGAAGGTCCGCTGAAGGAACTCGGCCTGTACACCGTCAAAGTGCATTTGCACCAGGACATCGAGACCGAACTCAAGGTTTGGGTCGTGCCGACGGCCGTCGAGGACGCGGAAGTCAAGAAGTAGCCTCGCGCCGGCGAATGGTCGTCGTCACGCTTCGCCATGACGACGTGTCATCACCGCGGAGCGTGATGACCACGTTGAAGTCGACAGTTATTCCTTTCGCGGTTCGTTAACAGACCTGCGGGCGCTGCCGTGCCGCAGGTCTTTTTCTTTCACGGAGGGGCGCTGATGGCCGGCCGCGACAACGCGCACGAGGTTCTCGATCGCCGACTGCCGTACGATCAGGATGCCGAGCAGGGTGTGCTGGGGAGTATCCTGCTGATGCCCGAAGCCTGCGACGAAGTGTCGCTGATTTTGCGGCCCGACGATTTCTTTGACGAGGCCAACCGCTGCCTGTTCACGCACATGCGGGAGATGCATGATGCGGGAGGCAAAATCGATGTGACGTTGCTGGTGGACCGGCTCAAGACGGCCGGCCACTACGAGACCATCGGCGGCGGAGCGTACCTGTACAAGATCAGCCAGGCGGTGCCGAACGCCGCCCACGCCCGCTACTATGCCGGCATCGTCCGCGAAAAATCCACGCTCCGCGCTCTGATCACCGCCAGCACGGAGATCCTCCGCCAGGCTTACGACCAACGGCAGGATTCCCGCCAGCTGGTCAGTGCCGCCGAGCAGTCGATCTTCTCCATCGTGGACCAGCGCGCCGCCTCGTCGGTCAATTCGATCCGCGATATCCTGCACATCGCCATGGACCGGTTGGACGCCCGGATGCGCGGTGAGCAGACCCAGGACGCCGTCGATACCGGCTTTACCGATCTGGACCGTTTGATGGGCGGCCTGCACAACTCGGAACTGGTGATCTTGGCTGCGCGGCCCAGCATGGGCAAAACGGCGTTTGCCATGAATATCGCCGAGTACGTGGCCGTCGAACTCCGCCGCCCGGTGCTGTTTGTAAGCCTGGAAATGTCCTCGGTCGAGTTGGCCGACCGGCTGCTGTGTTCGGCGGCCCAGGTCGACGGCCATCGCCTCCGCAACGGGACGCTGGCGAACACGGACAAACTGCGGCTGGTCGAGAAGGCGGGCGAGATCAGTCTGGCGCCGCTGTTTGTGGACGATTCGCCTTCGCGGACCGTCAGCGAGATTGCCGCCGCCGCGCGGCGCATCAAACGCCGCGAGAGCGGCCTCGCCCTGATCGCCATCGATTACCTGCAGCTGATCGAGCCGGACAACCCGGATGATTCCCGCCAGGAGCAGGTGGCGCGGATCGCCCGGCGACTGAAAGGGCTGGCCCGCGAGATGAAGGTGCCCGTGCTGTGCCTGGCCCAGCTGAACCGTCAGGCGGAAGATACCCGGGACCATCGTCCGCGGCTCAGCCACCTGCGCGAATCGGGCGCCATCGAGCAGGATGCCGATGTGGTCATGTTCGTCCACCGCGAAGAGTACTACTTGCGCGGCGAGGAGCAGAAAGAGCACGAAGGGACCGCCGAGATCATCATCTCCAAGCAGCGCAACGGGCCGGTGGGCGAAGTCGAGTTGCGGTGGGAAAAGAAGTTTACCCGCTTCCAAAATCTGGCGCCCGAGCGGCTGCAGGAATTCGACAACTACAACGCCGAAGTCACCGCCGGCAGCTTTTAGGGCGGCGCAGGCGAGAGCGTTGAAGTTGTCACTATGGGATGAAACCGCTTCGCGGTAAGGAACCATGCGCAACTTCAAAACTTGCGATTCGGGTTAGGGCTGGCGAAGAAACAAGTGTCGTCTTTCGTTCCGCGAAAGAACGCTCTTTCGCGGAGCGAAGGGCGACAATGCGACAGTAATTGATTCGCCGATCTTTACTAATTGGACAGCGCCACTTTGTGGGGCGGGAGCGATGTAACACGCGAAATCATAAGCACTTCCGCCACCACCGACCTTGCGTCGGCGGAGCGATGATTATGCACTACGACCGGCCGGAGAAAACTTTCTCCTTCCCTGCCGCCGCCCCCGCCGCTTCGCGGCGGGGGCGGCGGCAGAGAAGGAAGAGGATGGGTCTTGGATTCGGCGCACTTGGTGCAGAATCACAGGCTCCCCCGAGACAAGCTCGGCGGTGGCCTAACTTGCATCTATCCAGAGATTTGCAACTCGCCGGAATCGCGAAAGTGGCGCTGCCCAACTAACAGGCCGTGACTAATCCAAGTTACCCCGGCCGGGACACGAAACGTCTTCGGCTGGTCCCAGCGCATTTCGCACTTCGGCCGGAATCCGTGTCGGCCGCTGCGCGACGCGGTCGAAGAACACGACGACCGTTTCCCCGTCGGCCACGATCCGCTGTTGCGCCCGGCTATAGACGGCATGCGCCAGCGTCATACGGCTGCGGCCTAACTCGGCGACGTGCGTGCCCACGCACACCGTATCGGGATACGTCAGCTGCCGCCGGTAATGACACGTGATCGAAGCAACCAACGGCGCCAGGTGCTCGGAGGTCATCAGGTGTCCCAAGCCATTTTCTTCCAGCAGCCGAATCCGGGAGGTCTCGAACCAGCGCAGCGGAACCGCGTTGTTGACGTGCCCGAAAGCGTCTTGATCGCCCCACTGGATCGGCAGGGTCACGATGGCGGCGTAGCCGGCTAACTCGGACGGTTCTTCCGTATACGGTGACATGCAGTCTCGCCTCGGCGGATTAAACCCAATGGGAGGACCTATGAGCCCTGCCCTTGTCAAGGTGCGGTTTTCTGAGGCAACCGTAGCGTCGGGCCTTGTTGGAGTTCACGCTTTAGCGTGCCAAGCGGGCGATACCCGCCACAGAACACGCTGAAGCGTGAACTCCAACCTCCAAGCGGCCCCGGGAGGGCGATTCACTGCCCGAACGGATCCGCCGCCGGCGCTGCGCCGCCCGCGGGCGGCGCCCCTGGCCCTTGGGGGGCCCCTGGTCCTTGCGGCGCAAACGTCTGCATGATTTGCTGGATCACCTGATCGAATTCCTCCTGCGTCTTGGTCGCCAGCAACTGGTCCGCGACACCGAGGATCATCTGCATGGGCAGCACGATCTGCATCTTGTTCTTTTTCAGAGCCTCCGGCATCTGTGTCGTCAGCGCCGTCTTGGCCGCCTGCATCTGCCCGGACCACTGATCGACCATCGCTTTGGGCAGCCACTTGCCGTCCACGCGCACGACTTCCTGGTCCTCGGTCTTGTCCGCGCTTTCGATCCGCAACGTGGCGGCGTCGCCTTCGATCTTGACGGTCGAAAACTTGGCGCTACCGATTCCGGCCAGCGGCATCGCGTCGACTGGGACCCCCGGAAACTCCGTGAGAGAGAGTTTCTTGTCGTCCGCCGCCTTGGCCAAAGCGGCCAGTTGCTCCGCGATCTTCTTGCCCGTGCCGTCCAAAAAGACGCCCACATCCAAGGTTTTCAGTTTCTCCAGATCAGCGAGGTCGCTGGCGGCGATGGTTTCGAGCACGCCGACCAGTGGGTCCCAGTTCTCGGTCATCGTCGTGGCATCGACGGGCGATTGAACCAGCGCCGGTTGCTTGAGCAGAAATTCCTTCTTTTCCTTCAGCACACGGATCACTTTCTGGACCAGGCCCGCACCCGCCCGCCAAACATCGGCGTCCATGTTCGCGGCAAACGTATGGATCACGTCGTTGACGTCGCTCTGATAGCTGGGCGGCAGGGCCTCCCACACGGCCCGCAGGTTACCCGCCTCCAGGTTGGCCTGCAGGGCTCGGGCCGCCGCGTCGGGCGTATCGGCTGCGGCCGGGGCGACCGGCGCCGCGGGCATGGCCAGCTGGCGAGCCAATGCCTGGCTTTCGGCGTTCAGCCGCGTTAAAGGCACCTTGATGGTCATGCCATTGGGCTTCTTCAAGTAGAGGTCCGCGCCCCGGATTCCGAGGAACTCGGCTTCCACCTGGAATTGCCCACTGCTGTCCTTCCAAACCTCGGCCCCAGCGGGACCGGTGCCAACCACCAAGAGGATGGCGGCGGAGCAGAGGACGCGCGCCCAGCGGTGTCCGCGTTGGCCGCAAAGGGGGCGTGGATTTTTGGATGCGACGTTACCGAGGGAGCGGAGCAAATGGTTCACAGCGAGATCTCCGGTGAAAGAACGGGTTAAGCGGATGGTTCGGCATGCCTGGCTCGGGTCCGTGCCGGCCCACCGCCGGGCCGAAACGGGCGAACTTGTTTCGGTATTGTCGCCGCGCAGACCGGCAGCCGCAAGAGCCTATTTGGAGTGCAGCCGATTTGGAGTGCGGTGCCTTGTCACCGCTTTGGAACCGAGCCCGGAACCGCGTTGAGCGTGATTTTGCGGGATCCGCCTAATTCGACAAGAACTCAACCTGTTGCCCTGCTGCCAATTTCTGCCCAAAGCGGCGACAAGGCGCCGCACTCCAAAACCCGGCGCTCCGTCTTTTCACCGCGTCTGATTCTTCGTCTCCGGCTTTGGGACTTGCCCCTGCCGGCCTTCGACCACTGCCAACCGCCGACCGGCGGCAACGTTTTCGATCGTTTCCCGTCCGCCGCCCAGCCAGCGAATCTCGATCCGGTCGGCGCGGTCGTGGGCCCCTAAGCCAAAGTGCAAGCAAGTCCCGAAATGGCTTTGGTAACTGCGGCCGGCGTGGACCTCCGCGGTTTGAACGGTCGCCCCCGCGGTCACGGTGACGTGGGCTCCGACACCGTCTCGATTGGCCGTCACGCCGCGGAGAGCGACCTCGATCCAGCGATTCTTCGGGCCCGTGACGTTCTGCAGAACGGTCGGCATGGAGCGGGAATTGAGCACGACCACGTCCACCCGGCCGTCGTTGTCCAAATCGTCAAATGCGGCGCCGCGGCTGCTGAACGCGGCGTTCAGTCCGTCGCCGGCTTGCGCCGACACGTCGGCGAATTTTCCATCGCCGGTATTCATCAGCAACAGATTACGCGGACGGTACGTCGTGCTCGTGTCGTACTCGTCGACCCGGACCTGCAGGTGCCCGCAAGCGACGTACAGGTCGCGGTCGCCGTCGTTGTCGAAGTCGGCCAGGCCGGAGCCCCACGTCACTTGAGCGAACGTGCCCGCCCCGGCGCCGCTGGTAAACGACACGTCTTCAAAGCTCCCGCCGCCGAGATTCCGGTACAGGACGGCGTGCTGCAGTTGGTACGATGTTTGGTAGAAGTCCAGCCAGCCGTCGTTGTCGTAGTCTCCGCATTCCACGCCCATGCTGCCCTGCGGGCTGCCGTACATGTCATAGGCGACCCCGGCGGCCAAGGCGGCCTCCTGGAAATTGCCCTGCCCGTCGTTCTGGTACAGGAAGTTGTCGGCCACATCATTGGCGACAAAGACGTCGGTGTCGCCGTCGTTGTCGTAATCGGCGCATACCATGCCCATGCCCCAATTCGCGTCCCGGCCGATTCCTGCCGCCTGGCTGATATCCGTGAACGTGCCGTCGCCGTTGTTGCGGTACAACTGATTGCGGCCCGGGGGATAATGTTGCGGGCTGACGTAGACCGGCACGCCGCGCGTCGTCGGCGCAAGGTGCCGGTCCTCCGAGAACTCCAGATAGTTCGCCACGAACAAATCCAGGTCGCCGTCGCGGTCGGCATCCAGAAATCCCGCCCCGGCTCCCACGGAGCCGCCGCCAAGGACGCCGGCCGGTGCGGCCACATTCTCGAAAGTGCCGTCGCCGTGATTCCGGTACAGGACATCGGGCCCGTAATTGTCCACGAACAGATCCACGTCGCCATCATTGTCGTAATCTCCGGCGACGACACCCAGCGCGTAACCCGCATCGCCCACCCCGGCCGACTCCGTCACGTCCGCGAACCGCCACTGGCCCAGGTTTCGATACAGCGCATTGCGGGGCGTGGTTTCGGCGGTGCATCCCGGCAGCGGCGCGCCGTTCAAAAAGTAGATGTCGATCAGCCCGTCGCCGTCGTAATCGAACAACGCCAAACCGGCCGACACGGTCTCCATGATGTAGTAGCGTCCGCAGCCGCCGTCGGTGTGCTGGAATGGGATCTGGGTCTGCGGCGTCACGTCGTGCAGCGTGATGCCGACGGGCCCCGGCGGACGCATCAGGACGACCGCCAGCGTCAGGCTCGCCACCGCGAGGCAGCTGATCGCCCAGGCGATTGCCGGACGGGTGAAGTGAATTTTGAAGTTGCGCATATCTGTCTGAACGCCCATTCAGTGTTTCGTCCCCAGCGACAGGTACAGTTGCTGGTACTGGGCGTTGCCGGGTTCTAATTCGAGCGCCTTTTCAACCGCGGTCTTGGCCTGCGTCAGGTCGCCGGACCGTTGGCAGGTGACGCTCCACAGGAAATAGTTCGCGGCCGTCGGCGCCCGCTCGACGGCCTGCCGCGCAAATCCGGCGGCTTCGGCCGGATCCCGGTTCGCCTGCAATCGCAGCTGTGCCCGGCCCGCATATCCCAATGCCTGGCCGGGCGCCAATTCCACGATCCGGCGCAACGCCTCGTCGGCTTCCTCAAACGCCTGCAACTGGGCATACACCTGAGCGAGCCGTTGCCAGAAGCCGGCGTCTCCGGCCCGCGTCTTTTTCAGCGGCAGCAGCACGTCGACCGCCTCCTGCAGCCGGCCGGTTCTGGCATACAAGCCCGCCAATTCCGCACGGCCCTGTTCGTTGTCCGGCGCCAGTTCCAGGACTTGTTTCGCGTGCTGCTCCGCCGCGGCTTCGTCACCGCATTCGAGATACAATCGGCTGGCCGCAAGGTAGCAATCGGCCATGTCTCGACGCGTGGAATTCACGTCATCGTAGCGGCCGGTTTGCTCGATGGATTGCCGCAACTGCGCGGCTTGGAGTTCGCGGAATTTCCGCCGGTGCTGGGCCGTTTCGTCGGCTTGCCCCAGTCCTTCGCAAGCGGCGGCCAAGCCGAAGTAGGCATTGGGGTATTCTGGCGCGCGTTGGACGGCGGTCAAGAAGCACGCCTTGGCCCGGTCGTGCTGGCGCAGGCGCAGATACGCCTGGCCCAGCAGCACCTCGTTGGCGACGGTGGCGGGCGCCGCGGCCCGGTTGTTCTCCAAGACCTGGACGGTCTCGGCAATTTTTCCCTGGTTGAACAGCGAACTGCCCAAGACAAATGCAGCCTCCGCGTGGCCGGGCGTTTGAGCCACGGCCGGCCGGAGCACCGCTTCGGCCCGGGAAAAATCGCCGGCCTCGAAGCGGACCTTGCCAATCGACACGCGCGCTTCGGTATAGTTCGGATCCAGCGCGAGACACTGCTCCCAAATCCTCGCGGCTTGTTGCGTATCGCCGAGCCGGTAGCGGAGCTTGGCGGCCACGTCCAAGGCGCGCACATCGCCCGGAACCCGTTCCACCAACTGGTCCGACATCCGGAGTACGCCTTGAAGCAAGGGACCGAGGGCGTTGTGGGTCGGGGCATGACGCGCGGCGCCGGAATTGGTTGAGGGCGTTTGTGGCGCAGGTTCGGTATGACGTCCCGAAGGCTCCCCGTTGGCAGACGTACCGCTGATCCCGGATGGCCACCACTCGCCGCGCCACGCGAGCGTTGCCACGCACAGGACGACAACCGCGCAAACGGCGCCGCCACGGGCCGGGGACAACCATCGGGAGCGTTGCGTCGGAGAAATCATGAACCCGTTGGGAAGTCCACGCTTGTGGGGCGCGATCAGGGCTCCGACGTACAGAATTCAATTTTCGCGGATAACGGCTTTTTCCCAGGGTCTAAGCCAGTGCCCGCGAAAATTGAATTCTGTACGTCGGAGCCTGGGATCCAGCGTCTCTCCTTACTTTTTCAACTCAATGTTGATAGTGTTCGGCCCCTCCTTGACGTCGAACGACAGCCCGCTCGTTTCGGTGCTTTGGTACTTGGCGGGAATCGTCTCCGGCGCGGTCTTGGCTCCGCCTCCCCCATCCGGTGACATGTATTTCTCGTAATCGGCGCCCGATACCTCCGCGGCGGGCTGGGCCACGGCGACCTTGTAGCTGGCCACGGGGATCGCCGGCTTGTCCACATTCAGCAGCGTGTACGATCCGCCCGCGCCGACTTTGGCGGAGGCCGTAAATCCCGCCGACGACACAAAAGTCACCGCACATCCCTGCGGCACGGGCTCTCCGTCCAGCGTGACCTTGCCTGTCACGGTGCCCGTCGGCCCGCTGCCAGGCCCGCACCCGGTGAAGGCCGTCAATGCTGCGGCCACCAGAACAGTAGAAAGCCAAACGAAGCTCTGTTCTCCTTGTCGTCGTGTCATTGCCGTGTTTCCGTTCATTCCCAAGAAAAAAGAAATGCTCTACCAGATTCACCAAGCCGAAAATCACTCAGAACTGGCTGAGGGGATTTCCGTCATCACGAGTGGCCAGGAATTTGAGCATGAGCAGGTCGGTATCATTGCTCATGAACCGGGTGCTCGAATCGACCAGCCCGACCATCGTGCCGCCGGGATGTTCCGACAGCAGCGGGTTGTTGGACCCGTGGTTGTCGTAGACTCCGTTCAGCAGGTAATTGCGGGTTCCAATCGGATAGCGGATCGCCGTGAGGTTGAACGGCCGGATATCGGCGTTGCTGCCGCCACCGGTAATTTGAGAAGCGTCTCCGGTTCCCATCGGCCAGCCGTGGGGCCAGCTCGGGTCGCCGTGCCGCTGCGCGACACCTTCGTACATCCAGCCGGAGCTTTCTCCCAGGATCATACAGTTCGAGGTGCCGTCCGTGCAGTCACGCATTTCGGTCGAGGCGTTGAGCAAGAGCATGCCGCCGCCGGAGACAAATCCGTTGGGGTTCAAGCCTCCACAGCAGGTGCAGCATTGACGCTGTCGGGCCTCGACAAAAACGCCCTGATTCTCCACCGCTCCCATGATCCCGGCGTAGGATGCCATGTAGACCTCGTTGTTGCCGGTGTTGAATTCCGGCAAGGGGCTGGAGGGGCAGCGGATCGTCGGCAGTTTTGCTTGCAGCACGTTGGTGTAGGGCCCATTGGTGACGAACTGCGGCGGTCCGCCGCGCAGACCCGAATTGCCGGCCGCATAGCCATCCGTACTTCCAAACGGCCAATTATCGAACAGATCCCGCTGCTCCATGTAGGGCAGCAGCCCCACGTAAAAGGAAGTACCCCAACCGCCCACGGTTCCCCGGCGGGCACCGATCGGAAATTTTTTGTACGTGTCGTGGTAATTCTGCAACGCGATCCCGAGTTGCTTCATATTGTTCCCGCACTGCGACCGACGGGCCGCTTCCCGCGCCGCTTGAATGGCCGGAAGCAGCAAAGCGACCAGGATTCCGATGATGGCGATCACCACTGCGCTAGTTCTCCTTTCGAAGGAGAGGGGGAAGGAGACGCCGAAGTGCTCAGCGTCGGACTGCTGGCCTGCCGTGTACCGAAACCGCGGGCGATTCTCGTGCCGGTCCCAATCACCACCAACAATTCGACAAGTGTAAAACCGATTCGCCGCTGAACTCGCATACAAGTACCCTCTCAGAACGGTGGAGATTAGAACAGAAAGTTCCTTGAGAACCGCTGAACGCTTGGACTTTCCATCCAGTACGCAACCCATGCCGGAATGGCAAACTACGGAAACGCGAAGAACTATCGCACGGTCAGATTAACACCCGCACCCCCAGCCTGCAACGGTTCTCAAAACAAAATTGCGGCAGAAAAGATGCGAACCCCCCCTATTTATCTGCAGCGATGACATTTTTGTGACGGCCACTCCGCGTCATTACCGGCGCATACGTTTCCAGATCTTTGTACGACTCACCCAGGTAGGGTCGAGGTGCGGCCAGGTTTCGTCAGAATCAGATTGCCTGCCGGGGAGATTTACATTATGGTGCCCTGCGCTCACAATACAAAGGCTCAACAAAACGCTTGTGTGACCGTGGTTTCTGGCAGGTAGCCGCATTCGCCAGAATGCGGGAACGCTGGGAAAGCCCGCATTCTGGCGAATGCGGCTGCGCAGAGGTTGCCGGGATTCCTGGCCACACACCAAGATCCCCCACCGTCCCCTGACCTTGCAGTCCCACCGGAGGAATCCATGAGACACCTACAGCTGATCGCCACGATTGTCCTGATCCTGATCGTTCCTGTCGGGTCCGATGCGGCGGACGATGGGAAGAAGTCATCCTGGGCCGAGACAATGACGGCCGCGCGGGCGGCTTACCTGCAGTCCCCGGAGGCGGCGCAGGCCGCCGCGAGCGATTCGCTGTTCAAGCCGTTCGACAGCGGGCCGCTCGACGGAAATGGTCCCGCCAAGCAGGTTGTCGTCGAGGTCTCGGGCCTGAAGGAACTGCGGCTGGTCGCGATCTGCGAACGAGGCCCCGCCAACTGCAACATCTGGGGCGAGCCGAAACTGTTCGCCAAGGACGGCACCGTCACCCGGCTGACCGACCTCAAGCCGACCAGCGTCGACGTGGGCTGGGGCCAGTTGCTCGTGAACAAGAACTGGAATGACCACCCGCTGATCGTCGGCGAACGGCAGTTCGAGTTTGGCTTTTGGGTCCACGCCAATAGCGAACTGACCTTCGCTTTAGATGGCAAGTATGAGCGGTTCGAGGCGCTGGTCGGCGAGGACAAGGATCGCCTGGGCGGCCTCGTGCGTTTCAAGGTGCTCTCGACGCCCGTGCCGCTCCCGGCGTCTTGGACGGGCTTGGCACGCGACTTTCCGCTGCAGGCTGGCTGGCTGCGCACGGACGCCGGTGCCGATGGTCTGGCGGCCTGGTTCGGCCCGCGCGAGACCGGTGCGCTCGAACAGGAGATCGTCGGCATGGCGTTGCGGGAAGCTGCAGCCGATTCGCCGCTGCGCGCCGAACTCGATGCCCTGGTCGCGGCCAAGACGGGCGCCGGCGACGCCCGCTGGCTCGACCTGTACGCTCGCGCCTGCCGTGCCCGGGATTGCGCGGCGATGCTCCGGACGGTGGAAAACGCGGAGGTGAAAGCGAGCTTGGACCGGGGCCTTGCGGATCTCGTAGCCGCGAAAACGCCGGTCGAGGACGCGCGGTGGGACCAACTGCGGGCCCGCGCCGTCCAGGCCGGGGAACTCGATCATCAGTTCGCGGCGCTGCAATATGACCTCCAGCAGCGGGCGGTCCTCAACAAAGCCACCGGCGAACGCGTTTGGAATGGCACCACCTACGTACCCACGGAACGTTCGACCGCCGAGGAAATCGCCAAGCAGACATTCCACAGCGCGTCGCTGGTGCTCGAAACCGACCGCGATCCGGCCGACATCGTGCTGCGGCGGACGGCGGCGCTGCTGGCCGACCTGAAACAATTGGCTGGGGCCAACCTTGCCGTCTTTGACGCTCCCTTGGGAATACTCCAGCAGGCCGTCGCCGACACGGCCGTCACCGAGACCAACGCGCGGCGCGCCCTGCACCACGACATCTGCCGGCTCCGCCGCCAGATTGCGTTTGCCAACCCGCTGCTGGATTTCCAGGACCTGGTGTTCATCAAACGGCATCGCGCCTTCTACCATCACATGTGCGACCAGTTTTACGGCATCGTCCAGAACCCCGGCGGCGGTCTGTATGTGCTGCAAGACGCGTTTGGGCCGGACCCGCAAGTCCGCGACGTGCTGGCCAACTCGGTCTGCGAGAGCGGCCGGCTCCAGGGCCAGAGACTCAGCGGCGGCAGCGGGCAGCGGCCCAGCCTGCGCTACGACGGCCAGCAGGCCATCAGCGGCGAAGACGCCGAGGGCGGCTCGTTCCTCGCGCCCGCGCTTTCGCCCGACGGCCGGAAGATCGCATTCGCCTACGTCGAGCGTCAGGGCGGTAAGGAACAGATTTTCCACGAGGACCCAACGCGCGGCCACTGGGACGCAGGGCGCTGCTACCACGTGTTCACGGTCAACGTAGACGGCACGGACTTGCAGCAGCTGACCGACGGCACGTGGAACGACTTCGATCCGTGCTGGCTGCCCAACGGCCGGCTGGCGTTCATCAGCGAGCGCCGCGGCGGCTACCTGCGCTGCGGCCGCGCCTGCCCGCTGTACAACCTGTACGATATGAACCCCGACGGCAGCGGCATCAACTGCCTCAGCTTCCACGACAGCAACGAGTGGCATCCCAGCGTCTCGCACGACGGCCGGATCGTCTGGACGCGCTGGGATTACGTGGACCGTCACGGCTGCATCGCGCACATGCCCTGGATCACCACCCTGGACGGCCGCGACCCGCGCCCCCTGCACGGCAACTACGCCCCGCGCCAGGCGCGTCCCGATATGGAACTGTACGTGCGGCCGATTCCCGGCTCGGCGAAATACGTGGGTCTGGCCGCGCCGCATCACGGCCAGGCTTACGGCTCGCTGATTATCATCAATCCGCAGGTCGCGGACGACGACGGGATGGGACCGGTGCGGCGTTTGACGCCCGAAGTGGGGTTCCCGGAAAGCCAGGGTGGCCGGCAGGCGTACAGCACGCCGTGGCCGCTCAGCGAGAAATATCACCTGTGCGTTTACGACGCGGCCATGAGCGGCGCGCCGCTCCGGCGGCCCGGCGAAAACTACGGCCTGTATCTGGTGGACGCGTTTGGCAACAAGGAACTGCTGTACCGCGACCCGGACATCAGCTGTATGAACCCGATCCCGTTGCGGTCCCAGCCGCTGCCGGCCGTGCCCGCCACGAAGCTGGCGGAAGTCCAGCAGCGCAAGGCGATCAGTATTGGCGACCAGGGCGAAGCCACGATGGCGGTCGTCAACGTCTACGACCACCAGAAGGGCTGGCCGGAGGGCACAAAGATCGAGGCGCTGCGGATCCTGCAACTGCTGCCGTGCGCCGTGCCCAGCGGCGGCCTGCGTCCGCACGAAACGGGCAAGCGCATCGCCGAGGCCGGGGACTCGATCGTGCCCGCCCGCTGGGTGCTCGGCACCGTGCCGGTCGAAGCCGACGGCAGCGCGCACTTCAAGGTGCCGGCGTACCGTGAACTGTTCTTCCAGGCGCTCGACGAACGCGGCATGGCGATCACCTCGATGCGTTCGGGAACCCACGCCAGGCACGGCGAGCAGCTGGTCTGCCAGGGCTGTCACGAATCCAAGTCGCAAGCGATCAAGATGCCCGCCGGATTGCCGCTGGCGATGCGCCGCGCCCCGTCGCAGCCAGCGCCCGACGTGGACGGCTCGAATCCGTTCAGCTATCCGCGTCTGGTCCAGCCCGTGCTCGACCGCAATTGCATGCAATGCCATGTCGAGAAGAAGGCGTGCAACCTGGCGGCCGAGCCGGTCGCGAACAAGTTCTATGCGTCGTACAACACGCTGGTCAACTACGGCTTTACCAGCTACGGCGACAGCTACCGCACGCGGTCCGGGCAGTTCGGCGCGCGGGCCTCGAAGCTGGTCGCGCTGCTGGACAAGGGCCACTACGACGTGAAGCTGTCCGACGAGGATTTCCATCGCCTGACGCTATGGATCGACTGCTGCTCGATGTTCTACGGCGTGTTCGAGAAGGAGCCGGGCGAGGCCCAGCTGCGCGGCGAAGTTGCCCGGGCGATTCTGGAGTGAATTCCTCGCAACCCATGAGCTTCTTTCGTGAGCACATGCATGTTGCGAGTTGCTCGACAATTCGAAATCCGAACCGTTCGTTCATGGGGCCGCTGCCGGCCATCTCCTTCGAAGTCGTCAAGCCGTAAAGGTCCTCACTCATGCCCCTGAAACATCTTCTGGTCCTCTACCTTTTCGCATCGCCTGCCTCGGCCGCCGACCTCGTGTTGCTGAGCGATGGCCAATCGGATTACCAGATCATGCTGCCGGACCAATTGCCGTCCGAGGCGTTGACGGAATGTTTGAGTCAAACGGCGCGGCTCGTGCAGACCGCGTTCAAGGCGAATGGCGCCGATGTGGCGATCGTCTCCGAAGGCCAACGCGATGCCGCGAAGCCGGCCCTGTTTCTCGGCAACACGCGGTTCGCCCAGCAGCAGGGCGTGGATCCGGCGAAGCTCCGGGATTGGAGCTATTTGCACCGGGTCGTTGGCCGGGACGTGATCATCGCAGGGCATGATCATCCGGCTCGCGGAGAAACGGAGAACAAGCGGCGCCCGAATTGGGACCGTGTCGGCACCGCGAAGGCTGTCGTGGACTTCTTGCGGCAGTACGCCGGCGTGCGATTCCTGTATCCCGACATTGCCCCGTACAATCCCGTGAGCGCGGCGGCGAAGATCGATCTGCTGGCTTCGCCGGCCATCGAGTTCCTGCCGATGAAGACGATGGCCGTTCCGACGGACTTGAATGTGCAGAAGACGCCGGTGCTGCGGGTCAACACGTCGCATCCCGCGGGCGGCAGCTTCTACGATCTGGCGCACAACCGGTTCCCGCGCGTCGATGAAGTCTTCGGCGGCCACACCTGGGAGCGGGCCGTTCCGCCGGAAAAGCACTTCGACGCGCATCCGGAGTACTTTGCCCTGATCAGCGGCGCACGGCTGAAACCCGAGGGCGGCAAGGCGCAGTATTGCCTGTCGAATCCGGACGTCCAGGATCTGATCTACCGCGACCTCGCATCCTGGCTGGACCGCGGCTATGCGTCGGTCGATCTCGGCCAGCCGGACGGTTTCCGCGAGTGCCAGTGCGACGGCTGCGCGAAGCTGTTCGAGACCGGTCAGGACTGGAGTGAGAAGATCTGGATCTTTCATCGCCAGGTTGCCGAGCGTCTGCAGCAGTCGCATCCGGGCCGGCAGGTGACGATCATGTCCTATATCCTGACCGCCGCGCCGCCGAAGACGTTCTCCAAGTTCCCGGCCAACACCTGCATCATGCTCACGGGCACGAACGAGGCGGATATCGCCCCCTGGCGCGGCTGCGAAGTGCCGCGCGGTTTCACCGGTTACATCTACAACTGGTGCCCCAACCTGGGTACACGTTACACGCCGATGCGCACGCCGGGGTTCGTCGAGGCCCAGGTCAGGCGGCTGGCGGTCAACCAGGTGCAGGCGATCTATCGCGACGGTCCCGGGCAGCTGTTCGGGCTGGAAGGGCCCGTCTATTACGTCATGGGCCGTATGTTCGATGATCCCGAGCGGAACGCGGCCAAGGATTTGATGCCCGAATTCTGCGAAGCCGCGTTCGGCAGATCCGCGTTCAACATGCGCTCGTTCTACGACCAGCTGTATCACGCCATCGCGCTTTACTCCGACCATATCGGCACGCGTTGCGACGTGTGGACCTACCAGCCCCTCGAAGGCCGTCCGCGCAAGACCGTGAGCGATCCCTTCCAGCTCCTCGCCTTCCTCTACACGCCCAGCCTGCTCGCCGCGCTCGATGCCGAACTCGCGCAGGCCGAGCGGCTCGCGGGCACCGCCAAAGTCAAGACGCGACTGGCGCTCGTGCGTACCGAGTTCGAGTACTTGCGCCACTTGGCCCGCGTGGTGCATCTGTATCACGCCTGGCAAGTGTTGCCCGATGCCGGTTCGCGCGACCGCTTGCTCGATGCCCTCGACGCCCGCAACACCTTCATCGGAACCCTGTACGGCGACCGTGGCAATCCCCAGCCCGTTAGCGGCTGGTCGCACGTGCCGTTTCCTTTCGCCGGGCACGATGCCAATCACCTCCGCCTAGCCTACGACGGATACCAGGAGCCGTATGCGAATACGTGCTTCAACTGGAACACGAAAACCATGCGCGCCGCTCCCCCGCCAGGCAAGAAGCGTCTTACGGTCGCTCAAGCCGCGGCGCCGGTCACGCTCGATGCTCCGCAGTGGCAGCAAGCCACCGCACACCCGCTCACGCTGCTGCCGCCGCTGAACACCCTGCCGCGCCAGACCACGTTGCGGCTGCTGTACGACAAGACGAATCTCTACCTCCGCGCCGAATGCGAACTCGAACCCGACGGCCCCACCGACTTCGCCGCCATCGATCGCGACCGGCCGCTCACCAACCAGGAAGCCCTCGACATCTACCTCGCTCCGCAACCCGGACGCGAGGTCTTTTACCGCTTCACGGCCGGCGCGAACGCCGCCTCGAAATACGACGCCGTCGCCGGCTTCATCACCGACGCGATGGACCCGCGTCACGGCCAAGACGACCCTATCTGGAACGGCGACTGGCACAGCGAGTCACGTGTCGACGCCCAAACGCATTGCTGGCGCGCCTTGATTACGATCCCCTTCAAGACCCTTGGCACCGACGCTCCCACCGCGGGGACCCTGTGGCGAGGCAACTTCGCCCGCTCCCACCTCCTGCCGCGCGGAAAGATCGACCGTTCGATCTGGTCCTGCACCCTCAACAACACCAGCCTGGACGACCGAAGCGTGTTCGGAGAAATTGTGTTTGAGTGAAGGGCGGCGTGGTGAACCCAATCTTGGCAGCATTGGGCAGGGCCTTCATCAGGTTGGCGTGCAGCGTCTTGGCCTGTGTCCGGTGGCATTCGTCAATCAGCAACAGGATCCTGTCGGACTCGTTCAGGACGGGGTATTGGTCGTAGTTGCGAATCGTCTGCCGGAGCCTTAGGACCTGACCGCGACCTGACGGGGCGTCACCCGCGGCGGGGTCGGCGTGATCGGTTTCGAGCGATCCTTCTTTGTCCCAAGAGGCTTTCGGGTCTGCCGGCTCCAAAGCTACCATCTGCTCCGTCTCCGCGGTCCGCTTCTTTCGCGGGGGCGGCAGCGCGATTTCGTATTCCAAAACCTCGGAATCGGCGTCGAAGTCCTGATTCTTCTGAATCATGCAGAAGACCAGGTCCGGGCCTTCCTCCGCCAGAATGCGTTTCACGCGATCACTCGCGGACTCGCCCTTCCGGCGGTCGAACTTGTTGGGGCGGATGGTCTCGCCGGTCAGGGCCGCCGTCTCCTGCAGTTGGCCCTCCAACTGCGTCCGGTCGGTGACCACCACCACCTTGAATGCACGCAGCTGGGGGACTGTTCGCATCTTGCGGACCAGGAACACCATCGTCACACTCTTCCCCGAACCTTGCGTGTGCCAGATGATCCCGCCCCGTTCGTCCTCGACCGCGCCGTTCTGCCGGCTGCGATTCTCCTGAAGATCTCGCACGGCCTTGTGAACCGCGCGGAATTGCTGGTATCCAGAGACGATCTTGATCTCCCGGCCCTCGTCGTCCTCCATGAACAGGATGAAGTTCCGCAGGATGTCCAGCATATGTGCGGGGCGAAGCATCCCGGCCGTCAGGATCGCCCCCGCGCCGCACGCCCGCGGTCCCCGCCGAGCTTGCTCGGTGGAGCCCGTGATTCTGCACTACGAGCGACTCGCCCCCGCGCCGCACGCCCGCGGTCCCCGCCGAGCTTGCTCGGTGGAGCCCGT
>CAZXYZ010000005.1:0-60740 GCA_964645045.1 uncultured Pirellulaceae bacterium | reverse complement strand
GATTGTACACTACCCCCATGCCCGCACCCATCTACACACCCCATAACTGCATGGATCCGGCGTATCAGCTCGACTGGTCCTACAGCATCTTCTGGCGAGCCCGTCCGCCGGACTTCTCTTGGCTGGAGGAACTCAAACGGCTGAACGAACCTGACCACATCCGCATCCTGCAGCATCAATTCCGAGAGCCGAACGTCAGCCAATTCCTGATCAGCACGCGTCCTGCGGTGCCGCCGCTCCTGATCGTTCAGCGTGTGAAAGGGCGGCTGCAGCACTTGCTCCACGGCACGATGTCGAAACCGTTCCGCCGCAACTATTCCCTCCGCAGTGTCGGTTCGACGCGACGGGATAAACTGGAGCAGTACTTGGCCACACAACTGAGTCACCACCCGATGGCTGACCCGCGGGTCCAGCAGCGCTTGGAGCAGTATCAGATCTTCCGGCCGGAGGTTGACCTATCGCAGCCCCAACGCACCTCGCACGCAGAGTACTGGTACAACCTGCACATCGTCGTCGTCAACGACGAGCGGTACATGGAAATACGTGACGAAGTGCTCGCTGGCCTGCACGACATGATCCTCAAAGCCAGCGACTCCAAAGGGTACTTGTTATCGCGAGCGGCGATTGTTCCCGATCACATTCACCTAGCGTTGGGGTGCCCGTTGGAGCAATCGCCGGAGCAGATCGTGCTGGGCTACATGAACAACTTGGCGTATGCCTGTGGGATGAAGCCGGTGTTCCGGTTCAGCTATTACGTGGGCACGTTTAGCGAATACGATTTGGGCGTGATCCCGCGGGCGTAGTGCAGAATCATGCGCTCCACCGAGCGAGCTCGGCGGGGGCGGAAGGGAAGCGTGGCGAGGGCTGGCGTAGGGCAGAGTTTATTGTGTTGCGCATTCGTCTCCGCCGAGCTTGCTCGGTGGGACGGCGATTCTGCACTAACGGGCGGACCATGCGGAGGATCCCGCCCCCGCCGAGCTTGCTCGGTGGAGCGAATGATTCGGCCTGCACTCGCTCGCCCACCAATCATGGCTTCCACCGAGCAAGCTCGGCGGGGAGCCCGAAAACTCGCGGTTTATACGTATGGTGCAAAATCAGCGTTCCACCGAGCAAGCTCGGCGGGGGCGGCGTGGCAGCAGGATCGGCAAGGTGTCGACGTGCATCAATCGATAGATCGGCGTCGGGTGGGGCAGCGGTTTGCCCCCCTCCGGTCGGCCAGTCATGACGCTGCCTCCCGCGAAGGCACTCGGACCTTGCCGGTCAACAGGTCGTGCATCAGGCCGGATCTGATTGCGGAGAGCTTTCGGAGTAGTGCCTGCTCATGCTCCTGGCGATCTTCGTGAGCGGCGATCGCAAACAATATTCGGCTCTGCTCTTCCCGCTGGGGTACGGCGATTGCCAACGACTTCAACCCCGTCTGGTTGATGCTCGCTTGGTTAGACAAGTTTACAGTTGCGCGAATATGCCGTCTTGCCGACGGGCATCGAAGCCAGTCGAATACTAGCTCCGGCGCGATCATCTTTCGGTCTACGCGGAGTCGCATCATGTTCGATTCGTAGACGGCGGGCTCCTCAAGGTCTGGAACAATCGCGGGTTGCCCAACACCGTTGATGGTGGCAAAGACCCGAGAGACGAGGACATCACCTTGGGAGAGGCCGTAGCGTTCCAGTTCAGCATCAGTCACGACGGCTCTCCGAGCCAAGGAGAAATCGACACCGCGATCCTCCGTGAAACTCGTCTGGCCCACCAGAAGGGTCCCGTGGCCGATCTCGCTGGCCGGCTTGTATGTGCCGTTCTGAGGATTCAGTAGCAGGCATTCCCGAAGACGCCGCACATCCCACGCGATCGGGATTTGCCCCAAAGGCTCCTCTCTAAACGGTTCCGGGTGTTCGATGGGATCTCGCAACTTCCCATTCTCAATCCTGAAGACCAGGCGTTGCAGTTGGTACGGCTCACCTGCCTGCGGGACTTGGCGCGTCGCGTGGAACGGTTGGCGACGTACCAGGCGTTGTGCGCCAAGAACGAAACGCACCCGGTCTTCGGCCCAACAGTACGCGCAGGAACTGCGCGACGACGCCCGGCGGCATGCCGATGCCATCTGGCTGCTGCGGCGTGCCATCCGCCGCTGGCCGGTCCACGCGGCGACCTACTATACCCACGCCGCCTGTGGCCTGGAGCACCTGCCGCGTGCCGAGCAGTTGCTGCAGGAGGCCCGGGACAAGGCTCCGCCGGGGGCATGGCTGCGCACCGCGGCCCACGTGGCCGCGTGCGGCAGCCGGTTATCCGAGGCCCTGGAGTGTTGGAACAAGGTACTGCAAATCCAGCCGCTGGCGATCGACGCGCATCGGGCCGTCGCCCAATTGTTGAGCGAGACTCAGGGGCGGGAGGCGGCTTTGGAGCATCTCGGCCAAGCGGCGAACCAGTTCCCGCATCTCCGTCCTTTGCAGGAACTGCGCGTCGAATGGCTCCGCGAAGAACCGCCTGAGGTCCGCGAAGCGGCGATCCGGCAGGCCATGGTTGTCGAGCCCAATGACGCCTATTTGCATCGCGAACTGGCTTTGGTCCTGTCGGTTCAGTGCCGGTTCGAAGACGCCTGGCAAGAACTTGGTCTTGCAGGCCAGTTGGAGCCGCAGCACTTGTCGTACTTTCTGGTGCGAGCCCACGTCCTCGGTTGCCAGAACCGTATCGAAGAAGCCAAGCAAGACTTCCGGCAAGTCGTCGCCATTTCCGTGGATAACGATCTGGCCATCTCGGGTTGGATCGATTTGTGCGAAACGATCGACGAGCGCCGTCAGGTGCTGGAGTTTATCAAGGATCAGTTGGTGCGGCAAGTCATTTTCGGCGATGGGCTCCTGGCCTTCCGCGCGCACGCCCGCCTGTCGTTGGAGGCCGCGGAGGTGCTGGCCTTGCTCGAAGACGCCTGGCGGGCACGGCCGGACCTCTGGCGCACCTGGTCGGCGTTGATCGGCCAGCAGCTGGACATGAACCGCGTCGATCAGGCGTGGGAACTGGCCTGTCAAGCCACCGACCGTTTTCCGCTGGTCGCGCCGTTGTGGCTGGCCCGCGCGGAACTGAGCCGTGTCCGTGGGGACAGCGAAGGGGAACAACAGACGCTCGAAACCGCCTGCCAGATCGCCCCCAACTGGGGCGACGCGGTACAGGCCCTCTCCGACTTGTACGAACGCCGCGGCGACGATGTCGGCTCCCAGCGGCTGCTGGAACGATACCTCGGCCGCAATCCGCTGGATGCCATCCGCCGACTGCGTCTGGCCGGGGTCCAGTGGCAGCGTGGCGAGCACGATGCCGCGCTGGAGGGCGCGCAGCGGGCCGTCCGGGAAGCACCCGCTTTCGAGCCTGCCTGGGACTGTCTGCGAGCGTGGTCCCGCGAACAAGGCCGCCCCGACCGGGCTTTGCAGATGGCACGCGAATTGACGGAACGGCGGGGCAGCGAAGCCCGCTCGTGGCTGAGGCTGGCGAGGCTGCTGGACGAGGCCGGGCAGCAGGCCGAGCGGCTGGCGGCCTTGGACCGCGCCATCCAACTCGAGCCCCGCAACGTCGAAGCGCACGACCTGCGGGCAGTCACACTGGCCGCTGCCGGCCGCTGGGACGAAGCCCTGACAGCGTGCTTGCCTGCCGTCTGGCAGGACCGCCCGCCCGCCTGGTTGCGGTTTCGCGCGGCCTGGATCGCGGCTCAACGCGGCGACTTGCCGGAGGCCATCGAGCGGATGCGCCAGGTCGTACACGCGGAGCCCTATTTCTATGAGGCTTGGTCGCAGCTTGCCGAATGGTGCGATCAGGCCCGGCAACCGGCGGCCTCTCTCGAAGCGGCGGAAGTCCTGGTACAACTCCGGCCTCACAGCGAAATCAGTTTCGGCTACCTGGGTACCGCGCGCCTGGCCGGCAACCGCACCGGCGCGATGCGCGCTTTTGAACGGGCGCTCGAGTTGAATCCCCGCTATCAGTACGCCGGCTGCCGGCTGTTTGATTTGCATCTCGCCAGCGGCCAGTTGGCCGAGGCGGAGGCGATCCTGGCGAGATTCAGGCACCACACGGCCGGGCAACCGCTCGCCGCTTGTCGCGTTCAGCTGGCGGTCAGGCGATCCGACGAACGGACCGCTCGCGCGGCGCTGCAGGAAATCTGCCTGGCCTGCGTGCCGGACTCCACGCCACTCAATATCGCGGTTCAGTCCATGTACGAGGCTGGCTGGGAATCACCGGCGGCGGAAGTCATGGAAGCCATCGTCGATACGGGTTCGGCACACACCAACGTGCTGGCCTGCTGGGCCTACCTCCAAGGCCTACGCCTGGATCACAGCTGTGTCCCTCGTCTGCGGAAACTGGTGAAGCACGACGATCGGGGACGAACCGCCCCTGGGGATTTCATCCGCGGCTTGCTCGATAAGGGCGCTGACTCGTTGGCGTTGAATTTTGTTCAGCAAAATGCGTTCTGGCTCCGCAAGTACACGCCGACGTGGGGCGCCGGCGGTTACGCGTTGACGCGACTCGGCCGCTATCGAGAGGCGGTGGAGTGGAACGCCGACTGGCGCGACCGCCAAGACGCCGAGCCTTGGATGCTGGTCAATGTGGCCGAATCCCTGCGGGCGCTGGGCCGGGACGTGGAAGCAGCCGAGGCTTCGCACCGCGCTCTCGCGCTGCCGACCGGCGAGGGCCAGGCTCTGCACCGGCTGTGGCTCGCCATCGACGCGGCATGCGAGGGCGACATCGCAACGGCACGGGAACGTTTCTCGCAAGTTCAGCCCGAGAGCCTCCGTCCCGTCGATCGATTCGACTGGACCTTGGTCGCGTCGGTGATCCAGATGGCCGATGCGCCGTCCGAAGCACGAGCCCGCGTATTCGCGGAGGTCCGGCGCCGCTTGGCCGACGCCGAAGCCGAAGCTCCCCAGTTCGCATCCCGCGCCGCCCTGAAGCGTGCCTACCGCCGCTGCCTCGCTCAAATTGCCCGCTCCCGTGGCACCCTCGCCGCCCGTCTTTGGTATCTTTACCAGTGGTTGCTTTCGTGGTGACACCTCTGTTTTCCGAGCTCGCCTTCCAGATGGGCCAGTCGCAGCGCCAAGTCGGCGGACGTGAAGCCGCTGGTCCGCGAGGCCTGGGCCAAATCCACGGGGCTGAATCCGCTGCAGCGTCTGACGGGCTTCCGTCCTTAAGTGAAGCTAGAAGAAGGGGCAGGACTTTTTTCTCGACCGAAAAACGGTTCCCGACACTCACTCGGCGGTTGCGGTCCCGGACGATCCGGGCAGGGAATACGGGAAACGGAAACCTAAAGCGGTGACAAGTCACCGCACTCCAAGATCACGGCCGTCCAGCGTCTGTTGGGCGTAGCGGGCGAAATGGCCGTGGAGGTCTTGAGCGTACCGTCGGAGGATCGCCTCGGCCGTCCCGTCGCGGTCCCCACATCGGTACAACATCGCCGCGACGGTCAGTTCCCGATAGGCCTTGTTCAGATTGGTGCGGTTGGCCGGTTCGTCCCCATCGGCGGTGATGAAGCGAGCCGCCGCCGCAGCCGAATCCTGGCCCGGGGGATTTCGAGGCCGGGCGGCCGGCTCCGGCGTGGCATGACCGGTGAACCCGGGCTGGCTGAGGAGTCTTGCCAACGGCTCGGCCGCGGCAGGACTGAGGCAATGCTGCATGGCCAGCGAAAGGGCCTTGTAGTGGGACAGCCGGCTGTCGGGCTTCAGTTGGCCCAGTTTCCTGAGCAGCGGGTCAAATGCCTCCGGAGCACGACTGAACCCCAGCGCGATGACGAGCCGGTCGAGTTCGCTGAACGTATTGCCTGTCTTACGCTGGGACGTCAGCGCCGCCCCTTGGTCCCATTCCTCGTGCGCATCGAGCGCGGCGATCAGCGCCGGAACGCCGGCCGGATCGCCGAGAATCCCGAGGATTTTCGCGTAGTCGCGTTGCTGGTTCCCGGGCTCTGATCGCTGGTACGCCGTTCTCAACAAGGGAATGGCCTGCTTGGGATGGGCCATCACGACGGCCAACGCGCCGAGCGTTTTTTCGTCGCTTTCCGCCTCCCCTTTGCCTTGGCCGCCGATCGCCTGGACGGCCCGCTCGATCTCCCCGGTACTCAGCGGGTACGAGTCCTTGTCGGTGTACACGCGCTCGTCCAGGACTCGCTGGCGGATGAGTTCCTGCTGCAAAGCCTTGATGTCGATATCGCGTGTGTGGCCGCCCGCCTTGACGGCCGCAGCCGCGGCCCAGCCGGCCGCGTAGCCCTGGTTCTGCAGATCGGCCTGCATGCGGATCAGGGTCATCGCATCGCGCTCGGCACTGGCCCCCAGACCCACGACCAGGATGCCATCCAGTCCGCGAGGCAGCAGGCAGCGATAGGGCAGGTCCGTGTGAAAGCAAGGACCCTTGGCATCGCGGACCAACAGCAGGCGCGAATCGGGAAAGGCGGCCGCGTCGAAGTTGCTGTAGTGCTGGCTGATGGTATCGGGAAAGGTGCGGTGATTCAAAATATCCGGGACGGTCAGCGTGTAATCGCCGACGACGCGGCGGCGTTCCCGCGAGTCGACCAGTTGTCCAACGTCGAAGGCGGACGCAAGCGGAAGTGTCGTCCGCTTCCAGGCCATCAGATGCCAAACATCCAGGACGTCGGTGTCGTCGACCATGGTATAGCAGGTGTTGACGTAGGATCGCTGCAGAGGCCGCTCGGGAAATCCGGCGATCTGGACGTTCAGGCTGCCGTTTTCGGAGATGCCGAACTGGGTTTGCGCTCCGGCCCAAGCGGCGACGTCCGCATTGCCGGTCGCGTCAATCACGGTCGCAGCGAGCACGACGCCACGTCCCAGGGGTGTCGCCACGACAACGCCGCGGACTTGCCCGCGCTCGGTCAGCGCCCCGCAGCCGAACGTGCCCAACCAGACGTCGGCGCCGCTGCGCACCAGTTCGCGGCGGAGCCACTCGGCCTTGGCCGCGGCCTTCCAGGAAGGCTTGCCGGGATTCACCTGCTGGTCGACGTACTCCGTATAGCCCTTGCGCCGGCCGTACCAGTACTCCGCGATCAAGCCGACGGTGCCCACGCCGCCCAGTTCGTACAGGTACTCGATGACCAGCGTCCGTGCGCCGCTCTTGGCGGAAGCGATTCCCGCCGGGGCGCCCGACGTGCCGCCGCCAACCACCACGACGTCGTATTGCCCCAGGACGGGCAAGGCCCGACGACCCGAGCGGATCGTACCGCGATCCGTCGGACGGATCCCGCTCAGAGCCTCGCCGATCTCTGCGGGGGCTCCGGCCGCGGCAGCCGTTTCGGGGAGTGCCGCGCTGTCGGGAAACGGAAGCGACTGGGCCTCGTCCGCGGCCGCACGGCCGATCCGCGTGCCCAGTTCCATCCATTCCAGGGGCCGCTGGAGTTTCTCCGCGGCTTGGCTTCCCAGGTCCGCATAGACGCTGGCCACGTACAGGCGTGGAATCCCTGCGGGCCGGAACGGCGCCAGGTCCGCCCGGTCTGCGCCGGGCCATGTGTCCAAGAATCCTTGGCCGACGATCGTGTCCGACGGATCGTAGGTCAGGACCTCGGAGGCGGTCTCCGAATCTTCGGCAAGGGTCAGGTCGCGCGCTTGGTGCTCCGCCGCGGACCAGGCGATGACGCTGTTGTTTTCCAGATCGACTTGCAGCCGGTATTCGTACACGGGCAGGCGTTGGTTCGTCTTGTTCGCGGTCGAGTCGTAGGCAAAGTCTTTTTGCTCGACAGACAGATTCTCGCCGCGGCGCATTTTGCCGCCAATGACGACCCGCCGGCAAGCCAGCGGTCCCGCCTTGAATGCGTGGAAGGCGGCGTTCGCCTGCCGGGCGACCGTCGCTTGACGCGTCGCATCGACAATCACCTTGGCGCGGACGGCCTGCCGGCCGCTGCGGTTGGCCATCACGACGCCGGCCAGCCCGCCGTCGGTGTCCCGCAGGACATCGGTGACGTAGCAGCCCGTCAGGTAGGAGACGCCCGCCTGGAGCAGGGCCTTGTCCATGGCCGCCTTGACCCGCAACGGTGTCGTGTTGCGGTCCTGGCCAAAGCACGCCATGGCCAGCTTGGATTTCGGCTGCTCGCCCGGTTCGAGCCACAGCCGGAGCGTCGCGCACAGATCGGTGCCCAAATACGGCCGTTCGGCGAGCAATACGACGCTGGCGCCGCGGGCTGCCGCTGCGCAGGCCGCTTCGACCCCTCCGCCGGAGCCGCCCACCACGACGACATCGGCGTCAAAGGCAATCGGAATTTCCTTGGGCGATTCGACGATCTGCGCGGCGCCGGCTGGACAGGCCGTTAGCGGGACGAAGGCCAATACGCCGACGAGGCGGAAGAGGATACGGGGCATGCTGACTGGTCCTTGACGCCGGGTGTTGTTGATGCCGCCTGACATTGTTGATGCCGCCTGTGGTTGGGGATGGCGCATCTTCGCACTACTATTCCGCGATTTGTTGTTTTCCAGCGCGGATTCTTGAACAGGAGGTAACGGAGACAACGGAGAAAGCTCCAGCACTCTGTTTCCTCTGTTTCCTCCTGTTCATAATTCCCGGATTCCCTTGGTTGCGGCCAAAGGCCGCGTCGTTTAACCGCGTGGACAACGCCCCGCGCGTTCGTTGAACCGTGTGCCCAATCCGCCGCGGCGGACGCGAGTGGTGTCCGCCTACCCGCGCGCGGGGCATTGCCCACGCGGTTAAACGAGCCACCGTTGACCGCGGGCATTATATCTGGGGCTTGGTGGCACTGCCAGCAAGCCGTGCCACACGAGAAATGAGCTTGTCGCGAGGCTGTCCTTTTGGTACAAGCTCGCCGCTTTTCTCCCGGTTCTTTCGGATCTTCTCGACTGCGGCGAATCCGCCAACGGAGGCCATGGATGGCTCGTTCCCGGAAAAAAACCACGACACAGCGTCTGCTCGGCGCAGCCACCGCGGGCCTGCCCGCACCGGTCGGTCAACTGGTCAGCAGCCGGTTTGGGCCGCCTCTGATTTTGCTGCTGCTGGGAGCCGGAACGCTCGGCACGGGCATCGTTTCGGTCCAATGGTCGAATGGACGTCCCAGTGTCGCCGTCGACCGCGAGCGGGCCAGCGAAGTCAAACAGGCAGTTACGAAGAAAATCGCCTCGATCCGAGAGGAGCAGGCCGAGAAGGGCGAGGCACCCTCCGTGCAAGGCGTGATCCAGGAATTGGCGCGCGAGGAGATCTCGGAACGTTTTGCTCCCAAGAACCCTTCCGCCGGGATGTCCCCCACTGTCCCTGGCGCCGGTGGTGTTCCGGTGGCGACAGGCCCCGGAGCCCCAGCTGCCGGGCAATTGCCTCCCGCTGCACCCGCCGCGGCCGCGTTCAGCCCCACCGTCAAGATTGCCACTTTCAACATCCAGGTGTTTGGCACTTCGAAGCTGCAGAAGACGCCGGTCATGCAAGTCTTGGCCGATGTCGTGCGGCGTTTTGACCTGGTGGCGATTCAAGAGATCCGGTCGGTCGACGACACCATCATGCCTCAATTCTCGGCCCTGATCAACTCGACAGGAGTCCGCTACGACTTTGTGATCGGTCCCCGCTTGGGACGGTCGAACAGCAAGGAACAGTACGCCATCCTGTACGATACATCGCGCATCGAGGTCGATCCGAGTTCCGTCTACACCGTTCCCGATCCGCAGGACTTGCTGCACCGCGAACCGTTGGTCGCCCGCTTCCGCCCGCGGAGTGTGCCGCCGAATCAAGCTTTCACGTTCAGCCTGGTCAATATCCATACCGATCCGGACGAGACCGCGACCGAATTGGACGCTCTGGGCGATGTGTTCGTGGGCGTTCAGCAAAACGGAAGCGGCGAGGACGATGTGATTCTGCTGGGCGATATCAACGTTGACGAGTATCACCTGGGCAAGTTGGGACGTCTGCCAGGCATCGGCCCTGTGGTCGCCGGCGTGCCCACGAATACCCGCCGCGACAAGACGTATGACAACATCGTGTTCGATCGCCGGACGACGGTCGAGTACACCGGGCGCTGGGGCGTCTTGGACTTGATGCAAGAGTACAGCCTGACGATGGCACAGGCCTTGGAGGTCTCCGATCACATGCCGGTGTGGGCTGAATTCAGCGTCTACGAAGGCGCCGCCGGCCCGCTGGCCTCGCAGCCGGGTGGTTCTGCGAGGTAAGCCTTTAGTCAACGCGTGGGATAGGCTTCCAGCCTGTCAGCCAGGAAAGCCAGGCAAGATGCCTACGGCACCAGCACCAGACGGTGCCTTGCGGTCCGCGGTGGAACGGACAAAGACCCCGTTTGGAGTCAGTAATCCTCCCACTCCGGCTGACAGCCTGGTGCGACGATCGGCAGCGAATCTGCCGTCACGGGTAGGGTTTGCCGCGGCGGGCCGACGCGCTGCAACAGGGCGGCGGCGACGCCGGCCAAGTACGGGATGTCCGATGCGGTCAGGATCCGCGACAAGGGTTCCGCGATTGCCGAAAGGTGTTCGTCCAGGATCCGCTGCGCTGCTTCGGCGCTAACGGCGGCATGCTCTTCCGCGCCGTACGATCGGGCGAAGGCTTCCTTCAAGCGAAGATAGCCGACGAAATCGGCTTCGACGGCCACATGATCCGGCGGTTCTTCGCTGGCCGGCTGATAGGCAAAGGCTTCGTACAAGCCGCGCAACTCGGCGAGAAACTGGCCGGACAGGGTGGATTGCAGGTAGCTGACTTCGCGCGCCGCGGCCGGGCCGCCGGGGCCGAACGTCGTGTGATAAAGGCCCGCGCTGGCTTCGGTCCGGGCGGCTTCAGCCGCGGCCTTCAACGGTTCGTCAGCCACTTCGGACGCCAGCGCCGCCACCTCCGCATGCCAATCGCCCGCAGGGCAGGAGAACAGGAGGCCGATCAACCGCCACTGGGCCGCCTCGTGCAGCAGTTCCGCAAGGTGCGGGTCTGCACCGACTTGGTTGACGGTCATGCGTTGCTTCGTATCGTCAGGTTGGTCCAACTCTGCGCCTCCGCGTCTCTGCGCGACATCGGTCATGGGTTGCCTCGCATCGTCAGGTTGAGCCAGCCGGTGCGCATCTTGCGCGCGCCGACTTCTTCTTGAGCGCCTTCCCAGACGGCAAAGGCGATTTGCGAGCCGGCCGCCGGTGACAGGCCGGCAGGAAGGCGGCGAGCGATCACCACGGACCAACCGGTCTGAGTCCGCTGGCCGCGACCAATGGAGTCTGCGGACGGAGCCGAGCTGAGCGTGCCGGGGCCTTCGGCGATCAAGTCCTGGACCGGCTTGTCGCGCGGACCGGCCATCCGGTTGCCCAGGGCCAGTGCGGGCGCGTAACGGGCGGCCATCTCGCCTTGCGCGCCGGCGTCCCTTTCCAGCGGCTTGGCCTTAAACGGGTAGTGGTCCACGGCAGCGTTGGGGTAAATGTCCTTGATCGTGTCACCGCGTCCGTCGACGGTGGCCTGCCAGGCCGCGGTCCAGAACGTGATCTCGACCGGACGGCCCTTTTCGCCCATCTGCGGCGCCGGCACGGTGGGTTCGATCTTCGACGGCAGCTGGACGGCGCAGGCGTCGGAGAAACTCGCCGGACGGGGCATGTCGTCCTGCGATTCGTCGGCCCATTCCAGCCGGAAGGCGACTTGTTTGCCATCGGTGATGGCACGCACGCGGACCTCGGCCGTCGTGGGTTGTAGCTTGCGTGGTTCTACCAGATCCTGGGGCAACAGTTGGGCGACGAGTTCGGGGGCGGAATTCCAGGCCGTGTCCGTTGGGTCGATGGGGACGGAGGCCACCGAGGCCAACTCGACGCCCGTCGGAGCCGGAGGCGGGGCTGCTTGCCGACAGCCAAGGACGGACAGCGCCGCCAAGACGATGGCGGGGATCGCGAGTCGAACGGTGCGGGACATCGGGAAGACTCCTTGGTCGGGAGATCACGTCGTCGCGTTTCTCCGAGACGCGATTCCCGTCTCGGAGAGACCGGGCTACGTGGGTTAAGGACAGTTTACACGGGCGATCTGGTGTTTTTCGTCGTACGCGGCGCGGATGTGGACCGGCTCGCGCAGCGGGACGCGGAGGATTTCTTTGTCCTGCTCGTCCAGTCCGATGATCCAGTCGTTCTCGCGTTTCCAGCGCGGGACCACGCGCTCGGTGGAACCGAACAGGCCCAGCAGGCCGGTCAGGTCTTGGTCCTCGGCCGCGGCACGATACGTCTTGACGGCGGCCTCGGCGCCGGGGCCGAACAGCTGGTGCAGGAACGACGCCGGGGCGTGGATCGGCGGGATGTAGTACACGTTGGGTTCCAGGCCGAACTGCGGGAACAGCGGCAGGGCCACCTTCCTGACGTGGACCAGGTAGTCCAGCGGGTTCTCCGGTTTGGCCTCGTCGGGCTTCGAGATGTACCCGGCCAAGCGAATCTTGCCGATGCAGTTGGCAAAGCATTGCGGCTGCAGGCCGTTTTCCATTTTGGGATAGCAGGCAATGCACTTTTCCGACGTGCCCGTCAGCGGATTGAAAAACACCTTCTTGTACGGGCAGCCCTTGACGCACTCGCGATAGCCGCGGCAGCGGCCTTGATCGACCAGGACGATGCCGTCTTCCGGCCGTTTGTAGATCGAGCCGCGCGGGCACGAAGCCAGACACGCCGGGTAGGTGCAGTGGTTGCAAATCCGAGCCAGGTAGAAAAACCAGGTCAAGTGCGGGACATGCAGGTCCGCACCGTTTTCGATCTGGCCGGCGCAGTCGTCTTCGCCGACGTTCGGGTACGCATAGTCCCGTTCGTCCGGCCGCCAGCCCAGCACGCGCTGGCCGGCCTCGGCCGACTCGAAGATCGTACGCCCCGAATACTCGCCGCCTTGCCAGTCCTGGGCGCCGAGCATCTTCAGCAACTTCAGGTCCCAGGCCAGCGGGTAGAACCCATACGGCTTCGACTCGACGTTGTTCCACAGCATGTACTCCTGGCCTTTCCCCGAGGTCCAGGTCGTCTTGCAGGCCAGCGTGCAGGTCTGGCACGCGATGCACTTGTTGATGTCGAAGACGGCGGCGAATTGTTTTTGCGGGCGGCTTTCCGGATACCAGTAGGACATCTCCCGCCCGATTTGCCAGTTTTGAACGCGTGCCATGATCTAAGTCTCCTTCTGCTCGCCACCGGCGAGGAATCCGCCGGCGAGGTAGTTTTTCATCTCTGCGGATTCGTACAGCGGCCGGATCCCCAGGGCCGCCGGCCGCCACAAGCCTTGGCCGTCCAGCCCGCCCGGCTCGGCTTTGGTGATCTTGACAATCGCCTCGCGCGGCGCGCCCGTGGGGCAATGCACGTCCGGCAAGAAGCCTTTGCCGATGGCTTGTCCGAACGTCGTTTTGCGCACCAGTGAGTCAGTCATCCAGGTCGGCTTGAGCCAGCCGCGCGTGGCCGACTGGTGCGAGCCGGAGCGGAACATGGCCTGATAGCCGGTACGTTCGTTCTTGGCCAAGCCGTCCGCGCGTTTCGCTTGCCCGGCGCGCGATCCCGGCGTGGTGCCGTACATGTTGAACCACATGCGAGTCACGCCGCGGGGCGTGCCCGGATAGTAGCGGGCGCGGCACAGCAGCCGAGCGAAATCGTAATCCTTCTTGTTCTCCTGCCAGCCGCGGAACGGCCGGTCTTCCGGATCGCCGTCGATCCACACGTAATCGCCGTCCTCGATGCCCATCTCCTTGGCGTCGGTCGGGTTGATGTCCACGTAGCCCTCGCTCACAAACGGGGCGCGTTTGTCGATCCGGTGCAGGTCCCCGAACGGCCCGAACAGCAGGGCGATCATATCCGTGTCGATCGGCATCGTGTGGGCCCCGTGCCGGTACTTGGGCGTGTGGAACACGAACCGATAGCCGTCTTTGATCAGCGGGTGCGCCGAGGCTTTGGTCTCGGCCCAAGTCTTGACCACGTTCCGGCCGCAACGGACGTCGCACCGCATGTCGTCCAGTTTGACGCCGTACACCTCGGGCCCGGCACAGCGGAGGGCTTCGTGCGCCGGGGCCACGATCACGTTCGGCTCGTAGAACGTCGAGTCCACCGGCTCGCGGTGGACCGGCAGGTTTTCGCCGGCTTCGATGAATTCGTCCTCCTCGCGATAGAACTCCAGCCGGCCGCTCTTGGTGTACCAGGGCCGCGAATCGGTGACCTGTTCATAGCCGACCGCCTTGGGTATCGTGCGGCTGTTCATCAGCGCCGGGACGCCCTCCAGGGCCTTTTTCTCCAATTCGGCGATCTGGTAGCCCTTGGTGTTGGTCGAGGCGTCAAGCACGCGCTGCAGGTAGACGTCGGTCTTGTTTTCGCGCACGAATTTGAAGTAGTCGTTGAACCGCTGGTCGCCGGTCAACTCGGCCATCTTGGCGGCAACGAGGGCGATCACATCGATGTCGCCCAGCGTGTTGAAGATCCGCGGCAGCGTCGTGCGGGGGAAGATCGACAGGAACGGATTCGTGACGGAGGCGGTCATGTCGGGGTGTTTGAGTTCCGCCCAGGAATCGACGCCGAACACCACGTCGGCCCATTCGCACGAGGTGCTCCACCACCATTCGTTCACGCAGACCATTTCGATCCGCGGCAGCACGTTGACCACTGTGTTGTAGTGCCACTTGACGTTCCCCAGAATCGAGTTGGCGTTGGCGAACCACAGCGACTTGGTAGGCGTGGGGATGTGCGTCTTGCCGGTCAGCAGCTTGTTGCCGACCCGCAGCGGGTGGTCTTCGTGGTTGTAGTAGTGGGCCGATTCGGCTTTCCAGTACTGCTTCGGCCGCGCCGGTTTCGCCGGGTCCAACTCGATGTCGAACGGGTTCTCGTTGATGTACTGCGGACAGCCGTTGAACAGGGCCACGCGATAGTTGCCGGCGTACGAGCCGACGTTGCCGGCGATCTTGCCGACGTTGCCGGTCAAAGCGGCCAGCAGGAAAATGTCGCGGTCCTTGTTGTCGTTGTTGAAGAACTGGTTCGGCCCCATGCCGATGGCAAACAGCGTCGTGCCGGGTTCCTTGGCCACGTGCCGGGCCAGCGATTCAACGGCCGCGGCAGGCGCCCAGGTCAGCTCTTCGGTCGTCTTGGGATCGAAGTGGGCCGCGTACTCGCGGACCAGGTCGAACACAGGCCGGCAGCGGACCTTGTTGCCGTCGGCCAGCGTGACTTCGATCGCGCCCTCCAGCAGGGGGTCGGTGACTTCGGATTTCTCGCCCACCTGATCCCGGGTCAATGCCTTGGGTGCGTTGGCTGCCTTGTCCCACCACACGAAATCGCCCCACTCGTCGCGGAGCGCCGTGGGGATGAGCATCTCGCGTTGATTGGCCGCGGGCGGCTCTTTCTCGTCCTTGCCCAGGAGCTTGGTTTCGTTGGTCAACTCGGCCGGCTTCGAGCCGAACACTTCGGACGCCCGCAGGTGCTTCAGCGTGTCCATGCGGACCAGCATCGGCAGGTCGGTCCAGCGGCGGACGTAATCCGCGTCGTACAACTTGTCGCGGAAGATCACGTTGGCCAGGCCCAGAGCCAGGGCCGGCGTCGTGCCGGGCCGGACCACGATGGCGTCGTCCGCCTTGGTGCAAGTGGCCGAGTATTCGCAAGCGATCACCACGACGCGGGTGCCTTTCAAGCGGGCTTCGGTCAGCCAGTGGGCGTCGGGCATCTTGGTGGTGATGAAGTTCAGGCCCCACACGACGACCGTTTTGGCGTGCTCGATCGCATTCAAGTCGAACTCGACGGTCTGCTGGCCCGTGACCATCGGGTGCCCTGGCGGCAAGTCGGTGTGCCAGCTGTAGTTGTCAAAGCCCTTGGCGCCGACCGCTTGGTCGGGGCCGACTTTGCGAATCGAGGCATCCAGCAGGGCCATCGCATTGGCCAAGCGGTACATGCCGAACACGCGCGTGATGCCCAGCAGCGGCATGCCGCCGCGGAACTTCAGCACTTGCGTCCCGACGCCCTGCATCGCCTCGACCGTCTCGGGATCGTAGTGCTGGGCGAGTAACCGCTTCTGACCTTCTTCGCCGGTGTACGTCTCGGCGATGTTCTTCAAGACACAGGCGACGATCTTGGCCGCTTCCTCGTGCGGCATGCGGACCCATTCGTCGCGGGCCCGCTGGAAGAATTCCTTGGGCGGCGAGCCGTCTTCGCCGCGTGGAAAGCCCTGTTCGACCCACCGCTTGAATCCCGCGCGGACCATGCACTGGTTCACGCGGCGGTCGCCGTAAAACCGCCGCGTCAAGGCCAGACCCTTCTGGCAGATCCGCGGGTCCCAGCGGTGCGTCGTGCCATTGCCGTCCACGTCGACCGCCTCGCCGTAACGCATCGTCGGCCCGATCCGCGTCACCACGCCCTGGCGGACGTAGGCGTTCAGCAAGCAGTTGTGCGTGTCGTTCGGGGCGCAGCAGAAAGTAAACGAGGAATCGTATTTCCACAGGTCGCGATAGACGCGTTCCCAGCCGCGGTCGGGGTACGAGGCCAGCGGATTGGTCACCGCCTCCAGTCCCCAGGCTCGCGTGGCGGACGCGAGCAGGGCCCCGAAACCGGCCGCGCCGGCCGCCGCCAGAAAATCGCGCCGCGTGATGTCGTGCTGGTGCATGTTGGTTCTCCGAGATTCACTTCTCCCACGTCCGAACGAACGCCACAATCGCCTCGATCTCCGCCTCGGACAGAGCCGGATTCGTCGGCGATCCGTTCCGGAAGCTGGGCATCGGTGTGCCGCGCCGGCCGCGTCCGACGGCTTCGACCAAATACGAGTCCGACGCCGCGGCCAGCAGCCCCTGGTTATGAAGCTGCGGTGCTTGCAACCCTTCGCCTTTCGCTCCGTGACAGCCGGCGCAGTACCGGCCGTACAGCGCTTCGCCCGCCGCCGCATCCGCCTTGATCCAACGCCGTTCGGGGCGAGCCGGTTTCGGCTCCGCGACGCCGCTTTGACGCCTCAGGTAGCCGACCACGGCCGCGATTTCTTCCGGCCGCAAACCGCCGTCTTTTTCGCCCCAGGCCGGCATGCGTCGTCCGGGCCGGCCGCGTCGGATCGTGTCCGCAATGAATCCGTCCGTCGCCGCGGCCAGAAAATCCGGATTGCCCACCGCCGGGAACGGCAAGGTGCCGGGATACCGCCGGCCCTCGCCCGCCGTGCCGTGACAGGCCGCGCAAAACGTCCCGAACAAGGTCTCGCCGTCGGTCGCAAACTCGCGTTCGCCGAACCGTTCCGCCCGGATGCGGTCTTTCGGCCAGAAGGCTTCCGGAAACGCGCTGCGCCGCAGGGACAGCAGATAGAACGTCAACAGGTCGATCTGTTCGTCGTTCAGGCCGAGTTCCGGCATGAGCGAACCGGGAACAAGTTTGGCCGGGTGCCGCAGATGTTCCGCGTGCCAGTTGGCCAACGTCGGTTCGCCGGGAACGTGGGTGAAATCGATCCGGCCCGGATCTTTGTCACCGGTCAGGGTCAGCTCGGGACCGTCGTCGCCGCCCACGCCGCCGACTTTGTGGCAGCCGCGGCAGCCAAGCGAATGGAACAGCGACTTGGCTTCGACCAGGCGCGGAGCGCCGACGCGCGAGCCGAGATACTCGTTGATCGCAGTCCGGCTTGCCTCGTCGATCGGCCCGAAGGATGTCCTCCACGGCCCGTCCACAGCTACCGTGTCGTTCCCGAGGCCCTCCGGGTTGGCTCTCGACTCTGGACTCTGGACTTTCCGCTTTTCCACCGCCGCTTGGTGCTGCGCGAGGTGCTTCGGATACCAGTCCGGCGGCAGCCCGGCGGCTCCGATACGCGACAGGTCCGGACCTTCCATCCCGCCCTCGCCGCCGGGACGCAGCGTGCCTCCACGTCCGTCGATGCGGTGGCAGGCCAGGCAATCATAGCGTTCCACCAGGCTCTGGCCGCGCTGCAATTGAGCTTCATTCGGCACGCGGACGTGCGTGTGGCAGCTGCCGCAGCCGGCGTAGGCATACTTGGCGGGAATCATCGGCTGGGGCCAGAAGTGGACTTCGCCGTGCGCGTCCGCCTTGTCCGTCGCCCGGCCTTGTCCGCCGTGACAGACCGTGCAGCCGAAATCGCCCGGATCGTGTCCGACCGGCTTGTGCGCCGCCGCCAGCGGATGGCCGCTGATGCCCTGCTCGCCGGGCGCCATGCCCACGTGGCACGAGACGCAGCGGTCCGTCACGTTCAGCTTCGGCACCACGACTTGCCGCAGACGGACGTCGATCGGTCCGCTGTCGGCGCGGGCCGACGCCTGGATCTGCCGCCAATCCTTGAGGAAGTTCTCCTGCACGGCGGCGGTGACCAGCAGCGCCAGCACGCCCAGGCTCGACCACAGCAGCAGATGTTTGTTCTTGTTCATGTCGTTGCTGCCAATCCGGCGATTTCGTTTGCTCGACTTCGGCGAACGGTGGGCGTTAGCCCACCGGTTCCTTCACTGCTTGTAACTTGGCTGAGAACCGGTGGGCTAACGCCCACCGTTCGCCGCCCGGACTAATGATGCGGCCAATCGGCCGGCGACCAATAAAAGCTCCAGTTCGGCCCGCGGAAGTGCGTGCCGATCACGGTCAATACGAGGAAACCACACAGGAAACACGTGAACAGCCCCAGCGCCCCGGCACGGATCGACCGGTATTTCTGCACCAGCCATAGCGAATAGACCGCGTACAGCGTGGCCAGGAGCGTGCCGGGATTGACGGACGTGACGACCAACTGGGGAATGTCCGGGAACCACTCGCGGAGCCAGCCGAAACGGATCGCCACCGCCTCGATCGCCAGCGGCACCATCAGTCCGACGGCGACCGACCCGCCGACCAGCCAACGCCCGCCCGGCCCGCCAAACCACTGGCCCGTTCCCAATTCCTCGCGGTCCAGGAACGGGATCAGTCCCAGGCCGAGCAACACAATGGCCGGGATCCCCACGCCGCCCATGAACGCCGAGAAGGAGACCAACTCCTGCAACCCCAGGAAATACCACGGCGCCTTGGCCGGGTTCTCCGGGACACCGGGGTTGGCCAGTTCCTTCAGCGGCGCGTTGGAGATCAGGGCCAGCGCCACACAGATCAGCACGGTGACCATCAGCACGCCCAGTTCGGCGTAGAACAAATGCGGCACCGACGGCACGGTCTGCTCCGGCCCCCGTCCGACAGCCTGCGTCCGGCCGCGGACGATCGCCGCCAACTGATAGGTCTTTGCCGGGGCTTCGGTGAACACGGGATAGGTATCCGCCGGGGGCGGTCCCAACTGCTGATCGGCATCCGCCGGGCGAGTCATCCCGCCGTCCTTGCGGATCCGCCAGAAGTGAACGGCCAACAACACGGTCAGGGCCAGCGGCAGGATCATCACGTGCAGCAAGTAAAAACGGATCAGCGCCTCGGCCCCCACCACGTCCGAACCCAGCAGCAACTGCCGCTGGAGTCCGCCCGGATCGAACGACTCGGTGATCCCCAAGGCATCGGTCACCTCGCGCGGGGATTGGGCGATGTTCGCTCCGATGGTGATCGCCCAGTAGGCCAATTGATCCCACGGCAGCAAATAGCCGGTGAACGACAGACCCAGGGTGAGGACGAACAGTCCCAGCCCGATCAGCCAGTTGAACTCGCGCGGTTTGCGGTAGGCCGCGGTAAAGAACGTCCGCGCCATGTGCAGGATGACCGTCACCACCATGATGTTCGCCGCCCAGCGGTGGATGTTGCGGATGAAGCGGCCCGTGGGCACGACGAAATGGATGTCCTTGATCGAGTCGTACGCCGCGTCGGGATACGGCTTGTAGTAGAACATCAGCAGCATGCCCGTGACCAGCGTGATCAGAAACGCGGCCGTAGCGGCGATTCCCAAGCCCATCGTCGTCGCCCAGCGAAGGCTCCAGCGGTGGGTCCGCGCCGAGTGCAGGTGCAGGAACACGTTGCCGAACACGAACAGCGACCGGGTCCGGTCGGTGGTCGGCGCTCCGCCGCGAAACGCGGCTTGCCACAGCCGCTGGGGCGCGGACAGCAGGTTTTCCGCAAACGTTCGCAGGGCCGATTTCTGGGGAGACGTTTCACTCATGCGTTCACCTACCGCGGCTTGCGGCCGCAAGCAAAGGGCTCAGACGTACAGAATTCAATTTTCGCGGCCCATCGTCCAGCGAAATGGACACACGTTTCCCCGCGAAAATTGAATTCTGTACGTCTGAGCCCGCCCTTGTGTTCATGCCTTCACCTTGGTCCCCGCAGGCACGGTTTCGTCTTCGTCCACGACAAAGTCACTGCCGCTGCCGGTCACTTTGCGCCAGGGCAAAGGCGTCGGCGCGGGCCCTTTGGTCACGGTCCCATCCGCCGCGAATCGCGATCCGTGACAGGGACACTCGAAGCCGTCGCTGGTGCCCTTGACGATGCAGCCCAGGTGCGTGCAAACCGTGGAGATGGCATACACGCCGCCATCATCTTTGAAGACCGCCACCGATCGGCCGGGCGGCACGAAAGGCTCGCCCGCGGGCAGCGATTCGGGCAGCGTCACGCGGAACTTCTTGGACGGTGACGACAAGACCGCCGCTTTGGGCAGTCGCAACATCCCGAGTCCGGCAAAAACCATCGCCGCCCCCGCCGCCCACAGCGACGCCAGGCCCAAAAAATCCCGCCGCGGCACAGGCTCGGGATCGAGCCGCGAGCCGGCCGGCGAAGTGCTGGTCGTGGTTGTCATGCTGCACTCCAATTCGTCGAGCAGGTGACTCGCTCCATCGTGATCGCGTCCACCGGACACCGCTGGGCACACAGCGCACAGCGGATGCAGCGGTCTTCGTCCTTGAGGATCGCGGAGTTGTTGTCCAGATCGCTGCCGAGCAGCGTGGCGCGGATCACCGCCTTGAGATCGTCGCTAGGTTCCAGGTCCGCCAACGACACAAGCTTCAGACACTGCGTCGGGCACACATCCACGCAACCGCCGCAGAGCACACAGCGGTTGCCGTCAAACACGGGCGTCACGCCGCAGTCCAAACAACGGGACGCCTCGCGCAAGGCTTCCGCCCGGCCGTAGCCGAGTTCCACCACATGCGCCGGGTCGCGCAGACGCTCTTCCGCCGAGGCCGTCGGCACGCTCACGCGGCGAATCGATTCGTAGCCCCGTTCGCGCTGGTAGCGATCCAGCGGCAGATGGGCAGTCACCGCGTCGCGCGAGATGGTGCGCCCCGTCACGTGCTGATAGACCGAACGAGCCGCCGCTTTGCCCGACGCCACCGCGTCGATCAGCAGCCGCGTGCCGTGGGCCAAATCGCCGGCGACGAACACGCCCGGTGCCGTGGTGGCCAGAGTGGCCGAGTCCACTTTCGGCCAGCCGGGCCGAAACTGCTCGACATCCGCGCCGCCGTCTGCCAGGAAAGACAAATCCGGAGCCTGGCCCACCGCCAACAGCACCGTGTCGCAGGAAACCGTCTGCCGCACGTCGTCGGCGAACTGGGGCGAGAAGCGGCAGTTTTCGTCGTACACCCGCAGGCACTTGCGGAACGTCACGCCCTGCACGTCGCCCGATGCGTCGCGCTGGATCTCGACCGGCCCCCAACCGTTCAGCCGCGAGATTCCCTCCTCGTCGCCTTCGACAATTTCGAGCGTGTCGGCCGGCATCTCTTCCAAAGTTTCCAGCGACGCCAAATAGACACGCCCGGTGCCCGGCAATCGCGCGGCGGTGCGTGCCGTGTCATAGGCGATCTGCCGCAGGACGGTGCGAGCCACGTCGTAGGCGACGTTGCCGCCGCCAACCACGACCACTTCGCGGCCGATATCCAGCGCCGGCGATGCGGACGCAGCCACCGACCGTCCTGGCTCGATTTGTCCCCCTTTTCCCATTTGCCCCAGCGACACCGCCCGCAGCAGGTCGACGCCGCCGTACACCCGGGGCCCCCGTTCGCCGGGAAGCCCGAGACTGCGCGAGGACTTCGCCCCGACGGCGATGACGACGGCGGTGTATGCGCGCCGCAATTCGGCCAGCGACACATCCCGGCCGACGGTCACGCCACAGCGGATCTCGACACCCAGGGCCTGTATCACGGCCACTTCGCGGGCGATCAAACCGCGCGGCAGACGATAGGCCGGGATGCCCAGAGCCAACATGCCGGCCGGCACCGGCTCCGTCTCAAAAATCACCGGCCGCAGGCCCATCAGCGCCAGGTCGTGGGCCGCCGCCAGCCCCGCCGGTCCGGCACCGATGACCGCCACGCGCTGACTGTCGGCCCGCTGAAAAGAGCCCGCTACCGCAGCGCGCAGCAAGCCCGCCATTTCTTCCGCGTCGGCCGACACCTCCGGCACGTAGGAACGCACCGCTTGCAGCACTTCGTCGCCCGGCCGGACTTCCGGCCCAGCCTGGTCGCAGGCGAAACGCTTGAGCGCCCGGATGGAAATCGGCCGGTCGGTCGCGACAAACCGGCCGTCGGCGTCCACCCGCGGCACTTTGCCGCGCCGGCAAGCCGCTTCACACGGCGCTCCGCAGACGCGGCCGCAGATCGACGCCAGCGGATTCGGGCCCCGCGCGATCAGGTACGCTTCCTCGAACCGGCCAGCCGCGATCGCCCGCACGTAGCCGCGCGCGTCGGTGTGGACCGGACAAGCCACCTGACACGAAATCAGGTTCCGGTGATACCCGTCGCCGGGCACGTCCGCGTGCAGCCGTACGCGTTCCGCCATTGGCACGCACCTCCCCAGGCGAACGGCGGGCGTCAGCCCGCCGGTTCTTCCAACTCACCGGCGTCAGCCCGCCGGTTCTTCCAACTCACCGGCGTCAGACCGCCGGTTCTTCCAACTCACCGGCGTCAGACCGCCGGTTCTTCCTGCTCGCCACCATCAGCCCGCCCGTTCCTCCCGCCAACCGGCGGGCTGACGCCCGCCGTTCGCCAAAGCTTTTACTCCACCTGCTTCCGTCGGCGACCGCTGCGCCGCCCTGCCGCTGCCTGCCTCGTCCGTTGCGTTCCCGCGGCCGCCGGACCCGGCGTCCGCACGGGGACGACCTGAGGCGTCGGCTCCAGCCAGCAAGGAACCCGCTTGTTGAGCATCCCGATCGGATGCGGCTTCTGGATGAACTGGGCCAGCGTCCAACTCGACAGGACGCCGACGATCGCGTCGTGTAGTTCCGCGCAAGCCTGATGAAAGGCACACGCCCTGGCCAAGTCCGGCGCTTCGTCGCAGAAGTCGCCGAAAATCGTGCCCTGGCAGGCTTCGATGATCGCCAGCATGGTAATTGTCCGGGGATCGCGATTCAGGACCATCCCGCCCGTCACGCCGCGCTGCGCCTGAAGAATTCCCGCCTTAACCAAATGCCGCGCCACCTTGGCCAGATACGTGGGCGACTCGCCCAGCCGTTCCGCCAAGGCCCTGGGCGAGAGCGGGTCACTGGCGCCGAGTTGCCCCAGGTACGTGAGCAAGCGGATCGCGGATCGCGAAGTCTTCGTCAGCATGGCAACCCACCGCCCTGTACGCAAACTCAGATAAGTTATGTCCGCATTATCTGATTAGTTGCCGCGCGGTCAAGATGCCGCGGAGAAAATTCTTCCGCCGACGCCCGCGGCGGTCACCCCGGACGCGCCAGATCCAGCACCAGATCCGCCAGACGAGCCACCCCGGTCCGGGGCCAGACGGGGACTGCGACGCCGGGAGGATCGTCGGTCACGACCGCGGCAATATCCTCGCGTTCGGCGGCCAGGCACGGCGTGCCCATGGCCTGCCGCCAAACCTCGACGTTGATGCCTCCCGCCTCGATATCGCCTTCGACCAGCACGAGTTCACAGTCGGCAAACAACGGGGCCAGCCGCCCGTAACAGTCGTCGCCTTCCTGCCGGTGGAGGAAGACGCCGATCGAATCCCGGGTGAGAATCGCCGCCGGATTGCTGCCCGCCCGGCGATGCCGATGCGAGTCCTTGCCCGGTGTATCCAATTCATGCACGTGCCGCGAGTGCTTGATCGTTCCCACGCGAATGCCGCGACGGCAGAACTCCTCGACCAATGCCACGACCAGCGTCGTCTTGCCGTGATTCTTGCGGCCGACGATGTGGATGCAGTGCCTCATGACTCGCCCCTGTTGCGATAACTCGGATACTCGTTATCCTGTTTAGCGTGAACCACCATCTGTGTCAACGGTGGCCACACCCAAGTCGTGGCCACACCCAAGTCGTGTTTTCATCAACGTGTTCGAGCGATGCGTTTTCGGATTGATTTCGCGAGTTTGTTCGGCAAGGCCCTCGACCCGCTGTTTGCTTTGGCGTTGACCCAGCCGGACACCTTCCACGGGGTGGCCCGGCCGATTCTCCAGGGACACGCCGGCGGGGACTTGGTCAAGGCCCAGGCCCTGGCGCTCGAGGGACTGCACGCGCACCTGTCCGTCCTGAAGCAGCAATCCGATCGGTTCCTGGTCGGCTTCAACGACGAGGTTTCCTATGAACCGTTACGCGTCGCGGTCGCGGGGCGTTGGACGACGCCGGTCGGCACGGCTGCGGGAGTCGATCCGAATGCGGACGGACTGGAACCGCTGTCGTATCTGTTCGGCCTGCAGATGCCGGGACCGGTTGCGTTGCACCCGCAGGAACCGTCCGCAACTCCGTTTCAGGAGGACGCCCGCCGCGGCGATTTATATGTCGCACCCACGTTTGCCAGCCGGGGACTGGTGTACGTGTGCGATCGGCTCCGGGAGTACCGCGAGGCGGGCGGCGGGGCCATTGTCATCCCGGCAGTGGTTGGGCGGACCGATTCGCCGTCGGACTGCCGGAGCGTTCATCTGGAAATCCAGACGATCGTCAGCGCGTTGGCTCCGTTTGCCGACGGCTTTGTCTGGATTCCCGGTCTGGCCGGTTCGCCTGCGTTGTGTCGTCCGGCGGAATTCAAGCAGGCCGCCGAGCGGATGTGTGCGGCGGCGGAGAGCCGGCTGCTCCTCGTCGAGATGCCGGCCTTTGAGGAGCCCGAGACCGACGGCTGGCTGGAGTTGGGCGAGGCGTTTCTGGCGGGCGGTGGAGACGGGATCGTGGCGGTCAGTGGTCAGGAAGTGCCCAGGCAGAGCGTACCGCGGCCCGAGCAGTGGCCCTTCGACACCGCCATCCGCTGCGGGGCCAGCATGGCCGACTATCGGCAACGGGCCATCGAGGTAGCACGGCGGGCGTTTCCCAGGGCGTTCATCGCCGCCTGCGGAGGCTTTCACGGCCGCGAAGAAGCGTTCACCGCCTGTGAGCACGCGAACGTGATCGTGGAAAACGAAGCCTACACGCGGTTTGGACCGGGGATTGCCATCGCGTTGCTCAACAAGCTCGCCCTGCGGCTGCGGTACCTGCAGAAGCAAGGCGTGGCCGAGGCAAGCGATCTGGCGGGTTATCAGCGGAGTCGCTGGGGAGCGCAGGCCTGAAACGCCCGCGAGCGGGAAACAGCTCATCGACGCCAATGAGCGCTAATCTGCTTTGCTGCGAGCCCAAGGCCGCGTTAGAATACCTGCTCCAACGCCACGCCTGCTCGGCGAACGATCCCTCGTGGAACTCATACCATGCGTTATTACGGAACGGTGATCCGGCCGCCCAGCGAAGCGGACAGCTACATCCTGCAAGTCACTTATGGCTGTTCCCATAACCATTGCACCTTTTGCGGCACGTACCTGGACAAGCCTTTTCAGGTTCGCCCCGTCGACGACGTACGGCAGGATATCGCACTTGCCCGCCAAGTCCTTCCCGAGACCCGCCGAGTGTTCCTGGCGGACGGCAACGCTCTGGTGCTGAGCGCGGGTCGTTTGGTGCCGGTCCTGGACGCTCTCGCCGCCGCCTTTCCCCACCTACAGCGCGTGGGTGCCTATGCGAATGCCCGCGACTTGCTGCAGAAGAGCCGCAGCGAATTGAGACAGCTCCGCGAAAAGGGACTGAGGATCGTGTACCTGGGCTTGGAAAGCGGCAGCGACGAAGTGCTCCGGCGGATCGAGAAGGGCGCCACCGCCGCCGAAATGATCGAAGCCGTGCAGCACGCCCAGGCCGAGGACATCCGTGTCTCGGTGATCGGCCTGCTGGGCATCGGCGGCAGCGATCTGTCTGCAGCTCACGCCGAGGCCACGGGACGAGTGGTCAGTGCGATGGATCCGCGCTACCTGTCTCTGCTGACGCTGATGCTCGTTCCCGGCACGCCCCTGTACGCGCAGTGGCGGGAAGGCGCATTCCATCCGCTGGAGCCGGAAGCTTTGCTGAGCGAACTCCGCCAAATCATCCTGCACCTGGAGGGGCTTTCCGGCTGCATCTTTCGGACGAATCACGCGTCCAACTACCTGCCGCTGGCCGGGACGCTGCCCAAGGACAAGCCGCGTTTGCTGACCACATTGGACACCGCCCTTCGCAGCGGACGCGCCGCACTCCGGCCCGAAGCGTGGCGAGCCCTTTGACCGACCGACGGATTCAATCCGTTCCCGCCGTTGTCCAACGGCGATGCGTCGCGGGCGGCCAACGGCGAACCGATCGAGCGTCGCGCAGACGAGGGTGAACGGCAGTCTTTCCTCTGAGTCCCCATCCAGGTATAATTGCGACAAAGACCAGGCGTGAGATAAGACTTCATGTCCCGGAACGTGAACACGGTAGGGCCTGTTAGCACCTGCCTGTTCCTGAGCGGAGGCTCGCAGATGGCCGTGACGCAAGATCAGATCGACAAGTTCCATCGTTTTGCCAGCGAACATGTGAGCCGGCGCGGAGGCGCCTCGAGCCTGGAGGAACTGGTCGACCTCTGGCAAGTCGAGAATCCCTCGCCGGAGCAAGCCCGTGAAGACGTCCTCGCGGTCAAGGCCGCGCTTCGTGACATGGAGAACGGGGAACGAGGCCGACCGTGGGACGAGTTCGCGCGTGAGTTCCGCGCCGACCACGGCATCGCCGAATAACCATGATATGAGGTTCGCCAGTTCTTTTTCAAGACGCGTCACGGGCGTACATACCGCGGTATCTTTACGGTGGTTGATAATGAAATCCGCGTGCTTCGTGTCCGCGGTCCTGGCCAGCCGCCTCTGGAACCCGACGAATTGTGCCCGTAGATTCACCGTCGCGTGTTCAGGAGTGCGGTGACAAGCCGCCCGAACTCTCAAAGGGAAGCCGGTTTCTTGCGGTTACGGCTCCATCCCCGGCAACTGCGGGACTTTGGACGGGTCGTTCTGCCAGCCGAAGCGTTGCTCGAATTCGGCGGGCGTGAGCATCGTCTGCGAGCCATCGTCCAGCAGCAGGAAGTAGCCCAGCAGCTTTTCCACGCCCGGTGAACAGCGATAATGGCCGTCCGCCGTGACCTATCGTTGCCGAAACCTCGTTGTGCAGCGATGTTCTATCCTTGTCAGCTATTGCGGCGCGACACTTGACCGTTGCCTTTGACGCAGGGGCACCGCACGTTGGCTTCTCACCGCACCTCGGACAAGCCGATATCCGGCGCCTTGCCCTGGTACTTCAAGCCGACATCACCGCCGGCATCGATGCAAGGGCTTCGGCGCCCAAGACGGAAATCGAAAGATCGCGCGTCAATGACCTGGGGATTCAATTGCAGGTTGTGCGATCCGACCGTGTCCTGAGGCGACATATTCCCAAGCCGCACGCCCGGCAGCAGGCAGTTGTGGTCGAACACGTTGCCCGACGGTGCCTGTTTGGCGTCGCCCATCTGATCGAACGCGACCGCTGGATCGTCGTAGAAAAGGTTGTTCTTGACGATGGCTCCGGTGCAGCTGGATCGGAAGAAGAACATGCCGCCCTTGCGGTTGCTCCCGAAGACGTTGTGAGCCACCAGGGCGTTCGGCCCCGCGAGGATGATCCCGTGCTCGTCGTTTCCGGCCACCACGTTGTGCGTGGCGACGATCCGCCGGGGCGTCGAGTAGGCGTGCAAGCCCCACCCCGTGGCGTTCAGCAGCAGGTTCTTACGCACAATGATGTCGTCTGCCGGGACATAGATCCCGTGATCGTGATAGGTTTGGCCGACGTCGTGAATCAGGTTGCCCGCGATCAGGACCGAATGCCCGCCGTGCCCCATCTCCTTGACGCCGCAGTGGCCCACATTTTCGATCTCGCAGTTCAGCACGCGACAGCCCCCACCGCCCTTGCTGGAGAACGACACGCCATTCTCCGAGTACAGGTTGTGCGGCAGCCGATCCCGCACGCCGATCAAATGCAGCCCGCTGATCTCGATGAACCGGCCGCGCACGTCGATCAGCGGCGGATAGTGCAGTTCCTGGCCCTTCTCATCCAAGGCCCGCGCACGCCCTTCCGTCGGAGCCGAACGGACCTTGCTCTTTTCGTCCGCCACGAAGTCGTCGGGGTAGGTCACGATCACTTCCGCACCGTCGGCCGCGCGGATCGCTGCTGCCGATTCCGCCGTCGCCTGCGTTTCGACGACGATTGGGCCGTAGTAGGTGCCTTGGTCCAAGTAGATCACCACATTCGGCTGCAATTGACTGACCGCATGCCGCAGCGTCCGCCAGGGAGCTTGCCGCGACCCATCTGCCGCGTCGTCCCCGCTGGGACTGACATAGAATACCTGCCCCTCGACCTTGAACCGCAGATCGAGCGGCTGGCCAGGGATGGGCAATGCCCTCATGCGCTCCCAAACCCGGAGCAGATCCCGGCGCGGCAACCGCACGTGCCAGGGCTGCGTCTGATCAGCGGGCTGCGTTCTCGGGGGCGCTGCCCCCGGTGCAAGTGCCCCACATGCGACAAGCCCCGCGGTCATTGCCCAACAGAAGAAATTCGTTCTCATGGCGCGAGTCCTCGTGGTATCTCCGATCGAAGGAATCCAGGGAATGCCAGTTCTTCAGGGTTTGCTATGCCTGTCCAGCTTGCCGATCCAGCGGCCCGAGTCCCTTCACGCCCGTCGGCTCTGAAGTGCTCCACGTGAGCCTATTTGATTTTGCAGGCGGGTAGAGCTTCGCGCAGGGTGGAAATACCGGCTGCGGTGACTCGTGTGCCGGACAAATCGAGTTCCTTTAAGCTGGCCAAGCCGCGCAGGGACTTCAGGCCCTCATCTGTGATGCCGCTGTTGGCCAGAGACAGGCGTTCAAGGCCACCGAATTCGCCCAACGGAGCAAGCGAGAAATCCGTGATCATCGGACACGCAAGTCCCAACTCAATCAGATGCGGGAGGTCCTTCAGGACCGCAAGGCCGCCGCGGACTTATGTTCCGTCGAGGATCAAGCGGCGAAGACGGATCATCTCCTTTAGGTGCGTCAGACCGGCGCTCGTCACCTGTGTCTCAGCTAACGACAAGTCGGTGAGCGACGGGACGGAGGCCAGTACTCCGAGGCCCGGGTCGCACAGCGTCGACCGGGAGAAATCAATGCTCTCAAGGCCATCAAATTCGGGATCCTTTAGTTCTGCCAGCGTTGACAGTACGCTGTCGAGCGGTTTCGTGACGCCGGCGAGATCGACTCGCCTCACCCGGAAGTAGTCTTGCGGGAGGTCCTGGGCTGTGGCGACGACCAATTCCGCGTCGTTGCGCTTCACGGACACCACAACCCTGCCATTCACGCTCACGACCCGTTCAGCCGCGGCGCGGTTGGGCTCCCAAGATGAGCTGAGGTCTACCTTCGGATAGGCAGCCTTGATCGCGGCCAATCCCTTCGCCGAGAAACGGTTCTTCGTTACAACAACTGCCTGAAGACCCGGAACGCTGATTAAGTCCTCGACTCCTGCGTCCGTGACTCGTGTATCCGTGAGGTCCAGGTTCGCGACGGATGCCAATGATCTCACACTGCCTACCCCCGCGTCGTTCAACGGCGTCCCGTCGAGCACTATTCTCCAAAAGCTACGCCCCTTCAGGTTGGCGAAGCCTGAGCCGTTGACGGCTGTTCCGGGCACGAACAGTTCCGAGACGTTAGGCGGTAGATGCCGCAAACCCTCGTCCGTTACCATTGTCCCACTCAATGAAAACCGTCTCAATCGCGGGAGCCGAGGCTGGAGTTGCTTCAGGTCGTCGTCGGTGATCGGCAGTCCATTCAGATGCAGTTCTTCAAGATTCGGCAACAACGGAAAATCGAGCAGTCCTTTGACCGTGACTTTCGTTCCGGGAAGCCCGAGTGAATTGAGTTGACGCAAGTTCCCAAGCTGTTGAAGCCCCCTATCGCTAATGGGCTGACCGCCAAGGTAGAGTTCCTGCAAAGCCGGCATCATTCCAATATCCGCCATCGCAGCATCGGTGATCCTCGTCCCTGGCACACAGAGAAACCGAAGTTCCTTGAGTTCCCGGAACCGACCTATCGTTTTGTCCGTCACTCCCGAGCACTCCACGAGGTACGCAAACGTAACGTGAAAAGGCGTGCTCGGCAGCCCCTCCGCTCCCACCTCACGCTCCTCTCCGTCGACCATGATCCCAATATGATGTACGGGACCACGGATCGACAGCAGCCACTCCGCGACGCGACGCTCCGGGTCAACAATCGATTCACCCTCAGAATCCGCCGTCGATGCAGTCTTCCCGCCGGAGTGGGGATCGCTATTGCGCGTCGCGGAGCCGGACCCGGCTACAGTCGCCTTCGTCGCGGGCTTTTCCGCGGATGGGGATTGAGGCAGCAGCTTACCATCTTGTTCGATCTCCACCGTCTGATTCGCCGGCACCTTGAGTTCGGAGACGACGTTTCCTTGCTCATCGCGGACGCGAACAATCAACCAGCCGGCGAACAGCAAGGGGATCGCGGCGGCTGCGGCCAGTAGGGCGATCAGGATGCGGCGGCGGTTGGAGCCACGGCCGGCAGTGGCGCTCATTGGAACTGGAGCGGTTTGGATGTCGCTGGGCGAAGTACCCCTGACCCCCGGCCTCTCGTCCCGGAGTACCGGGGCGAGGGGAGGTGCGGCGCCGCACTCCAAGAGGCTCGGCGTCGTGCCCGTGTGGGCGGACGAGATGTGCCGATCGGTGCCGACGGACGACTGGTCCAACGGTTGAACGCCGGCGGCCATGTCGGTGGCTTCGCGGGCCAGGCGGCCGAGGTCGGCGCCGGTGGCGAAGGGGGCTAACGCGTCGAAGACTTCCTGCGGGGTCGCAAATCGCGACTCGCGGTCCTTGGCCATCATCCGCTCGATGATCGAGGCCAAGTCGGGCGCCACGTCGCTGCGCACCAGGCCGATCGGCGGCGGGGTGTCGCGCAAGTGGCCGGTGATCTTTTCCAGGTGACCCTTGTACTTCGGGCCGCTGAACGGGGCTCGGCCGGCCAGCAGTTTGTACAAGGTGCAGCCGAGGCTGTAGATGTCCGCGCGGATGTCCACCGAGTGGCTGTCGGTGGCCTGCTCCGGGGCCATGTAATCGGCGGTGCCCATCGCCGTGCCGGCCGACGTCATTTCGCCGTGCGCCGCCGCGCCGCCGTCGCCGCCCAGCCGCGCTAGACCAAAGTCGAGGATCTTGACGATGGCTTTCGTAGCAGGCACACTCCGTGTGCCGTCCGCCGGGCTGGTTACGGCACACGGAGTGTGCCTACTACTTTGGGCAACGGACAACATGAGATTCGACGGTTTGATGTCGCGGTGGATCAGGCCATGCTCAAAGGCGGCCTGTAATCCCAAGGCCGCCTGACGCACCACTTCGCAGGCGTCCGCGATCCGCAGGCTGCCGACGTGCGCGGCCACGTCGTTCAGGTCCATGCCCTCGACGTATTCCAGCGCCAGGATGTACGAGCCCTCGATCTGGCGAGCGTCCAGCGCTTGGACGATGTGCGGATGGTTCAGCCGCCCGACTGCCTTGATCTCGCGTTCGAATCGGGCTACTGCGTTGCGGTCCGTCATGCGTTCTTTGGGCAGGACCTTTAGGGCCACGATCTTCTCCAGATGGACGTGCAGGGCCTTGTACACGGTCCCCATGCCGCCTTCGCCCAGCTTGGTCAGTAGCCGGTAATCGTGCAGCGTGCCCAGGTCGGCGGGGTCGGGAGACCTGCGGTCGGCGGTTTCGGCCGGGTCGGGAGACCCGCGCCGAGCATGATTTGGCTCCAAATCCACGGTGTCATCGGGATCCCACGCGTCAGGCTGTCCCAGGGCCCGCGACGTAAAGGACGGATCTCGGCCGAATTCCTCGATCCGCTCCAAGGCGTGTCGCAGGGACGACTCGCGTTCGTAGGTGTCCGATTCGCCCAGGTTGCCAAGGCTGGCGACCAAGGTGTCGCCGACGGCATCCAGGGTGGTCAGTTCGGCCACACACCCGGAGCAGGCTTCCAAGTGCTCGCCGATGGCCGCAATCCGGTCGGCCGTCAGCGTCCCCAAGGCAAAGGCTTTCAGGTCGTCACGGGATGGGCAAGTCTGGGTGGACACGGCAGGCGTCTCCTTGGTTGTCGGGTACGAGTCTCCGGGGTCGACCGCAATGGCGGCACAGCGGGCCTCTAACAGATAGACGTGAAATCCTTACAGGAAAATTTTTGCAGCCGGCAGCAGGAGACGGCTGACGCAGCGCAAGTATTTGAAAAACAGCAGGATACGGCGTTTTGGAGTGCGGTGCCTTGTCACCGCTTTGGATAACGGCCAGCGCCATTGGGGACGTTGGATGCAGGCATAGACCGGAACGCGGACCGAGCGAGCGACGGATGTTGCTCACCAAAGCGGTGACAAGGTACCGCAAATCAGTCGATCAGCTCCTCGCGCAACCGGGCCAGGACTCGGCTCTTGGCCGTGTAGACGGCGCTGACGCTCAGGCCCAATTCGGTGGCGACGGTGGCGGCCGGTTGAAGATCGACCGCCGTGCGCCAGAAGGCCCGCCACGTGACCTCCTCGAAATCGGTCTGTAGCAACGACAAAGCGCGGCGGGCGAGGCCCGGCACGTCGTCCGACAAATCGGCGGCAGAAGGGGCGTCGGGCAACTGGTCAATCTGTTGTTGGAAGCTGGTCCCGCCCGGCGACTGCGGCTCTTGAGATTGGTGGCGATACAAATCGTTCAGCTTGTTGCGGGCGATGCTCCACAGCCAACCGTGGAACGATTCCCGGCGTTCGCGGCGGAAGGAGTGAAGGGTTGCGTGCCTGGCGCGTGTAGCGAGAAACGTAAGCATCCCTCGGGCAAGCCGAGGGCATTCGTTAAACGTCAAAGTGAATACCGACAACTGGAAAAACCCTTTGGTGCTAGTCCTGCAAGGCGGAACTCCAGGGGCACTTGTCCAGGCGAGCGAACGGCTTCGATCTATCTGCCGGCGAAGCGTCAGCCAAGCCGGCGATCACCTATCCATCGGCAACGCATGGGCCCGGCAGTACGCCGCGATGTAGTCGACGAACTCTTGGCCGTAATCGGCCAGCTTCTTGTCGCCGACGCCCTTGACCTGGCGAAAAGCCAATAGCGAGGACGGCCGGCGGCGGGCCATGTCGCGGAGGGCGGCGTCGCCGAATACGATATAGGCGGGGACCTGTTGCGCCGCTGCTTTCTCATGCCGCAGCCGCCGCAATTCGTCGAACAGCCCCCGGTCGACGCCCTGCCACGAATCCTCGGCCACGCGGGCCTTGGGAGCCTTGGCGCCTTTGGCCGGCCGGACCGGCCGCAACAGCCGCGGGGTGACTTCGCCGCGCAACAGCCGCCAGCCGGCGGGGGTGACCTGCAACTGGTTGTACTCGCCGACCTTGACCAGGTAATCCTGGCTGACCAATTGCTCGATCCAGTCGCGGATCGTGCGCGGGTTCTCGTCCTTCAACAGGCCCCAGGTGCTCAACCGATCGTGCCCCAGTTGTACGATCCGCTGTTCCTTGGATCCGTTCAGCACTTTGGCGGTATAGTCGCCTCCGAATCGCTGCTGGAGCCGCATCACGCACGACAGGATCTTTTGGCCGACGACCAGCGCGTCATCGACCAGGTCCAGTTGTCCCAGGCAGACATCGCAGGCGCCGCAGGACGGGCCCTCCAGCTGTTGGCCAAAGTACTCGACGATCGCCCGGTGCCGGCACTGGACGCCGCTGCAGAAGTCGAGGATGCCGGACAGCGACCGCAGCGCGCCCTCGCGGCCCGACGACGCCTCCGGATCTTCGATGATGCTCTTCCAGATGCCGTAGTCCTGGCCGGAGTAGAACAGGCAGCACTCGGCCTCCAGCCCGTCGCGCCCGGCCCGGCCGCTTTCCTGCTGGTAGTTCTCCAGCGACTTGGGCATGCCGGCGTGAATGACGTAGCGGACGTTGGGTTTGTCGATGCCCATGCCGAAGGCCACGGTGGCGATGATCGTGTCGGCCTCGTCCTCGATGAACGCCTCTTGGTGACGCCGGCGCTGGTCGTCGGTCAGGCCGGCATGGTACGGCAGCACGCGATAACCCAACTCCGTCAGGGCTGCGGTGGTTTGATCGACTTCCTTGCGCGTGATGCAGTAGATAATCCCCGATTCGCCGCGGTGGCGGTCCAGCACTTCGCGGATTTGCTTCATCCGGTCGTGGCGGCGCTGGACCTTGTAGATCAGGTTGGGCCGGTCGAACGAGCCGACCAGGAATTCCGGATCGGTCAGCTGCAGTTGTTCGGCGATGTCCCGCCGCACGGCTTCCGAAGCGGTGGCTGTGTAGGCATGGATGCCGATCTGGGGAAAAGCCTTCTTCAAGGCCCGCAACCCGCGGTATTCCGGGCGGAAATCGTGCCCCCACGAACTGATGCAGTGCGCTTCGTCGATGGCCACCAGCGAGACCCGGGCGGATTGCAGGAACTCCAGCGTCCCTTCCGTCAGCAGCCGTTCGGGCGCCAAGTACAACAGACGCAGGCGGCCGCTGCGGATGTCGTCGGACACCTTCCGCCGTTCGGCCGGCGACAGCGTGCTGTTGGCAAAGGCTGCGGGGACGCCGCAGTTCCGCAGCGCGTCGACCTGATCCTTCATCAACGAAATCAAGGGGGAGACGACCAATGCCAATCCCGGCAGGCACATCGCCGGAGCTTGAAAACACAGCGACTTGCCGCCGCCCGTCGGCAGCACGACCACCGAATCCCGCCCCTGCACCACGCAGCTCATCGCCTCGGCTTGCAGCGGTAGAAAACTGTCATAGCCCCAATACTGGCGGAGTACCTCGGCCAGCGGAGTCAGGATGGACGGGAGGTTGCGACGGGGGACGGTCATATCAGGTGTTGGCGTCTTGAGCGAAATTTCCTTTTTGCAGCGACGCTCGTTCTACCGCAAAGGGACTTTCGTGTACACTGGAGAGGCCAAGACAGTCCGGGATGCGGTTCCAAAGCGGCGACAAGTCGCCGCACTCCAAGACGTTGCCAACACCTTCCTCAGGAGCCAGCGAAATGTCACGCCACCAACGATGGACTCGACGACGATTTCTGCAAACCGCGGCCGCCGCTGTAGCGGCGCCGACAATCATCTCGGCCAGGGCGCTGGGCGGCGAGGGTGCGATCGCTCCGTCCGCACGCATCACCGTGGGGTGCATCGGGCTGGGCGGTCAAGGCATGGCCAACCTGCACGCGTTCTTGGGGCAGCGGGATGCGCAAGTCGTTGCTTTGTGCGAAGTCGACGACCGGAACCTGGCGCGCGCGGTTCAGGACGTCAAGAACCGTTTGGGTCCCGACGCCGGGGTGACCACCACCAAGGATTTCCGCGACATCATCGCCCGGCCGGACGTGGATGCCGTCATGATTTCGACGCCGGACCACTGGCACGCACCGATGTCGGTCGCGGCGGCCAAGGCGGGCAAGGACGTGATCTGCGAAAAGCCGACGGTGACGATCGCCGAAGGACGCGCACTATGCGACGTGATCAAGCGGTACGGCACGGTTTATCAGACAGCCACCGAGGACCGTTCGGTGCCACAATACCTGCGTATCGCGGAACTGGTGCGCAACGGCCGGATCGGCAAACTGCACACGATCCACGTCGGCTTGCCGGCGGGACCGGGCGGACCGGGCAACCCGGCGCCACAGCCCGTTCCGCCCGGCCTGGATTGGGACATGTGGCTGGGTCCGGCCACCTGGGCGCCGTATTGCCCCGACCGGGTACATTTCAATTTCCGCTGGATCAGCGACTATTCGTGCGGCATGCTCGCCGATTGGGGCATGCACCTGCTGGACACGGCCCAGTGGGGCAATGACAGCGAGCACACGGGGCCCGTCGAGGTGGAAGGCAGGGGCGAGTATTTTGCCAACGGCTTGTACGATACGGCCCATCACTTCGACTTGACCTACAAATACGCCAGCGGCGTGGTCCTGCATGTCAAGAGCACGGGGCCGGCGATCCGCTTCGAAGGCAGCGACGGCTGGGTCGGCAACACGGGCTGGCGGGCGCCCGTCCAGGCCTCGTCGCCGGCGATCCTGGACAGCGTGATCGGGCCGGAGGAGACGCACCTGTACACGTGTCCGCACGGCGAACACCGTAATTTCTTGGACTGTGTCAAGTCGCGCAAGGACCCGTATTTTCCCGCCGAAATCGCCCAACGCTGCAACACGATCTGCCACATCGGCAACATCGCCATGCAACTGCGGCGCAAGCTGCGTTGGGACCCGCAACACGAGCGGTTCGTCGACGACGAGGAAGCCAACCGGCTGTTGGCCCGCGTCTACCGGGAGCCGTGGAAGCTGTAAAACAGCGGAACCTGCAGGAGAGGGATGGTTTCCTCCGCAATCGCGTCACAGGCATTTCACCCGCGGCGAGTACTTGGCCACGTACTGGGCATTGAACTCGTCGCCACCGGGGGCGTTGGCGCTGCGCCAAACCGGCGGTTCGATGCCGCGGGCCACGCACCGTTTCACCGTCTCGATCTCCAAGCGGTGGGCGATGAAGAAGTCGATGACGTTCGAGTTCGGTGCGATCGGCGTGTCGAACCCCGGGACGCGGACCACGCAGTCGCCGACGGCGTTGTAGTCGTCGATGCACACATCGGCCAGATCGAACAGGTTCTTCTTGCTCGGATGCCGGATGAAGTGGTCGGACGGCATCTCGTTCTGCCAATGCGAGGAACTCACGGCGATGATCTTGACCCCTTGTTCCTTGGCCTCCAACGCCGCATCGATCGTGGCCGGGTTGATGCCGATGTTGTGGAAGATGATCAGCACGTCGTCGGGCTGCAGACGATAGTACTTGACGATGCTGCGGCCGTAGTTCACACAACGTTCCAATTCCAGGTATTTCAACGCCTGGTTGAAGACCGATAGCCCGGTTTCCATGAGCGGGTTGATATTAGCCAGGCCGCCGGCCCGGAAGAACATTTCGCCCATCACCAGCGTCGTGTGTCCGCCGCCGCCGTAGACGTGGATCAGCCGGTCGGCGGCGATCGCGCCGACCATCAGGTCGGCCGCCTTCTCGATGTTTTCCCGTTGCTCCGCCTCGACCTTACGCATCAGCGCGACCGTGGCGTCCAGGTAACCTAAATCCGCTTGAGTCGTGTCCATGTGTTGCTCCTGATTCCTGTAGCATGGCTCTCCCGAGCCGTGCCAATTTGGTCGATTCGACTTGCACGGCTCTGGAAAGCCATGCTACTGCTGTCATTCATCCTGCACGGCTCTGGAGAGCCATGCTACTTGCCAAGCACGTCCCCATACGCCCGGCCGATCGTGTCCCAAACGTCCAACGCCCGCGGCGCGGCCAGCACGGTGCCGTGTCCGCCGCGGTAGGTCCAGGCGAAAATGCTCTCCACGCCCAGGTCGGCGTACAGCCGGATCACCTCGCCGATTTCGGCCAGATTCTCGGGCTCCTGGTAGTAGCCCATCACCCAACGTTGCGCGCCCTTGCCATGTTTTTGTGCGGCGTCGAGCGTCCGCTGGGTGACCGAGCGGAAGAAGCTGCGGGGCAACTGGTAGGAAAGGATCGTCGTGCTGAACACGTCGCAGGCCGCCGAACCAGCCACGCGATCCCAGTTGTCGTAGCCGCGGTTCTCCGTGACGTAGTAGGTGCCCAGCGTGGCATGCACGCAGCAGATGATCTTGCTCGCCGGCCGGATCTGCTTGATCCGCCGCGAGGCCGTCTCCAGGATGTCCAACGCCCGATCGTGGCGGAACCGTTTCACCTCCGGCGTCAGTTGCCGCGGCATCGCGTAGCCGTACTGTTCCTCGAACATCCGTTGGCAGAACCCGCAACGGCAGCTCCAATCATCGCCGGCCCCGCCCGTAATCGACGCGTAGCCCTTGGGCAGGGCATAGTGCGGCTCGTCCCAAAAGAAGCCGTCGGCATCGACCTCGCGGGCCAGCTTGTCGCAGATGTCGAAGAAGTAATCGCGGAAGGCTTTGGTGTTAAAGCAGCAGGCCGGCAGCGGCTCGCCGGTCAGGGCCGACACCTGACGATTGCCCGGATGGTTCGTCAGGAACAGGCTGGGCGGTTCGCCGCCGAACCATTTGCCGATCCCCCAGGTATCCAGGTAGACCGTCAGGCCCAGTTCCTTGCCGGCCTGCGCGATGGCCTTGATATTGGGAAACCAGAAGTCGATGTCGAATTCCGACAACGCCAGCACGACGGCCGTGCAGTGGTGATCGCGCATCTCCTGAAAGTCCCGGCGGGCATGCTCCACATAGCTCAGCCCGTAATAGCTAACACCCGTTTCTTTGACGGTCATGCTTCACCTCAACGAGGTTCGACGGAAATATCCAACGACTCTTTCACTAAGCCGCCTAGCCGTCCCAGCGCCAGGGTCAGCGCACCAGGTTCCGGCGGCGTGGGCGCCATCTCGGCCAGAGGCGTCTCGTAAAACTTGTCCGCGATCTGCTTGGCCCGCGCCGAGAACTCGGCCGGCCGCTTCCACGGCGTCTTGTCGCCCGACTCAATCCGCCCCAGGACCCACTCCCAGAAAGCGTCCAGTTCCGGCCGGTAGACATAGCGGACCAACTCGTAGTGCTGGCTGCGGCAGTAGCTGTTCTCCGCGTTCGACTTGAGCGTCAGTTCGCTATGCGGATTGACGGTCGGGGCGACGTTGTTCAGCGGCTGGGCCTCCTCCAGATGCTGCAGCGACGCAAGCATCGAAAAGTCCTCGGACAGGGCCAGCACGTCGGCCAGCGCGTCCATCAGACGCCGGGTGAGTTCGGCGTGCTGGCGGACCGCGGCGCCGTCCGCCTGGCCCGCGCGCCAGTTCTCCATTTCGAGCGCCGCCCGCACAAACGCGGCGACCAACGCGCGATTGGCGATCGTCCGGGCCATGTCCAGCGCGTCGCGCCGCCACAACGGATTGTCGCCCTGCCGATCGGCCATCTCGGCCAAGCCCGCCAACACGTCCGGTGCCGGCGTCAGGCCCGTGCGGAATCGCTCCAAGTCGGCCCGCAACCGCGGCAACCGCTCGGGCGCCAGATTCAGGAACGCGGAGGTGGCCAGCAGGCGATACTGCGGTTCGCCGAACCAGACGTCCGCCTCGCCCCGATTGTCGAACCAGTGCAACAGTTGCGAGGCGTCCAGGAAGCCGCTCCACAGCTTCTCCATCCGCCCGGCCAGCTCCGGCGGATACCGCGTGCGGCAGTACCGGGCCACGGCGGCCGGCAACTCCGGCTCGCTGGGCTGCCAGCTGTTGGCTCCCAGGTACTCCAACAGGAACGTGTCGTTGTGGGAAATCTCCGACCACAGCACCAGCCCCCGCGACAGATGGTCGGCCGCCGCCTCCCGCAGACGCGGCGTGAGGATGCCGTAGTCCTCGTGGACGTCGCTGTTGCGGGCGAAGCCGTGGAAGATGCCGAAGATCCAGGGAAACTGGCCGAGCGCACCCCAGTCGCGATAGGTGACCTTGTGGCCACAGTCGGCCGTGTAATCGAGCAGGATCGTCTTGCTCGGATCGAATTCGGCCAGCAGGCGGTTGACGCCCGGATCGGTCCACTTCCAGCCGATGAAGTCCCAGCTGGCGATCAACAGGGGCGCATCGGGATAATACTCCCGCAACCGCTGTTGCGTCTTGCGATACACGTACAGCTTGCGTTGCAGATTGTCGCGGTCGTCACCGCCGAACGTCCGCTCCGCCATGCCGATGGTGTGAAACATCCGCGGCGCGCCGAATTCGCGGATGTGGGTCTCGGTCAATTTCCAATACGCGTCCCAGGTGACCTGCGATTCGATGTCCCAAATCGCCTGCGTCGCGAGCGAATACCCCGACCGCTGATCCCGAATTACCGGGAAATCGGGCCGGCTGCGATAGAACGAACTGGGCGTGTGCGAGTACCAATGCGTAATCGTGCCCGTGTCCTCCGGATGCACCAGCCCGCGGTCGCGGGCGTATTGCAAGACCTGTTGGCGGAGTTCTCCCCGGTACTTCAGTGCCCAAAACGAAGTGCGATCGTCATAGGACCGGTCGACGCCGTCGGGGTCCTTGGCATCGGTGGGCGGGTACGGCACGTCGTCTGGAAAGGCCCGCTGAAACAGGTCGTCGATGCCGGTGCGGAGCATGAACAAGTTGAACCGTTTCTTGACGCACCAGTCGATTTCCCGCTGCCAGTCCTCCAGGTCCCAATGCTCGGCCTGGAAGCGGTGCAAGCCGCGGTGGGCAAAGTAGCGGAGACCGCGATACTCAAACCGCGGCTTTTCGATCACGTCGAGCCCCGCGAAGTCGATCGCGTCGCGTTTCGGAATCACGTCTCCGTCCCAGAAATACTCCGCGCCGGCCTGGCGGCGGAAGAAGTCGTACACCGCGTACAGCGTCGCTCGCCCGGAGCCCCCGGCCAGGATCAGGCAACGCCGCCCTTGGTGCGGGACACACACCAGGCGATACTCGTCGCTCCCGTACTGAATGCCCAGCGAATCGAGGGCTCCCTGGCGGATCAACTGGTGGACCAGTGGATGGACCGCGTCGGAGCCGATCAGGACCAGATCGCCTTCCGACAGTGTTTCCGTGGTGTCTTGGTCTTGCCTCGCGGCACCGTCCCAGGTTTTCACGACGGGCCGCTGCCCCGTGACCTGTTCCCACAGGTCGGCCAGCGCTTGGGCGGCCAGCGAATAGGCTTTCTCGCCGGTCGGCGGCGCCAGCACCGTCATGGGTCCGGCGTGGGCGGGACCGACCGAACTGACCAGCACAATACCGGCCACGCAACCAATGTGCAGCAGAACTTGGCGACGGTTCATAACAGCGCTCCACCGGCATCGAACAATCGTCAGACCTTGGTCCCGGTTTGTTGACTCAAACGTTGCAGATGTTTCCCTGTGGGACGGATTGGCAATTTGTCCTACTTCGGGGTTGATCCAGGGTTCCGGCTATCCGGCGGCCGGCCGCAAAAACACGGTGATGGCCTCCTTCAACTCAGCGGGATCCGTCTTTTCCAGCCGCTGTAGCACGCACTGCCAGCGATGGGCGAAGGTGCCTTCGCAGCGGACGTGCCGCAGATCGAACAATCGCTTGAAGGCGTGCTGCTCTTCGCGGAATTCTCCTTGAATGCTCGTGAACCGGTCGATCATGGAATCCAGATAGATCCGGGCGAAAGCATCCGGGTCGGGCAAGTCCTTCCAACGCCGCGCCACGGGACGGGCGTACGCGGCGGCATACCGGCAGAGCGGTTGATCGAAGTGCCAGAACGACCCGGTATGGTGCATGACCACCAACCCGTCGACCATGCCCTCCCGTTCCACGATGATCTCGTCGCCATCGTCGAAGAACACAATCAGTTCCTCGTCGGGAACGCCCCGTACGGCGCCGTCACCTCGCCCGACGATGATATTGGATGCCGCCGCCTGACCGAGTAGTTCCGCAAAGCGTTCCGCATATCCGGGGCGGCTTAAATGGTCCTTCGTGACCTTATCGCTGGCAACCCCTGGAACATAGGATCGTTCGAAGTAGGGGGTCCAGATTGGCGTGCCCACCCGTTCTTTCTGCGTACCCTGGTACAGTTCGCTGATCTTCCCGATCTGGACGGGGCCGAACAGGTTCATGCCCATTCGCCTGCAGCCGAGGTAGCGGTCCTGGGTGTATTCCGTGTATTCCTCGGTCTCGAACATGGCCGTTTCCGGGGACTTGCCGTGGTCCAAGCGGAACGTCATGTCCCATTTCTGCATCCGCAACATGTGAACCTGTTCGCGATCCTCGCTGGCCCGCTTCGTCACGACCACGTAGACATCCCGACGTCCGCGTTCAGGGCGGTGGGCGCGCGACAGCGATTCGTTGATCCAGCCGACGTTGATGTGCTCCAAATCACCGTAGTCCCGGACGAAGTTCAGAATAATGGATCTGACTCGGCGGTCCTCTTGATGCTCGAGTCCTGCCAACGCCGTGTCGTAGACACTGTCGGGGTCCAAATGGCCCCGTTTCAGCCGGCCGCCGGGCAGCCACTTGATGTGCTTGCGGAACTCCGCAGCCAGCCCGAGCCATTCCTGGGGCTCCGCCACGTGTTCTTCGAGCGGATAGAGGGCGTCGTACATCTTCTGCAACCAAGCCGGGACAGTGGGGTCATCTGACCGCAGGTGGGGCAGGACGTCCGTTTCGAACAGTCCACACAACCGCCGATGCTCGGCGCGCAAGGCTTCCTCGTTGTCGGCTGGGAAGCAGGTGTCGCGAAAGGCCGCCCGCAGGCCGGCAAGCCCGAGAAAGAAGTCGACCTCCAGCCCGCCGCGCTTACTGTAAATCTGGCAGTACTTTTGGATTTCCGTGAGGTGTTGATGCAGTTCGGCGGCGTTCAGATCGGCCAGAATCCGAAGTTCCTTCAGGGTCAGGTAACGCGTTCCGGTAGGCGGACTGTAGTAGTAGATCGCCCGGCCTTCCAGTTTCATGCGGGCATCCCGGATGCGGGTCTTCATCTCGTCCGAGGTGACGGCGTCCGAGGCGATGCGCCACAGCTCCCCCCGCTTCATCAGAGCCGTAAAGACTTTGGCGTTGGCCGCCAATTGAAAGCGGATGCGCCGTTTGTTGACAATCTCTTGCAGCAGCTCATCCGCCCGCAACACCCGATCAATCTTGTCGACGTCAGGCCGGATCAGCACCACATCGCGCTGGACGATCAAGTCGACGCCCGCTTGCCAAATCTTCAATCGTTCGCTGGAAGTCAGCGGATCGGCGCCTGTTGCGCGCCGCCCCTCCTCCAACCGATCGCAGTACACCTCACGGTGGCTCATGTGCGTCGTCCCTTCCGTGACCAGCGTTTGCGTGTCTGGAAAGATCGTCGCCACCCGCGGATCAAACACCTGCCCGCCTGCGGAATAAAGTGACGGTCCAATGTATCCAAGTGCCATCGATGCCCCCCCTGTTCGTTACGGTTTCAGAGTTCCTGCCTGCCACACCACCGATACCGTGCGATGGGATGGGAAGCCCACGGCGGTGAAACATCGCCACTTCTGGCCCCTCGTCCACCCTATGCGTTAGGCATACCGCAGAAAATGAACTACCCACGCGAATATAGCACGGATGGCAAAGCCGGAGCACGGATGAAAGGCCAACTTTTTTCGTTATCCGTGCCCCGGCTTTGCCATCCGTGCTATCCGACGCTCTCCAAAGTCCGCTGGGTAGATTATTTCTTGCTGGCTGCCTTATCCTTTCTTCCCCAGCAGCTTGACCAGCGCGTGGAGCAGATCCTTGATTTTCAGCGGCATGGGCAGCAGCAGGCGATGCTCGCTCGTCTGGGCGGCCTCGACCAATTCCTTTTGCCGCTTGTCCACCAGCAACACGGCCGGAATATCGTGCGTGATTTCCGACTGGCCCAGCAGATTGAACGCCTCGACCGCCCGCGGGCCCAGGTCCTGGGCCGAGAACACCGCGCAATGAGCCATCCGGATTTCGTTCTCGAACCGCTCGATGGCCCGTTTCGGGTCGTTGGTGATCAACACCCGGTAGCCGCGTTGCTTCAACTGTTCGCGGAGCGTGTTTTGCAACTCGACATTCGACTCGACGACCAGGATGGTCTTGCCGATGCCTTCGCTCCCGGTCTCCACCGCCTGCGTCTTCGCCGGGACCGGCTCGTCCGGTTCCGTGCCGGGCGCGTCTTCTTTGTCCAGCACGAACCTGACCCGTTTCAAGTCCGCCAGCAGCTGCTCCGGCTCCTGGTACCGGTTCTCCGGCCGGAAGCACATCGCGTGGTTCACGACCGACAAGACGGGCACCGGCAGGTCGGGGACGATCTCGTTGGCCGGCTTGATTTCGTTGAACCGCGTCACGTTCATCCGCACCAAACGGTCGCGCGTCTCCACCAGCGGCGCCACGCCCGTCAGCATGTGGTAGAAGACGCAGCCGGCGAAATAGATGTCGCTGCGGTGATCGTTCTTCTTGACGCCGGTGCCGCGTTCCAGCGCTACATAATCGATCGAGCGGGCATTGGGGGCGGCCAGCAGCTTGTCTTCGCTGGTCTCGGACATCGTGGCCAAACCGAAGTCCACCAGCTTGGCCTTGCCGTTGGAAGCCACCATCACGTTCGACAGCTTCATATCGCGGTGCGTAATCCCCAGTTTCCGCGCATAGTCCAAGCCGCTGGCGATGTCGATCATCAGATCGACCGCGGTGCCGATATCGAGCGTCTTTCGGACCTTGAGGAACTCCCGCGCCGTCTGGCCTTCGATGAATTCCATCACCATGTACGGAGCCCGCACGTCGTCGCTGACGTCGAAGATCCGCACGATGTTCGGGTGGACCAGCTTCTGACCCATGTGGGCTTCGCGGAGGAACAGTTCGACCTGCTCCGGCTCGTTGCGGTACCGCCGCCGCAGCACTTTCACGGCCACCACCTTCTTGGTCTTCGTATGGACGGCGCGGAACACGCGGGCGAACGTGCCGGCGCCGACCATGTACAACACCCGGTAGTTGCCGTAAAAAAATCCCTCGCGGTCCCCTTTCAACACCTTGTCCAATTGGAAGTTCGTCAGGAGCGACTTGTTCAGCAGGCGGTTGGTGAACACCTCCAGTTCGACTTCCCGGGTGCCGATCTCGCCCCACAGCCGCTCCAATTGATGTTGATCCAGCAGACGGAGATCGAAGATCCGTTGCGACAAGTCATCCGCATTCCACTTCATGATCCACAGCTCTCCCAATGACACGGACGTCCGGCATGCGGACGAGGCGACAGCAAGGCGATTGACGAGTGCTTATCGTATTCGCTTTTGTCCGGCAAGGCAACGTACGTCGGCCATTCCGGCCCCCGCAGTTGCCCGGCAGAAGGTCCGCCGAGTACAATGATCCGGTTGACGGCGATACCGGTTGACGCGGCGTGAGGAAACGGCCGGATGTCGAAATCCGTGAAAGCGGCGAGCCCGTGCGCCGCTGCGCATCGGAAAAGGGAAGCGGAGCAATGCTGACGAGATGTTCCAAGTGAAGTTCCGCGCGGCGGCCTGCGGCCCGGGCAGCATGCCCGCCGTGATCTCGATCCTCATCACAATCGCGATCACGGTGCCGGAGGGAGGCTGCCGGCGTCCGGCATCGCCCATGACCCGTTCCGCCACGGTCGCGTCCGCACCGGCCACGACGTTGCCGGCCCGGCCGGCCTCGGCGGACAGCTCGCTGACGGGCGGCGAGTTGTATCTGCGGCACTGCAGTCCCTGTCACGGACTCGATGGCGGCGGTCAAGGAACGGCCACGCGGTTTCTGCTTCCCCCACCCCGCAATTTTCGGACCAGCAAGTTCCGCCTGGTGAGCACGATCAACGGCGTGCCTACGCCGGCGGACCTGGATGCGGTTCTGGTTCACGGCATCCCGGGGACGTCGATGCCGTCGTTTCGGCAACTGGATGAAGCCTCACGGGGAAAGGTGATCGGCGAGGTGTTGAGATTGCGTCGCGAGGGCGTCCGGGCGTCCGTGGTTCAACGGCTCCGAGATGAGCAACAGGAAGAGGACATCGACCCGGAGGAGTTGCGCCAGATGGTCGACCGGCAGTTGGCTCCCGGCGTTGCCGTGGCCGTCCCGGCACTAGGACCGGCGACCGGCGCGTCGCTCCGCCAAGGCCGGGAGATCTACGTCCAGCAGAACTGCCCGCTGTGCCACGGCCGCGACGGGAACGGCGACACCGGGCTGTACTTGGCGGACGAAGAGGGCTATCCGACGCGTCCGCGGGATCTGGTTTGGGAGGAATTCAAAGGCGGTCACGAACCGCCGTCGATCGCCGTGCGGATCCGGCTGGGCTTGCCGGGCACGCCGATGGCCGCCAACCCCAACCTGAGCGCGCCGGAGTTGGCCGCTCTGGTCCACTACTGCCGCTCGCTGGGCCGCGAACCGAAGTGGCGGTTGACGAATTACCAGCGCGCGAAGCTCGTGCTGGACCGCGGTTTTCTCTCGCCGGGGCATCCGCCGTAGAACGGAATTCACTCCGTTCGACGAAGAACCTTGATCCGTGCCCGTGGGGAAGCTCGGCCCGCCCTTGGAAACCTTTGGGAATGGGGGGCGTTGTCCGCCAGCGGGCGGCGGTCTATAACATTGCCGAGGCTTGTTATGGTGACGATTACAACCGAACGGATTGATGTGGCGGCGGTGCTGGACCGCGTCCAATCGACGCGCGCGGGGGCCGTCGTGCTGTTCCTGGGAACGGCACGCGAGTTTACGGGCGACCTCCGCACCGCGTCGCTGGAGTACGAATGCTACGGCGAGATGGCCGAAAGGAAGCTGGGCGAATTGGAGGCCGAGGCCCACCGGCAGTGGCCGCTGGTGGGATGCGTTTTGGTCCATCGCGTCGGCCCGGTGCCGCTGGGCGAAGCCAGCGTGGCGGTGGCCGTCAGCAGCCCGCACCGCGAGGCCGCTTTTGCCGCAGGCAAGTGGCTGATCGATACCTTGAAACAAGTCGTCCCCATTTGGAAAAAAGAACATTGGACGGACGGCACCAGCCAGTGGGTCCATCCCGGTTTGGACGAACAACGAAGTCCGGAATCCGAGTGACGAACCGATATGACAATCGCCGGTCCCCTGGTTGACTCCTTTGGCCGCGTCCACACGAATCTGCGGATCAGCGTTACGGACCGCTGCAACATCCGCTGTTTCTACTGCATGCCGCACGAAAACGTGCAGTTCAAGCCGCGGCACGAACTGCTGTCGTTCGAGGAGATCGAGCGGTTCGCACGCGTGGTGGCCCGGCTGGGAGTCCACAAGTTGCGGCTGACGGGCGGCGAACCGCTGGTGCGGGCGGAATTGCCGGCATTGGTCGCCAAATTGGCCGCCGTGCCGGGCATCGACGACCTGGCGATGACCACCAACGGGATCTTGCTGGGCCAGCACGCAGCGGCGTTGAAGCACGCCGGCTTGCAGCGGCTGAACATCAGCCTGGATGCCATGCGGGAGGAAACCTTCGAACGGATCGCGCGCCGCCGCGGCCTGGACCAGGTGCTGGCCGGGATCGCGGAAGCCCAGCGGCAGGGCTTTCGCAGAATCCGTCTGAATGCGGTCGCCATCCGGGGCATCACGGACGACGAGGTGGTTCCGCTGGCCGGCTTTGCCCGCGCGCACGGCCTCGAACTGCGGTTCATCGAGTTCATGCCGCTGGACGCCGAGCAGCATTGGCAAACGGAACAAGTGTTGACCGGCGACGAGATCCGAGCGAGATTGGAAGCCGAATTCGGACCGCTCACACCGGCCCACCGTCCCGATCCCAGCCAGCCGGCGGTCGACTATCGGTTTGCCGATGGCGGTGTGGTCGGGTTCATCAATCCGGTCTCGGAGCCGTTCTGCGGGGACTGCAACCGGTTGCGGATTACCGCCGAAGGGCAAGTGCGCAATTGCCTGTTTTCCATGGTCGAATGGGATGCCCGCGCGGTGCTGCGCAGCGGCGGCAGCGATGACGAACTGGCGGACTTGGTGCGCGCCTGCGTGGCCGCGAAGAAGCCCGGCCACGGCATCGACGAGCCGGGGTTCCTGCGGCCCCAGCGGGCCATGTTTCAGATCGGCGGTTAGGGCGAGTTCAGGTCCCGGCGTTGCACTTGGACGCCCGGGCGTACTTTGTCGCTGGGGTGCAGGACCACTTCGTCGCCGGCCTGCAGGCCCGACACGACTTGGGCGGCCAGGCTGTTGCGGCGGCCGATCCGGATCGTGTACAGTTCGGCGCGATCGCCGCGGACGGCGAATACGGCCCACTGGTCGCCGCGGCGGAACAGCGCGCCGGTGGGAACCTGCAGGACGTCGTCTTGTTCCCAGATCAGGATCCGCGCTTCGACGCGAAAGGCATCGCCCAACTCGCGGCGTCGCTCCGGCGGGTCGTCCAGGTCCAGGATGACATTCACCCGCTGTTCTTCCACGCCCAAGGCGGAGATCTTTGTAAAGCCGGAAGGCTCGATCCGCCGCACGGTGGCTGGCAGCGGCCTGTCACCGCCCCATTGCTCCAGGAACGCCTTGTCGCCGGGCTTGATCTTTACGGCATCGTCGGACAGCACATCGACTTCGATTTCCAGATCCCCGGGGTCGCCCACCTCCAGCAACGGATCGCCGGCCCGGACGACCGTCGCGCTCTGCTGAAATAGCCGCAGGATCTGGCCGGTGATCGGTGCCAGAATCGGCAGCCGGCGCTCATCCGCCGGTCCCGCCTCGGCCGGCTTGACGCGGACCAGGGCGGCGCGGGCCAGCTCCAGTTCGAACTGCGCGATGTCCTGGGCGTACCGGGCGGCGCTGTAGTCCTGCAGGCGCGAACGGTGCAGCATCTCGGCCTGTTCGACGTCCCGTTTGGAGGCCGAGTCGGTCTTGGCCAGCTTCCGAAATCGCTCCAACTCGCTCAGGGCAAATTCCAGCTCACCCCGCGCCCGTTCGATCACGGGTTGCGCGCGGTCCAGGGCCGCCTGCGCCGCTTTGACTTTGGCTTCGGCTTGAGCCACGGTCCGTACGTCCAGGATGTCCGGCTCGTTGGGCTGGATCGTGGCCAGCACGGTCTGGCCCTGCGTCACGGCGTCGCCGGGATCCCAATCGATCCGCAACAGCCGGCCGGCCAGCGGGGCCACGACGACGTACCGTTCCTTGATCCGCGTCTTGCCGTCCTCGTCCACGGTTACCCGCAAGTGGCCCCGCGTCACGGCAGCTACCTCGACGGCCACCGGCTGCGGCCAGAACGACCAGACCAGACCGCCGACGATCCCGCCGATTATCACCAGGAACAGAAATGTCCTCACCAGGAACTTCATGGCCCGCATCACTCTCTCGTCTTCAGCACTGCAATCAAGTCCAAATGGTCCAGCCGCTCGCGGACCAACAAGCCCGAAATGGCGGCCCCGGCCAGTACCACGGCCACCGCAAAACCATAGGTTGCGCGGTGAATAATCAGCGGCACTCGATAAACTTCGGTGTCCAACTCCGTCACGGCCCAAGCGGCGAACAGATAACCTACGATCAGGCCCAGGGGGACGGCGGCCAACGTGATCACCGCCAACTCGCCCAGCAGGATGGCGGAAATCTCGGCGCGCGTGAAGCCGATCACGCGGAGCGTGGCCAAGTCGCGGCTGCGTTCAGCCAGCGAAATCCGCGCGCTGTTGTAGACCACGCCAAACGCGATCACGATCGCGAACAGGATATTGAAAAAGCGGATTCGCCCCAGGTTCTCTGCGATCGTGTCCTGGAAGCTCCGCACCGATGCTTCCTTGATGGTCACGCTGGCGACCCGGGGCGTATTCTTCAGCGTCCGGTACATTTCCTCCATCCGGTCCCGCTCGACCGTCAAAAAGGCGCCGGTCAAGGTTCTGCTCTCGCGCAACAACCGGTGCAGTGCCTCCGCGTCCATATAAGCGTTGGTCCCGCCGTATTCGGTCACCAGCGCACTGACCGCCACCTCGCGGACCGGCTGCTCGCCCTCCAGTACCTCGACCAGGATCCGGTCCCCCAGCCGCACGCCCAGCAACTCGGCCAGCTTGGACGACAGCAACAGGCCGTCCTCCGGCACCGGCACCAGCCGCTCGTGCTCGTCCAGCAGCCGGTACAACTGCGTGCCCGGATTCAAGCCGATGATGCCCACGCGGCGGGTGCGGTGGCCGAAATGGAAACGCGTGCCCGTCGACCGGTAGGGTTCGCACCGGACCACGCCCGGCAAGTGCTGCAAATCATACAACGCCGAAGCGGTGACCGGTTCGGGAAAGGCGACCAGCAAGTCCTGCCGCTGGGACAGGCCGAATTGGAAATCGACGATGTAGTTGATCGAATCGAGCGTAAAGCTGCCCAGGATCAAGATCGCCACGGACATCGAGATGCCCACACACGACATCGCGGCTTTGATGGGCTTACGTTCCAGTTCCCGGAAGATCATGCGGGCGGCCTGCGGCAGGTACTCGCCCAGGCCGCTGCGGTCCAGCAGCGTGGGCCGGTACACGGCCGGCGGCTCCGGACGCATCGCCTCGGCCGGCGGCAAACGCACCGCGCGGCGGACGGCGGCCAGCGTCCCGGCCACGGCCGCCGCGGAACTGATCAACAGCGCACCTCCCACCACCGACGTGTTCCACTCGAAACCGAATACCGGGAACCGGTACAGATGGGTGTACATCTGCGTCAAGCTGCGGCCCAGCATCGAGCCGATGACGATGCCCAACACGGCCCCGGCCAGCGAGATCAGCAGCACCAGCTTGATGTAATGCAAGCCGATCTGCAGCTTCGGGTACCCGAACGCTTTCAAGGCCGCGATCTGTTCCCGCTGGACGCCGATCAAACGGGTCATCACCACGTTCAACAAGAACGCCGCCACGGAGAAGAAGATCGTCGGCGCGATCAGCCCCAAGCTCCGCAGTTGGCGGATTTCGTCCGAGATGTAGCGGTGCGAAACGTGGTCGTCGCGTCCGCTGGCCCCTCGGCCGCCATAGCGTTTGGTCAAGTCGTCCAAGCTCCGGATCACCTCCGGTTCCAGCGCCCCGCGGCTGAGGGTCAGGGCGACGTTGTTGAACGCGCCGTCCAGGTTGAAGGCGGAGGCCAGCTGTTCGTATCCCATCCAGAAAATGCCGAAGCGGCGGTCGTCCGGCAGCAGGTTCGAGCCGTGGATCTGGATGATGTACTCGGGCGACAACACCACGCCGACGATGGTCAGCCGTTGCCGCCGCCCGTTGATCACGGCCGTCACCGACTCGCCGATTTCCAGGTGGTGCGAATTGGCAAATGCCTCGCTGACCAGGGCCTCGCCGGCGCGGTGCGGTTCGATCCAGCGGCCTTTGCGCAAGTGCAAATCGTTGACCATCGGCGTCCGCTGTTCCGGGATGGAGATCAGCCGGCCGATGGCCGGCTCGACCATGCCCCGCACATCCAGCGTCACGTCCACGACGACCCGCGTCTGCACTTGCGACACGCCCGGGATCACCTCGATCCGCCGCGCCAGCGACATCGGGGCCCGCTTGACGTGCGACCAGACGTGCGCAAAGCGGTACTTCTCGTAGTACATCTGCTGCGAGTTCTGCAGCGACCTGAGCGTGTTCAGCGACATGACAAACGTGCCCACGCCCGAGGCAATCACCAGCGCAATCGCGATCGCCTGGCCCTTGATGGCCCACAAGTCGCGGACAGCTTTTCGGTCGATGGCACGCATGGGAGGGTGTTAGTGGTCAGTGGTCATTAGTCCGTGGTCATTGGTCATTGGTCCGTGGTGGTTTGTCGCTCTTGTCTTTCGGCTCTCGTCTCTGGACTCTGGACTCTCGACTCTTCACCACGTCAATTCGTTGGCGGCTACCTTGGTCGCGTTGTGGTCGACGTGGCTGACGCGTCCGTCGGACACATGGACCACGCGGCTGGACATCGCGGCGATCACGGCGTTGTGGGTGATCACCGCGGTGGTCGTGCCCAGTTCGCGGTTCACGCGTTCGATGGCTTCCAGCACGACGATCCCCGTGTGGACGTCCAGCGCTCCGGTGGGTTCGTCGCACAGCAGAACATCCGGCCGTTTAGCGATCGCCCGGGCGATCGCCACCCGCTGCTGTTCGCCGCCGGACAACTGCGACGGGAAGTGATTCAGCCGGTCGCTCAAGTTGACCAGGGCCAGCGCTTCGCGCGGGTCCATCGGATTGCGGGAGATCTCGGTGATCAACGCCACGTTCTCGCGCGCCGTCAGGCTGGGGATCAGATTATAAAACTGGAACACAAACCCCACGTGCTCGCGGCGGTATCGGGTCAGCGCCGCATCGTCGAATCGCGTCAGATCGTGTTCCATGTACTGCACCGTTCCGCTGGTGGGCACATCCAGACCGCCCAGGATGTTCAACAGGGTGCTCTTGCCACTGCCGGAAGGCCCCAACAGCACGACGAACTCGCCCTCGAACAGATCGAGGTCCACGCCCCGCAAGGCATGCACATCGACTTCGCCCATGTGGTACACCTTGGTGATCCCGCGGGCCTGAAACACGGCGGCTGGCGCCAGCGTGGGCCCGTTGGGCGGTCTCTCCTGGTGGATGGGGGCGCTGTTATCGGACACGATCCTCTTCTCCCGGCGGATGGCGCAGTCACCGGGCCGTATCGCTGGACCCGTAGCAGAAAACGACTGCTCTGCGGCAGACGGGGCATTCCGTGACGCGGGAAGTCCCGCCGCACGGAGTGACGCAACGGTTCTCGTCTGCCACTCGCCTTGCTGCGTTGGCCGTCTATTGTAATTACCGGCCTGCCGGGTTTCTTGACAGGGGAGGCGTTTCGGCTCGCCACGCCGGTTTCCGCCGGCAAAACCCGCATATCCGTGCTAAGGATCGTTCGAGAAATAAGTGGCGTAAGCTTCCAGCTTGCGATTCCGCTATCTGCCGCAAGCTGGAAGCTTACGCCACGCAGAAATCGGACAGTTATTTCTCGAACAGTGCTAAGTCTCTGTCATAGAATAACCGTCCTACAGGTATTCGGCGATGTGGGCGGCTCGCCGCTCAGACGTTGGGGGACATCCCCGCAGCCAGTTGTTGCTCCAAGGCGGCCTTCATCGCTTTCATTTGCCGATAGGCGTTGAAGCCGTTCCACATGCCGATCAGGACAAAGGCGTGAAAGCCGACGCTCATCCAGTCCCCGACCAGGACATAGATCAGGCCATCGAGCAGGTACAGGATCATCCCCACAACGAAGACCGGCAGGATCGGGCGGCGGGACAGCCAGCCGAACAGGCACACGACGGCCGCCACGAACAGATCGAACCCGAAGGCGATCCCCTTGGCGACGCCCGCGACCTCCGGGTCTTGGTCGGCAACCCCTTTGGCGACGACATCGGCGACGAACGTCACGCCCAGTCCGACCACAAAATGGCGGTCGCCACCGCTGAGCAGGATGATCGAGTTGATCAGCGACAGGGCGGCAATCCAGAAGAACCAGCCCGCGCCGGACGTCCCGCGCGCGTGCAACTGGGCCAATTCCGCCCGCACGGCCTGCAGCGGATCGGCGGTCACGACTTCCGGCTCCACCGGCTCCGAGGATTGATCCGGCGAAACATCAAACGGCGTCGGTTCAGCGGGTTTCTGGTCCACGAGACGTTTCTCCTACAAAGAAGGCGAAGCGATGAGCGACTGGGGCGATATGATAGACGGTAGAATTCCGAAATGCAAACATGCCTCCGATCCGTCTTGCTTCTTGTCTTGTTGGAGTTCACGCTTTAGCGTGTTCGGCGGGCCATGCCCGCCAAAGAAGACACGCGGAAGCGTGAACTCCAGCGAGGTTAGCACCTTTGCAGGCGAGGATTCTCGATCTCACATCGACGATCCCCGAACCGCACGTCCACTCTTAGAGGAGTAATCGGCATGTGTACGCGGCGATCGTTCCTGGCGGCGGCAACCGGTACGTGCATGGCGAGCGCCCTGTGCGGGGCGGCCCAATCGCGAAAGAGAATCGCGTTCCTGGGCACCGTCGTGCATCAGCATTCCCACGCCCAGCATTTCCTGGATCGGCACACGCTGGGCTACACCTGGGGCGGCAGGTGGCAAGCCCCCCGGTTCGATGTCGCGTCGGTGTACCTCGACCAGTTCCCCGCCAACGACCTGGGCCGCGAACGGATCCGCCGATACGGCCTGCGGCAGTTCCCGACGATTGCCGAGGCGTTGACGCTGGGCGGCTCGAAGCTGGCCGTGGACGGGGTGGTGATCATCGCCGAGCACGGGGACTATCCGAACAACGAGAAGGGCCAGAAGCTGTACCCGCGCTATGCCTGGTTCAAACAGGTCGTCAACGTGTTCGAGGCCAGCGGCCGCGCCGTCCCGGTGTTCAACGACAAGCATCTGTCGACGAACTGGGAGCAATCCGCGGAGATGGTCGCCGATGCGAAACGGCTGGGGTTTCCGTTTCTGGCCGGGTCGTCATTGCCCGTCACCTGGCGGTTGCCGTCGATCGACATGCCCTTCGACGCGCCGTTGGTGGAAAGCGTGTGTGTGGGCTACGGCGGGGTGGACAGTTACGACTTCCACGGACTGGAAACCGCGCAGTGCATGTCCGAACGCCGGCGGGGCGGCGAAGTCGGCATCGCCAGCGTCCACGCGTTGCGCGGGGCCAAGCTCTGGGAGGCGTTGGCCACGCCGGATCGTGAAGTGACTCGCCAACTGATCGTGGCTGCCCTATGCCGCAGCCACAACTTGCCCGTCCAGGGCGGCTATCCCTCCGACCGCGTCACGTTCGAGTGGGCCCGGCAGACGCTGCCCGACACGCTGGCCTACTTCATCCAGCACCGCGACGGATTCCGGACGACGCTGCTGTTGACGGCGATCCGCGACTTCAACTACGCCGGCATGCGCCGCGATACGGGCGAAATCGTGTCGTGCCAGATGTACTTGCCCATGCCGGGCCAGAGCGCGACGACGGCCGATTTCTTCAATCCCCTGGCGCGGCATATCGAAACGCTGGTCTTGGAACAACGGGCGCCCTACCCGGTCGAACGCACGCTGCTGACGTCCGGCATGGTGATTGGCGGCGTCGATTCGCTGCATCGCGGCCAGGTGCCGGTCCCGACGCCCGAGATGGAGGTCCGCTATCAGGGTCCGCCGGAATCGCAGTTTCGCCGCGATTGATCGGTGCGGCCCCACAGCAGGCACAGCGCCACGAAAGCCGCCGCCGGCGCCAGGCCGACCCAGAAGATGCCGTCGGCGTACGAGTGCGTACGGTCCACGTGCTGCCCCACCAACTGCTGCATCTCGGCGGTCACAATCCATGTCACGCATCCGAAGAAGCCCGTCAGCTTGCCCTGGTGCCGCGGCGAGATTTCCTGTGTCAGCGAATAGTAGTTCGGGAACAGACCCAGGGAGCCGAAACCGATCAGCAGTAGCAGGATCAGCAGCAACGGCCCTTGGCCGAGTCCGGCCGCGACGGTGCTGAGGGCCGTGAGCAACGCGCACACGAGAAAGATCGTCAGCCGGGCGGCATGGACGGTCATCCGCCGAGCGGTCAACAGCCGGACCGCAAATCCCGCCGTGATGCAGCCCAGATCGGTCGCGATGTAGTACGCGGCGGTGAAATAGCGGACGCTGCTGGCCTGATAGCCGTGATACTCTTCCAGCATCTTGGGAAGCCAGACACGGAAAAAGTGCCACGTCAGGTTGATCGCCACCACTACGGCACACAGCGCCAGGATGCGACGCACCTGGAGCCCCAGCGGCGTACGAACTGGAGCGGCGACCTCGTCAATCGCAACGCGGCGGGGCGGCGGGTCCAAACGAACCCCGGCCACCAGCCAGGTCCACGGCAGAATCCAAAGCAGGCCCACCACGCCGATGACGACAAACGGCCAACGCCAACTGCCCGGCTGGCCGGTCACCAGAGCCTGCACGACCAGCGGAGTCAAGATTGCGCCGACGGATGCGCCGCTTTGCAACAGCCCGTTGCCGAACGGGCGATCGGCCGGCTCCAGCAATCGTTGCGTCGTGATCAGCGCGCAGGGCCATTGACCGGACTCGAAGAAACCAAGTGCCGTGCGGCAGACGAGAAACCCCAGGAAGGCACAGCTCGTCGGGCTGTCCGGATCGACGAAACCGGGCCACCAGGAATCGACCAGCGGAGCCAGCGCCTGGCCGATGCGGTCCGCAAAACCGCTGGCAATACCGGCGGCCGACCAGGCGAACAGGACCAGCGGATACAGCCAGCGAACGCTGATCTTGTCGGCCAGCCAGCCGGCCAGCAGGCCGCCGAAAGCGAATGCGTAACTGAACCCCTTTTCCAACATCCCGTACTGCGTGTTGGAAAGCCCCAGCTCCTTGCTGATCGGGACGATCGTCAGCGACAGGGTCTGACGGTCCATATAGTTCAGCATCAGCGCCAACAGCAGCAGGCCGCAGACCCACCATTTGCCCAGGATGCCGGAGGACGCTGGCGTCGGATTCATGCATCCCACTCCCGGCCGTCCCAGTCGATGACTCGCCGCAGCAGCGCGACGACGTCGCCGGCAAACGCGCGAAACAGGATTTCTCCCTTCTCCGCCGAGGCCAGGTGCGGCTGGCCGATGTGGCCCGGTTCCGAACGTTCCTTGGTGATCCAGGCGCGGTGGGCGGGTGCAAACGCTCGGCCAAACGGCACGGGGGCCAGCTGGCGATAGTTGCCGACCAGGTCGGGGCGAATCCGCAGCATCATCGAGGTCTCCCATTCGCAGGCGTGCCCCATCTGCAGTTGCTGAATGGTTGGATCCAGCTCCTGCGGCTGCGAGCCCAACGACCAATACGTGGCGCACAGCAGCAGTTCAGAGGCATGCCGCCGCTGCTGGCGCAGTTCAAACAGTGCCTGTTGCGAGGGGACAGTGTTGCCGCCATGACCGTTCAGCAGCACGATCCGCTGGAAGCCGTGAAACAGGAAGTTTCCGGCCATCTCCTTGAGCAGATCCAGATACGTGCGCGGCGCCGCCGACATCGTCCCAGCAAAGTCCAAGTGGTGTTCCGAATTGCCCAACCACATCAGCGGCGCAAACAGAACACGGTCGGCCAACGACTCGTGCGTCCGGCGAATCACCTCGCCCAACAACAAGCTGTCGGTGAACAAGGGCATGTGCCCGCCATGCTGTTCCAGGGCCGCGATGGGGATCACCACCGGCGTCTGGGGCGGCAACGCCGCCACCTGAGGCCACGTCATTTCGAGCAGATGCATAAATGCCTTTCGTATTCTCCGGGCTCAGACGTACAGAATTCAATTTTCGTGGCCGATCGCCCAGCCACATGGTGAACGCACTCCCCACGAAAATTGAATTCTGAACGTCTGAGCCCTATTGCCGCCCCATTATCGCGGCGGACGATGCAAATCACAAGCGAACTCGCGAAACGTGTCCCCAATCTGCCACGGTCCTGACCGATTCGAAGCTCTGCCCCAGCTTCATGGACAGCCGCGAGCCTCTCCCCGCCGAATAACTGGCCGCTATACTAACGTGGCCGAAGACGCAAAGCGGTCAACCCGGATCGTTCATGACGCCGACAATGGTGTAACATCCTGTCGTAGCCGCGTTCGCCAGAACGCGGGTGTAACCTGCTGAAACGTCCCACGTTTTGGCGAACGCGGCTACACGTCCGTGAATAATCCGGGGTCAACAACAATCGAAATGGTACTCTGCAAACCAATAGGGCATAACTCATGAGGTCGAATTTCAGGCAGACACGATTTGTCAAAAGTGCGTGGTGGATTGCCTGCTCTGCAACCATCTTGGCGGGTTGGCCGATCCTCGGTGTGCGCTCAGGCCAGGCTGCCGCTCACGAAGATCCCCCGCCAGCTGCGAAGACCTCGGCGACGGCGGGCCAGGCGGCTCCGTCCGCCGACGTCACGGAAGCCGATCCGGCAGCCGCGGCGGCACTGGAAGCCAAGCTGATCGGCAACGCCCGGCAGCTGACGTTCGAAGGCGCACGGGCCGGCGAAGGCTACTTCAGCCGCGACGGCTCGCGGATGGTGTTCCAGAGCGAACGCGAGGCGGGCAATCCATTCTTCCAAATCTACCTGCTGGACCTGGACAGCGGCGATACGGTGCGCGTCTCGCCCGGGCACGGCAAGACGACGTGCGGCTGGATTCACCCCGACGGGAATCGGGTGCTGTTCGCGTCGACGCACGACGATCCGGATGCGAGAAAGAAGCAGGCCGACGAAATCGAACTGCGGAAATCCGGCCAGCAGCGCCGTTATTCGTGGGACTACGACGAGCATTACGAGTTGTACGCGTGGGACCAGAAGACCGGCGCCACCGCGAACCTGACGAACACGCGCGGCTACGACGCGGAAGGATCGTGGTCGCCGGACGGCCGCTGGATCGCGTTCACCTCGAACCGCCTGGCGTACGCGGCGCCGCTGACAGACGAACAGAAGAAACAGTTCGAACTCGACCCGGCCTACATGAACGACATCTACCTGATGGCTGCCGACGGCTCGGACGTCCGCCGTTTGACTGACGTTCCGGGCTACGACGGCGGTCCCTTCTTTTCGCCGGACGGCAAACGGATCTGCTGGCGGCGGTTCTCGCCCGACGGTGCGACGGCCGAGATCATGACGATGAACGTCGACGGATCGGACCCGCGCCAGCTGACGCGCATGGGAGCCATGTCGTGGGCGCCGTTCTATCATCCGTCCGGCCAGTACCTGATCTTCACCACCAACCGGCACGGGTTTGGGAACTTCGAGCTGTACCTGGTCGACGCGGCGGGGCAACGCGAGCCGGTGCGGGCCAGCTTCACCAAGGGCTTCGACGGCTTGCCGGCGTTCAGTCCCGACGGCCGGCGGCTGACGTGGACCAGCAACCGAACGAGTTCCGCCCAGTCGCAGATCTTCCTGGCGGATTGGAACCATGCCCAGGCGCAACAGCTGCTGGGCCTGGACAAGGCCCCCGCGGCGTCCTTGGCGGATACAACCAGTGCCGTTGACGCGGCGTCGGCGGTCTCAAAAACAACGTCGGCCGATTTTGCCCCGCAGGACATCATGCGGCACGTCGACTATTTGTGCCGGCCGGAGTTGGAAGGGCGGCTGACGGGCTCGCGCGGCGAACAGCTGGCCACCGCGTACGTCGCGGCATACATGGACAATCTGGGCTTGCAGCCGGGCGGCGACGACGGGACGTTCTTCCAGGCGTTCGAGTTCACCTCGGGCGTCGCTCTGGGGAATGACAACTCGCTGGTTTGGGGCGACCGGCGATACGAAGTCGACAAGGACTTTCTGCCCGTGTCTTTCTCGCAGACGGGACCGGTAGCGGCGGCGTCCGTGGTCTTCGCCGGCTACGGCATCGCGGCGCCGAAGGACGACTTGCAGGCCGAATACGACTCGTTCGTCCACCTGGACGTGGCGGGCAAATGGGTCCTGGTGTTCCGCTACCTGCCCGAGCAGGTTTCGGCCGAACGTCGACAGCAGCTGGCACGCCATGCCAGCTTGCGGTACAAGGCGATGCTGGCCCGCGACAAAGGGGCTCGAGGCTTGATCCTGGTCAGCGGCCCGAATTCCCAGGCCAAGCAGCCGCTGGTACGGCTGCAGTTCGACGGTACCTTGGCCGGCGCGAGCGTCCCCGTGATCAGCGTTACCGACGGCGTGGCGCAGCAATGGCTCGCCGGCAGCAGAAAGAACCTGAAAGAGTTGCAGGACAAGTTGGATACCGGCGAAGCGGCAATGGGATTCGAACTCAAGGATGTCCAGCTATCGGCGTCCATCGACATCCAGCAAGTCAAGCGATCCGGCCGGAACGTGTTGGGTTACTTGCGTGCCGGGCAGCAACCGTCGCCCCAGATGCTGGTCGTGGGCGCTCACGTCGATCACTTGGGCAAAGGCTCCGGCAGTTCGTCGCTGGCCAAGGACGACGAGCGCGAAGGCATCCATTTCGGCGCGGACGACAACGCGTCGGGCGTCGCGGGCATGTTGGAGATCGCGGAGTACCTGACGGGCCAGAAGGCCGGCGGCCAGTGGCGTCCCCAGCGCGACATCCTGTTCGCCGCCTGGTCGGGCGAAGAATTGGGGCTGATCGGATCGAGCCACTTTATCAAGAGTTTTCCCGTGGCGGCCGTCGACGCCACGGCTCCCGCAAGCCAGCCGGCGAAACCGGCAAACCATTCCTCGGCCGCGGCCGGACCGCACGGCGCGGCGCCGCCGAGTCTCTATCCGGCCATCGCCGCCTGCCTGAACTTAGACATGGTCGGCCGGCTGGACAATAAGTTGATCCTGCAAGGCGTCGGTTCGTCCGGCGTCTGGCGGGGCGAAATCGAACGGCGGAACGCACCCGTGGGGCTGCCGGTCGCGCTGCAGGACGACAGCTATTTGCCTACGGACGCCAACGCATTTTATCTGCGTGGCGTGCCGATCCTGTCCGCATTCACCGGCTCGCACAGCGAGTACCACACGCCACGAGACACGCCGGAAAAGCTGAACTATGACGGCGCGGCCAAGGTCTCGCGGCTGATGGCCTTGATCGCCCGCAGCTTGGCAACGCAAGATGCGCCACCCGATTACATTGCCCAGGCGCCGCCCAAATCGGGCACCGCGCGGGCCGGGTTGCGAGCCTATTTGGGGACAATCCCCGACTATGCCGAAAGCGACGCCAAGGGCGTCAAGCTGTCCGGCGTGGCCGCCACCGGCCCCGCCGCCAAGGCAGGCGTCAAGGCCGGCGACGTGATCGTAGAACTAGCCGGCAAGAAGATCGACAACATCTACGATTACACGTACGCCATCGACGCCCTGAAGATCGGCCAGCCCGTCAAACTGGTCGTCCAGCGCGGCGGCGAGCGGATCGAGATGACCGTCACCCCCGGCTCGCGAGAATGATCGGATGCGAGCCAAGCGGGCCGAATCAAACATCCACGCGTGGAATGATCGCTGAGCCAGCGATCAAAGACGTCCCGGCCCAACCGCCCGAAACAGTCGGGGAGCGTCGTACGGAAAAGACCGAGGGGTCGGGTGTGGGGTGTCTTTGTTTCGTCCTCGTTGGGGTGGCCCGCCGCACGTGACGTTCGAGACGCTGAAGAACTGGACCAAGCGGCCGGAAGCGGGAATCAAGTACTACTCCGGCACTGCCTTTTCCGGCCCTCAGGTCCAGGGCGCGGCAGGAACCGCGTCTGCTTCAGCCCGTGCCGGGCGTTAAGAAACCGTTGCCAAAGCGGCGGACGTGGCCACCGCCGATGGGCTGGCGGCTGGGGGACGGTGGTCCCAATGGAAACGGGCAGCAAGGTCCCATAAATTTTCTGGAGAATTCTACCCCAGTATATTGAAAGCGAGGCTGACACACCTATATAATCCGGTTTACTTGTCTGCGTCGGTTGTGGTGTGGTTGCCGTTTTTGCTGCTAAGAGGTCCTCTTGCGGTGAAGGGA
>CAZXYZ010000004.1:141497-190515 GCA_964645045.1 uncultured Pirellulaceae bacterium | reverse complement strand
TGCGGTCAACGGCTGGCGTGTTGGAATGAGGAAGTTGTTTCGTGAGCGTTGCTACTTCAGCGACTCGATGGCTTCGGCCACGGCTCGGCGCGTCTCGTCCAGCCGTTCCGGATGGGGCAGAATCCGCGTGGAATAGTACCCGCCGTCGTTGGGGATCTGCACCAGATCCTGCGCGGCACGCAAGGCCCGCTCGGCCGCGGCCACGGGTTTGCCCGCACGTTGGGCCGATTCGACCAAGGCTGTCAAGAGGTGCAAGTATTCGTAGTCCTCGACGCCCTCGCGGGCTTGCTCCAAGCGGATCGAACTGACGGGGCCGTCCTGCCCCAGCGGTTGGCCGGGATAGAGCAAAAAGCCGTCGCCGTTGGGGTAGCGGACCCAGGATGACTCGCCCGGCTCGCTGGTCTGGTAGATGAACGAGTGCCAGCCGAAACGGAACGGATCGTAAGTCTGCCAGGCGACGCCCCAGAATTCGTACGCTTCGGCTCCGTACTTGAAACAGTAGTGCGGCAGCAGGCGTTCGACGGCACAGTAGGGCGTGTCCGTACACATCTGGCCGTCGGTGGTGAACCAGATCCGGGCGCCGCCGGAACGTAACCGGGCCATCGTCTCCGGCGGCACGGGGCCGTAATGGCCGATGCCCCAGATGTTCAACGAGCCGCCCCAGTCGGGCACATGCTTCCACGTGCTGGAATAGATGGGAATCGCCGGATCGACTTCGTGGATCATGCCGCACAAAGCTTGCATCTGCCGGCGAATGTGCTCGTGCCGGTCGAACGGCTCGTCCGAGATGTACAGCACGACCCGGCGGTGCCAGCCTTTTTCCTTGAGGTGCTGCCAGTACAGCCGCAGCATCTCTTGGTACACCTGTTTGTATTCCGGCCGCAGACGGCTGCGGTCGGCGGCATCGAACGGTGCTTCGCCTTCGTAAGGACGCTCGCCGAAGATCGTCTTGGGCGGGTGCCCCCAGCCGAACAGGTACAGGTCCCAGGGCGTGTAAGCGAACGGGAATTTCAGTTCGTCGAAGTAGACCTGCGCCGCCTGATCGAAGGCGGCGAAATCGGCCGTCACCTTGCCGTCAACGCGGCGGAACACGGGCCCGGGACGAATCGTATCGGCACATAGGCGACGGGCGGCCAGAAAGCGGATGATCTCCGGATAGCTGGCGTCCAGCGACTTGCCCCACAACTTGCCGGCCGATCCGAATCGTACGTCGTAGATCGCCGCGACATGGTTTTCGTCCGGCAGAGTGAAATCCCACACGTGGACGCGGAACGGAATCGCAGCCAACTCGCGGCCCTCCGCCTCCAACCGCACTCGTCCCGCGTAATCGCCTGCCGGAGCGTCGCGCGGGACGGACACGGTAATCCAGACCGGCTGAGTCGCACCCGCAGTCAGATCGCACCTGCTGACCGGCAGCAGCGGATCCGGCCACATGCCAGCCCAGCCGTCCCCACGGCCGGCGCCGGCGGGGATCTTACGGTGCCAGGCCAGCGACTTGGTCTGATAGTAGTTACTGGGATGATCGATGGGTACGTACCCGACGACTTCGATCCGGAGGTCTTTCAGCGCAAAGTTCTGCGGCCCAACAGGCGCCTCGACTCGAACTTGAACGTTGCGCACATCGCCCTGGCTGCGGACGGCTAACTGCAGCGATTCCTGTTCGTTGCGGGCCGAACAGATTTCGACGGCGGCCGGTGCTTGCGAGTCTGGCGGCAAGTCGTCGCGAAACACCTTGATGACGCCGGGGACTTGCCAGGCGGCCACGTCGCGGCCCGGCACCGCGTGCCGCGATTCGATCCCCACCAGGCTGCTTGAAACAACGTCGACCAACGTGACGCCGTCATGCCAGACCGTGCCATGGTTCTCCATCGTCAGGTGCAATTGCAGCGATGCGGTGTCGTCGGGCGTGGACAGCGTGCCCGACATCAGCGTCCAATCGGTCGTTCCCGAAATCGGCGGCCCGACACTGGCGAACCCACCGCGTTGGGACAGGTCGCCGTCGGACCTGCGGAAATGCGCGTGCAGACGGACCTCACCGTCGCGCACGTCCTGGCTCTTGACCCAGGCCGAGACGAGGTACGTCCGCCCCGCACGGACCGGCACGTCTTGACGCCAGCCGCGCCACGCCTTCGGTGCGGCAGAGGGAACCAGCATGCGGGCACAGCGGACGCCGAACATCTCCCGCTGCGGCTCGACAACATCCAACGTGACGCCATGCTGCGGCGAAGCGCCGCTGGCCGTCCACCCGTCCGGCAGCGGCTGGCCTTGCTCGAAACCGGAATTGCGGACGAGATTCAGCGGCGAATCTGCGAGGGCCGCGGCAGGGGCGTCATCCGCGCCGGCCGAATGCTCGGCAGGGGCGAAATAGACGTGGAACACGCTGGATGACCGCGCGGGCAGGTCGGCGGCGCACAGGAGCTGATCGGCCAACAAATGATGCGCGATGGGTCGGCCGTCGAGGGTGACGAGGATCGAATTCAAACCAAGCCGCCCCCGCATCCGCGCGCGCAAGCGGCCCAGTTCGACCGTCACGATCGCTCGATCCACCGCGGCGTCGCCAAGGTTCAACGCCCGCACGGACGCCCGATACGGTCGCGCTCCCATGCTGCCGGCATCGTACCAGGCCGTGTCCCCGCCGATCTCTCGCAGCGACAGCGACTCGACGGCTTGGACCTCCGCACGCACCGCGCCGGGTGACAGGCACTCCAGCGCGGCGTTGTCGAACCACGCGGCGCCGGTCCCGCGCAGCACGGTACCAAGGTCCAAGCGGTCCGCGTCGGCGGGGGCGGTGAATTCGGTCTCGACTTGCTTCCAGTCGAACGTTCCCTCGCCGGCCGGCAGCATGGGCGCCAAGAGCATCGGTTGTGCCTGGTTCCCAATGTGCAGGTACCAGCCGCAGGAACCGCGTACGTCTTGGGTTTTGACCCAGGCTTGCAGCCGATACCGCGCGCCGCCGACGATGGCGATGTCGCGCTGCCGCGTGGCGATCCACGTCGGCTCCGCTCCGTCGGCGACCACAGTCTTCAGGCAGCGGCGTCCCGACTGCGGATGCTCCGTGCTCCAGGAAGCCTCGTGCTGTTCGTCGGGTTGGTCGTGCGTCCAGCCCTCCGGCACGGCGTCCGCGCCCTGCTCCAAATCGCCGTTGACCAAGCCGGCGCGAACCGTCAAGAAATCGGGGACTTGCGCTGCCTGGGGATTGTCAAAGTAGACGTAGTACAGGACTTTAGCCGCGGCGGGGCATTCCACGGGGATGATCAAGCTGCTGCCGTCGGGAATCGGCCCCTGCTCGATAACCGCCCCGCCGGAATCGCGCAGGGCATACAGCATCTCCGTGCCGCCGGCGTCGCAGACGCGCACCGCTTCCACGCGCTGACCTGTCAAGGGCAACTGGCCGGCTGCGGGTCCAACGCCGCAGACCACGGGGAATCCGCTCAGCGGCGCCGTGCCGTCGTTGGTGATCTGCAACGGAACCCGTTGCCGCCACCAGCCGGTGCCGTCCAAATACAGCGGGTGATGCCAGGGGGCCGCGACGGCGGACGAGGCGGAGATCAGTAGCAACCAAGCGACCGATGGCAACAAGCGGTTCATGACAGATCACTCTCTTGGTTCAGCGTAGCATGGCTCTCCAGAGCCGTGTTAGTTTTCATGGGATTCGAGTTGGAGGCACACGGCTCTGGAGAGCCATGCTACTTGATCAACCGCGCGTCGAGCCAGGCGGCGCGGTCCAAGACGTCACCGTCGTCGGCAAAATCGACGATCAACGCGATCGCTGGCGAGTTTCCGAGTTCGACGGAAATCGGCACGGCCGGGTCGCCGCCCCGCACGACGGGACTCTCGTAGGCCCGTTTCCACGGTTCGGCTTCGCCGCCCAGGAAAACGCGGAACACGACGCTGCCTTGCCGGCCGGCACTGGCGTCCAAAACCAATTCGGCTTCGAATCGGCGCCACCGGCCGTCCAAACGGTAAGCCGCGCGGGACGCGCTATGCATGGCCAATCCCTTGGCGTACGTGTGGCCGCCGTGGCGGAGTCGCTCTCCGGTCGCACTGCGGTCGCGGCCGAGCGGCCAAGCCGTCTCCAGGTAAGGGATGTGCTTGTAGCCCAGCGGCGCCAAATCCGACAGGTACACGACGCGGTCGCTGAGCGGTTGCAGCAGCACGAGGTCCGACCGCAGGAATTCCGGATCGAGTTCCAGTGTTACCGCACCGGCCAACGTCAGCCGCTGGAGCGCTCCGCCCGAGGACACCTGGGCAACATTCAGCAGGCTGCCGTCGCGAAAGCCCGCCAGGCACGAGAACGCCGGTTGGGCCGTCTGCATCGTCAAAGCCGGGTTGAAGATGATCGCCAGGGTTTTGTTTTCGGGGATCAGAAAATCGCGTCCCTCGACCGCAAAGGTCACGAACAGCGGGCCGGGGTCGGCCGGGCCGCCTCGCGCCTGGACCGTTTTCAAGACGCCGCGGAGCACATCGCCGTTCTTGAGCAGCAGTTGGTCTTCCACGCCCTGCGCCACGGCGATTTGTTCCAGCAGCCGATCGCGGTCGGCGGCCGACGGCGGCGGATCGACGATCAGTCCGCGGGCTCGGGCCAGCGGGATCTCCAATCGGCCGCAGAGTTCCCCATCGACAATCAGCTTGTCCTCGGCGATCCGCGCGAGTTGGGCGACCAGCAGACTGCCGTCGGCCAGGACGAATTGCGTCAGGCGGAACGTATCCGCATACTGGCCCCACCGCTGCAAGTCGCGGGCGGCGACGGCGCGCGGAGCTGCGGCGGTCTGGAATTGCACGGTCCAGTCGTCAGCGATCCGCTCGACGCGGGCCGAGAAGGCATCGCCGTCCAGGGGCACGGCCAGGGAGGTCGCGGGCGGCACTTGCCCCATCGCGGCTTGGGCAGCCAGCAGCACCAGGGCCAAACCTGTCACGAGGCCGGCAGCTGCAATTTCGAGCGATGAGTGTGCGGAATGAGCGTGGTTCATCGATGGATCGCCTAGGCACACTAGCGTTGAAAGATGGGCAGGTAGTTGTTTGGCATTTGCAGGATGATGCAGGCCATCGCCGTGCCGTACTCCGCGGAGATTTGGTCGAACCAGGCGCCGTCGGGACGCTGACGGGCCAGCACCGCATCGTGGACCGCCGGGTACCACCGCTGCCAGCGCTCGCCTCCCGCCTGCCACATGGCTTGCATCGCGTAGTAGTGCCCGTAGAAGTAGTAAGCCTCCAACTGCACGGCTTTCGATTCGGGCAACTGCTTCATCAGGTAATCCAGCCCTTTCTCGATTTCCTCCCCCTCGTAGATGCCGGCGCTGTACAAGGCGACCACGCCCGCCGCGCTGCGCGGAAACCGGCTGTCGCCGGGGGCCGTCAGCTGGTACATGAAACCGCCGTCGGGATTCTGGCTGCGTTTCACATAATCGATACAGTGGTTGACGGTTTCGTTGGGAACGAACAGGCCCGCATTCCGGGCCGCCCGTAGAGCCATAATCTGGCAGATCGTCACCGAGATATCCGCGTCCTGCCGTTTGGGCTCGTAACGCCAGCCCCCTTCCTCGTTTTGCGTGCGGACAATCAAATCGACGGCCCGCACGAGTTTGTCCCGCAGCGTTTGCTCGGACGACATGCCGTACACCTCGGCCAGGAACAGCGTGGCGAATCCGTGTCCGTACATCGGACCGTGACTGGCGGCTTCCGGAGCGATGATGTAGCCGCTCTCGCGGACGTGATCCAGAATGAACGACAGGCAACGGTTGACTTCTTCACCGTGCGGCCCGCGCCCCGGCGTGCTGCCGCGTCCCATAAACGCCAAACCGGCCAGACTGCAGACGGCCACATTGCGGCTGTACCCGCCCCGGCCAAACGAGCCGTCGGGGTTTTGCTGGGCTTTCAAATAGCCAAGTCCGTTCTCGATCGCGCGGTGGGTTTCCGGTTTCATCAGGTTTTCCGCCGGCGCCCGAGACTTGCCAGACGCCGGCAATTCGGCAGCAAACCCCAAGCTGGCTGCGGCCAGAAGCAAGGCGGCGAGCAGACCGCACGGCACAAGTCTTGACGCCATCTACTTGCTCCCTTCCTCGGCCAAGCGGCTATAGTACTCCTCGATCAGCCGCTCGTACTTGGGCAAGAACTCTTCGATCGCACCGCTTTGCATCTGGTCGCGAATCTTGGCCGGCAAGTGTCCCCAGACCTGTTTCAGCATCCGCTGGAGCCGCGCCAATTCTTCGCGGTCCGAAGTCTTGCCTTCCGGGCGCTCGGCACTTTCCTTGGCCGGTTGGCTGGCGCCAGCGTTTTCGCCATTGCCCGCGCGGCCCTTGCTGCCCGGCTTGGCGCCGGACTTCGGCGCCGACTTGGACTTGCCTTGGCCGCCCTGGCACTGTTTCTTCATTTCCTCGATCAACCGCTCCAAGTCCTCGACCACCTGCTGCTGCACGCGCTGCGTCTTTTGTGAAGTCACTTGGCGGCTGATCAGGCTCTCGGCCAGCCGCATCCGGCGGCCGATCGTGACCAGCGGATCCGCCGATGGCTGCCCGAGATCTTCGCCGGCCCCCAACTGCTCCAAGAGTTGTTGGTCCAGGTCCGAGGCCGTGTCCGCCGGTTGGGGAGCGGAAGACGACGAGGCGTTCGGCCGCGCGGGGATGTCCAGGTCCTGCAGCAACGCGTTGTCCAGGCTGTCGAGGAGCATCTCGTCGGTCGACGGTTTCTCTGCGGCGGGTCGCGGCGCTTCGGCCGCTGCGGCGTTTGCCGCGTCTAGCCAGACGGGCGCGAGCAACAGGCTCATTCCGAGGAACCGCGTAAAATAGGATCTGACCATGTCGGCACCATTTCGTGCTGCTGGAACTTAACCGGTTGCGCCGGGACCTAAACCCTTAATCTTTCACCTAATCCTTCACCTAATCTCTTCTTGATCTCTTCCTGCTGCCTTGGAGCCCTCGAAGATTAAGTGAGAGATTAGGTGAAAGATCAAGGTGCGATTCATCCCAACGATCCCAGAGTCGCCACTATTACAAATTCCTACGGGTTCAATTCGCCTTGGCCGCTCAGTTCTCCGATTAACTCCGCCAATCGGCCTTGCTCCTCGGCCAGTTGCCGAAGAGCCGCGAGTTGTTCCTCCGTCAACTTCCCGGCACGCAGGCGGATCTGTTCCAGTTCGCCCGTGCGGCGCTGAACTTCCTGCTGCATCAATTTTAGCAGGTTCAGTTCCGCCAGTCGCCCGGTGCCGTCGGACGAAGGCGGTTGGCTGCCTGGATCAGGCGGATTCTGCGGTTTCTGGCCGTCCGGCGGGGCCGTTGCGTCCGGCTTCAGCGCTTCCTGCATGTGCTGCAAGCGGACCAGGGCGCTGTGTTCGGCCCGTTGCGTTGCCGGTCCCGTATCCTGGCGATCCAGGCCGCGAGCGGCGTGCTCCATCTCGCGGAGCGCCCCACGCAACCCCAGGGCAAAGGCGGGGGCTGCCGCCAGCTTTTCCGCCAGCAAAGCCGATTCCGCACCTACCGCCCGTTGCTCCCGCGCCAGCACACCCAGGCTGGACAGCTGGGCCCGTGTCCAGCCATCTTTCTGCTGCCGGCGAAGTGCTTCCAATTCGACCGTGGTGTTCAAGGTGGCTTGCTGACGGCTCGCCAAGCCGGCAAGCCCTTGCTCCAGCCGTTCCAACTGTTCCTGCAGCAGTTCCTGCTCGGCGGAACGCTGTGTTTCCTCCAGTTGCCGCTCGGCCTGGGTCAACAGCCGCTCCGCCTCAAGGCCTGCGGCCAGAGCCTGCGGAGCGTCGGCCTGGGCCGCGGCGGCCGCCGTTTGGTCCAAGGAAGCCGCGGCCCCGGCCAGGGACTGGGCCGCCTGTTCGGCCAATAACCGCTCCAGCCGGCGGGACAGCCGCTTGACCTGCTCGGCCAACTCGCCCGCTGCCGCCGGCAGCCGCTGGAGTTCGCGCTGCCGCTGGGTTGGGTCGGAAATCTCCGCCGCCCGTTCGGCCTGCGCTTGCAACTCGTGCCGCTTGGCACGCAGTTCCTTGAGTTCTTCCAGGGCACTTTGGAGTTGCCCCGCGCGGTTTTCCAGTTCATGCACTCGCCGGTTGGCCAGGGTATCCAACAGCTCCTGCAGATGGCGGAGGATCGTCTGCTGGTTCTGCGCGGCATCGCCCAACTGGTTGTCTTCGATCCGCCGGCCGGTCTCGCGCATCTGGCCGCCGACGGCCGTACGGCGGGCCACATCAAGCGCGTCCGCCAGGGTTTCCGCCGCCGGATCGCCGGCGCCTAATTCGGTACGCATCTGGTCCATCCGCGTCTGGACTTTGTCCAACTGCCGGCCCAACTCGATTTGCCGCTCCGCCAAGCGGCGCAGGTTGACGCGCTGGTCGCCGTCCAACTCCGTCAAACCGCGAGCCAGCGCATCCAGCCGCGTACGCTCGGTATCCTGCCGCAATTCCTCCTGCGATTGACGCAGGTGTCCCAGCTCGCGGGAAAACCGCCGGTAACTGTCCCACTGCGAGAAATCGCCGAGCAGGCTTTCCAGGCGGGCGATGACTTCGTCTTGCCGGGTCCCCGCGGTTTGCACGGCCGAGAGCAATTCGCCGGGCGCCGCGGCGTCCGCCGCATCCCCGGCGTCCGCCGCCGCGCGGAGCGTTTCGCGAGCCGTTTTCAAGGCATCGATCAGGCGGGTTTGAATTGGCGGCAACTGCCCGTCGCTGATCTGCCGGACGGCCGCCAACAACTCGTTCATCCGTCCGGTGACCTCCGGATTCTCGATCCGATTGCTCCGCAGTTCGTGCAACAAGCCCGCGATTTGAGCGGCCACGCCCTCCTGGGGATCTGCCAGCAAACGGCTGACTTGCCGCTGCTTCAACTCGGCCGCCTGCAGTTGATCCACCTCGTCGACGGCCAGTCGGCCGGTGCCGGACCAGCCGATCTCCAGCGATTTGACCGGTGCCCGCGCCTCGCGTTGGGTCCGCAGTACTTCGGCCAATTGGCCCAGCACGAACGCTTGCCGCGAAGCAATTCGCTCCTCTAACTCGTGTACCGAAATGATCGTCAACCGCCGCGTTGCGCTCTGCGCCGACTGCGGCTTGTAGTCGTCCGCTGTTAATTCAAAGTCGATCCACGCGCCGGGCTTGAGGCCGCGCAGTTGTGCCAGGTCCCAAGCGAACTCGACCGGCCGCGTCTCCCCAGCGCCGCGGCCGGCTTCCGCCGCTCCACGGGGCACGGCGACCGCCGCGTCGGGCCCGCGATAGATCGGCGCCGTCTCGCGTTTCTCGGCGTCGGCATTGTCGCTGCGCGAGAACCGCACGGCGATCGCGCGGATTGCCAGATCGTCTTTCACCAAACCGGCCAAGGGCACGGCGGCGTCGGCGGTGACAAAGGTGTTGGCGGCGGGTTGCTCCAGAACCACGGTGGGGGGCGTATCCGGAACGGCCCGCAGATTCCAACGCCGGTCGTCACCCCCGCGCAACCCCTCGGCGTCCGTGACTTCGAACCAGTACGTCACGGACTGAGTCACCGTCCAAGGCGGTTGCGCGTCGGCCGCGATTGTGAACCGCAATCCGTCTTCGCTCAAGCGTCCCGGTGCGACCGCGGTCGAGGCCGGCTTGTCCTTTTCCGTCCGCAACCGCACGGCGGCCGTCGGCCGGCTGATCCGTCCGGCAACTTCGATCAACGTGCCCTCCAGCGCGCGGATGTTCTCGCCCGACGCCACGCTGCTCCAGCCCGTGTACGCCGGCGGAAGCAGGCGGATTTGCAGCGTGGTGACTTGCGGCGGCTCGACCAATTCCAGGGTTCTCCACGGCATCGTGTCGTCGTCTCCGCCGACGGCCCGATAGCGGAGCGGTCGCCGCACGTTGTCCAAGCGGTAGACCATCCGATCCCGCAGGAACTTCATGTCCTTCGTCTGGATCTGCCGGATATCGTCGCCGTCGAACCAGATCTGGATCTGGACGGACGGGGGCAGCCGATCCCCGCGATCCACGAGTTCGGCCTCGAAATCGGAGCCGAAGGCCAGCCGCTGAGGCGTCTTGACGAACTGGAGCCGATTTCGCCTCGGCCAAGGTTCCACATTCCAGGGCACGGCCAAGCGCCGCACCGCCAACGCGGTGGAGGGCCAATCCCAGGCGGCGACGAAACCGGCCACGGCGCACACGACCGCGGCGCCGATCGCGATCCGCCGCGGCCGGCGGGTGTCCAAACACTCGCCGAAATCCCAGCGGTCCAAATCCGCCACGGCCGTCGCGACAACGGCCCGCCGCAAGTCCGGCGAGCCGGCCGCCGGCTGTTCTTCGGCCTGTCCCAAAAAGGCGACCGCACTGGACAGCCGGTCGCACAACTGCGGAAACCGCTGCTCGATCCGCTGGGCGACTTCGAGTTCCGACAACCGCCGGACGAAAACCGGAGCGACGAACCGCCATAGGCACCACCCGCAGACTGCCAGCACTGCCGCGGAACTCAACAGGCGAACGCCCGCGTCGTCCAGCCGCAGGCAATAATCCGCCACGCCGGCCAAGAACACCGCGCCCACGGCGCCGCTCAGCCACAGCCCCCCGGCGCAGACTGCCCGCAGCCGCCACGCGCGGCGTTGAATGGCCCGCACTTTCTCTTGGACTGGATGCCTCGTCCTCATTCCGCTTGTCTCCCCGCAATCCGCTCATTCTACCGTTGGCGGGACGAGACAAGAAGATGCCGCGCAGACCACCTGACCGATACTGGGCAACATGCCCCAAAGCAGGGCTTCTCATCGTACGGCTTTCAGTCGTTGCCTATGCCGGCCCCTGTGGGGCCGCTTGCCCGCCCACGTGAAGACGAATCAGTCGTGCACCTACCACGGCAGGACGCGAAGTCCTAATTCCGATGCGCAAACCATGGCTGGAAACGACCACGGGGCGTTCAACGCGTTCAATTTGGATGGTGTCTACGGTGACTCCGTAGCAGGCGTTGTCGCGTAGAACAATCAGTCGGTCACCCGTTGAAATCGTTGTCTCGCGCATTTCAGCGCCGATGACATTGTCCCGAAACTGATGAATTACGACCCCGATCTCCTTCGCTTCGTTACGAGCAAGGCGTCGTTCAACCACGCTCCTGAAAACCGCCTCGGCTAAGACGTCACACAAGGTGATCACGAACTCGCCGATGCTGTGAATCTCTTCTGTTGCGACTACCTCGTCCACATCACCGTGTGCCGCGGAGTTCCGGTACTGCAAGAAACTCCTAAGTTCCGCCTCTGCCGTACTGCCGTTTCCGCGGACATCGCGCAAGAATCGTTCGATGCTCCGGTGCCTTGTTATCCATCCCCATGCATCATCGATACCAATCCGCCGAAAAAGCTTCTGAAGCGTTTCTCGCCATAGATTCTGGTCATCGATGAGGAAAGCATCGGGCAATAGGCTGTAGCTGCCACCCAGTACCACTCCATTGGCGATTCCACGAAGCACATCTGCTTCGGTAAGGTGAGCGTATCGATCACCTCCCAGCCGCTGTAATACGTCCGCCACACCGGTCCGGTGGCCAGAAATCACCGACTCGGGCAAGTCGCTGTAATGATCGAAGAGTGTTGGGAGCAGCCGAAGCCACTCCTCGACAAGTGCCCATACAAATCGCTCATAGACGGCGTAAAGTCTGGTGAAAGCAGCGCAGTGATCATAAACTCGCCAGTCGAGGAATGGGGGCGAAGAAGCACGGATCTCGTCGAGAGCAGGATTAGCGGCATAATCGCCGTCGGCAGACTGTCCCACGAGAGCCCGCAAGCGGTCGTGAGTAGATAAGGCAGCCCTTATGACATCGATCTGGGACCGCACTTCTTGAGTAAGGCGTGTAAACATCACGTAGATTCCGCGGCAAGCTTCTTGATCATTTCATCAAACAGATCTATCCGCTCGTTCACATCGGCCTTTGTGTTACCTGCGCCCGTGAACGTTTCACGGCCATGAGTCTCAAATAGTACTTTGGTTGACTCAAGTATCTTGTCGGCCTTAGCTCTCAGCGCTGGCGCGTAATCCAGATTGCGAGAAAAACCAACCATAACCGCGTCTGCAAGAGCGCGGTGAGGGCGTGTTGCCCACTCGCGCTTTTGCGGGAGCCACGGCCGAAACAGTAGGTCACCGTAGAGATCTGCTCCAAGTTCAATTGTCCTATTGAACAGGTCACGAAGATGCGCCAAGTCTGTATCGGTGAAGTGCCTAGCACGCACCATGTATAAGTCTAAGAAGCCTTGCATACCGCGCTGGTACTCTTTCGCGTGTCGTAATGCAAAGAATCTTAAGACAACTTCCACGTCCGTCATTTTCGCGTAGAATGGAAGCTCGACAAGGGAGTCAGGTGGATTCTGCAATTCCGAATCGCTAAACTTCGGAAGACCCCAAGCTCTTCTAAAGAGCTCGTGACGTGCAAGGTCGAACAACATTGAGTTGAAGTGTCCTTGGTAAAGACAGTTGCGAATTTCCTGTTGGCTAAGCTCTACACCACCAGTATTGAGTCGCTCGAAAACGAGTTGACGCAGCAATGCCTGTTCCTCGGTGGTCTCGGCCGATTCCTTCAGCAGAACGATGTAGGAGATCGAGCGGCGGTCGATTCCTTTCTTGATCTCGGACGGTAGTTTTGCGTATGTGCGCCCGTTCAACTCCGGCCACTGTTCTAGGCCGGTAAGTCGAAGGTTGTTGGAATAGAATTCCTTGAGGGCCGTAATCCGTTGCTGACCGTCCATAACCTCGTATCTGGCAAGATCCGATTCGTAGACGAAGAGAGGCGGTACGGGGATGTTCATAATAAAGGACTCGATCAGCTTGGACTGCCGTTTCGCGTTCCATCGAAGGCGTCGTTGATAAAAAGGGCGCAATTCCATCCAACCTGGGCGTTTGAGCGCTTCGACAAAGTTTGGCAGTTGCTCGCGGTTGGCTTCCGTTACGATACGCCACTCGCGAGAGGTGTATTTTGTGTTGATCTCGTCATCTGTCGCGGCGCCGGCTGATTGCCGAGGCGAGGCGTTCCACATCGAAAGTTCAGAGGGAGCAAAGGCGTTCATTTTGGTTGGACTTCCTGAAAACGTCGAGGATTAGGATGCTTTCCCACTACTCGGTCGGGGCTGTGACTTGGGGTGGCGGCCAAGCATGAAATCGCACAAACTACGGAAGAGGGACCGGCTGCAACCGGTTGCCCGACTTGCTTGGCCGCGACCAAATGGAGCAGACGGTCGATCAGTCTGCCACGGATCGCGTCGAAGCGGCGAGTCTGGACGTCCCGCTTGGCCGCCCTCATGCGGAGGTAGAACGGGTCGTCCGGGGAAGGACGCGGCAGGCTGGAACCGACGAACTTCAGGGCGCCGGTGAACGGGACCTTGTGTCGCTTCAGACGCTGGTACGCTTGCTCGGAGAAGTCGAACGGGAGGCGTTCATCGTCGAATAGATCTGGGTTCGCGGCTTGAGCCAGTTCGATGTACGCGGCCTGGGTCACGAGCTGGCGGATTTCCTCGGTGAGCGACGAAATATGGGCTTGGCGACGGGAGTCCGATGCGCGGGTTTCACGGGCCAAGAATTGCGACGAGGCGGCCTCGAAATCGGCGATGATCCGCTGCCGTTGGTCGTGCATCAGGGGCGTCGGTCCGTCGTTCTTCAACGCGGCGGTCAGATCCGCCAGGCATCGGATCGGGCGCCCGTCTCCAGCGGCGTAGTACCCGACCAGCGGCCAAGGGGTCGCCAGGGAGCATCGCACCAACTGACCGCCGTCATTGCAGGACATGGGCGGAGCGACCGTCTGCAGGACCTGGCTCAGCAGGTCGCTACCAAAAGTCATCAGGGTGAGTGTATTGGGGTGGGCATCGAACAACTCCGGATCGAAGGTCACGGCTTGATACGACCCATGCCAATCGAACAGACGTGCGCCTGGGATGTCTGGGTGCGGTTCGAGTCGGCTGCCGAAGACATTGGATTCGGCGATGGTCTGCTCCAATTCCCGCAGCGTGACCGGCGGCGGGTCGTCGGCACCGGCCGACACGGTGTCGTCGACAAAACGATCCAAGTTCAAGCCGGAGATTTCTTGCTCCTGAACCCGGCGATTGATCTCGGCGATCTCCTTGGCGATCAATTCGCCACGGCGTTTGTCGGTCGCCATCGCCGCCGCCTCGATGACGCGGGCAACTTGGCTCAAAATCGGCTGGAGCTCGCCGACGACGCTCTCGAACGACGTAATCCGCTCGTCCAGGCGTCGGTAGACAGTGGCCTCGAGCGTGCCCTCGTAGAAGTAGTTACGGATCCAGACTTTCGAGTACACCTGCCCGATGCGGTCGATACGCCCAATCCGCTGCTCGACTCGCATGGGGTTCCACGGCATTTCGTAGTTGATCAGGACGCCGCATGTCTGAAGGTTGAGCCCTTCGGACGCCGACTCAGTGCATAGCAGGATCTTGATATCTTCTCGCTCCCGGAACGCCGTCTTGATGTGCTCTTTGCTGCTCCCGATCCAAGCCTTTCCATCCCATCGTTCGCCGCCACGCCCGCTGTAGCACGCCACCTGCGCACCGTAAACTTGTCGCAGCTTGTCGCGCAGGTAGTCCATCGTGTCGGTGTACTGCGTAAAGACGATGACTGTGTCGCGTCGCTTCAGAATCTCGGCGAGGTCTCTGGTGAGTTGCTCGAACTTGCTGTCGGTCCCCAGCGCCCGAAGTTCCGACAAGAAGTTTTCCACGTACTCGATTTCGCCCAGAAATAGGGACGGCACCTCGACTTCGGACTGATCTTCTCCGATGTCGAAGAGCAGGTTCTCGGTCACGTCGGCGTCCAAATCTTCCTGGTCCAGATCATCGTCGGTCAGCCACTCCGTGGAGCCTCCCTTGAGGTAGTCCAGGCGGCGTTGAAGGCTTCGCTGGATGGCGTAGAAACTACTGGTCAACCGCCGTCGGTAGACGGTCATGATGAAGCCCAGGCCCCTGCGCTCGGCTTCGTATTTCTGGTAGTGGTGGCGAATGTAGTGCTCGATTCGCTCGTAAAGTTTCCATTCTTCCGGGCGCATCTCGATCCATTCGGGCCGGGGCTCGCGCTCCGGGACGTTCTCCTTGAGCAGGCCCTGGCGACGGTACTCCCGAAGGATCGTGCGCGTATTGCGAAACACATGCCGGCGCAAGGGCGTGTGTCGGGCAGCCACCTGCCGCAACACACCCTGGGCCTGTCCGTCGAGTTGCCGGATGGCGGATTCGGGATTTCGCGAGCCGGGCAGACAGCGAATTTGGTCCCAGGTGACCGGCCCCACACGATCTTCCGCCACGCGGCAGAACTGCTCATCCCACTCGCCTCCGGTGGCGAAATGATCGTCCAGCATCGCCAGGACGAACGGCCAGTCGATCTTCTCGAACGGCTGCCGAAGCTCCTCAAAGTACCGCAGGAAGCTGGCTTCGACACCCCAGCGGCCTCCCATTCCCAACAGCTTGAGCAGATCGAAGACTTCGACAGGATCGAGCTGCATGGGCGTCGCCGTCAGCAACAGCAGGCCACGGGTCTTGTGCTGCAGCCCGGGATTGCCCTGCGTGCCGCCCAGTAGTTCCAGGAGTCGATTCGGACGGAATTGGTCCCGGTTTAGGAAGTCCTTGCGTCGCGCGTGATGCGCCTCGTCGATGACGACCAAGTCCCAGTCCTTAGCCTCCAGGAGTTCTGACTGACGGTCCCGCCGTTTCGCCAACTGGCTGGAAGCCAATAGGATCGGGTGGGCATCCCACGGATTTCCGCCATTGGCTGGGGGCAGTTCGCGACCGAAAACATCGCGGAACGTGCCACCGTCGTAGCGTGGAACGTTCAGCGAGAACTTTTCGTATAGCTCTTCCTGCCACTGGACCAGGACGCTCTTGGGCACCAAGATCAGCACCCGCTTGGCGACGCCGGACACCACGACTTGGCGGATGGCCATGCTGGCTTCGATCGTCTTGCCCAGTCCCACCTCGTCGCACAGCATGAATCGTTCGGGGAAATGCTGGACGACCGCGTCGCAAACCCGTGTTTGGTGCGGCCACGGTTTCACGGTACAGGTCTGGCGACCGAGACGATCGGCATTCAGGAGAAACGGGGCGTCACGGAGGAACTGGAATACGATCCGCTCGGCTGGCCCAGCAATCGGCTCTTTCCATTCCAATTGCTCCTCTTCCCAGTGCTCGGCGGTATCCTCGGGCGTGGGTTCCTCGCCGAATTCCTTGATTGGCGGGAAAGTGGGACGATACTTCAGCAAGTCTTGTTTGGCCGCGTCCGGTATCGGCATCGCGATCCAGTCTTTTTCCGTGCCGTTCCACAGACGATCGAACTTGGTGCGGATGTTCGCCAGGTAATCCGCAGTGGCCCACGACGAGAAGACCATGAACGACTCGTAGTTGTCCTCCAATGCGGTCGCGGATTCGTTCACGCTCCCAGAAAAGCCGACGTGGTCCCCGGCTGCATCGGTGAAGATACCTTCCTTGGGATGGTAGTAGCTGTCGGCTTTGCTGGCAGGCAACGGCCGCCCCTGCGCGTCGGTAGGAAGCACGACCTTGATTTCCAGTTGTCCGGTGCCCACCAACCAAGCGAGGGCTTTCAGACGATTCGCCACGAAGTCGCTCTCCGGCAGCGTCAGCCGCATTCCCATCCGTCGTGCGATGCCCGATTCCAGCGTTTCGTGCCCTTGGCGAATGGCCTCCACGTCGTCTTCGGACAGATCAGCACCGCACAGCAGCCGCATCTTTCCGCCGTTCAAGATCAGCTTCGTGACGCCCGCTGCGGCAACGGCCAGCATGGTGCTGGAAAAGTACCCGGCGGCCCGATCGTAGCGAACGCTGGCCGACATGGCCGGGATGAAGAACTCCCGCAGCGCGTCGTCGCCGGGGCCGTAGGAGATCTTCAGATTCAGGGTTCGCAAGTTGCTCATTCGGCCTTACTCGGAATCGTCGACTGCGATCGCATCTGGTACTGAGGCTGTCTTAACCCGCCGCCAGTGTCGCAGGCTATCGAGGACCGCTCGCAAATCGGATGATGCCTGCGTGTCTCCATTGGGGCGAATAGCCCGCGCAAGCAAGGGGACTACAGCTTTAACCTCGTCGAGTCCGAAGTCCGATTTCATATCATTGATTGCGGCAGCGACGACCAGCCACCCGCCTTGTCCCGTTCCTGGAGCCGTGTGCTCCAGCGTCGGATAGCGGGGCGAGGCAGGGGCATCGACCAGCAAAGGAATCCCGCTGACCATGCACCGAAAGCAAGAGGCGTTGGGATCCCACGCCGCACGCAGAGTTTCGATCCACTCAGGCTTTGTGGGGACTTCCACGATTCGGTCACGTTGTCGCCCTCGGCGCTTATTGAATCGCCGCCCCGCCAGCTTGCGGCATGTTTCGCAGAGCGGAAATGAACCAGGCCTATACCGTCGAACGCGGACCTCCCCAGTTCCTTGGCAGATGTGACAACTGGGGTCAATGGAGTTGCTGCTCATACATTATCCTGTCACTCATCGCCTTCTTCTTCGTCAAGTTCTTCCTCTTCCTCGCCCCCGTCCATATCAAAAAGTTCGCGTTGAGCGACAATCTTCGGCGGCTCTTCTTCTTTCGGTGCGGGCAGATCTTCCCAGAACAACGCCCGCAGCGCGTCAAGGGTGGTCATTTCCGGCCGAAGGAACTTGCCGTCTTTGCCGCGAGTGGTGGGGATGGCTTCCATCATCGCTTGCGCCAGAGCAATCATGCGGCTGTCGTTCCGTAGGCCATGGCGATCCACAAACACTTGGCAGGCTTTCGAGCCTTCTTCGTCGTAGATCATCATCGCCGTGTGCAGGGCGTCGATCAGGTGTGGGAACCCGTCCGCGTCCGGATCGACCATTTTCTTCTTGCGACGGTCAGCCGGCTTGCAGATCACCACCGTCCCCGATTTCTTCGCCACGAGCCTCTTGTCGCGGACGACATGCCGTTCCATGTCGAGCCCGAGTGCTAGGGCAAGCTTAAGGGCCTCGTCGGCAGGAAACTCCTGTGCGCGGAAGGCGTCCCAGGCCATCAGGTACCAATCGGTGACTGGATCGAACTCGACCGACCGGCCCAGCAGCAGTCCCTGCTTCCGCAAATTGATCACCTCTTCGCGGGCTAGGTCGAGCGCGTCGCCCGGCTTGAGCGGCAGCGCATCGCCGGTCTTTGGATCCGTATCGCTGGTCAACACGGGCCAGTTTTCAGAGATGATCGACAGGACCGGACCGAAAGTGCTGATGTAGAGATCGACCCCCTTGATCCCCTGCCGCTCGAACTCGGCTGCCTTTTGCCGGGCGGTTTGGCGAACGCGAGCTTTGAGATCATCCCACCAGACGGATTCGGATGACTTCTCCCGCTTGCGGCAGGCCAACATGATCGTACTCTGGGCCGCGTTCTTCTTCGCCTGATGAGTGCTGTGTTCACTTTCTGTGTGGATTGGCCAGGAGGCATCCACCTTGAAACCGGCTTCGATCAGCGCGCTCCCAAGAGTGTCCCATGCTGCGACCTCACGATGGGTGAACATCACCGTCAACGTGCCGTGATCCGCAAGGACACGACGCATTTCGCTAAAGCATGCCTGCATCTTCTTTTCGTAATCGGTGTCAGAAAGAACCTTCTTCTTTCCTGAGCCGAGCGAGGCGAAGCGAGCATCATTGGCGACCGCCTCGTCGTTCTTATCGGAAAGCGGGGCAGCGAACCAGCCGGGATACTCATCGCCCACCGTCCGCTTCATCCAGACGTAGAAAAAGTCGGAACACTCGGCGTACATCACGTTTCGATAGTACGGAGGATCAACGACAATGGTGGTCACACTTTGATCGGCCAGCGTACCGAGGTGCTGAGCCGGTCCCTGTGTAAGCTCAAGCCGATCGATCGGTAAACCCACATTGGAGCGAAAGAGCGTTGAGGAGGCTGGTGCAACGAGGTCGACAAGGCTCGTATACGCATCGCGAACTTGATCCATTACCCAGGGACATAGACTTCTCGCACTGTCAAATTCGGCGTAGCTCCATTTGAAGGCGTAGTTGTGTTTGTCAAACTTGTTGCAGATCTTGCTGCGCGTTCCATCGAAACGAGTGAAACGGCAGCCGTAGTCCATGCACTTGTCCACCCCGATTGCCATGAAGGTCACGATAGCCCGTTGGCGGGCTTCGTCCTTTACCTGCCTTCGTATCAGGTCGCGAACGTCGCGAAATGCACGGACGAGCGAGGAGGCTGCGACCTTCTGCCGAGGCGAGAAAAAATCCGCCCAGCGATAAGCGCCATAGAGACGATGACCACGGTCGTAGTTTGAGACCTGATCGATCTCCTCGTCCGGAAGCAAGTCGTCAGCAAGCCATCGTTCCAGCTTGGCGTTGGTCTCCTGCTCTGCCTTCCGGCATGCGAGAAGGTCTGCTTTGGTGGGGGGCCGGAAGTCGAGTCCGTCGTCGCCCTTGAAACCGACGGCGACCAACTGCTCTCCCATTCGACCCGCCTGAGCTTCGGCCTTGATGTGCTTTTCGTCTATCGGGTCCGGTGCCCACGGGCTAATACCGCTGCCACCCTTTACAGTGCCCTTCGCTGCAAACGTCTTCGCTCTCTCTCCTCGCAGAATCTCGAAGGCGACCGAATCGGAATCTTTCTCTGCAACAAGTCTCGCCCCAATCCAAGTGCTTTCAGGTGAGCCCTTGACTTTCTTGAGCCACCAGTTCGGAGATAGCGGCACAGGCTTCCCAGTGATCGGGCAGGCGACGGTTCTGGCCCAGACGTAGCAGAAGATATTCTCATCCTCGGTGGCCAGCGGATAGAACGGCTCCAACCGCTCGCGGACCTTGTCGCACCAGATCTTGCCGTACTTGCGGATGTCGTCTGCGAGCGAGCAGCCGAAACGGGCAGGGTAGTCCAATGTGGCCTTGAGGACGACACTGGCAACTGGGTTAAGTTCATTTGCATGAACCGTCAGACCGAACCGCAGGGCCTCGAAAGGGATGCTCCCGCCGCCGGACATCGGGTCGCAGAACGCAATCTCGCGCGTGCCCCAGGTCCATTCCAGCAACTCGTACAGCATTTCAAGCTGCCCTTCCTTGGGATTGTACGTGAATGCCCGTGGATAGCCGTAGGGGATGTTGATCCCCATGTCGTTCGGCAGGCCCTCCTTCCACTCCTTCGGTAACTTGGCGATGATCGGCGGAGTAAGCTTGATCCCCTGCGTCCTCGCCCAGTCGACGATTTTCCGGCTGGCCGCTGGGTTCCCCTGAATGCCAATTATGCCTATGAACCACCGTTTGTAGGCATCGAACGTGGGAAACTTCTCCAGGAGATTCTCTGGCCACGATCGGATCGAACGATCGTCGCCGATTGGATACGCCGGGAGGAGGCTCGAAAGAATGGCCGCCCGGCTTGCCGTAAGCGGTCGTCTCGCCCACCAGACGTGTAAGCGATTTAGTGGTGGAAAGGAATTCTTGCCCAAGGCATGCTCCCGCATGCACTCCGCCCCAATCTGGTCGATGGGCAGCCACTGTTCGATCAGTACTCGTGGTCGGGACATGGACGAGGCCTCGGTGGTTGTTGGGTCGCGGTTACTTATTGGCGAGCTCGACCAGCCCCATCCGGCTGAGGTACTCCGCCGCTTGATGTACTTGATCTGCCGTCACGGTCCAGCCAAAGCGTGGGGCCAAGTGAGCCAATTCCTGCATGCTGGCTCGCCCCTTCTTCTGCCCCAACATAAAGTACGTCTTCGCGGCGATGGACATCTGCATGTAGTCCAAGTCGCCTGCCTCCGTGAACGTCTCGACAGCGGTCTCGAGCCGTTGCCACACATCCGAAAATCGCTTGGCCTTGGTTGCGGCCAACTTCTGGCCCTGATCGTTCAAGCGGAAATCATATCGCCGCACCTCGAATCCGGATTGGTCAACCGACCCACCCCCGACGACATTTTGATCGACAACGCCGATCGTCTTCAGGGTGGTGATCGCGTCCGAAACCTCGTCGGAGTACGGACCGTAGAAATGGGCGCGGTAGCCCAGGCTTTCCAATCGGTTGGTGAGGACGCCCAGAAAGTAGACCGTCTTCTGTAGCTTCGTCTTTCCCTGAATCTGCCCCCCAACGGCGCGCATCACCAAAAGAACGAATTCGTGCGTTTCCATCCTGGGACCTCCTGTCACGGGTTACTTACAGATGCTTTCGATACACTCCGTAATGGGACGCTCAAGCGACGATCGCAGCTTCTGCCTGTCGGCGCGAGTGTCCCACGTCACGGGTGCGTAAACCTCCACATACGCTTCGGCGTAGCCCTCGCTGATCGATGCGAACAAAGGTGATTCCTGCTCGAACGGACGTGGCCCGTTGGCACGGACGACCATGATGCCGGCCTCGTCATTCCGGGAACTGGTGCGAACCGACTGAATGTCGAAGCCGTGAACGATGACGCAACGAGAATCAATGGTGCCGCAATCATGCTGCTCTAGGATCTTGGCGATCTCCGCTTCGAGACGCTTTCGCAGATCTTCATTCTCCTGCTTCCCAATGGCCACAAGCCTTTCACGTGCCTGTGGTTCACCCGAAGCCAGTTGATCGACACGTTGCGAGTAGACCTGCTTGTGTAACTGCCGGCACTGCAGCCGGTATAGGAACTCGCCGCACAGAGTGTCCGGTCGAGCTCGCTTGTCGAAGGCGTGCAGCAAACGACCATCGTCCCACTCGGTGTAGTGCTGCATGAACGCATCCGAGTTGTCGAAGGCGTAGATCCTCTTCAGGTCATCCAAGCCGTCTTCCTCGATCCCCAGAACGATGGCCCGCACGATCATCTGGTCGGTGATCAGCCGCACCCGATGGCGGTAGACGTTGGTGGTCAGGTAGTACTTGGCCAACACGTACTGCTCGACCGGATGAATGCCATCGGGAGTGATCATCAGCTCCTTCTCGTCTTCGGCACCATGCAGGGTGAGGGAGCGATGGAACTGATGGATGTCGAACACGCCGTACTGGACGCCGCAGAACAGACTGTCGCGCAGAAGGTAATCCTGCTTGTCCGCATCCAGGGGGCCAGAGACGATGGATCGGAGGGCAGGCTGGCCATGACCGGCCGACAGCAGCTTGGCGATCCGGATGCACGTCTGCTTGCCCAAAATGTCCACGATCTGGGGGTCGTTTGCAACCAGATGCGCCGTAATCAGCTCGTGGATCTTCTCCTTCTTCTGTTCTTCGGGAATCGTCTCGGGCTCGGCGTACCGCTTCAGCATGTTCTCCGACACGTGGCTGAACGGCCCGTGGCCAAGATCATGGAGTAACGCGGCTTGGCGCACGAGTTGCACCTCGTCATCGGGCAAGCCCAACTGCACGGCCATCATCCCCGCCACATGGCAGACGCCCAGGCTGTGGTCAAATCGCGTGTGCAATGCGCCTGGGTAGACTAGGCTGGCTAGGGCAAGCTGGCGAATACCGCGAAGCCGCTGGAAAAGGCGCGTCCCCAGCAGCTCAGCCTCCTTTTCTCGGAGCTGTAGGAAGTTGTGAACGGGATCGCGAACCCGGAACCCTTCAGCCATACTCTGCTCGTGCCTTGCTAAACGATTTCCTGCTTTGCCGTTAGTATCCCGTATCCGGTGCTGCTGGCAAGATCACTCCCTCGCCAGCAGAATCCGCAGTGCCTTCTGGGATCGGCGTCCCTGCCGGGCATCGGTTACTTTGCTGAACCAGTAGTACGCTTCTTCGGAAGTCATGGACTGGACGTGTTCCGAGAGTTCGGTCATGCGTGCTGTCTTCCGAAGCGGTTTGACCGCCAGCAGCAACAACCCCAGCCGCACGCCTTGTTCCTCGGTCAATTGGAACGGCAGCTTGCGGCTGCGTGCCAAGTCCGATGCGCGGTAGCCGGCCTGCTTGACCGTCTGCAAGACCTGATCAATGACTGCCCGCATCGGAACGCCGTGAACTCGGACCACCAGCGGCCAGTTGGCTGGTTCGCCGTTTTGTCCTTCGCTACGACTCGACTGGCGGTACATGGCCAAGCCATAGTTGGTCGCGTCGCCGGGCTCGACGCGAAGCTCAAACGTCTTCTTACTCATTCGCGGAACCTCCTGATGCGGCAGCCTGACCGTCGACGAATAGCTTGCCCATGCCAAGGTTGTTCAAAACGTCGCGAATCGTCTGAAATTGGTCACCGTCCAGTGGCAGGCCACCGTCGAAGTCTGCCCGCAGTGACATCTTGACGCTCGCGTTGGAAGCCTCTTGGCTCAGCGTGTCGCTAACTGTCTTGATCCGCTTGTAGCGATCCCAGGACCCCGTGAATTCAAGGGTAAACTTCTCGCCGCCGCCGAATTCCAGGACGAGCCGCTGGTCAATCTGCAACTGGGCCTTGCCCATCTGCGGGATGGCCAAGCCAAGCGAGCGGACATCGTGGGCTGCATCCTTGCCCATGCCCTCGACGCGAATGAACAGCCGGCCGAGGGACTTCACGCCTTGGTCGTGGCATTGATCGGCAATGGCTTGGAATGCCTGTGCCGGCGTGCCTTCACTGGAAAGCCGAACCGGCGGCTTTTTTTCGTCTTCCTGTTCCTCTGAATCATCGCCGCAGACGCATGCATCGGACGGCTTTTTGCAGACGGGACAGATTTCCTCTTTGATCGACTCGGCGCCCTTAATCTTGATCCCCACGCGGGCTGCCTCTTCGGGCGTGTAGAGCGTGGCGTCGTCCCCAATCTCGACCATTGGCGCAGGTGACGGCGGGCCGTAGCCGACGCCTTCAGACGCCGAGTAGTAAATCCAGATGCCTTTCTGCGCCCCCTCTTTGATCGTCCGCTTGAGCTGGTTGATGTCGAGGAGCATTTTCAGCCCCAGCCGTTGGCAAAACGCCCGTCGCAGGTCTTCAGTGGTGATGGAGGCGGCGTTGGCGGTCCAGGCCTTGGCCTTGACGTACTGGGCGTTCACAGGCTTGTCGTCCGCCGTGAGCACCTTCTCCAGGCCCTTGAGCACCCGGAGGATCACCTCCGACTGGTCCTTCTCGACTTGGCCCTGTTCGTCTGGCTGCAGCAGTTGGTGGGCCAAGTTGCCGCTCTTGCGCGGTGCGTCAGCCGAAGGGTAGTACAAGTGCCGGTAGCCACGGGTGATGGCCACGCGCAGGTTCAGCTCGGCAGCTTCGGCCATCTGTTTGAGCTTGTCAGCGACGGTCGCGCTGAACTCCTTCATCCGGTCCACGTCACCCACAACGCGGTGCGCTGCCAAGTAGTGTTGGGCAACGTTGACCATATTCGTTACTTGGTCCTCGTCCGCGACGAGGAACATGACGTTGTTCTTGAAGGTGCGATATTCCTCCATGCTGCCTTTGTGCTCGAACAGCTTGAGCGCCAAGTCAGGCGGTGTCGCAGCCGCGGTGGCCTTAACGCACGCAGCGTCGTAGTGCAGCACGACGAGCTTTGGGGCCTGGGCGTCGTCATCGACCTGTGCAGCCTCGTCCGGGAAGTAGGCGGGCTGAAAATGCCCTTCCTTCCAGACTTTCTGGATGCGGTCGTCGAGCTCCGCCTTGGCCTTGATCTTGCCCACCAGCCCCATCTCGTCGTCGATGATCTTTCGCGGTGCCGGTTCGGGCTTGAAACGATAACGCAGGCCGTCATAGTCGAAGTACCAACACCGATCAATCAGCCGCTGTACGGCCTTGTCCAGCAGCGACGGATCGTCGTCCGGCTGAAGCACTGCCAGGCGCAAGTCGGCCGGATCAACTCCGCTCTGGCCGGTCTGGACCAAGCTGTGCAGGAAGGCGGTCGTGGCCAGCCGCTGCGCATACGGTGGGCGTCCCGCCTCGGTGAAATCAAGGTCGATTTCTTGGGAGTGCGACATCGTCCCGGTCTTCGGACTGGAAATATCGGCCTCAATCACCTGCTTGAACTGCGGGCGATCCAAGCGACTGGTCAGGTCATTGGCTAGTTGGCTGTCGCCAAGGTTCAAGTGATGCGGGCAGATCAGGCAGCAGTCCTTCGGCTTGTTCTCCCACAGTTCGCGGATGGTGGCGGCCAGGAGCCGCAGGACGCCACGAGTTTTCTGAAAGTTAGGGATGGTCGAGGTTTTGCGGTTGAGCGTCGTAAGCAACTCGGGGTGGAACGGATAGTCCTTGGCGATCTCGTCCTGATATGCAGCCCGGACTGCCCGTTCGGGAAGATCGACTCCCTGCTCGATCATCTTGCCGTAGTACTCGGCAAACTGGCGAGCTGTCGCCTTGGCGGCCGGCTTGTCGACTTTGGCGAACAGCCGATGACTGACGATTGCGCTGATCTCGTCCTCGGCACTGGGCGTCAGGACATGCTCCTGGCGAGCGGAGATGCTTTGGGCTTCGCGCAACTCCTCGCGAAGATCGTCCGATTCTTTGCCGAATGCATCCCCTGAATCGGCGAGGGTGTAGACTAGGACGGTTCGTTTGCTTTCCGAAGCAAATTTGATCAGCGACATGAGGAAGGCCACGGTCTGCTCGGCGACGGTGGTCCTTCCCGCCTGAAATTCAATGCCTCGCGCGACCCGCAGGTACTGGGCGATCTCGTCGATCATGATCAAGGCCGGTTCGTCTCCAATCAGCTTCTCCCAGGGCTGCGTGCTGGGTGCGGTCCGCTGTTCGTCGCTCTTACGAACCAACTCGTAGCCTGCGGCCCCGCCCAGCTGATAGGCCAATTCGCCCCAAAGCGTCAGCGTGCGGACATCGCCGTGATCCATGCCGTCGGCTACACCCAGGTCCGGCCCCACGATACCTGCGATCTTGCCAATCGGCTTCGAGAGAAGTAGTCCGGGTGCGACAAAACCCTTCACCGTTCTTGAATCGACCACCGTACTGGACAAGTGGTACAGGCCGATCTGGTTGTGGGTCTTGCCGCCGCCAAAGCTGGTTTCCAATCGGATGACCGAGGCGCTATCGGGCCGAACACCCGACAGTCGCCCGAGGGCTTCGTCCAAGAGCGACTTCAAACCGCCAGTGGGGTAGGTGTTCGCGAAGAACGTCGCCGGGTCACCGTACACTGGGTCGGCGGTGCCCCGGAGCACCTTGCTCAGTGAAGCGGCGAACTGCTGTTCGCGAAGTTCGCCCCGTAGCACCTCGTCCCGCGGCACGCACGTTTCGAAGATGGTCTTCATTTTCCGCGTCAACTCATCCTTTCCACTTGGTGCCGGTGTTTCTTGTCGTCTCGATCTGGTTCAGGAAGGCTTGGAGTTCCTCACGCTTGTAAAGACGGAACCCGTTGGCTGGGTGCCGGTATTCCGGAATCTTCCCGGTCGCTCGCCATTTGCGCACTGTGGTGGGGGCCACTCCCAAAGATCTCCGCCGCCTATTGGACCCTAACGAACGTGTCGCGAATTCCCATTGCCGGCCTCGCCACCAACCTCAGGAAGATCCCGAAACCGATGCTGCAGAAGTTACCACTTCCTTTACGGACAAGCAATCAGGCAACGGGAGAGCAGGGGTGTTCTCGCGGGATCATGGAGTTGCACAGACACGCTCGGGGAACTCGCACGGAACCGCCAAACTCATCCACCGCACAATTGGCAAGATCGCCGACTTTCAACACGACCCGAAGGTGGGGCCGTGCTTGCGTCCAGATTCTTGATGTTCCTCACCAACACGGCAACGATTCGCCATCGTGCCATCAGGCCACGGTTCCCGACCCCGCAGATCAGTGGTGAGGGGTATTGGCTCGACTTTGCGCTGGCCACCGGCCAAGAAATGACGGGCATGCATCCATGCGCCGCAGTTCAGAAGGGAACTAGAAAATTCCCAACTGGTCGCGGGCGTCTTCAGTCATCTTGTCAGGCGTCCAGGGCGGGTCCATCACGACCTTGACTTCGACCTCGTTAACATGGTGCAGTTGGGACAGCACGTGCTTGCAGCCGGCGATCAGCTGCGGGGCGGCGGGGCACATCGGGCTGGTCATCGTCATTTCAATTCTGACGTCGGACTTGCCGTCGTCACGCGGCCGGAGGTCGATGACGTACACCAAGCCCAGGTCGACGATGTTGATGAACAGTTCCGGGTCGACGACTTTCTTCAGTTCTTCCCGGATTACGTCTTCGGACAGCGGCATGTCGGTACTCCCAAGTAGCATGGCTCTCCCGAGCCGTGTACACTTCCTCATCACTTCGCGACCAACGGCACGGCTCGGAGAGCCATGCTACGTTATTACGGCCCTCACGCTACGTTGATCCGGACGTACACATCGTCGCCTTCAACCTTCACGTCATGCACCAACGTCGGCACGATCGCGGGCATCGTCAGCGGCTGGCCGGTGCGGATGTCGAACTGGGCTCCGTGCCGCGGACAAGCGATGGCGTGGCCGCATAACTGGCCTTCGCCCAAGGGGCCGCCATCGTGGGTGCAAACGTCGTCCAGGCAGTAGAAGCGGCCGCCGACGTGAAACAACACCACCACCGAATCGTCGACCTCCAGCGTCCGCTTGCCGGGATCGGGCACCTCCGTCACTTTTGCGACTTTCACGTACTCAGACACCATGCACCTCGTTTGCGCCTAGTGGTACTCCCGAACGCGGGCCGCGATGGCATGCCCCAACGCTTCCCGCACGCTCTCGATCGTGATCCGGTCGAAGATCTGCTGGAAAAAGCCACTCACGATCATCCGGGCGGCTTCGCGCCGAGTGAACCCGCGGCTCATCGCGTAGAAAATCAACTCTTCGTCCACGCGGCCCGTCGTCGAACCGTGCGTGCAGCGGACATCGTCGGCTTCGATCTCCAGCCCGGGAATCGAATCGGCCCGGGCGTGTTCGCTCAACAGCAGATTGTCGTTCCGCTGGTAGCCGTCCGTTTTCTGAGCGCCCGGATTGACTTTGATCATGCCCCGCCAGACCGTGCGGGAGCGGTCTTGGAGCGCCGCTTTGTACAGGAAATCGCTTTGGCAGTGCGGGGACTCGTGGAGTTGCAGCGTCTGATACGTCAGGTGCTGTTTGCCTTCCGTGAACAGCACGCCGTTGACCTGACAGCTGGCGCCCTCGCCAACCAAGCTGACCTGCTGATTGACTTTGGACAGCCGGCTGCCCAAGGCGGCAATCGTCCACTGCAGCGTGGCATCGCTGCCGACCAGGGCCCGCTGGTGGGCGAAGTGCCAGACTCCGTGGCCCCAGTCCTGGAGATTGACGAAACGCAAATTCGCGCCTCGCCCCACCAGGATTTCCGTCGCGCCGCAATGCAGGCCGCCTTCGGTCGGGCCCCAGCTGGCCGTCTCGGCCAGGACGGTCGCCTCGGCTCCGTCATCCAAGACCACCAGCGTGCGTCCGAAATCCACGCGGCCGTCGGTCAGCGTGGAAAACATGTGGACGGGCAGTTCCACGACCACTCCGCGCGGAACGTACAAGACATGTCCGCCTGACCAGCACGCGGCGTGCAAAGCGGTGAACTTGTCGTGGTACGGATTGGTGATCCGCCGCTGCAGGAACGGCCGCAGGCGTTCGCTATGTTCGGCGACCAACGTGTCCAGGCTGCCGAACAGGACGCCTTGTTCCGCCCAACGAGCTTCCAGGCCGCCGGCGACCGGCGAACTGTCCAAGGCTGTGGAATGCCCGGCCAGATGGACGCCCTCGCTGAGGACGGAACGCGGCGTCTCGGATCCCGCGTCCAAATGCACCGGCAAGGCGTACTTGTCCAGCTTGAACAGCCGGATATCCGTCCGCGACCACTCTTCCTCGCGCCGCCCGGGCCAGTCCGTCTCGGCGAAGACCTGCCACGCGGCGCGGCGCTGGTCCAGCAGCCAGCCGGGCTCGTCGCGCGATTCCAGAAAGGACTCGAAGGCAGCCTGCGAGAAGGATGTTTCGGTTGTCGGTAAGGATGTTTCGGTTGCCAATGCGGTCATCATGCGGTGTCTCTGCGTGTCTGTTCGCCGTTACCAGGTCCTGATTCGCTCAACCCACCGTGCCTTCCATTTGCAGCTGAATCAAGCGATTCATCTCCACGGCGTACTCCATCGGCAGCTCCTTGACCAGCGGTTCGATGAAGCCGTTGACGATCATCGTGCTGGCTTCCGATTCGGACAAGCCACGGCTCATAAGGTAGAACAGCTGCTCTTCGCCGATCCGCGAGACGCTCGCCTCGTGGCCCACCGACACGTCTTGCTCGGCAATCTCGATGTACGGATACGTGTCGCTGCGGCTCTTGGAATCCAGGATCAAGGCGTCGCAAACAACCTTGCACTTGGTATTCTTCGCGCCGTGCTCGACCTTGACCAGGCCGCGGTAACTGCTTCGCCCGCCGTTCTTGGAGATCGACTTGGAGATGATCTGCCCCGTGGTGTTCGGCGCACAATGCACCAGCTTGGCGCCGGCGTCCTGGTGCTGACCGGCGCTGGCAAACGCAATCGAGAGGATCTCGCCGCGTGCGCCGGGCTCCATCATGTAGACCGCCGGGTACTTCATGGTCAGGTGGCTGCCCAAGTTGCCATCGACCCATTCCATCGTCGCATCGCGATAGGCCACGGCCCGCTTGGTCACCAGGTTGTATATATTGTTGGCCCAGTTCTGGATCGTCGAGTAGCGGCAGCGGGCGCCCCGCTTGACGATGATCTCGACGACGGCCGAGTGCAAACTTTCCGTGCTGTACATGGGGGCCGTGCAGCCTTCGACATAGTGGATCTCGGCGCCCTCGTCCACGATGATCAGCGTCCGCTCGAACTGGCCCATACTCTCCGCGTTGATGCGGAAGTACGCCTGCAGCGGGAACTCGATTTTCACACCCGGCGGAACGTAGATGAACGAGCCGCCCGACCAGACTGCCGAGTTGAGGGCGGCAAACTTGTTGTCGTCGGGCGGAATGATCGTGGAAAAATACTCCCGGACGATGTCGGAATGTTCGCGGACGGCCGTGTCGGTGTCGGTGAAGATCACGCCCTTATCGGCCAGATCTTCTTTCAACGATCCATAGACGACTTCGCTTTCGAACTGGGCCTTCACGCCCGCCAGGAACTTCCGCTCCGCTTCCGGAATGCCGAGTTTTTCGAACGTGTCCTTGATGGCCTGCGGAACCTCGTCCCACGAACGTCCCTGCCCGTCGGTGGGCTTCAAGTAGTAGTAGATGTCTTGAAAATTGGCCATGATCTTCCCGCCCCAGGAAGGCATGGGCTTGGCGTTGAAGATCTCCAGGGACTTGAGGCGGAAATCCCGCATCCACTTTGGCTCGTTCTTCATCTCCGAGATTTGTTGCACGATGTCCGCATCCAAACCTTTGCGGGCCTTGAAGACCGCTTCCGATTCAGTGTGGAAGTCATATTTGTTGATCTCGCCGATCTGATCATGCGGCGAAAGGGTTGCCACGTCGGTAGCCATGATGATCGTCACCTCGCTATTAAGCAGCCAGAGGAACTTTACAGGGGTGTCTTGTCGCGGAAGCGACGGAGCCATCCTCACACGCTGAGCAGGCTTTCCTTCTCCAGCATGGCCCGGTTGCGCGCCTCCGCTTCCGGATACGTTTTCCGGATGCGGTCGTAACCCTGCCCGTGCAGTTCGTGAGCCAATTCGACACCGCCGGTTTCGACGATGCGTCCGCCCAGCATCACGTGGGTATAGTCGGGGGGGTTGTGTTCGAGCAGTTTGTCGTGATGCGTGATAATCAGCATCCCCATCTTCTCGCGGCCAAACTCGGCGATGCTCTCGCTGGCCAGCCGCACGGCGTCCGCATCCAGTCCGCTGTCCGTCTCGTCCAGGATGGCGAACTTGGGCTGCAGCATGGCCAATTGCAGGATCTCGGCCCGCTTCATCTCGCCGCCGGAAAAACCGTCGTTCACGTAGCGGCGAGCGAACTCCATGTCCATCCGCAAATGCTCCATCTTGGATTTCAACTCCTTGCGGAACTCCCGCATCGGCAGCAGTTCTTCCCCTTCTTTCCGCTCCGGATGCCGCATGTTCGTGGTGGCATGGCGGAGGAAATCCGCCAGCTTGACGCCGGGAATCGCGACCGGCCGTTGGAAGGCCATAAACAGACCCGCCCGCGCCCGCTCGTCGGCGCCCAAGCTCACCAAATCCATCCCGTTCAACTCGATCGAACCAGCCGTAATCTGATACATGGGATGCCCCATGATGGCCAAGCCCAACGTACTCTTGCCGGAGCCGTTCGGGCCCATCAAGGCATGCGTTTCGCCATGCCGCATCAGCAGATTGACGCCCCGCAGAATCGGCTTGCCTTCGACGGAAACATGCAGATCGGTAATCTTCAGCGTGTGTGTCATGATTCGTGCAATGGGTTGTTTATCTTGAGTCGTCCAATTCGCAGGGCGGAATTCGTTCCGCGAAAGCAGACGGAATTCCACTTCACATTCGGTTCAGTCGGAAATCTTCTGATGGCTTCGCAGCGGTTCCTGGTCGGCAGGAACCACGACGTATCCCGAGTGGTGCGGCATCGGCAGTTCGTCCTCCACTTTCGGCCCCCGCCGCAAATCGAAGACGCCTTGGCCGGAGCCCTTCTGTTTGGCGAGCTTTTGGCCGCGAATCTTGTCCTGGATCCGCATCAAACCCTCGAGCAGTGCTTCCGGACGCGGCGGACAGCCGGGCAGGTACACGTCCACCGGCACCACCAAATCGACTCCCTTCACGACGTGATAGCCCCACTTGAAGTACGGACCGCCACCGATGGTGCAAGCCCCCATGGCGATCACGAACTTGGGCTCGGGCATCATGTCGTACAGCCGCTTCACCCGGCTGGCCATCTTGTAGGTCACCGTACCGGCCACGATCATCAAGTCCGCTTGGCGAGGCGTAGCGCGAAACGCGCCCGCGCCAAAACGGTCCATGTCATACCGGCTGGCACCGGCGGCCATCATCTCGATGGCGCAACAAGCCAAGCCAAACGTCATGGGCCAGATACTGGATTGCCGAGCCCAATTGATGGCCTGCTCGACGCTGGTAATCAAGAAATTCTCTTCAATCCGAGCCTCGATCCAGGGCCGCGTCCCCGTCGAATCGGCTGCGTCATTCGCCGGTCCGGCCTTCGATGGAACCTCGGAACCGCTTCCGTGGTCCGCAACGGCATCGTTCTGCATCGGCTGCATAAAATCCCCCCCACTTGCCCCCGCCAACCTGGTTCGTCCCGGGGCCTGCCTCACCTAGTTAAGTTCAAACGTACACGCCGGCTGACCTTGCAGACGGCAGCCGGCCAAACGCACGTCCGTACCGAGCACCTCGGCGAACAGCATTCGCTCCATCGCGCAGATCGAGCGATCCTGATCGGCGAGTTCCGGATATGGGCAAGTGACCGCCGTGAGCACGGGCAGTGCCCCGGACTTGTCAAGTTCCAACGGTATCCGGCGGTCGCCGAACAACTCGGCCAAGGCGACCAGTTTCTGTTCGAGCGTTTGACCGTCGATGGTACCAGCGTACATTACCGCCATCCGTTTGGCGATCCGTTGTAGCAGTCCTCGCCGCACTTCCGGATCGCGGATCAAACGCACCTCGTGCCACAACGCCACGGCGAGATCGGCAAAGTTGGAACCGGATTTCCGTAGCCCCTTAGGTGTCAGTCGATAGCAATGCTTGGGGCGACCTCGCCCGTGCCGAGTTGCAGTTCGTTCGATCAGCTCCTGAGACATCAGCCGCGTCAGCCTCTGCCTCACCGCCGTCGCCGTCACCTGCAATTCCTCGGCAAACTGAGCAATCGTCATCGTCTCCTGCTTACGCAGAAGATCGAGAATTGCCAAATCGGACAATGCAACAAAACTGGACGTCGTCATGTTGACTCACGGCTAAAGGACACACCTGCCACTGCCAATTTATACCGCCATTCATTGTTTTTGACAACTAGATGTTTGAAAAATAAGTTCGGCAAAGACGTTTAGCTTCGGAGATCCTTGCTTGCCCGCGGGGGTTCATACCGGTAGATTACACGTTCCGCGGTTGGTGAATCGAGCCACCGGGGTGCTGACGCAACCCCGCTCGCCAAGTGGACGTCGCCGGTGGCTTGAGGTTAGTTGAGCTAAGGCCACCGGGGTGCTGACGCAACCCCGTTTGCCAAGAGGAGGTGGCTCGAGGCGAGCGAACCAAAGCCAATCGTGGACAGTACAAAGATCGACACAGCTTGTCCGGTGCGGGCGATTAGCTCAGTTGGTCAGAGCGCCGCCCTTACAAGGCGGAAGTCACAGGTTCGAGCCCTGTATCGCCCACTTGACTGTAACGTATTCTAGGGAAATAGTTTCCGACATGGCGTACCCGCCGCACGCGCGGGTTTTTGGCATAAGAAGCGGCGCGAAGAGAAAAAAGATGAGCAACAGCAAATCCACCGATCACTGGAACGTATTGGCTCGATTGTTAGGGACTGCACCGCCCGAAGCCGAGACGTCGGCAGAGACAGAGACGCCTGAGGAAAAAGCGGAGGCGTCTGCAACACCTCCGGCGGCTGAGCCGTTTGCCAATGAGTTTGCGGAAGAACCGATGGGGGCACCGGTCTTCGAGCCTGGGCCGACGACCGGGGGTGCGGCAGTCATCGAGCCCGCGCGGGTCGAGGTTAGGGTACCGGCCAAACCGGCTCCGAAAGCCGCGCCCCCCAGTAAGCCTGCAGGGCCTAAGACGAATCATTGGCGTGAACTGGCAAGCGCACTGGGGCTTGAGGTTACTGAACCGGAACCCGAGCCGGAGCCAGAAGCCGAACCTGAACCGCAAGCCACTCCCGAGGTTGCGGGAACCGACATCCAGACGTTCAGCCCAGCAGCCCCGCCGAGTCCTGAGTCGGCCCCCGAGCATCGGGAACGAGTGGACCACGGAGCATGGTCCGAAGGCTCGGACCAAGAACCAAGACACGCTCCGCGGGAGGAACGAGGGGGCGACCCCGGAGTCAGGACTCCATCGGAACCTCGCCAAGGGTCGCGAAGGGCGTCGTTATTTGAGGACCCGGATCTGTCGCTGGACACACCGGGGGTCTTGGATGCCATCTTTGACGAAGTCGAGCCGGACCTTGCCGCCGGCAGCCAGTCCGCGGTCGAAGAGCACCCGGAGGCCCGCGAAAGCCGCGGGGACAAGATCCGCTGGGACAAGCGCGAACGCGCCGAGAAGTTCGTTCCCAAAGAGAGAGAGCGGGATTTGGTTTTTTCGGACGAACCTGCGGATGATGAGGTTGCAGAGATCGGAGATGTCGCAGAGATCGAGGAAGGCGTGACGGAGGGGGGCGAACCGGAAACGCCCCGCGAGGCGGACGAAGAAGATCGGTCGGGCCGCCGCCGCAAACGCCGCCGCCGCCGCGGAGGCCGTCGCGACCCGAGGCCGATCACGGAAGAACCTCGCGACGAGGCCAGGGGAGAGGACCTCGACAGGGAAGAGGAAACCGAGAAGGACGAGGAACTGATTGAACGCCGCAGCGCTGCCACGGACGTCCGGGAGCGACGTCCGGTCGCGGAGACGGAGGAGTTGGAAGACCTCGACGACGACGCGGATGATCATCTTGAGGATGACGAAGAAGAGGACGAGGAAGGTGGCAGCGAGCGGCTGAGGCTAAAACACAAGAAGATCCCCACCTGGCAGCAGGCGATTGACGCCATTATCGGCGTCAATATGGAGTCGCGGGCCAAGAATCCCGGTGGCGGGGCTGGCCGCGGCCGTGGCCGCGGGCGCCGCTGGCAACGGTAGTCGAGCGGCAAATCCATGTTGCGACCGCAAACCATCGTCCCCAGGTCCGCCGTTTTGCTGGCGATGGTTTTCCCCACGGTGCTGACGTTCGCCTATTTCGTCTTGCTGGCTGGCTCGCCCGCGTGGCTGCAGCAGGCCGTCTATGCGATCGGCAAGACGGTTCAGTTCGCGTTTCCGGCATTGTTCGTCACGTTGCTCCGCGTGCGCCGGCGTGCCCGCAGCGGCGGGGCTTTCAACTCGGCCAGCCTCCTGCGGCCGGCCGCCGTGGCTCGTCGGCCGGCTCGCCGCGCGATGTTGCGACTGCTTCAATTGTGCCAGCCGCGGTCCCGCTGGTTCCGCCGGAATGTTGGATCGCTGGTCATCGGCGTGGGGTTCGGGCTGCTGGTTCTGGCAGCCATGTTCGGGCTGTACCTGTTGGTGTGGAAGGCTAATCCGGTGTTCGCGGGCGCCAGCCAGGCGATCCGGCAGAAAATCGTCGGTTTGGGCATCGGCGGACTGCGGATGTATGCCGCGGTGGGCGTGTTCTACGCGTTGTGTCATTCGGCCCTGGAGGAGTATTACTGGCGGTGGTTTGTGTTCGGCCAATTGTGCAGCCGCTTGCGGCGGGTACCGGCGGTCGCGATTTCCAGCCTGGCCTTCATGGCTCACCACGTGATCTTGTTGGCGACCTATTTCGGCTGGTCGTCACCCTGGACCTACGTGTTTTCGCTGTCCGTTGCCGCTGGCGGAGCGGTTTGGGCTTGGCTGTATTATCGCAGCGGATCGCTGGTCGGCCCGTGGCTCAGCCACTTGGTGGTCGATGCCGCCATCTTTCTGGTCGGCTACGACTTAGCCCGGGATGTGCTAACCGGTGCGGGTTAGGACCGGATTGTTTACGAACAGGCAGAGTGGGATAGGCGTCTTGCCTGCCTTTACTGACTGACAGGCTGGAAGCCGATCCCACGCGTTGATGAATGATCCGGGGTAGCCACCGCGGTGTCGGAAGTCGCCGCGTGCGGTATAATCCGCTCGTAGAATCGGACCAAGCCTCCATGAAGACCAACGCGACCAGGCAACTCGATCGACTCGGCATCTCGTACGAACTGCGTCAGTACGAGGTGGATCCCGAGGACTTGCGGGCCGTCAAAGTTGCCCATCAGATCGGGTTGCCGCCCGAGCAGGTTTTCAAGACGTTAACCGTCAAAGGCGATCTGCACGGGGTTCTCTTGGCCGTCGTGCCGGGCGACCAGGAATTGGATTTGAAAGCCCTGGCCCGGCTGTCTGGAAACCGCAAGATGGAACTCGTTCCGGTCGGTCAGTTGCAGCACTTGACCGGTTATATCCGCGGCGGCGTCACCGCCCTGGCGTGCAAGAAGCATTACCGGGTCTACCTCGACGAGTCCGCCGTCCTGTATGCCGCGATCGCCGTCTCGGCCGGCGTACGCGGCACGCAGATTGTACTGGCTCCACAAGACTACATTGCCGCCACGGGCGCGACCCTGGATGCGATCTCGCGGCCGCCCGCGGCCTGACGCAGTTGTTCACGTGGAATAGGCTTCCAGCCTGTCAGTATTGCCCAGTTACAAGTGACTATTTTGCGCCGTCTTCCCATTCGGCAGTCTGGAAGCCTATCCCACGATTCAATCAACGGCCGGCCTGCCTGGATGTCAGACTGGCCATCGCGAATTACGCGTTCGACAACCTTCACGATTCAATCAACGGCCGGCCTGCCTGGATGTCAGGGGCGACCGGAGTGTCATGGTGCGCTCAGCGACAGTTTCGCTTCCAGCACCTTCTGGATCCGTGCCGATGATTCGCGCAGGTGCGCGCTGGAGTAAGCGTCCAGTTTGACCTTGCTGCCCAGCAACTTGTCGATGTCCTCCCGCAACGTGCCCAGCTTGGCATAGGCGATCGTCTTGCAGTCTTCCGGTGCGCTCGCCCGGCCCATGGCCAGGTTCGACAGCGTCTGGAGGTAGCTCCGCTGCAGGTTGCGGCGGAGGCTGGAAATCGCCGGTTTACGCTCGGTGAAGTTGCCGTCATTGGTCGCCTTGACCTCGGCGAACACGGCGTTGGTTACGCGGTCGAGCAGTTCGGCCGTGGTGAGCGCATCCTGATCCGCCGGAATCTTCAACTCGGCATCGTGAATCCGTTCCAACGTGATCGACGACATCAATTGGCCGAGGATCTGTTGCTGCCACATTAGGATCAAGTCATGCACGGCGAGATCCTTGCGCAGCGGGATGTCCGTGCCCCAGTGCATCCAATTGGATGCGGCCAGTTGGTTGTAGAGTTCCGGCGGGAAATTGAACGGTTTGTCGCTGAGCACTTGCTGTTCGAGCAAGGTCAGCGCGTCACGCTGCTTCTTGACATCCACGACCGTAAATGGCGGCTTGCCGTCCTTGTCGCCCTTGTGGCTGCGGCTGGTGTAGATGCCGCCCACGTACCGCGCGGCGAACTGCATCGCCTGGCCGTACTCGGCCAGGATCACATTGAACGCCTTGCGGGCCTTGGTGTAATCCTCGCCGTCCTTGACCGACCGTTCGACCAGGCCCGGGATCAGCTGCTTCATCAGTTCGGCCCGCTGCCGGGCGTATTCCAACGCGTCGTCGCCCAAATCATAGCGGTTGGACTCAGGGTCCGAATCGACGATGCCCAACGTATCTTCGTCCGTGGCATACTTCAACGCCGGCTCGCCACTTCGCGACGCGACCTTCTTCAATTCTTCGTCTTCGGCCCCCGAGAACTGCTTGTAGCCGTACTCGATCGCCCACATATCGTACGGCCCGATCGTCGTCGGGTAGAAGTCGCCCTGGGGAGTCCCGTTTGGCACAATGTTGGCCGGGTTGTAGTCCATCACAGAGGCCACCATCCCCTCCGCACGCGTCTTGGCGGGGTCGTTGATGTCCTTGAGGTTACGGTAAACGCTGCCCTTGAAGTTGTGCCGCAGGCCCAGCGTATGTCCGACCTCGTGCATCGTGACCTCCTTCAGGCCCTGCATAATCAGTTCGCGTTCCCGCGCCGCCGCCTTGGCCGGATCGCCCTCCGCCATCACGGCCGTTGCGCCCAAGGCCATCTGCGTGGCCATACCGTAGCGCAGGCCGCAGTGCTGATGCGAATCGCGGCCGCCCAGGAACTGGCCGACCGTGGCGTGCCGGAGGCTGGCTGAATCCAGCTGCAATGGTACGCCCGACATGGCCGCATGGACCTCCGGGGTCAGCGTCTCCAGTTCCTGCTTCCAATACGTCAGGAAGTCCGCGTCAAAAATGATGTCGGCATCCAGGATCTGGCCGGTGTACGGGTTGACCCGCGAAGGTCCCATCGCAAAACCGGCGTTGGCGGTGATCCAGCGGAAGGTGTTGTAGTTGATGTCTTCCGGATCCCAATCCGCGTCGTCAGGCTGCTGCCGCACTTCGATGGCGTCGATAAAGCCGGCCTTCTCGAACGCCTTGTTCCACTCGGCGATCCCGTCGCGGATGGGTTTGCGGTACTCGAACGGAACGGTCTTTTCGATCCAGAAAATCAGCGGCATCTTGGGAGGGGATTTCTCCAGCGAAGCGGTGGCCTTCTGCAAGTGCCAGCGATTGATGTAGCGGACGAATTGGTTCTCGCTGTCCTTCTTGGAAAAGTCCTTGACGGCCGTCAGGAAATACCCCACGCGATCATCGGCAACCCGCGGCTTGTAGCCAGTGCTCGGGATCTTGCTGATCGAGTAATGCACAATGATCGTCGCTCCGCGCGAATCCGGCACCGTATCCAATTCGACACGGCCGCCCGCCGAATAGACGGCAGCTACCTGCAGCTCGACGTTGTCCTTGAACCCCTTGACGGAATCCCAAGTCGATTTGTCCGGCGAGAACATGAAGCCGGGCAACGCTTGCGAGATCTGCGGCAGGTCGCTAAGGAACACGGGCGAAAGATCGATCAGATCGCCTCCCTTGGGACCCTTGGTGATCACAGGCAGGCTGAAGATCACGCTGTCGGTATAGGCATTTCTTACCGCTCGCGCTTCCGGAGTCCCGCCGTCCGCCTTGAAGCGAACGTTGCGGCGGATGATATGTACGTTCTTGTCCACTTTGCGGAACGACCATACCCAGTCATCGCCAAATCCCCAACTATAGCCGCCCAAGACCGGTCGCTGGCCAATGCCGCGGGCGATGGCGATCAGGACCATGTACTCGTCCTGGAGATTTCCTCCGCTCAGTTCGGCGTACAGGCGGTTGTCCTTCTGGTACAGCGAAATCAAACCTTCGACGGGTTTCGCTTCTTTGAGGACGATTTCGTGTGAAATCGTTGGCGGCCCGGACGGCATCGGCGGTTTCTGGTCCGATCCGGCCGGCGGCTTGGATTCAGGACTCGGTTCGGCGCTGGCAGGCCCCTGCGGCGTACGCGAGGGATTAGACTCGTCAGCAGCTAAACCTAAGCTACAAAAGAGCATAATGCCAACGATCAAGCCGAGAAAAGACGGAAAGAAACAAATCTTCATAGGGTAACTCGCTTTTTGAAAACCGAACTCGGTACATTCTGCCGATGTTCCAAATATACCCTGCCCTACCCCGTTTGCGAGACCGGTAGACATTTCCAGGGGCAGGTTTCGGCTAGATTCGTGAAACTGGGCTTACGTCGAAGATGGCCGCAGAAACCTTGATCGCGGCAACTTGATTTCCGATCAAGGCCATTCCCGTTCCCTTCACGCTCGGTTTTCGATACCGTATTTGCTGGATCGGCATTTACCCACTCACGAGGCTCTGATGCGACACGAACCACCACGAAACTCTCCGTCTTTGCGTCGCCGCGATTTCTTGACCGCCGCTGCCGCCGCTGGCTGCACAGCAGCGATACCCGGTTTGGCGACGTGCGCCGAACCGCCGAGTGTGGGGAAATCGGGGGCTCGCCCCGGGAACCCGATCGCCGTTTCCACCTATTCGTTCTGGCGGTTCCTGGACGACGCGAAGCTGAAGATCGAGACTTGCATCCGTTGCGCCGCGGAAATGGGATTCGACGCCGTTGAAATCCTTGAAATGCAGATGGACAGCACGGACCCGGCTTACCTGCAGATGCTCAAACGCGAAGCGTTCTTGAACGGGCTTTCGCTGTGCGGCCTGTCGACGCACCAGGCGTTTGTCTCGCCGGATCGGGAGAAGCGGCAAGCCAACATCGCCAAGACGATCGCCAGCATCGAGTTGGCGTACCAACTGGGAATCCCCACGATGCGTGTGAACACGGGCCGCTGGGGCACGAGCAAGGACTTTGACGAGTTGATGAAAAACCGCGGCATCGAACCGCCGCTGCCGGGCTATACCGACGAAGACGCCTACCCCTGGGTGATCGAGAGCATCGAGAAGTGCTTGCCGACCGCTGAAAAGTGCGGTGTCGTTCTGGGGCTGGAAAACCACTGGGGCTTGGGGCGAACGCCGGAAGGCGTGTTGCGGATCGTCAATGCCGTCAATTCGCCCTGGCTGCGAGTCACGCTCGATACAGGAAATTTCCTCGAAGACCCCTACGACCGGCTCGCGGTACTGACGCCCCAAACGGCGTTCGTCCAAGCCAAGACCTATTACGGCGGCGGCATTTGGTACGCCCTGGACCTCGACTACCCGCGGATCGCCGCGATCCTGCGTCAGCACCGGTACAACGGCTTCATCTCGCTGGAGTTCGAGGGCCGCGAGGACTATCGGACGGCGATTCCCAAGAGCTTGGCCGTCCTGCGCGGTGCGTTCACCTGGGAGGGGCCCGGGCGATAGGCGACCTGGCGGGCGGAGGCATCGACCGATGGTCAGTGCAACGGCCGGCGGCCAAGTTCTTGGCGGCGCGTGTTCACCTGGGCCAACGCGCGGGGTTCGAGCTTAAGGAACCTCGTCAGCTGCGAGAAAGTGGTTTGCAGTCTGGCGGCGGCGGACTTGACGTCCATCTCGCACGCGGCGAGGACGTCCAACGCTTCGGCCAACAGGGCCGGGAAGTCGTCGTGCTGCGGGCTGACGCTGATGCGCCCGCCGGCACCGCGGCTCTGCCACTGGGGGCTGGGAAACTCCGCCGGTTCACGGCGGCAGCGGACGCCCAACGCCAGGTTGACACGCAAGCGGAACACGGCGTGGCTGTGGTTTTGCGATTGGCTGCGCCGCTCGCTGGCTTCGCCCTTCACGCCGGTCGGCTGATGCGTAATGACGACCGCCGTCTCGACCTTGTTGCGGTGCTGGCCGCCCGGTCCGCTGCGGCGCGTGCGGCGCACGTCGCAGGCTTCCAGCAACTGGGCCGGACTCAACGCAGCGGGATGAACGGCAGCTGGGACCATGATTCAACTACTGCAGGCCCCAGCCCAGAATTATTGCGGCCGTGGCGGCGCCGAGGGCGAGCAATGGCGCGATGCGACTGCGGTGCGTCGTCGAGTCGGCCAGCCGGCTTTCGCGCAGCGCGAACAGGATCATCACGGCGACCAAGACCAGGCTGGCCACGGAAACCGCTGGCAGCGAGATCAGTCCCGCCGGTTGCGGAAGCGACTTGGCTTGGATGGCCAGCGCCGTTTCTGTACCCTGCGGATCGCGGAGCGCCAGCGGCAAGTAGCCCGCCCAGGACACGAACTTGGCGAGTCCCTTGGCCATCTGCCCGGCCGCGATGATCACCGCGGCCGGCAGAGCCAATCTCCGCCAGGCTTCACGCAGCGAGTGTGCCCCTCCTGCGATGCGCACCATGGCGCCGAGGACCAGCCACACGACCAACGGAACGACGACGATCGTCCAAACGCCTTCGATCCAGCCCGCCAAGGGCTTTGTCCCCAGGGCCGAAGCGACCAGCTCCGGGACCCAAGCAAAGGCCGCCTTGGCCGCCGCCCACTCGGAACACAACTCCGACGCCACAAACCCCGACACCATGATGACGAACAGGGTCACCGGCCACGAGGCCAGCAACGGCCGGGCGTCGTCGGGATGAAACGGCCGCCGTAAGAAGAGTCCCAGGCTCGCTTGCGGCGGGGGAACTTTCAGGCACTGGCCGCAGATCAGGCAATCGTTATTGGAATCCAACCGGGCCGGATTCAGCAGGCTGGGACAACGGCGGGCATGGCTGTCAGGTTGCGTCTGGGGCAGCGAACACTCGCCATTCGCACCAGCTCCGCCACTTGCCGGCGACACCGGGCGCACGGCCAGCATCGACCCGCGTCCGTACGTCCCCAGCATCAAGCCGATGGGACAGAAACCGCGGCAAAACGCGCGATCCCTCATCAGCAAGCCGGCGACCGACGCGCCCGCCAGCAGGCTCCAAAGAAACACCGACGTATGGGCAGGAATCCGATGCAGATGTACTCCGGGAACGAGCAGCTGCAGAAGCCCGTAGAACAGCAGCATCAACGCTCCCGATTGCAGCCGCCGTCCGACCACCCGCTGCCGCACGCCCAACGTTCGGCCCAGCCGCTCCGTCAGCTGGGCCAACAACTCCAAGGGACAGACCGCGCACCAAACGCGGCCGAACAAGACCATGGCCCACACCATGCCGGGCCACCAGAGACCCCAGATCACCAAATTGACGAGATTCGATTTGGCATACAGCTTGTCCGGCACACCCTCCGGCGGAAACACCTGCCAACTGAACGCCGCCATGGATACGAACACCGTCAGGAACGCGACCTGAAACACGTACGGGAACAGCGGACTGAGCACCAGCGCGCGAATCGGCAGCCAGCGCAGCAGATTGACGCCGGGGCCGAGCGTGTAGGCAACGGAAGTCGGGGACGACACGAAACAACCTCCGTGTACTGCAGGCGGTTAACTTGCGCATGAAATGCCGCATTTCTTGAACAGGAGATAACCGAGAGAACAGAGGGCAGTTTCAGCCTCCGTTAACTCTGTTTGCTCCTGTTCAAGATCTGCATGCTTGCGGCCGAAGGCCGCGCTTACCCGACGTCCGGCAACTCGTAGCCTTGGCGGCGGGGCCGGTCGAGGAACGCGTTGGCGGCATCGCAGTTCGTGAACCGCTCGGCGACCGGGTCCCATTTCAGCGCTTCGCCGACGCGGCCGACGTCACGGACGATGTTGACCAGGTAGCACAGCGTCGTGGCCCGCAGTCCGATTTCGATATCGGCGTTGCATGGCTTGCGGCTCTTGATGCACTCGATCCAGTTTTCGATGTGGTACGCAGTTTCCGCCCGGCGGTTCGGACCGGGGTTGTCCGACGCGCGGACCAACTCCTTGGGATTGCTGGCGAGCTTGTTGCGGTTGATTTCGATTTTGCCCTTTTCGCCGACGAAAATCGCCCCCAAGCCGGGACCGCGGTTACCGTCCAGGTGCAGGCGCAACTCGGTGCCGCTGGCGAACTTCATGGTCACCTTGGCCCGCGGGCCGGCCAGGCGGGCCATGCCGTGATAGTCGGTCCCCGTGTCGATATCGCCCGTCTCGCTGACGACGGCTCCGCCGACCGTCTGGCCGACCGTCCTGTACGTGTCGCTGTTGGGATCGACCGGCTCTTCCAGCAGCACCTCGACCGGCCCCGTGTCGTCCGTGCCCAGCGCACGGTTGATCTGATCGTACGAGTGGGTGCCCCATCCGGTCACGCCGAAGCACAAGCCGCCGCCGTCATAGTCCCACCACCGCGCCCAGCCGCGGTGAATTTCCGCGCTGTAAGGCCGCAGTTCAGCTTGGTTCGTCCAGATATCCCACCATTTCTCGACCGGAGCTTTCACGTCGGCGGACGACGTCTTGGTCCAGCGGAACGGGCTGACGAAGTTGGGCGCCAGGACCGTGGTGATCTTGCCGATCGTGCCGTTCTTGACCAAATCGCTAGCCCAGTTGTTGATCGGCATGGACCGCTGCTGCGTGCCGACTTGCGTGACCCGATTGAGTTTCCGCGCCGCCTTGACCATCGCCCGGCCTTCGCCGATCGTCAGGCACATCGGCTTTTCGATATACACGTCCATCCCGGCTTGCATCGCCTGGATCGTGATCCAGGCTCGGGCGTGGGTCGTGGTCTCGACCATCACGGCGTCCAGTTTCTCGTCGTCGATCATCTGGCGGAAGTCTTCGTAGACGCCCCACTTTTCGCCGCCGGACAGTTCCTGAACATAACGCTGTGCTTTGGCGACTTCGACATCGCACGCCGCCACCACGCGGAATCCTTTGACGTCCGCTCCTTCGCGAATCAGCCGCGAACGTCCGCCGCAGCCGATGACGCCGACGCGCACCGTTTCGCTGGGCGGCGCCGCTCCGTCCAATCCCAGCACGTGGGCCGGCACTAGAGCCGGCAGCGCTAGAGCCGTACTCGCCTTGAGCATGTCTCGCCGTGTCCAATGATTTCGTGACATCTTTTCGTTCCTCCAGGATTCGTCGTGGATGATGGAAGCCGACTGGCATCAGATCCCCAGGCGCGGCTGTCCACTATGTTCGGCACTAGCGGTAGTACATGTCAAGAGCCTGATCTCCAGTTTCTCGCTGTGCGTGCAAGCGGAACGTGGGGTAAGCTTCCAGCTTGCCAGCCTTGTGCGCTTTCAATTTCCACGTTTTTCTGAACTACGTATTTGGCAAGCTGGAAGCTTGCCCCACGACTAATTCGCAGTCGCCTCCGGCTTGCCGTTAAACGAGACAGTCATTCCATCGACGGTGCGAAACTGTATCAAAACCACGGCGGCACTTCAATCGTCGCTAGGCGAGCAACTCCTCGACCACAATCCCATGCACGTCGGTCAGCCGGTACCGCCGGCCCTGGTGTTTATACGTCAGCCGCAGGTGGTCGATGCCCAACAGGTGCAGCATGGTCGCATGCAGGTCGTGAACGTGGACCGGATCTTCGGCGATGTTGTAGCTGAACGAGTCGGTTTCGCCGTAGCTGATGCCGGGCCGGATGCCGCCGCCGGCCAGCCACATGGTGAAGCAGCGCGGGTGATGATCGCGGCCATAATCGGTTTTGGTCAGCTTGCCCTGGCTGTAGCTGGTTCGCCCGAATTCGCCACCCCACACGACCAGCGTGTCGTCCAGCATGCCGCGCTGTTTGAGATCGCGGATCAGGCCTCCGCACGCCTGGTCGGTCTCCTTGCTCTGCGCCCGAATGCCGCCGGGCAGGCCGCCGTGGTGGTCCCAGCCTTTATGAAACAACTGGACGAATCGGACGTCGCGTTCGACCAACCGGCGGGCCAGCAGGCAATTGGCGGCAAACGTGCCGGGCGTGCGGACATCCGGGCCGTACAGGTCCAGGACATGAGCGGGCTCGTCAGCGAAGTCCGTGACCTCCGGCATCGAGCTTTGCATGCGGAAGGCCATTTCGTACTGCTCGATCCGCGCGGCCACGGCGGGGTCGAGCGTCCGCTCGTACTGCAGCTGGTGCAGTTCCTTCAACCGATCGAGCATCTTGCGGCGGCTGTCGGAACTGATCCCGTCGGGATTCGCCAGGTACAGCACGGCGTCTTTGCCGGGCCGGAACTGGACGCCTTGGTGCGTGGCAGGCAGGAAGCCGCTGCCCCACAAGCGTTCATACAACGGCTGGCCGCCCTTGTCCTTGGTGACCAGCACGCAAAAGGCGGGCAGGTTGTCATTGGCCGAACCCAGGCCATAGCTGAGCCACGCTCCGATCGACGGCCGCCCGGCGATCTGCGAGCCCGTCTGGAAGAATGTGATCGCCGGGTCGTGGTTGATCGCCTCGGTGTGCATCGACTTGACAAAACACAAGTCGTCCGCGACGCCGGCGGTGTGAGGCAGCAGCTCGCTGAGCCACGCGGCCGACTGGCCGTGTTGCTGGAACTTGAATACGGATCCGGCCAGCGGCAACGTGGCCTGATTGCCCGACATGCCAGTCAGACGCTGGCCCTGACGCACCGAGTCCGGCAGCTCTTGTCCATGTTTCTCGTTCAGCAGCGGCTTGTAGTCGAACAAATCGATCTGCGACGGCCCGCCACTCATGAACAGGTAGATCACGCGTTTGGCCTTGGGCGGATGATGGAAGTCGGACATCACGCCGCCCGGCAACGCGGCGCCCCGTGCTGCGTCCGCCGCCAGCAAATGCGCCAAAGCCGCACTGCCCAGTCCCACCGCCGTCCGGCCAAAGAAGTGCCGGCGCGTCATCTGCCTGACCAGTTCGTCGTGTCTGGTGTTGTCCCACATGATCTTGTGGTTCCCCTCATCCGGATTCTGGGTTATTAACCGTCCAACGTCTTTACAAACGAGTCAAGTTCTTTGGGCCCACGGATGGCAGAGCGGACCCACGGATCTTTCCATGCGACTCATCCGTGGGTCCGCTCTGCCATCCGTGGGCATCAACATGAAGCGAGGTTTTGAGTATTCGCCTTGCCTGTTACGAACCTATCGCCACCCGCAGCGCAAGCGATGGCGCGTGATGTCGCGGAATCCCCGGCTCTTGCATCTTACGGGATCACCGCTTGGTCACGGTCTCGTCAAAGTTCATGATCGCTTCCGCCACAACCGCTAACGCGGCCAACTCCGCGACATCCAGCCGTTCATCTCGCTTGTGATCGCCGATGGCCAGAAATTGCAGCGCAGCGTCGGGCTGTGCCGCGAACGCTTGACGCTGCTCGTCCCACAATTGCTTCAGCACCTCTAGTTCCGCGCTGGCCGGCGGCCGGCTGGTCAGCGTGCGGAACATCCAGCTTACGCGGTCGGCGACTTGCGGCCCGCCCTCGGTCATGGCTCGCTGGGCCAAGGCCCGCGCGGCTTCGACGTACTGCGGATCGTTCAGCAACACCAGTGCCTGCAGCGGCGTGGACGTCGTAGCCCGCTTGACCACGCAGACCTCGCGTTTGGCAGCGTCCAGCGTGACCATCGACGGTGGCGGCGACGTGCGTTTCCAAAACGTGTACAGACTCCGGCGATGGCTGCCCTCGCCGGTATCGCGATCGTACTTGGCGCCCGATTTCTCTTCCCACAGCCCCGCCGGCTGGTAGGGCTTGACCGGCGGACCTCCCACGCGCGGCACGAGCAGTCCGCTGGCGAACAGGGCATTGTCCCGAATCATCTCGGCCGCCAGGCGGTAGCGTGGACCGCGGGCCAGCAACACGTTTTCCGGGTCGCGGGCGACCAAGTCAGCGGTGCAGTCCGAATCTTGCCGGTATGTGGCCGACATCACGATGCGTTTTGCCAACGCTTTGACGTCCCCGCCGGAATCGAGAAACGATTTGGCCAGCCAGTCCAACAGCTCGGGGTGCGACGGCAACTGGCCTTGGCTGCCAAAGTCCTCCGGCGTGGTGACGATTCCTCGGCCGAACAGCATTTGCCAGAAGCGATTCACCGCTACGCGGGCGGTCAGCGGGTGCCGGGAATCGGTCAGCCACTGGGCCAGGCCCAAGCGGTTCTTGGGCCACGTGTCCGACCACGGCAGAACGCTCGCCGGCACGCCGGGCTGCACTTGCTCGCCCGGGGCGTCATACGCGCCGCGTTTCAGCAGAAACGCCGGCCGCGGCTGGGCCATCTCGTGCATCACCATCAATTCCGGCACCGCATCAATCACGGCGCTGCGCTGTTTGCGCAACTGTGCCAAGGCCGCCACGGCATCGCGATAGGGCTGGTCAATACGCGCCACGTAGTAGTCGAACAAGGCCTGCTTTTGCGCGTCGGGCAAGGAATCGGCCGGAACGGCCAGCGTCTCGGACAGCGTTTTCCCGTCGTACACGTGGGCCGCTTCGATCGCGGTCAGACGGCGATCGAAAATCTTCAGTTCGTCGACCAGCCCGTCCTTGAAACCGCGATCGCGGAACCGCTGGCCGAGGGTCAGTTCGTTGCCCCCGCCGCCGGTAATCTCTTTGAACAAATTGTCGCGCACCACGGTGCAATCCGCCGGCCGGCCGTTGACGTACAGCGTCAATCCGGCGGCCCGGCTGGAACCATCGTAGGCCATCACGACGTGCTGCCACTGGCCCGTGGCGACGGGCTCTTTCGTGCGGATCCGAATCGCGTTGCCGGGCCAGAAGTGGATCAACGCGGCGCTCAAGCAACCGTCTTCCAGCAGCAGTTCATAGCCGCGGCTGCCGGCGTCCGTCCAGGCCCGCGAGCGATGGAAGATGACGGCCCGGTCCTTGACGTCCGGCGTGTTGATCCACAGGGCAATCGAGAACGGCTGGTTGCGGCCAAAGTCGCCGCCCAGGGGCGTCGTGACGTTGTTCTCGCCGCTGAACTTCAGCCCGTTGCCCACCTGCCCGGGAACGACCTGCGGATCCTCGAACACCTTGGCCGGCTTGTCCGGCGCGGCCCGGTTGGCGAGTTTGCCGGATTCAATCGCCTCCAGCGGATAATCGCCGACCAAGCCGGGAATCTCGGGGCTGCCGCGATCTGCCGTCAGCCATTGTTCAAAGACCGTGCGGCGGCTAGCCGCCAGCGTCCTCAACTGCTGCTCGGCCTGTTCGATTTGCTGCTTCAGGCTGTCGAGCCGTTGCTGCTGGTCGTCGGTCGTCAGCAGCAGGGTCGGGTTCGGCATGGCGTCGGTAAAGTGCGAGTACAAACCGCACTCGTCGATGTTGTTGAAAAAGCTGAACAGCTGATAGTAATTCTGCTGGCTGATCGGATCGTACTTGTGGTCGTGGCACCGTGCGCATTCCATCGTCAGTCCCAGCACCGCCGCGCCCAGCGTGTTCGTGCGGTCGCTGACGTAATCCACGCGGAATTCCTCTTCGATACTGCCGCCTTCGTTCGTTTGGCGGTGCATCCGGTTGAAGGCGGTTGCAATCAGCTGGTCGCGAGTCGGAGCGGGCAACAAATCGCCGGCCAACTGCCACGTGATGAACTGGTCGTAGGGCAGATTCGCGTTGAACGCGCGTACGACCCAGTCGCGGTAAGGCCACACAGCGCGATAGACGTCAGCTTGATAGCCATACGTGTCGGCGTACCGGGCTGCGTCTAGCCAATCCACGGCCAGGCGTTCTCCAAAACGTTCCGACGCCAGCAACCGGTCCACCAAATGTTCATACGCGTCCGCCGAATCATCGGCCAGAAACTGATCGATCTCGGCGAGCGTGGGCCCCACACCGGTCAAATCGAAGCTCAAGCGGCGAATCAGCCGCTGGCGGCCGGCTTCCGGCGCCGGCGAAAGACCTTCAGCTTCCAGCCGTGCCAGCACGAAGCGGTCAATTCCGTTGCGGGGCCAATCGCGGCGCTGGACCTCGGGCACAGCCACACTTGTTAAGGGGATAAAGGACCAGTGCTGTTTCCACTCGGCGCCCTGTTCGATCCACCGCCGGATCGTCGCGATTTCTTCGGCCGTCAGGGACAGCTTCGAGTCCGGCGGCGGCATGCGGAGGTCGCCATCCGTGGTCGAAATGCGCTGGGCCATCGCGCTGTGGTCCAGTTCGCCCGGCTTGACCACGTGCGAGGCATCGCTCGACGCGACGGCAGCGAACAGTCCGTCTTTCGTGTCCAGCCTCAAATCCGCCTGGCGGTTTCCCTGGTCCGGACCGTGGCACTGGTAACAACGGTCCGAGAGGATTGGTCTTACGTGGAAATTGTAGTCCACGCGGTCAGGCACGGCGGCAGGCGACGCGACGGCGACGGCCAGCGTGATCGCCAACGACGTGAAACGGGATAAACGCGTCTTCATAGGCAGCTCTTTTCCTTCTTTTCAGTCTGACGCCCACGAGCTTACGCCGGATCCGGCGAACGTGGTGGCGT
>CAZXYZ010000004.1:113094-141397 GCA_964645045.1 uncultured Pirellulaceae bacterium | reverse complement strand
GCCCGCCGTTCGCCGGAATTGGCGAACGTGGTGGCGTTAGCCCCACGGTGTCCGGTGTCCGGCCCGCGCGCGTCTTCCACCGGACGGGCTGACGCCCGCCGTTCGCCGCTGCATGTCGTTGCGATCCGGTGATATTGGCGGCCCTGCGTAATTCTAGCCGAAGATCAAAACCGGACCACCTGCCCCGTTTGCGACGATTCGACGGCGGCGGCCAGCAGAGCCACGGCGGCCCGCGATTCCGCGGGCGTGATCCGCTCGGGACGCCGGCCGGCGACGATGCAGTCGGCAAAGTAGCGAAGTTCCGCACGCAGGATCCCGAACCGCTGGCCGAAGACGTTCGGCCAGTACAACGTGTCGGGCATGTGGTTGCCTGCGTGGTCGTGAATCTCCAGTCCCGCCTCGCCGCAATTGATGTACAACGCGCCTTCGGTGCCGATGATTTCCATCCGGGCGTCGATCTGGTACGGCGTACTCTCGGGCAAGTGCCAGATGGACTCGATTACGGCGATCGCGCCGTTGTCCAGCCGCGCCATGGCCCAGCCGCCATCCGGGTACTTGTTGCGGCCCGGGTGTATCTCCTGAGCATAAACGTTGACAGGTTTCGCCCCGCTGAACCAGAGCATCAAATCGCCGTCGTGGATGCCGTCACCCATCAAGGCGGAGATGGCGTCCAGCACCATCCGGCCGATGTTGACGGACAGATTCCGGCGGGCGTGCATCGAGACGATCTTGCCGATTCGGCCTTCGTCGATCGCTTGTTTGGCCAAGGCCACGCGGGGATCGAAGCGGCAGATGTGACCGACCATGAACGAGCCCGCCGCCTGGTCGGCCGCCGCCAGGATCTGGTCGCAATCGGCCACCGTCGGCGCCATCGGCTTTTCGAGGAACACGTGCTTGCCGCTGCGCAAAGCTTCGATCGCAATGTCGCGATGGTCGTTGATGTGGGTGATGACGCCGACCACGTCGATGTCCGGGTCCGCCAGCAGATCGCGATAGTCCGTGTATCGTTTGGCCACCTGAAAGCGGTCGGCCACTTCGGCCAACCGCTGCGGCCGCCGCGTACACAACGCGGCCAGTTCGATGCCGGGCATCGCCGCCAGGGCTTCGGCGTGGATTTCGCCGAACCAGCCCAATCCGATCAAGCCCCAGCGGAGGTTTTTCATTTGACTCATACGCTTGTCCTTCACAGTTCCGTCCATGCGCCGGGCACGGGAACGGGGTAGAATCCCTTTTCGTCCGCCTTGACGGGCGGCTCGGTATTCTCGTCCATCGTATCGATATTCGGACACCATTGGAAGTTCGATGCCATCGCCTGGTCCCAGGTCACCATCTGGCCGGTATGCATGGCGGCCCGGCCCATCATATCGGCCAGGTTGGACATGGCCGCCCGCTTGGCCTCGTTGTGCGGCCGGTCGTTGCGGATCGCGTCCAGCATGACATTCCATTCCGCCTGCCAGGGCGTTTCCTTTTCCTCGGGGGCTTTCCAGTCGATATTGTCCGGGCTGACGCGCTGGTCCTTGTAGGTATGCACGGTACCGGCGTGGATGTTCCCGGAGAACTGGGCCGCGCACTTGGTGCCGTGGACGAACGTCGAGAATTCGTCGTAGCAATTCGACAGGTAGCGGACGACGTGGTACGCCTTCGTACCGTCGGGAAACGTCCACTCGACGGAGAACGAATCCCAGTTTTGGCTGCGGTCGGTGCTGTTAGCAGCCCGCCCGCCGACTCCGTGTGCCGACACGGGCCAAGCGTCCTTGAGCCAGCACAACTCGTCGATCTGGTGGATGTCCATCTCGGCCCACAGACCGCCGGCGACCCACAAGAAGCGGATGAAGTTGCGGATCTGCCAGAACAGTTCCTTCTCCGCCTCTGGCTTGGGGCCCAGCGGTCCCACGGGCTGCATACGGTACGCCCGGATCAATTGGATATCGCCCAGCGCTCCGTCGCGGATGCGTTTGATCAACTCCTGCCGGTTCACCGAATGGCGGCACATCAGGCCGGCGGCGATCTTGAGGTTCTTCTGCTCGGCATCCTCGCCGGCCTTGATGATCCGCCGCACGGCCGGCGGATCCGTGGCGAACGACTTTTCCATGAATGCGTTCACGCCCTTGGCGACGGCGTACTCGAGCTGCACGGGCCGCCAGCCGGCATAGCCACACAGCATGGCGACATCGCCGGGCCGCAGGCAATCGATGGCTTTCTTGTATCCGTCGAACCCCATGAAGCGACGTTCCGGCGGAGCATCGACGTGGTCGGGGAACTGGGTGCTGAGCGCCTTGTGCGAGCCGTTCAACCGGTTCTCGAAGATATCGGCCATCGCGTACAGCTTGACGGGTCCGCCCTTGGCTCGGAAGGCATCGGCCGCGGCCCCGCTGCCCCGGCCGCCGCAGCCGATCAAGGCCAGGCGAATCGTGTTATCTTCGGCCGCATGGACGCGCGGGATCGTCACGGCGGCCAGCGCGGAGCCCGCCGCCAGCTTGCCGCTCCACTGCAAGAACTCGCGCCGCGAAGACCTTGCCGAGCCGGTCTGGGAAGATGGGGTGTGGTGGTTCATGGCTGACCTTTCTGCTGCTGGAGGGGTTTCCTAGGAACGGCACCGCGCCGGGGCCGTTCAGTCTGCGGCGTAAGAACGGCCGCGTCAAGAGTGGGCAACGACAAATAGACACAGCGGTTACTCGGTTTCCGGCCGCAACGCCTTGCTGACCAGCCGCGGCAGGTACTTGACCGGCACGGCACCCAAATTCAAGACGGCTTCATGATAGCGATCCAGGCGGAACTCAGTTCCCAGTTCACGCTGGATCTGCTGTCGCAAACGGTACAGGGCCATGCGGCCCACGAAATAGGTCGACAGCTGACACGACGATTGTTTTGCACGCACGATTTTGAGGCGTGCCTCGCCCTCGGATTGAAAGGCTGCCTGGGTGAGAAACTTCAGGGCTTCGTCGTCGCTCATCCCGCTGCAATGCATCCGGTGGTCGAGGATCGCATTGGCGACGGCGCGGAGGTAGAACTTAAGCTGCGTCAGCCGCAGCGCCAGATCGCCCTCCCCGTAGCCTTGGTCCAGCATCATCTGCTCGGTGTACACCGCCCAGCCCTCGATGTACACGCCGGAACCGAGGACGCGGCGGATCAGCGACGGCACGCGATTGGAGTATTCCAACTGGACGTAGTGCCCCGGATAGGCTTCGTGGATCGTCAGGATCTGCAGCATGTGGCGGTTGTATTCCTCCAACAGGCTCTTGACTCGCTGCGGATCCCAATCCCGGGGCGGCGGACTGACCGCATAGGCGCTGGGCGCCGTCACGTCCAGCGGCGGCGCCGGGTTCAGGTAGGCCGTCGAGTTGCCGCGCTGGAATTCAGGCATCTCGATCACTTGACAACGGTCCGGGTCGGGCAACCGCAGAATCTTCTGTTGCCCGATGAACTGCCGGATGCGGTCCACGGTGGCGCGGGCATCCTGCGTCAGCGTTTCCGGCGGGCCGTGCTCCTGGCCCACCGCTTGGAGCACCCGGGCGACGGTTTCCCGCCGGCCCGTTTCGTCGTCCGGCGGCAGCGGCCGGCCGGCGCAATAGCGGCCCCACAGCTGGCGGGCGATCACGTACATGTCGCGTTCCACGCGCGAGGATTCGGCCTCGGCCTCGGCCAGCACCTGGTCGGCGGTCAGGCCGGCGTCGAGCTCCAATTCCAGTTTCCGGGCGAACTTGTCGCGGCCCAGCTGCCAAGTTCCCTGCGCGCGCGGCAACAGATCGCGTTCCAGGAATTCCTGATACTCCTGAAGGCATGCGACGACCGGCGCGGCGGCCGCCCGAAGCGCGTCCCGCTGAGGCGTCTCGCCGGCCACTTCAAACAGTTCCTGCTGGTAGAAGCCAATCGAGCCGCGGTTCTGACGGATGGCCGTCTCGGTGGCCACCGCTGACGGATTGCGGAGGTTCTCGCGGGCGGCCGCCACGACCTGGGGAATCTGGCCCATGCGCGCGATCGCATTGGCGAGGTTCTTCTCCTTGGGCAAAGTCGATTGGGTCAGCAGCAGGTAGACGCTGTCGGAGATGTACTCGTTGTAGACCCGCGGATCTTCTTCGAAGGGCGAGGTGTTCTCGGCCAGCCACAACGCGCGGGTCAACTCGTGCTGCAGGATTTCAAAGTCCACCCGGCCCGCCGGCGACAGCTGTTCCTTGGCCACCGCCTGAGGCAGCTGTTGGAGCGTGTTGCGGACGTGTTCTCGCCAGCGTTTTCGCGCCCCGGCCGACAGATCGTCCAGCCGGTCGTCGAAGCGATGCTCGCCCAGCCGCGTCGCATCCAGCGGCCGCAGGGCAAACGTCTGGTCCAAGTACTGCCGGAAGAAGGCTTCCAGTTGGCCATCGGCCGGCGGCGAATCGGCGGCGGACAGCACGGCGGCACACAGCGAAGTGATCACAACGGCATCCAGGAGAAAGGGCAGCTTCATAGAATCGGTTCTCTTTCGCGGTTATTCCTGGACCGGAACCATCTGCCGCTTGCCCGTGTTGTACACGATCACGGCGCGGCAGGGTTCCTCCTTGGTCCGGGCATTGTGCTTCACTCCCGCAGGAATGCGGACCGTATCGCCCGCTTTGACCGTCACCCAGCGGTCGCCGACGCGGTGTTCGCACGAGCCCTCCAGCACGTGCAGATACTCCGCGCTGTTCGGGTGTACGTGCAGCGGATTGGTCTGCTGGGGCTTGATAAACACGATCCCGAACGTCATCTCGGCCGCCGGGTCGACCTGGTCGTTGATCAACCAGCGGATCCAGCCCCAGGGGAATTCTTGCACTTTGACTTCGGCGAACTTCTGCAGGGTGATCGGCATCGCAACTTGCTCGTTCTTCACCGGCTCCGCCGTGCTGCCCGCCTCGGCCGCTTGCGCCGCCGCCCCCGCGGTCAAGGACACCATCAGCACCGCTGCCCGATTCCAACCGGTACGCCACGACATGCTCCGCCTCGCTTTCGAGAGTTACCTTCAGGGAAACGACACCGGCAATCATCGTAGACGCGCCGCGGCGGCAAGGCAACCATTGGCGAGTGTGGTGTGTGGCCGAGGTTTCTGGCGGGTAGCCGCATTCGCCAGAATGCGGGAAGGCGGGGACAGCCCGCATTCTGGCGAATGCGGCTACGCGGAGGTGGCCAGGATTCCTGGCCACACACCGAGCGCGCCTACAGGCTCCAGCCTTTGCGGTACGGCGGATTGACGTACGGATTGGCATCGTCGCAGTTGGTGAACCGCATTTGTCCGGCGTCCCACTCCAGCCGGGTACCGGGCAGCTTGAGCGCGATCACGCCCAGCATGGCGATTTCCGTCAACGGGCCGCCGTAGGAGAAATCCGAGCCCGCTTTACCGCCCGTGCGAATCGCTTCCAGCCAGTCCTGGTGATGCTCTTTGGCGCGGGGAATCGTCTTGGCGGGCAACTGGTATTCCTTCATCTTGGCTTCGGGAACAATCCGCACGCCGCCGGCGCCATGCGAACCGTACATGATCGTGCCCTTGTCACCCAACACAAACGCGCCGGTCTCCACGGGCTTGCGCTCCGGCTCCAGGTCCGGCACCCGCGGAATCGCTTCCGTGCCGCTGTACCAGTGCATCGTGATCGGGCCGCGCTCGCCTTTGGCCGGGAACTCGAACGTCAGCTTGTCGCCTTTGGGAAAAGCGTCGCCCTGGGTCTTCGGATCGTAATCCTTGACTTCGGCCAGAATCGTCTTCGGGGCGCCCAAGTCCAGCGCCCAGAACACCGGGTCGACCACATGGCACACCCAATCGCCGATCGTGCCGTTGCCGAACGGGACCCAGCCGCGCCATCTGCCGGGCAAGTAAGCCGGATTGTACGGGCGGTCCAAGGCGGGGCCCAGCCACAAGTCCCAATCCAGATCGGCGGGGACTTGGTGCTGTTCCTTGAGCGACGGCAAGGCGTCGATGCCCGAGTTTACCGCTCGGCACCCGGCGTGAATCGTGTGTACTTGGCCGATCGCCCCGTCCCGGATCCACTCGCAGAACAGGCGGATCGATTCGGACGAATGGCCTTGATTGCCCAACTGCGTCACGACCTTGTGCTCCGCCGCCGCTTTCATCAACTGGCGGACCTCGAACACCGAATGCGCCAGCGGCTTCTCGCAGTACACGTGCTTGCCGCGTTTGATTGCCGCCATGGCTGCCACCGCGTGGAAATGGTCCGGCGTGGCGACCACGACGGCGTCGATGTTCTTCTCCATCTCGTCGAACATCTTGCGGAAGTCCCGATACGGCTTAGCGTCAGGAAACTTCTCGAACGTGCCCCGGGAACGTTTCTGATCGACGTCGCACAAGGCCACGATGTTGTTACCGCCGGCGACGGCGTTGATGTCGCCGGCGCCCATGCCGCCAACTCCGATCCCGGCAATGTTCAATTTTTCGCTGGGAGGCGTTTCGGCGCTGCGGGCCACGGCACAGCGGGGCACAATCGTAAACGCAGCAACCGCAGCTCCGGTGCTGCCGACGAATTGACGGCGGGTAAGGCGAGTTGGCTTTCGGGTGGACATGGACAAGTCTCCTAAACGTGGTGGGGAAATCGAACTGCGGGAAGCGCGCGGCTGTCGCGGCGTTCAAGTCGCCCGACGCGAAAGCGCGAGGGACGATGAGCCCACTCGCTTGCGACTCGGGCTGCGGTCAGATTCAATCGCCGACGGTACAGCAGGCTAACGCAGCCCCGGACGGAAGTCAATCAACGCCGGCCGGAGAACGCGCGGCTTGAGGGTCGAAACCGGCAGGGTCACCGTGAAAAAGTGCTCGTCCCCTTCCACCGGGAAACACTTGAAACGCCCCTGGGACAAGTGCCCGCCGCCGACCGTCCCGTGGGCCACGTGCCAACGCATCGCGTACGCAGGGGCCAGGTGAGCGGAAGTGGGCCGCCAGTTCCCCATCCTCTTGCGGCCAAACCACGAAGTGCAGTGATTTCGCATCAAGCACCAGGCGACCACGCGAGTGCGGTGCCGCTGCTGCGCCTCGCTCACGATCCGCTCGAACGCCTCGTAGTCCGCTACCTTCCGAAACAGCGACAGTCCGGCCACCGATCGATTCAGGACGTGGTACACCCATCCGCCCGGCGCTACTCGCGCTCGTCTTGGCACGACAGAAAACCAACAGAACTCACTTCCCGCTGTCAATACTAGCCGCGTCCCGGTTTCACCCCTCGTTTCGACCCTTACCTGGGATTGCTTGTTGGTTCGGCAGAAAGTAGACACGCAAATAACTGGTAACCAACGACTTACGTCGCTTACTCGTCGGCCTACATCGAGGACGGACAAATTCCGCGATTATCAGTTCCGCTGTCTCTCACAGGCCCTGCGCCCCTTAACAGTAACGCAATACGATTTTTGTAGTATTATCATTCCTTGCTACTTGATTATCCTCGTCAAATCTGATCTAATGCCTTTTGCTGGCGCGCAGGCCGGCATATTCGAGGATTCGCCTGTTCCAACAGGTCGTCGTTCAGCAGCAGGCTAAACGCGATAATGGGCATCCATGAAAGTCAACGACCCGTCACTTGCGGCGCCTGGTGGAGCGGCGGTCGCCGCGCATAACGCATCTAGCAGCGTAAATGGGGCCGTGTCGGCGAGTGAAAGCAAGCCTGTTCGGCTCGGTGCCACCCCCCCCTACGTGACATCTGATGGGCTCGTCGGGCATGGCATGGAAGTCTTGGGTTCAGCTGGTTCTGAGCCAAATGGGGGACAAGGCGACAGGGCTGACATCCTTTGTGGCTGGCAAAAGACGTCTGCGGAGACGCTGAATAAACTGTTACTCCTGACGTCCATTGTGACATTTTTCTACGTGTATTATGCGTTAATGTCTCCGATACTCGTCGCCAACCGGCAAAGGCGATTGCGGGACGCCAACCAGGATCTGGTTCGGATAACGTGGCAATTCAAGATGCTTCGCGCCCGCTACAAGGCGTTTGTGATGCCTACATCGTCGCCTGCTGTCCACCAGGCAAGTGACATGCGCCGAATCCAGGACATGATCGCACCGGCAACTCACCAGCACCTTACAACCAGGGCGTCCAATTCCACAAAGGAGGAACTCCAAGAAAAACTCCGCGCGTTGCGCGCACTGAGTGACTCAATGGGGATTCTCACGACGCTATACAATGACTACCACAACCGCCCAGTGATTCCGTCGTACGACCTCGAAGAGAACTCCATCGGCCAGTCGCTGACGGATTCATCTTCAACCAGAGAGAATGGGTCAAGAACACCCGTTTTAACAGAGGACGGTCCTAATAACCCCCTCTGCGATTTATCTCGTTTGATGGTACTCGAAGATCAGATCAAAGTATTGACGCAGTTTGCTGGCTCGACGTTAAACTTCGAACTTTGCGAGGACGCACGGTCAGCTCTATCTCTGAGATGCACAGACTGTAGTGAGATCCATTTGGGTAGCAGTTTGATGGAGTCCTTCCCGCCATATTCTGAATTGCAGCAATACACGCCACTCACAGGTCCGCTGAAATTCGAACCTAAGCTTGGGTTGGAATCTTACGAAGCGATCAAGGAATACGTAGGGGCCCCGTTCGAAGTGAAATCGATTGCGGACCTTGCGAGACTGAATTTACATCTCGGGGGCGTAATTGATCAGACAGTTGCTGATTATCAATCGCCCATCTTGACGCTACCTTTGATTAGCACGAACATCGATCGATTCTTTATTCTGACGATCGTCCCTCTGGCGGTTTCGTTTCTCACATGGATAATCGATTACTACGTAAAACGAAGCGTTGGACTGATACAACGCATATGTAGCGACTATCCTACTCTGTTGGGCCATACAGATTTCCAGCGGTACGCGCCGTTTGTCCCTGCGACGTGGGCAGTACGACTGTCGCTGATCTTTGTCGTCATTGTGACCGCGACTTTTTTCTGTAACACCATTTTCGGGGGGAGCCACTTCGGAACCGGAGAGCAGATTGCACTCGTTCTTGTGGGCGTGGTGAGTTCGGTCTCGATATGGTACGAGTTTCGACTCGTGTTACCAACGCTTCGAACAATCGATAATAGAGGAATCGGTGAAACATGAGGAAACGCATACGGATGAGTAGAGGGATGCTAGCTCTTTCGATCATGGTCACCGCTGGCGCCGCAAGCTGGGTTTGGTATTCGACGCGACCGGGGCCTCCGATTACTCTCGTCGTTTGGCAGACGGAAACAGACAAAGATGCGGTAAATGAGCTGAAAAAAACGATACAGGCGTTTGAGGCCGACCACCCTGGCGTGCAAGTTCAGCTAGAATCTATCGCGTGGAATTCCCTCTTGGATAAGTTGGAGGGCGCCCTGGCGGGCCATTCGGAGCCTGATGTGACGCACCTTGAGCCATTCATGGCGTACTCACTCGTCAATCGCAACCTCCTGCTACCGATCGACAATGTGATCGAGACGATAGAGAAGCAGAACGGTGACGAGATCTTCGAGAGCGTCCGTGACCTTTGGCTCTATGACGGAAGACGATACGGCGTAGCTCATGCAATAGGTATTACAGGCTTTGCCTACCGGAAGGATTGGGCCGAACATCTGAACTTGGACGTCCCGACTACATGGGAAGAGTACATCGCGTTCGTCAGAGCAATGAGTGAGGGGACCAATGGCAAACTGAAGACGCTCCTTCCCGGGGGCGATCGCTTCTTTATAGATCAGCTCTTTGCCGAACTAGTGGCGAACAATGGGGGCAAGCTTTTTGACCCGGCGACAAATCGGCCCTTGCTGGATGAAAAGCCTGTACGAGAAACCCTGAAATTCTTCAAAGATCTCGCTCCATTCGTGGATCAAGGATGGGCAACGCAAAAATACCTGGACCAGTTCCACCGATTCGGCAGAGGAGAGGCAGGGAACGTCCCGGTTACGTATGCCCGTGCCACCAAGGCCATCAGCACGGCTTTCACCAAAGAAGGACCATTGAACGAATCGGCAGAAGCTGATCCCGCGCACTTCGCGTGGATGGCGCAGCCGGTTGGGCCTTCTCACCAGGGTGCAGCGATCGCGACTATCGATTGCGAACCTTTTGTAATCTTGAAAAGCGCTCAAAGTCGACCAGCTGGGACCTACGGGACGAATGCCGATTTAGCAAAACAGTTTCTCACCTATTTTTACAAGAAGGATCGGTATCTGAAGTTTGTTCAGCAAGTTCCAATTCATTTGACGCCGGTCTTCAAGGGTATAGCGTCCAGCCCAGAATACACTGAGTCGTCCGGCATCTGGAAGCCCTGGGCAGAACAGGCGGAGACGTTTTTGGGGAATCCCGATCGCGTGCGCCCCATCCTCATGCCAGATGTAACACAAGCTGGGCGACGGCTTCCGTTCTTGCTCGAACTGCACAAGGAGAGAATCCTCACGCAGGCCGTAACCGACGTAATGATGAACGATCTTGCGCCTGAAGAGGCAGCCGACGCTGCCCAAAAGAGGGCGGTGAAACTTGTGCAGCGTCTTGGGCAGGAGTACCGGAGCCAATAGACGCGCGATGCGCGTTTACGCGGAACCCAGCGCTCGGGGAGGCGTCTTGCGTGGACTTAACTAAGCAGACGGTTCGCGAGAAGCCACGAAGGCTGTCCCACCGCGCAATGGCAAGCAGCAGTAGGCTGTCTACGTTAGTTCTGCCCATAGCGGTCATCGCGGTTCTACTTCTGCTGCCGGCCGTTTCTGCGATAAAGATGAGTGTCCTCGGCAGCGGTGGCTGGGCATTCGCCGGTTATCGTGAGTTGTTTGGCGATCCACTGTTTTGGAAGAGCCTTTGTTTGTCGGGCCTCTACACAGTCGTAACAGTAGTTCTTCAGGTTTCGATCGGTACATTTGCTGCCATCGTGGTCCACGGCATACAGCTAAGTACGCGCCAGTTGTCGATTGTTACTATCGCGATTTTCCTCCCCTACGCTGTTCCGTCCGTTGTCGCGGTTCACGTTTGGTTCTTTCTCATTCATGATCGTGGTTTTGTGGCGGTATGGGGTGAGCGGCTGTTCGGTATTCCCCCAACGGCGTGGCTTGGGAGCGGAATCTTTTGGACGCTTATCGTTGTGAGTGTGTGGCAGTTTTTCCCGTTTGCCTATGTCACAATGCTCGCAGTATTGAGGCGCATACCTCCCGGCATTTATCGAAGCGCGCAGGTGGACGGGGCGCATGGATGGCAACAATTTCGGTTCGTGACGCTTCATCATATAGGAAAGCCGCTCGTTATTGTCATTCTGCTTCGATTAGCCTTTATGTTTACGAAGTTCGACACTCCCTGGTTGCTCGGTGCTGGCACCGCTACAGACAAACTAGCAACATTGCCAATTTATACCTACGATCGTCTACCGATTCTCGATTCTGATCCCGCTGGCTCTATCGGACTAGCTTCAGCCGTTGTTTTGGGATTCATCGTGATGGGTGGAATCTTCTCGATTTTCATGCTGCAGTGCCTGTTGAGCCGTAGGTCAATGAGCCTTTCCTCTTTTCTACTATTCCCCAGTGGATGGCTCCGTCAGAGTCGACCAACTTCTACCAGGGGCCATGTAACGGACGAATTGGAAATCGTGCTGACGCGTCGATTTCTCGTGAAACTTGCGTTGTGGACCGGGCTATTACTGGTCATGGCATTTAGCACGGTCCCTTACGCGTTCTTGGTGGCTGGCTCTTTCATTCCCAACTCGAAGGTAGACCGGGGTATTGACACCTTGGTTCGATGGGATTGGACGTTTGACAATTATCGTGACCTAGTGGGGGATACTCCCCTCTATGTTGGATACCTAACAAACACTGTTTGGGTGAGTGGATTGACCACGGTCGGGGTTTTGGTTGTCTCAATCGCTGCTGCCTTTGGCTTTACACGGTACGTTTTTCGCGGTCGGCGACTGTTTCAGTTGGCCGCGCTTTGCGGATATGCCCTGCCACCGGTGGTTCTCGTCTTCCCGTGGATGCGCATCCTCGACGCAATTGGCCTGTATAACCACCTCTTTGGACTTGCGCTGGCCAATATTGCGTTTTGTCTGCCGTTTGGGATTTGGCTAATGATCCAATACTTTGACGCCGTTCCGCGTCAATTGGACCAAAGTGCAGCGGCAGACGGGGCGCCGTGGTGGCAGACCCTCGTGGTTGTTTGTCGCCACGCCCGGGCAGGTATAGTTGCGGTCGCGATGTTTGCGTTCATCTTGTCTTGGAATGACGTCGCTCTTTCGCTCAAGCTGGTTACGGATGCCACGCGGAAGACCCTTGCTGTTGGAGTGCAGGAATCTATTTTGGCGGTCGAGGCAAGTCGCTACGGTACGTTTGCAGCCGCAAGTCTGATACTTGTTAGTCTTGCGGCGATTGGTTTCGGCGGACTTCAAGTGTGGATCGACTGGAAACTCCGAAAGGAGGCAGAAGAATGACATCAACGCATCGCAGACCATTGCTAGAATTACGTAACATCTACGTCGACTGCCGCGACACCCGCGGCCGCTGGACCACGATCTTGCACAACCTAGATTTTAGTATGTTTCCAGGCGAAATGGTCGCTGTGCTCGGGATATCAGGGTCAGGGAAATCCACACTGCTCAGTGTGATTGCTGGATTCCTCCGACCATCTTCGAACGGACGAGGCTTTTTGGCCCGGCTTCGCCAGTCGCTAACGGAGGGGCTCGCGAATGTTAAGGTCAAGGGCTCGGTTCATATTGGTGGTCGGGACGTGAGTTTCCTGGAGCCGCAAGAGCGAGACATAGGTCTGGTGATGCAGCGCTTCAGTCTTTACAGCATGTCGGTACGAAGGAATCTTGAATTCCCGCTACGGATGCGCGGAGTGGAGAGGGAGCAGTGGGCACAAGAAATTTCAGATGTAATGAAGTATGCCCAGATTCGCGAGGACCATCTCAACTACGCCGCAGACAGTCTATCGGGTGGCGAGCAGCAAAGGGTTGCTATCGGAAAGATGTTGCTGCGCGATCCGCACATTGGTCTGTTTGATGAGGCGTTCTCGAATCTCGACTGGTGGCTGCGAGACGACTTGATGGAGGATGTTATTGCCAACTTCAAAAAGGACAGTAAAGCTGGAATGCAGAAAGGAGTCGTATTCGTGACACACAATCGAGACGAGGCGATGGTGGCCGATAGGATTGTATTTCTTGAGAAGCCGTCAGATGGAGGCGATTGGCGCGGTCCGGGGGCCAGAGTCCATATCTTCCCGTCGGATGGATGTGGAAAGACCGCATGGCAAGAGTTCAGTGATTACTTTCCGCGGCGTCGGGTGACACTGCGCGTTGAAAAGAGAGAGGTGAGCGTAAATGAACACGAGCGAGGAGTGTTGCGAACGGATCTTTAACCGCCGTCGATACGGTTTGCATGAAATCTTGGGCGACAGAGGGTTGACGGACGTCCTACGGATGGCCCTGCATGGCATATGCCACGAACTAAATATCGACACACCGTCAGCGAAACTGTTCGTTGAAAAGATATGCAGTATGGAGGGGGATGCCTCAACGAACGCGTTTGAGTCAGAGCTACAAGAGACAGTGGCCTCGCTCATCCCACCGCATGGACTGCGGAGTGCTCTTGAGAGGCGATCATCGTTGATCGCCTCTCAGATTGCCCCGTTCGTCATTGGCGATGCAATCGCAGATATTGGTTGTGGGGATGGCATGGTAGCGTGGCACTTGCATGGACAGGGGAAGAAGCTGGTGTTGGTGGATGTCGTTCGGTATTTGGACCCGCGAGTTAATTTAGCAATCCGCTGTTATCGGGACGGAGACCGACTTCCAATTGATGAAATGGTGAGTACCAGCTTGTTGTTGACGGTCTTGCACCATTCGAAGCGACCGGTACAGTTGCTGCGCGAGACCAGACGAATCACCCGCTCGCGGTGCATTGTGATTGAGTCAGTGTACGGCATTGAAACTGGATGTCGCGATATTGACTCAGTCTTGTGTGCGCTCGATATCGAGCGTCAGTTCAAATATGCGTCCTTTGTCGATTGGTTGTACAATCGTGTGTTTCACAACGGGGTGCCGGTGCCTTACAACTATGCCACCCCAAAGCAATGGCATCAAATCTTCCAAGCCACTGGGTGGCATGTTGACCATGCGATCAGTCTCGGAATCGACCAGCCGATCGTCCCGGAACATCATTTTATGTTCACCTTGAGCACGGTTTAGAGGTTCCAACGGGCGGCGAACCGATTGGAACACGGTCCGGCGGCTGAAGAAATCCCGATCGCTTGGGGCACTAACGGATTTGGTTGTGGCGCGGGAAGGCTTCGGCGTCGGAGTCTTTCGTCATGCAGTAGCCCTGGGTGGTTTGGATTTATGGCCATCCGGAAAGCCAGGGGACAGTCTTCGAGGTCGAAAAGGGGACGCAGCCAAGGTCGAAACGCGGACGCAGCCAGTTTTTTACCGCGCAGGCTTGCTCCTGTTCCCCTGCGACGCCCCTCGCGCGGCTCGGTGTGGCCATGTGATTTCCGCTTTTCTCGCTGCGGGGAAGGTGCGCGAGAAAAAGGCCCACGATCGATGGCGACGGTAGTGCGCCCTACCGGTGGTGTCATCGCAGGCATATCCGTCACGGCACGCTGGCTATCGCGCACGCGAAGGATTGACCTTGCCGTCCTTTTTCTCCTTTTTTGGAAGGCGAATCGGGACCCTACCGAGCTTGTTGGCATGAACGAATCGCTCATTCATCCAAAGAACTTCGGTCCTGGCGTAACCCTAACCGCCACTGGAACCAGACTTTACGGTGATCGAAGTCCTTTCCCGTCGCCAAATACCGCTGAAAACGCACGGGGACCGGCCTCGGACTGGATAATATCGCACACACTTCCTAGAATGTGTCAACGTTCTTGTCCGTCCTGCCGAGGATCAACGATGGCCAGTTCCCACGAGCACGCCCGCCATGCGTTCGACCAGTACGGAGGCACGCTGCGAACGAAGGAAGCGCTTGCCGCAGGCATCCATCCCCGGACCCTTTACGCGATGCGGGATGTCGGCGAGGTGGAGCAGCTGGCGCGCGGCGTCTTTCGCCTCACGAGCCTCGCCCCGCTCAGGGATCCAGACTTGGCCACCGTCGCGAAGCGGGTCCCGCAAGGGGTCGTCTGTTTGATCTCGGCGTTGGCGTTCCATCAACTCACGACGCAGATTCCGCACGAGGTGCATCTGGCCCTGCCCCGGTCCGCCCGCGGCCCCGCGCTCGAATATCCCCCGCTTCGCCTCTATCGCTTCTCCTCGGAGGCATTCGCGGCCGGAATCGAAGTCCACTCCCTCGATGGTGTTGCCGTACGAATCTACAGCCCGGAGAAGTCGCTGGCCGACTGTTTCAAGTTTCGCAACAAGATCGGCTTGGACGTCGCCCTGGAGGCATTGAAGACCTACTGCAGGCGACGGCGCCCACAACTCCAGCGCGTGCTGGACTTCAGCCGGATCTGTCGCGTGGAGAAGATCCTGCGGCCCTACCTGGAGGCCAGCGCATGACGAAGAAGCCGCTCAGAAACATGGCTGCATCGGTGCGTCAACGGCTGATGAACATCGCGAGAGAAACACAGCGACGCTTCAGTGACGTGCTTCAGCACTATGCCCTCGAACGCTGGCTCTTCCGGCTTTCGCAGTCCAAGCACCGCGAGCGGTTTGTCTTGAAGGGCGCGCTCCTCTTCGTGGTCTGGAAGGCCCCGGCCACTCGGCCTACGCGTGACATCGATCTCTTGGGACGCCTGAAGAACGACTTGGAGTCAGTCCGCGCGGTGATTGCTGAGGTATGCCGGGCCTTCGTGGACGACGACGGACTGTTCTTTGACCCTGCCAGCGTTGCCACACAACGCATCGCGGAAGATGCGGACTACGAAGGGGTACGAGCCACGTTTCAAGCGAAGCTCGGCAACGCGCGGATCTCGATGCAGGTCGACATCGGATTTAGCGACGTGGTCACGCCGGCTCCAGACAAGATCCGCTATCCCACCCTGCTCACATCCACCGAGCCCGAACTCCTGGCTTACAACCGCGAAACCGTGATCGCGGAGAAGTTCGAGGCGATGGTGAAGCTGGGCGAACTCAACAGCCGGATGAAGGACTTCTTCGACATCGCCCTGCTGGCAACGAACTTCGAGTTCGCCGGCGCTGCACTGGCCGCGGCGATCCGCGCCACCTTTGGCCGCCGCAAGACCGAACTGCAGGCCGAGCCCATCTGCTTCTTGGATCGCTTCGCGAACGACCCAGCCAAGGCCGCCCAGTGGAAAGCCTTCGTCCGCCGCAACCTGCTCGGTGATGTGCCAACGGACTTCGCCGCCGTGGTTGAGTGCGTCCGTGACTTCCTCCAGCCCGTCGCCCTGCGGGTGGCGACCGGCCACCCCTTCGATCAGCACTGGCCGCGTCGCGGGCCCTGGCAGTAGGATCGGCCGATCCCGCCCTGCTGATCGCCCAGCTTTGACGCTGGTGGACATTCAATTCCGAATTGCGGCTCTAGCTGCGTCCTCGTTTCGACCCCCAAGATTCAATCGCCGACGGTACAGCAGGCTAACGCAGCCCCGGACGGAATTCAATCAACGCCGGCCGGAGAACGCGCCGCTTGGGACTTTTTGGCCGGATGGACCACGATGGCCTTGACCGGCGCCGTGGGGCAGCGGACCTGGCAAGCGCCGCAGCCGTTGCAACGTGTGGGATCGATCGTGGGTGTGTTCAGGTACGTTTCCTCGGAGAACACCAGCAGGATCGCCGCATAAGGGCAAGCGTTGCGGCAGATCGCGCATTCGTGGTCGTCGCCCAGCAGACACACCGACATGTCCACACTGGGCAAGCCGATTGCCGCCTGCGACTTTTCGTCGGCCGCCAACGGCCGCAACGCGCCGCTCGGGCAGACGTTCGTACAGCGCTGGCAGGTTTCCAGACAGTATTGGTCCTGATAGCGGACCACGGGCGTCAAGAAGGAATCCGCACCGAATTCGCCCAGATCGGGATGCAGGATCCGCGAAGGACAAACGCGGGCACAGCTTCCGCAACGGACACACAAGCCGGTGAATTGGCTGCCGTTGGCCGCACCGGGAGGCCGCAGCGGCGCGGATGCGGCCCGGCCCAGCCAGCGACCGGCCTGCCATGCGCCAATCGCGCCCAGTCCCCCCGCTACAAGTGCGCGCCGTGTCAGCGGCCAGGCCGCGGGCGGCGGCGACTCGTCAGGTTTGCGGCGGCGGAGCTTCGACCAGGGCCACGCCAACAGGTCCTGCGTCGCGCCCAACGGGCACGACCGCGCACACCACACTCCCGGAACCAACAAGCTGATCAACAGGACCAGCGGCAAGCCCGCCGCACTCAGCCAGACCGCTCCGCCGATCCCGCGTCCCCAGGCATGAACAAAGCCGGCAAAGATGGCCAGCGGGTCCAGCCACAGGAACAACGGATAGCCGACCGCGGCGCCCCCCAGGGTCAACAGCGCCAACCACTGGCCGATCGGCGGCAGCTTGGACCCGCGACTCGCGCCCGGTCCGCGCAAGCGTCCCACCAGATCCGCCAGCAGCCCCGTGGGACACACGTAGCGGCAGAACCAACGCCGCCGCACCAACACGATCAGTAGCACGGGCAGAGCCAGTAGCGACGCAAGGTTGACGGTGCGCGCGGCCAACGCCGAACCCAAGGCAACATAGGGACTGAGCGCCGGCACGGCCAGCGTGGCTGCATCCCAAGGCCACGCGGGGACGAGCAGCCCGCAGGCAATCGTCAAACAGGCAAATCGCACCGCCCAACGCCGCCACGGACGGACGCTGGGCCGTTGAGACTCGCCTTGGTTGGGCACTGCGTTTGGGTGGTTCAAAATGGTTACCCCAAATACGCTTCCTGCTCCTTGAGGATCTTCTGCACCTTGGGTACTTCGACCGCGCGGACCGGGCAGCTGTCCTGAATCGCGACGGCCGCGGCAACGCCGGCCGCGTGGCCGGTGATCCAGCAGATCGGAATCACCCGGATCGCATCGGCGGCGCGCAAGTCGGCCGAGATGCAACGCCCGGCCGCGAGCACGTTCTCGACGCTACTTTTGGGCACCAGGGCGCCGTAAGGGATCTGCCACTCCGCCCGCTCGCCGCTCCACCCTCCACCGACTGCTACGACCTCCGGATAACGCGTGCCGGCCTGGATGTCCGCGTAAGTCACCGCTTGCACGCCTTGCAACAACCGCGTGACCCGCACGCCCAGTTGAGGAGCCGTTTCGAGCAGCGACACCCGTTCGTAGCCGGGAGTCGTGCGGATACCTTGTACGCTCTTCCAGATCTGCCGGCGATGATTCATCTCCAGCCGCGACAATTCGGCCACGTCCAGTCCGTCGGCTTCGGGCCCGGTCATGTTCACCCAGTTGACGCCGGCCAAGGGGGTGATCGAACCCAGGCCGCGAGGCTTCTTGGCCGGGTCGGCCTTGGCCTTGTCGACCTTGTCCAGTTCGCCGATGCGAGACACCAAGCCCAGGCTGTACTTGCAGTGCTGGAACTCGGCGCCGGCGGCCGCAAACACATCGCCGTCCCCGGTCGCGTCGATCACCATCTTGGCCAGGATCGCCTGGCGGCCCGATTTGCTTTCGAACACGGCTCCGCGTACGGCGTTGCCCTCGAGAATGGCATCGACGCCCCAGCAGTGCAGTAACGTCTTGATGTTGGCCTCGGCCACCATCTCGACCATCACGTATTTCAACGCCTCGGCGTCGACGGTCGGATTCACGCCAGGGCGGCGATTCACGATGCCGCGGTCCAGCTTGTCCAAGCGGCGCAGCATTTCCTCGCCGATCCCCTGGCAGACCTGTTTGCCGCCCTTGACGATGTGGCCGATGACGATCAGCACCAGGCCGCCGGTCCACAGGCCGCCCAGATGTCCGTAGCGTTCTACCAGCGTCACGTCCGCGCCGGTACGCCGGGCCGCCAGCGCCGCAGTCACGCCCGCCGTCCCGCCGCCAATTACCAGGACATCGGTCTGGTGCAGTACCGGCAGTTCTCGCTGAGGCTGCACAATCCGGCCATTCACCAGCGTGGGACACGAGGCGGTGGATTGAGTCGCATTGGCGTCCACCACACTACCCTGGAATCCCGACTCGCGAGGCAGTTCGGCAGCTGCGGCGCCCTGTGGCGCAACGAGTCCGCCCAACCCAGCGGCTGCTCCCGTGGCACCCAACACCCGCATCCACTCTCTACGAGAAATCGGTTCGTTCATCGCCGATCGTCCTCCGGTTTGCAATCAAGATGGTTTTGTTTGTTCGCCCACAGGTCCGAATATACTTGACGAGGAAAGACGCATCAACCATCGGTCACGACCGATGCTTTGCACAACACCGCGCCAACGACGACCAGCCCGCCGGCCAGCCATTGTTGCGGCGGCACGGGCAGATCCAGATACAGGCTGCTGACCAGGACCGACAGCAAGGGCGTCAAATAGCTGATCGCGGCGACTGACGACAGGTTGCCGCGCCGCGCGGCGGTGTCCCAGCAGATGTAGGCCAGCAGCGTGGGAAAGACCGCCATGTAAGCCGCCTCTCCAACAACCCGCGCGGTCCACATCGAATGCTCCACACGGCATGCGCGCAGCGCCACGAGCACCAGGCCGCTGGCCAGCAAGAACACCGGCATCGCGTTTTCAGCTTGCGCGCCGCCCCAGCGGCGACTGAGGTTGGAATACAGCCCCCAAGCTACGGCCGCCAACAGCGCCGGCAGCGTCGAGACGGCATGGCCGCTCCAGGACATACTCGGTTGGGCATCCACTCCACCGGCCCCCACGGCCAACGCGACGCCCGCGATGCCGATCAGCGTTCCGGTCAACAAGACCAAAGGCCGCGTTCGCCAGCCAAGGATCGGCACGGCAAACAGCAACGTAAGACTGGGCCAGAGATAATTGCAGACCGTGACGGTGATGACCTGTACCCGAGTCTGCGCCAATCCGACGGCGGCATACAGCAGCACAGTATAGGCCACCATCAGTCCGCCGCAGCCGAACAAGTACGGCAGGCTGGCTTGTCGTAATGCGGGGACAAGCTTTCCTCGCATTGCCAGACCCACGCAGCCGATCGTGCCTGCCGCCAGGTACACAGTTGCCGCGCTGGTGAATGTGCCAAGCTGTTCCGCCATGCTCCGCGAGCAGGCGATCGTGGTGCTCCACAGGACGATGGCCACTAGGCCCCAGCTTGTCGCGGCACACGTGGCGTTCTTGGACGGCTCTGATCCCATTTCCATCCGGGCGTTCCTGGATCTGCTGTAGCATGGCTCTCCAGAGCCGTGGGGAATTCGGACACGACTGCACGGCTCTGGAGAGCCATGCTATAACGCCCCGGGCCGGCCCCGGTGGCTGGATTCCAGGTATGCGGCCAGGATCAGCTGCGCGGCGACTTTGTCCAAGCGGGCCTTGCGCCGCTTGCTCGTCATCTTGGCCTCCAGCAGGAACTGCTCGGCCAGCACGGACGTGTAGCGTTCGTCGTAGTACTGCACGGGCCGGCCGGTCAGCGTTCGCAGCCAGTCGCCAAAGGCGCGCGCCTCGGCCGACTTCTGACTCTCCGCGCCGCTGGCATGTACCGGCAGGCCGACGACGAAGCCGGCGATCCGCTCCTCGCGGACCAAACGCTGGAAGTACTCGGCGTCGGCGGCCGGCCCGCGTCGCTGGTAGATTTCGTAGGGGCTCGCCAAGTGCCGGTCGGGATCGGTCACGGCAACGCCGATCCGCACCGTGCCAAAGTCGATCCCGGCCAGGCGGCCTTGCGTGGGAAACTCGTCGGTGGGCAGGTTCGCTTCCGTCATGCTCGGTCCATGCCTGGGATGATACATGGGGGGAATTGACGGAATGCTAAGTTCATCCTGGGTTCGTTCTGATTGACAAAAAGATGAATGACAAAAAGATAAGGAGAATCCCGCGTTCCCAAGGGACATTTTTTTGTCATCAATGTTTTTGTCCTTTCAGTTCCGAAACCCATGCCCTTGTCCCCTCGCCCAATACTCAAATCGGAAACGCGGCGATGCGCGGCCCGGGGATCACCTCGCGCGCGACGGCGTTGACCAACTGCCCGACCATCGCGCCACCTGGCAATTCGACGGTTGCGTAGCGGCACGCCGTCCCCACCACGTGCCCGGCCGTCGCGCTGCTGCGGGCCTCCAGCAGCACGCGCAGGTTCCGGCCGATCAGGCTGCGGAAGTACGCCTCGCGCAGCTCGCCCTCGATCGCCGCCAAACGTTGGACGCGTTCCGTTTGAACCGCAGCCGGAATGCGGTCCGGCATCTCGGCCGCCGGAGTCCCGCGCCGCGCGCTGAACGGAAAAATGTGGACCTTGGAAAAACCGGCCTCGCGGACCACGCGGCAGGTCTGCTCGAAATCGTCGTCTGTCTCGCCGGGAAAGCCCACCACCACGTCGGTGGTGAACGCGGGCTGGTCCAGCGATTGGCGGACTAGTTCACACCGATCGATGAACATCCGCGCCGACCAGCGGCGGCGCATCCGCCGCAGCACGGCATCCGAGCCGCTTTGCAGGCAGACGTGCAAGTGCGGACAGATCCTATCCCCGTGGTCGGCCATCACTTGGATCAATTCGCGCGTGACTTCGGTGGCCTCGAGGCTGGACAGCCGCAGCCGGAAATCGCCTTCGATCCGGGCAATCTGCTCGACCAGGTGCGACAGCCGAATCCAATCCGGCTTCGGCTTGTGCCAGTTCCAATCGACGCCGTAATGCCCCAGATGGATTCCCGTCAGCACGATTTCCCGGTAGCCATTGTCCCGCAGCCGGCGGATTTCGTCCAGGATCTGCGGGACAGGCCGGCTGGTCAACTGTGGGCGGACGTGAGGAATGATGCAGTAACTGCAGCGCAACAGGCAGCCGTCTTGGACCTTGACGAACGCCCGACTGTGGCCCACGAAACGCGAAATCCCGTCCGGCACATCCGCCACGCCGAATCGCCCCAGCCAGTCGGGCAGCTCGCGTTTGTCGATGATCACCTCCGCCACGCCCGGCAGAGCGCCCACTTCGTGCGGGGCGCGAGTCGCATAGCAGCCCATCACGACGATTCGTGCGGCGGGGTTTTCGCGGGCCAGCCGGCGGATGGCCTGGCGGCTCTTGGCATCCCCCTCGGCGGTCACCGTGCAGGTATTCACCAGGCACAGATCGGCGGGTTCGTCGGGGGCCGCGTCACAGTAGCCGATGCCGGCCAGCGCTTCGCGCACGAACTCCGTTTCGTACTGGTTGACCTTGCAGCCCAAGGTCACGGTCTTAAGCTTGGCTGGCATCAGACAGGGTCACTCCGGCGAACTCGAATCCGGTTCGATCGTGGCATACATCGACCCTTTGCAGCGCGGGATCTCGGCATCCGCGCCGAACGCCTGGATCTGTTCCTGTTTCAATTCGGCGTGTTCCTTGGTGGTTGTCAGGCAGATCGCGCGCCCCTGCTTGTCGACTTGTTCCGCGATTTGGAAACCCTTTTCCTTGGAATGCGCGAACAATTCCTGCATCATGCGGATGACGTAGCCGTACGTGTGGTCGTCGTCATTCCACAGGATCACGTGGTAACGCGGCTGCCGTTTGGGTTTTTGATGACGTCGCTCGCGCGTGGCGATCTCGGTCGCCTGTTCCGGCTCGGCAACGGCGGCAAAGCCTTTGTCCGCCACGGTTTTCTTCCTTTCCTTGAGGAACGGGGCCAGAATACGCCGCCAGCGCATCGGCCCGGGAATAGTCGGAATGTCCGAAAAGCATTATATTCGTTGCTGCCGGTGAATGAAAAGGTGCAAAACCCCCTATCGTAAAATGGACCAGTCATGCCTGATTTAACGAACCTGGACCGTTATTTGACCGATCATCGCGGCCACTTTGAGGACGATTTGTGCCAGTTGTTGCGGATTGCCAGCGTCAGCGCGGATCGCAACTATGCGGGCGAGATTCGCCGCGCCGCCGATTGGGTGACCAGCCACCTGGGTCGGCTGGGGCTGGCGGCCGAACTGATCGAGACGGCCGGGCACCCGATCGTGTACGCCGAATCCCCGCCCGTGCCCGGCGCTCCAACGGTGTTGGTGTACGGCCATTACGACGTTCAACCGGCCGACCCGCTGGACCAATGGACGACTCCGCCCTTCGAGCCGACGGTCCGCGACGGGAATCTGTACGCCCGCGGGGCAACGGATGACAAGGGCCAGGTCTTGACCCATATCCACAGCGCTCAAGCGTGGCTGGAAACCGCAGGGCACTTGCCCGTCCAGTTGAAGTTCCTGATCGAAGGCGAGGAGGAAGTCGGCAGCGAAAGCCTGAACAAATTGCTGGAAACGGCCGCCGACAAGCTGGCCTGCGACGTCGTGGTGATCAGCGACACGTCGCAGTTTGGCCCCGGCCAACCGGCGATCACGTACGGGTTGAAAGGCATCGCGTACTTTGAACTGCGGTTGAAAGGCCCCAAACAGGATCTGCATTCCGGGACCTTCGGCGGCGGAGTGACCAATCCCGCCAACGCGCTGGCGCGGATGCTGACGGCCCTGGTCGATGACCAGGGACGCATTCAAGTGCCCGGATTCTACGACGATGTCCTACCACTGACCGAGCGCGAACGGGCGCAATTCGCCGCCTTGCCGTTCGACGAGCAAGCCTTCATGGCCCGGATTGGCGTCGAGGCCGTCACGGGCGAAGCCGGCTATACGACCCTGGAACGGCGCTGGGGCCGACCGACGTGCGATGTCAACGGCATCTGGGGCGGATATCAAGGCGAAGGCGGCAAGACGGTGCTGCCATCGGCCGCCGGGGCGAAATTCAGCTTTCGGCTGGTTCCCCGCCAGGATCCGCACCGCGTGGCCGCCAGTCTCCGCGAGATGCTCACGCGGATCTGCCCGCCCGGCATCCGAATGGAACTGATCGAGATGCATGGTGCGCCCGGCGTGGTAGTGCCGCTGGACAGCCCCTATGTGCAAGCCGCCACGCGGGCGATTGAATACGGCTTTGGCAAGCCGCCGGTGTACATCCGCGAAGGCGGATCGATCCCCATCGTCAACACCTTCCGCGACCGTCTGGGCGCCGATTCGCTGCTGCTGGGCTGGGGCCTGGATGACGACAACGCCCACGGCCCGAACGAAAAATTCTCGCTGGCGGATTTCCACCGTGGAATCCGAGCCAGCGCTTACCTCTGGCAGGAACTCGCAGGACAAAGGACCAACCATGCTTGATCGCAAGTTTATCGTCGATAACGCCGACCTGGTGGAAACCAATTGCCGAAACCGCAATGCCAAGGCGGATGTGCGGGCTTTGGTGGAAATGGAGAACCGGCGGCGCGGCTTGTTGACCGAAGTTCAGGAACTGAACCGCCGCGCGAACGAAGTCTCGAAGACGATCGGGCAGGCCAAGAGTCCGGAGGAGCGCGAAGTCCGCAAGGAAGAGGGCCGTCAATTGCGCCAGCAAAAGGACGCGGCCCAGGCGGAACACGACCGGCTGGACGCCGAGATCACGGCCATTCAACTGACGATTCCCAACGTCTCGCATCCCGCCGCTCCGGTGGGCGTGGACGACCAGGCGAATCTGGAACTGCGCCGCGGCCGCCACGAACCACGCAAATTCGACTTCACGCCGCTGGATCACGTCGACCTGTGCGAGAAACTCGACCTGCTCGACTTGGAAGGCGGGGCGCGCACAACCGGACACGGGTTTTACTTCCTCCGCAACGAGGCCGTGCTGTTGGAGTTGGCTTTCCAGCGGTATGCGTTGGAAGTGCTGATGGCGGAAGGGTTCACGCCCATGATCACGCCCGACTTGGCGCGCGACGAAATCATCCAAGGAACCGGCTACATCCCGCGCGGTCCGGAAACGCAAATCTACAGCGTCGAGAACTCGGGCTTGAGCCTGGTGGCGACCGCCGAGATCACGCTGGGCGGCTTGTATGCCGAACAAACGGTGGATGCCGACGCGTTGCCGATCAAGCTGTGCGGCGTCAGCCACTGTTACCGGACGGAAGCCGGAGCTCACGGCCGAGCCACGCGCGGCATTTACCGCGTGCACCAGTTCACCAAGATCGAGATGTTCGCGTTCACGCTGCCGGATCAGAGCGACGCCATGCTGGACCACATCTGTGCCCTAGAATGCCGATTGTTTGACGGTTTGGAAGTCCCCTACCGCGTCGTCGACACGGCCACCGGCGATCTGGGCGGACCCGCGTACCGCAAGTTCGATCTGGAAGCCTGGATGCCCGGCCGCGGCCAGTGGGGCGAAGTCACCAGCACGTCGAACTGCACCGATTACCAAGCCCGGAGGCTGAATGCCCGCTACCGAATCAAGGGCGAAAAGGGCACGCACTTCGTTCATACACTGAACGGAACCGCGATCGCCGTCAGCCGGGCCATGATCGCCGTCCTGGAAAACCACCAGCAGCCCGATGGTTCGGTGCTGGTCCCCAAGGTGTTGCAGTCGTGGGTCGGCAAAGACCGGATCGAGCCGCGGCGGTAAGAAAATGCAGGGCTCAGACGTACAGAATTCAATTTTGGCCGATGGGAAGCCCGGCGAAATGGGATGACTTTGCTCGGCCAAAATTGAATTCTGTACGTCTGAGCCCGTCTTAGGCTAACCGCTTCACGAGGACCAATCATGCTACAACTGATCTGGGACTGGTTGAGTAACCTGGAATGGCACCGTGTGCTTCCGGAACTCGTGGGCAAGGGGCTTGGCTTTCTGGCCGGGTTTGCCGCCAGTTGGTTCTTGCTATTCCGCCGCAAACTGAAGGACCTGCAGCGATTGCAGGTCGGCGACACCGACGATCTCATCTTCCAGATGCATCGCCTGTGGCCGGTTTCCGGCGGCCAGGGCGAGTGCGTATTGCTGTTCCGGAACATTGCCCCGAAGACCACCTTGAACGACCTGTACGACAACCCTGCCGCGCGCGAATTGGTCAAACGACTGGCGGAAGACACCTCGCTGGTCGACCCGATGCTCAAAACGAACGGCGTCGAGGGGTTCGAACTGCTGAACGACGCGCTGGGGCACGTCGCCGGTCTGCTGGCCGTGTCGCCGTATCCGCGCGAAACGTGGCTGATGGCGATGACTTGCGAAGACCGCCATGTGGTTCGTAAGCGGTGTGTCCGCTGCTTCCTGGTCCGGCCGGAAGATTTGCGCCGGTTCAGCGACTGGGCCTGGTGTTGCACCAAGGTGCGCGTCGAGAAGCCCTGGCACTGGTATCGCATCGTGGCCTTGCACCGTATCGCCAAGATCTGGAACGACGAACAGGAACTGAGCCGCCGGCATGACGCCACCCACGACACCAGCAACGAGATGCCGCTGGTGGACAAGCATTTGCGTCACAATCGCGTGATGGAATTATCGGTGGGCCTCAATCCCGAAGAACGCCCGGTCGGCCCGCCGCTGGCGATCGCCTGGGCGACTCATCTACCCAAACTCCAGTCGTTGGGATTGAAGCTCGTGCTGCCAGAGCCGAACGAAGGCCGAACGTCGCCGTCCTAGCGGGCGATCCGTTCCTGGTTGGCAATCCGGGCCAGTCACAATTCCCCCAACCGGATGCACGACTTTGGGAATGAAGCCGGGATGACTGGAATCCAACACTACTTTTGGTCGAAGAGAAGAATGTAGATCTGCATGTGTTGGGCGGACGCAGTTTGCGGCTGCTGGCGACGGGCCTGGATGACAACAAGGAGCAGTCCATGAAGTTGCGCGACTGGGAACAGACCATTCAGCAAATAATCGAAGAATCCAATCACGAACCGAAGGAATCCGGCAAATCCCGCGTCTTGATGGAATGGCGGACCAAGCTGGCACGGGAGCCGCACCTGCTGCAACCGTTTCAAATCGACGAAATCGTGCGCGAAATCCGAAAAAGGCTCACGAACGCCAGCCTGCAACCAAGCAGCGTTTCTCCGCCCCAGCTTACGCTGGCCGCTTCCACGGTCCTGGCGTGATGCCTGCAGTTCAGAATACCTGCCACCCGAAACGCCAGCGAGAGGGCGGCTCTTCCCCGCTAGCGGGCGATTCGGGTTACCTTGAGCTATCGCACGACGTGCCAATCTTCGCCGCGTGCGGCATCAATCCGGGTCCGAAAACAGATCGTTAGCTGCGGCCCACCAGTCACAACGCAATCGCGCAGCGAGAACGTCCAGCAAGTCTTCGTCGGGTTCGTCGCCGGAACGGACCGGCTCGTTGACACCGGCGTCCAGATCCGGTGCCGAAGCGTGCGGAGTCCAAGTTGCGGCAGGCGGACGACTGGCCGCCGTGCCGGGGGCGTCACCCGGACTTGACGGCGCGGCTGCCGTCCATTCCGACACGATCTGCCCAAGAGCATCGACCCGCAACTGGTCAACCGGCTCGGTAAACGCCGCTGCGCCTTCGGCCTCCGCACCGGTATTGAGGTAATTGATGACCAGTAAGCTATCGATGGGACCGACCTGGCCGTCGCCATTCACGTCGCAGAAAGGATCGCCAGCCCGGTGCGTCTGCAGGAGCCCACTTCCGAAACGATTGATGTGATTGATGAGCACCAGCACGTCCAGCGGAGACACGCGGCCATTCCCATCGACATCGGCCGGATTGCTGCGGTTCTGCCAGGCGTCGGCAGCGACAACGGGAATGAGTCCCCGCACGGCGATGTCTTGCGGACTGGGATTGGCTGATATCAAAGCAAAGGACGCTTTGGCAGACTGGCTTCCAGACGAGCGCGAACGGGCGTCGGCATACTCATAAACGCGACCTTTGCTGATGTCCACAATCCAGATATTCTGGCTCGTGCCGGTCGGGTCAATGGCAATTCCGGTTGGCGAGGTATTGGCTGGGTCAATTGACCACGAGCCGCGACTCGCGCCCGACGTTTCGTACACAAACACGCGGTCCGGTTTGTCACCGTCGATCACCCACAGCGTCGTTCCATCCGCTGCGATACCTTCGGGCGCAGAGTTCCCCAAATCCAGTTTGAAAGAAGAACTCGCCGTCAACTCGCCGGAAACCACACCGCTTGCGTTCGCATAGCGGTAGACCGTATCCGTTCCCTTGTCCACGATCCAGATGTCGCTTCCGCTGATCGCAATCCCCGTCGGCTCCGTCAATTGCGGCGAGGACCAGGATCCCAACGCGTTGCCATCCCCGTCCTGAACAGAAACGACATTGTTGTAGTTCAGCACCCAGATCGTGCGCCCGCCCACGGCGGCCGCGACGCCCCGGGGATCGGTAAACCCTGGAACAAGGTCCCTTCGGCTCAGCCCGTTGCCGTCCATTGCGTACCCGAACAAATCGTCAAGGATGTTATCGACGACCAGGAACCGTACGAAGGGCTCGTTGGTGATGACCGCCGTGACACGCTGGGTCCCGGCCTCTGTACCGTTGGTCACAGTGTCGATATCCACCACGATCGTCTCGTCGGATTCGTCCAGGGCATCCTGCACGGCGGTGA
>CAZXYZ010000004.1:0-112994 GCA_964645045.1 uncultured Pirellulaceae bacterium | reverse complement strand
GTCTCGTCGGATTCGTCCAGGGCATCCTGCACGGCGGTGATCGTGATCGAGCCCGTCGTGCTGCCTGCTGGAATCGTGATGCTCATCGCCGATCGGGTGTAGTCCACCCCCGGTGTCGCCGTGCCCGAGAACGCCAACATCACCGTCACGGGAAGTCCGGATACCGCCGACAACAAAGCGGTGATCGTCGCTACGCCATCGGCTTCGGCCATGGAACTACCCGTTAGACTCAACGTCACCGTCGGCGCAGGGTCATCATCGGTGATCGTGGCGGTGACCTGTTGCGTTCCGCTTTCATAGCCGTTGACGATCGTATCGATATCCACCACGATTGTCTCGTCGGATTCGTCCAGGTTATCCTGCACGGCGGTGAGCGTAATCGAGCCCGTCGTGCTGTCTGCCGGGATCGTGATGCTTGTCGCCGACCGGATATAGTCCACGCCCGGAGTCGCTATGCCCGAAAACGCCAAGTTCACCGTCACGGGAAGCCCGGACACCGCCGATAGCACAGCGATGATCGTCGCCACGCCACCGGCTTCAGCCATGGGACTGCCCGTTAAAGTCAGCGTCACATCCGGCGTTCCGGGAGTCACCACGGAGAAGAACGCCCGGTAATTGCCACCCTCGGCCCCATCGCCGGAAGGCGAGTTGGGCCAAAGAAAAATGGAATCGGCTCCGGGTATCGCCGTGTCGAGGAATTCGCCATCAAGCAATCGGCCGCGCGCGTCGGTGATGCCCCCCGGAGTTCCATTTAGTTCCAGGAGATAGTACCCATCCTGCAGCGGCACGGCCGGCTGAAAGGTCGCCCGGTGATAGGGTGCATCCCAGGCGATAACCCCATCCGCTTCGTCTACCTGGGCATCGTTCCCGTCGAAGAAATCCGGATCGGAAGAAAAGTAAAGACGCATGTTTGCGGACGTCAACGTCGTCAGGTCCAGGGCGTCGCTGAAATCGACTTCCACTGCCTCCACCGGCAGCGATACACTGTTCGGCCGGACGTTGACCCCGGTCACCACCGGACCGCTGTACAGGGCAGTCGCCCCGACGATGAGTACGGAAGACAGGAAGGCCGGATTTCCGGCGGCATCCAGGAAGGCAGCTTCGATCGAATAGCGTCCCGGAGCCGGCACCCCCCGCGTGTAGACGTGCAACGTTGAACTGTTGGTGTATCGGAACGTATCGTACCAGACGTCGACGGGCAAGTAGTAATCATCCGCCGTCTCGAACTCGTTATCCGAGCCGGCTCCGCGCAGGCGGAACTCAGCGGTCTGCACGCTGGCGACGTCCAGTTTGTCGGTAAAGCGAAAGGTGAAAAGCCCGCGGTTGTACGGATGCCGGCTGTACGAGGGAACGCCGACCAGTTGCGCGGCCGTCGTGTCCGGACTCAAGACGGCAAACGTCGTGACGAAATCCCCGCCGGGCAATCCGTCTCCGGAGACTTCCGGCAGCGTGAGATTGCCGTCGGTTTCTCCATCCAACAAGTTCCCGTGCAGGTCGGCAATCCCGCTGGGACTGCCGCTTAACGTAACCGTATAGCTGTCGGGAGGTAGCTGGGTATCGGCCTGCCAGATCAGCAACGAACTGAGCGGGTCGAATAGGGCGGTTCCGGGGTGAATTCCCGTAGTGGCCCCCTGGACGATGATATTGGCAGCGTTCAAGGTGTCGGGGTCCAATTGGCCGTTGGTCCAAAGCAGCAGCTGTCGGGCGCCTTGGATCACTCCCTGGGGTTGAGCAAAGATGACGCGCGGCCCTTCGCGTTCGACCGCCTGTTCGGGAGTGATCTTCAGACGGAAGTCTCCTGCGGTTCGTTTTTCGCCCGTGACGCGGACGCTGTACACTCCCGTTTGTGTGGCCGTGAACGTCAAAGAGGGATCGACGGAGTTCAAGCCGCTATCGGGGTCGATTGCTTCCACGTTCGACGCGATCAGCGTTCCCTGCGGCCCCCACACGGCGAGCGATGCATCCAGGGAGTACTGAAACTCCGCGGCATCAATGTCCAACAGGAATGTCGCTCCCGCCTCGGCCGTGAACCGGAAATGATCTGTATCGCTGGGGGACGAGATCGAACCGTACACGACCATCCGGTCGTTGCGGACGTCGTTGGCCTGGCCGAGCAGAACATTGACGTTCTTCCCCCAGTAGGTCGCCGCGGCCAAATCCAACCGCCCGTCTCCGTTCAGTTCCACGGCGGCCACGCCGATCGGGGATTCGCTCGTTGCCCAACCGATTTCGCGGGAGAAGGTCCCGTCGCCCATTCCCAGCAACGAAATCAAGGTGCTACCCCACGTCCCCACCAACAAGTCGCTGGTGCCATTGCCGTCTACGTCCGCCGCCCGGACCTTGATGGCTTCGCCCGACAGCGGAATCTGCGGCGTGCTGACAAACGTTCCGTTTCCGTTGCCCACGAGCAAGCTGACGTTCTTGTCGGCGCGATCGCCTACGGCCAGGTCGGTGCGGCCGTCCCCATTGAAATCGCCCATCGTCAGCGAGTAGGGTGACTGCCCCGTCGGGTAATTGACCGCCGCCGGAAAACCGCCCGTTCCATTGTTCAGGAGGACCGCTGCGCCACCTTGCCCGGGATTCGCCGTGGCCAGATCCGGATGGCCGTCCCCGTTCAAGTCACCGGCGACGATCCCGTACCCGCCTGCCGGGTAGCTCTGCGGCGCCCGGAAACTGCCGTCTCCGTTGCCCAGCAAAATGCGCACGTCGTGCCACGTGGTGACCGCGATGTCGGTCGCGCCGTCACCATTGAAGTCCGCTGCCGCCGTGGCGAGCGTCTGACCGGCAACCGCGACGATGAGGGCGGACTGGAACGTTCCATCGCTGCGGGCTAAGAGGACACTGACCGAGTTGTCGCCGCCGTCGGCGGCCACGATGTCGTCGTTTCCGTCCCCGTTGAAATCGCCCACCGCCAACGATTCGGTCCACCACGGTATATTACCGACCGCATAGGAGGCCACGTCTTGCAGCGTTCCGTCACCATTTCCCAGGAAAACTCGCACGGTCTTGTCGACCGGATCCGCGGCGGCAAGATCCGGCCGGTTGTCATGGTTGAAATCCCCCGCGACCATGAAGCTCAACGACTGACCGGCATCGTAGGTGCCGTGCGTCCCAAGCTCCCATTGCATTTCGCTCAGGTACGGGTCCAAGTCCTGGGCCGAGGCCGGCAAGTCGTTCGCTTCCACCTCCGGAATCTGCGTTCCCGCTTGCAGTGCCCAATCCAGATAATCCCGCTGGTTGATGTTCCGCGTCTCCGCGATGCGGGAATCCGTCCCGTAGAAGGGATAAAACGAGCCGACGGGGTTCAAGTACATCTGGTTGTCGTACCCCATGTAGTCCAGAACGTTACGGGCGTGGGGCAATCCTGTGGCATGCCCAGCCTCGTGGATCAGGGCCAACACGCTCCAGTCGTCGAACGAGTGCAGTCCGTTCAGGCCCAACGTTAAACTGTCACCACGGGGACGTCGCGAGCCGAAGTATCCGCCACCGTATCCGCCAGCCCCGATGTCGCCAAAATCGCCGATCCCGTTGGCCACCATCTCGGTTCCGTCCGGCGGTTTCGTCAGCGTGACGTCGACGTCGTAGATGTCGTAGATGCTTTCAAACCTCCCCACGACGTGCGGAATCGCTGCAGGGGTCGCGTAGGGTGCGACCCAGTCGAAGCCAAGGTGCGGCATCTGTTCGTCGAAATCGATGAAATACAGCGGCACATCCCGTTGGGCGTTGAACCGCGAAGACACGACGCCGGACAGGCTGTACGGCCCGATTCCCGTTTCGGCCGTCGCCTGGACCGACACAAGGTATCGCCCCGTCCGCGTCGGACGGCCACCGTTGCGAGTATCCAAACGTCCGTCGGTGCTGTACTGCAGAACGTGTCCGTAATCGTCATACAGCGTGATCACGCGGGTCTCTGCAGACAGTTTGTCATTGGCGTCGGCAGCGAGGTTGAACGTGAAGAAATCCAATCCGCCGCACTGCACGGAAAAATAGTCGAGATCCGACAAGCTGGATAGATTTCCGATGGCGAAAGAGTCCGTCGTCGTGAGTTCCCAATTCGTTGCGGTCCCAAAATCGCCGCTGGCGTCGGCCCTCCAGGCCCCTACGCTCCGCACCGACAGATGGGCGACGTACTGCCCCGTAAATGTGCCGGCACCGTTGTCGCCGCTGAGCGACAGGTAGTAAGTGCCGTCGGTTAGGACGAGCCAACGCAGTCCCTCCCCAGTGAGATTGGAATCCAGCAAGGTCGCTCCCGGGCCGTAAAGCCGCAGCGCAGGACTGGACGCGGGAGCGTCGCTGAACTGGACGACCACCGCTTGACCCGCCGCAGCCGTGAACGAAAAGAAGTCCACGTCGTCGGCCTCTGCGATGGCACCGCGGAAATAGGCGGCGGGCGTCACGCCATTCGCCATGGCGGTTGCGTTGTTGGGCTCGGCCTCGGTCGCTCCGGCAAAATCCGTTATCGATACGGTTGGCGCGTATCCGCCCACGAACTCGCCGTAGGCCAAGTCTGACGTGAAACGGATGTAGTACTCGGCATCGGCCGGCGCCGTGTAAGTGGTTTGGCGATTATCCCGTGAGGCAGCCTTGATTTCGCCATCGGGCCCCAAAATCTCCACCGGCACAGGCAGCGCGGGATTAAACGTTCCGTCGTTGCTGTTCCTGGGATTGACGGTGATGCGTTGCCCCTGCAGCAGCGCGACGCGAAAGACGTCGACATCCGTCAGCGACGAGATGTCTCCGCTCAACACCTCGCTGGCGGCCAAGCTGAAAGGTGTTGCCGAGGCCAACGTATCGTTTGGTTCCAATTCTGCCGTGGACAACAGCCAACGTGTTTCCAGCAACTCGGCCATCAAACGCCGTGTTGACCGCGGTCCCCGCTTTGCCGCTCGCCCGTTCAATCTTTGCCGCTTCATCAGAAGGCCCCCCTGGGATATCCAAGAACACCGGCTGCTCGATTCGGTCGCACCAGACCAAGGGATGATCTTAGCCCTAATTGCTGGTGGCGTCAAACAGCGATGCACTTTGTCGGCGCGGTGCCTTGGGGTGGCGACAGATGGTCAGCGGTCGGTGGCTGCGTCCGTGCAACCCGCCGTAAACGGCGGGCCTAAAATCGCTTGCGGAGGAAATCGGCCTGGAATGGCCGTCCCCTGCGAATTTGCCCGTACTCAGGAGTGGGACAAAGGCAACGTCAGCGTGCCCAAGTGATACCGATGGTGGGGCCGTGGAAGACGACGTCGCCGTCGTGATCGACAGCACCCGGTCCGTCGTTGACCAGGGTGTTGATGTCGCTGACGAAATTCTCGGTGGCCAGCGCAACGCCGGTCAGCCAGAGGGCGTTGTAGCCGATGTGGACCGTACCGGAAGGGGCGAACTGGTAGTTGAATTTCAAGGAAAGGTCGCCCAGGAAAGCCGTTGCGTCCTCCGTGCCGCTGAATGCCGCGGCAACGGGCACGCCGTCCGAATGGACGTTCGCGGCAACTCTGCTTTCCGTCCGGTCGAAGAGAATCGCGCCTCGGATCCCCCAATCGATCCAGGCCCGATTGTGAACCAGGAATTGGGCCAGTGCGCCGATTTGAGGACCGAACAAGTCGTTGTCAACAACGACGTTCTGAGTGTTTTCGGTGTCCGGGTTGGGGAGCGCCGATGCGGTTTCGTAGTCCAAGGTCTCGCGCAACTGCATGTACCGCAAGCCCAGCAGAACCGACATCTCCGCGGCCACATAGCGGCTGGGTTGCATGCAGACCCTGCGACGCAAGTTCAACTCGTAATTGTCCAACTGCGAAGACCAGCTAATGGACGCCCGATTGTTAAAGTCCAGCCCTTCGACCCCCTGAAACGTGCCATCCGGCACCGGGTCCAGGCTCAGCACGCCCTCGGGATCGCCAAAATTCGAAAACGGCGAGAGGAGGTTGCCTGTTCCATCGCGGGCGTCGTATCGGACGGTCGCCGAGTCCGACCACGAATACGAGCCGAAGTAAGAGCCTTCCAGACGGTACCAGTCGCCCAGCGAGACGCCAAACAACGCACGCACGCCAGGTTCGAATCCGCCGTCAAGATCCCCTGACGTCAAGACCGCTTCTCTCCGGTACGTGATGATCGTATCCGTGACGACGTCGTCCGCGTCGCGAATCTCCTCGACTTCTCGAAATGCCTGAGCCTGGTAGACCGTCGAACCGGACTCGTCGCGGAACAATGGCAAGAAGTCCACCGTCGCGTACACCCGCGGCCCTTCCGCCGTGTGGAAGTACCGCTCGTTGTCCAAACAAAAAGTCGGCGTCTTACAGGGATCGTGCCAGAACAGGCTCCAGCCGCCGAATTCTTCCAGTCTGGGCGTCGACGAGCAATAGCCCCCAGCACAATCGCCGCCGCAACTGGCACAGTCACTGGCCGCCGCTTGCTGAACACGAATAGCGACCGTCCCGGAGACGAGCATCACCAGAGCGACGATCGCAGCAGCTCGCTTCAACGTCTGTTCTCGCAGCCACATAGCCTTGCCCCCCCAGCGTCTTTAACGCTCGTTCCCCTGCAGGCAGCATGCATATTGCGGCGCCCCGGCGATCGACCGCCCAGGGCGCTCTACCGTTCTCCCTCCTGGAGAATTCCTGCTGTGCGACGCAATACGCCCACCCCGGCCGGAAAAACCGGCGAATATCCTCTGATAGGTTCGACCAATTCAACCGTCGTCGCCACTATCTTTGATACCGCCGACAGAAGCTTCCTGGCTTATGTAAGTCGCCTATGTATCCCAGTTAAGACCCTGCTATGGCGAACGGCCGGCGTCAGCCCGCCGGTTAGTTTATGCATGCCTCCCGGGCATCCCAGTTGAAACGACGAATTCAGATACGGTGGGCGGTGCGAAGTGCGTGCGAAGTCGGTCATGCTTTGCGTGGGGTGCGCCGAACCTCAGGGGCTCCCAGAGATTGACGGCCAGGCGGACAGTTCATTGCCCAACGGCAGCGTGGGCTCTACGATACTGACGGGTGCGAAACTTCGGGAACTTGTGAGAAACACGATGGCTGCAGCACGACCGATTACGCAACTGGCCGCGCTGATTCCGCTGTTTTCACTCGCCCTGGCCGCCAGCGGCTGGGGGCTACACTCCGGCATGGTCCGTCGCGGATGGAGTGCCGAGGCGGCACCAGGTCCGAAATCCGCTTGGCTCGAGGCGCAGGACATGACCGGCACGACCGCCGAGAGCGAGCAGGCGGTCGAATTGGCGCTGCGCTGGCTGGCCGAGCACCAATACCCCAATGGTGGTTGGAGTTTTGATCACCGGATGAGCCGCTGCCAAGGCCAGTGCTCCGACCCCGGCAGCATGGCCAAAGCGGTCAACGGCGCCACCGGCTTGGCCGTGTTGCCGCTGATCTGCCACGGCAATACGCACCGGGCCGGCCCGTACCGCGACCAGGTGGCGGCGGGGCTGCGGTTCTTGATCTCGCGAATCGGACCGACCGGTTCGTTCTTGGAAGAGGGCGGCACGATGTACTCGCACGCGCTGGCGCTGTGGGCGCTGTGCGAGAATTGTCGCATTGCCGCCGAGACGCCAGGCCTTGCGGCCGATACGACGTCGGTTCCCAACGACACGCCGCCCCTCGAGCCGACACCGTCGGCGCGGGAGGCGAAGAAGCCGCTCCGCGGTCCCGGGGCACGGACGCAACGCGGGAAAACGCAGGACCGGTCGCCTGGTCTCAACCGCTCCAGCCCCGATTTGACCACCCCAAGCCTGACGCCTGACGAGGCGGCCACCGCCCTGATCCGGGCCGCCGCCACCAACGCGTTGGGCTTCACGCTGAACGCTCAAGATCCCAGCGGCGGCGGCTGGCGTTACCAGCCCCGGCAGCGCGGCGATACATCGGTCACCGGGTGGCAAGTCGTGGCCCTATACAGCGCCGCGAAGGCCGATTTCCCCGTCCCGCCCCAAGCTTCGCTGGGCGTGACAGGATTCCTGAATTCGGTCCAAAGCGACTATGGTGCCACCTACGGGTACGTGCGTCCCACACCAACGCCGGTCTGCTCCAGCATCGGCTTGCTGTGCCGCATTTACACAGGCTGCGAGTGGGAGCAACCTGGCCTCCAGGCTGGCGCGGCACTGCTGGCCCGCAACGGCCCCTCCGAGCAAGATATGTACTACAACTACTACGCCACACTGGTCCTGCACCACGTCGGCGGGCCGTTGTGGGACGAGTGGAACCCGAAGCTGCGCGAATACCTGATCCGCACGCAGTGCCGCGACGGCCACCAGACGGGCAGTTGGAGCTTTCGCGGCAGCCACGGGGCCGGCGCCGGCGGCCGGCTCTACAACACGGCTCTGGCTTGTCTGATCCTGGAAACGGCCTATCGCAGCAAGTCGATGTACGCGGCCGCACCGCAGAACCCGCCGGCCGCTACGGAACCATCGGAGCCGAAGTGAGCAAAGCACCGCTCGAGAAACAAGTGGCGTAAGCTTCCAGCTTGCGATGCCATGATCTCACGCAAGCCGGAAGCTTAAGCCACGGAGAAACGGGACAGTTATTTCTCGAACGGTGCTAAGGCACGCGGCAGAAAACAACCTACCCACGTCGACATAGCACGGATGGCAATGCCGGGGCACGGATGGGAGACGAAGGCTGCCTGTCATCCGGCCTTGATGAGGAAGCCGAACAAGCGTGCAACCGTGGCCATTTCGTCGGTTGTTTCGGCCCGACTTGCAATGCATAAATAATCGCTTATGATACGCGCATCTTCTTATCAATTCCCACGGCCCGAACGGAGTTACTGGTGAAGACGCCCGTTTTGCTGCGAACAGTTCTGTTGCTCTTGGTGGCCCAAAACTTGGGTTGGTTCGCCTCCGTGTGCCGTGCTGCAGAGCCTGGACTGGGCAGCGGCGAGGCAGATGAAGATCTTGTGCTGGTCGAGATCTTTGAGGGAATACCCAACAAAGCCTCTTGGGACTTCGCCTTGGCGGAGCCCGCGGATCGTTTCGAGACGTCGGCGTTTGGTTTCGTGGACGTTCCCAACAAGTACACGCCGCGAGGCGTCCGAGCGGATCGATCGGATCCATTTCTGATCCGGGCGACCGGTCAGGTGACCGTGCCTGCGGGGAAGTGGCGGGTCTTGGTCCGCAGCCGGAACGCGGCGCGATTGTACCTGGACGGCGCGCAAATCGCCGAGACGCCGTTTCACAGCATCTCGGCGTCCGGCCACGACAAGGTGCGCGAGCTGGACGCGAGCCTTGCGCCGCACATCCGGCCGCTGCCCCGCGGCGACTCGCAGCGCGTGTGCGAGATCGTCGGCGACGGCCAGCCACACGCGTTCCGCTTCGAGATGATCGTCGGCGGCCGCGACCGCCGGCCCGAGTTGGGCGAAACGTCGGTCAGCATCGGACGTCCGGACGGCGATTTCCAATTGCTCAGCCCGGCCGTCCAAGTGCCGCTGATGGACGCCGGTTGGCTGCGGTTTGCGGCCGAGCAGCGCCGCAAACTCGCCGAAATGAACGCCCGGCGGCGCTGCGAGGCGAGCGTCGCGGAGTCGAAGTACTGGGATTGGCGTCACGAACTGGCTCGCCAACAACTGTCGGACCTGCCGCCGAACCCGGCGCCCGTGTACGGCGGCCCACTGCCCGTTCAGAACGAAATCGATCGCTATCTGAATACGCGACTCGAGGCGGCGGTCGAACAGCCGACGCCGCTGGCGAACGACTGGGAGTTCCTGCGCCGCGTGACGATCGACATCACGGGCACCATTCCCACGCGGGAGCAGGTCGAACAATTCTTCGCGGACAGTGCCCCGGACCGGCGAGCGCGGTGGATCGACCGGCTGCTAGCCTCGGACGGCTGGGCCGACAACTGGGTTGGCTACTGGCAGGACGTGCTGGCCGAGAATCCCAACATCGTCAATCCGACGCTGAACAACACGGGGCCGTTCCGCTGGTGGATTCATGAATCGTTTCTGGACAACAAACCGTTCGACCGCTTCGCCACCGAGTTGGTGCTGATGGAGGGCAGCCCGTACTTTGGCGGACCCGCGGGTTTCGCCTTGGCCACCGAGAACGACGTTCCGATGGCGGCCAAGGCGCACATTGTCGGGCAAGCGTTCTTGGCCCTGGAGATGAAGTGCGCACGCTGCCACGACGCGCCGTATCACGATTTCAAACAGCGGGACCTGTTCAGTCTGGCGGCGATGCTGAAGCGGGACGTCCAGGAAGTGCCGAAGACGAGTTCGATTCCCGGCGGCGACGACGCCGTCAAGTCGCTGCTGGTCGAAGTCACACTCAAGCCCGGTGCGAAGGTCGCACCGCAGTGGCCGTTTCCCCAATTGGTCCCGGACGACGTGCCGGCCGATGTCCTGCGCGATCCGGCGGACACCCGCGAGCACACGGCCGCGTTGATCACGTCGGCCCGCAACGAACGGTTTGCCCGGGTGATCGTCAATCGGCTGTGGAAACGCTACCTGGGCCGCGGCCTGGTGGAACCCGTCGATGACTGGGAGACGGCGAAGCCCTCGCACCCCGAGTTGCTCGATTACCTAGCTCGGCAACTGGTTCACAGCGGCTACGACTTGAAACACGTCGCGCGGCTGATCCTGAACTCGCACGTGTACCAGCGTTCGCCCTGCGGCGAGGAAGTCTTGCAGGCAGGTCAGCCGTACTTGTTCGCCGGGCCGATTCGCCGCCGCGTGTCGGCCGAGCAGTTGGTCGATTCCTTGTTCCTGGCCGCGGGCAAGCCGTTCGACGCGGGGGCAATGTGCATCGACATCGACGGGGCGCGGCCGGCCAAACTGTCGTTGAACCTTGGCGAGCCGACACGGGCTTGGCAGTTTGCGTCGTTGTCCAACGAGCGCGACCGGCCCAGTCTGGCGTTGCCCTTTACGCAACCCTTCGTGACGCTGATGGAGACGTTCGGCTGGCGCAGTTCCCGCCAAGACCCGCGGACCGTGCGAAACGACGAGCCGACCGCGTTGCAGCCTGCGATCATGGCCAACGGCAGCTTGACCGGACGCATCGTGCGGTTGTCGGACGACAGTGCCTTCACTGCCTTGGCGTTGCAGGATCAGCCGCTGGACGTGATGATCCGGCAGGTGTTTCTGCGTCTGCTGACGCGCGAACCGGCGGCGGCCGAGCAACAACTGTTTGCCGAACTGCTGGCGCCCGGATACGACCAGCGGTGCGTCGCCGGAGATGTGCCGGAAGCCTCACGGCCGCGGCTGCGGCGAGGCGTCGTGTCCTGGTCGAACCATTTGGATCCGGAAGCCAGCGTGGTGCAAGCGGAGTTGGAAGCCGCCGTGCTCCGCGGCGACCTGCCCACGCCGCGACTGCAGGCGGATTGGCGCGAGCGGCTGGAAGACATGATCTGGACCATCGTCAACTCGCCGGAAATGGTATTTGTTCCGTAGGATTCCCTTTTGGAGTGCGGCGCCTTGTCGCCGCTTTCGTTTGTATCCCATGCCGATTCAACCAACCACACGACGCACGTTTCTCACGCTGGCTGGCGCTGCCGGCCTGGGGGTCGCCGCCAATCTTTTCGCTCCCGGGCGGCGGGCCCAGGCCGAGCCGGCGGCTCAAGCGTTGCCGCCGGGCAAGGCAGAGCACTGCATCATGATCTGGCTGGGCGGCGGCGCCTGCCAGATCGACACCTGGGATCCCAAACGCCGTGGCGATCCCAAGGCGAAGAAGGCCGGCTCGTACTACGAAGCCATCGACACCGCCATTCCCGGGACCCAGGTCTGCGAGCACCTGCCGCGCTGTGCGGCCATTCTGGACCGTTTCAACATCATCCGCACCGTCCACCACGAGGTGGTCGACGAGCACGCCGCGGCGACGAACCGGATGCATACCGGCCGGCCGACTTCGGGGACGGTCGTCTATCCGTCCCTCGGATCGGTCGTCGCCCAGCAGCGCGGGGCGGCTGCCGACGGTGTGCCCGCGTATGTCCTGATCGGCTATCCAAACGTTACTCGTGGGCCGGGGTTCCTGGGCGCCAAGTACGGCTATGTGTACTTGCTCGACACGCACGCCGGTCCCAGCGGATTCTCCTTGCCGCCGGACGTCAGCCCGGCGCGGCAGACGCGCCGCGAACGGCTGTTGGAACAAGTCCGCCGCGAGTACTTGGTGCGAAGTGGCGACGGCAAGCTGCTCCGCGATTATGACGAGAGCATCGCCGAAGCGCTACGGCTGTCGGGACCGCAATTCATGGACGTGTTCCAGTTGGACACGGAGCCGACGGAGCTGCGCGAGTCGTACGGCGGCGAATTCGGCCAGCGGTGCTTGTTATCCAGGCGGTTGGTCCAGTCCGGTGTGCGGTTCATCGAGGTCTCGCACAACTTGAACTTCATCAACGGCACCGGCTGGGACGCGCACAATGACGGGCAGCTGAACCAGCACTTGCTGATCCGCGAATTGGACAGCGCACTGTCGACGCTGGTCTTGGATTTGGAGCGGCACCGGCTGCTGGACAAAACGCTGATCGTGGTGGCTACCGAGTTCGGCCGGCCGGCTCAGTTCGACGGCGGCGGAGGACGCGGGCATCACTCAAAAGCATTCAGCATCGTGCTGGCCGGCGGCGGACTGCATAACGGCAAGACGATCGGCGAGACCGACGAGTTGGGCATGAACATCGTATCGCGTCCGGTTTCCGTGCCCGACCTGCACGCCACGGTCTACCGGTCGCTGGGCATCGACCCGGCTGAAGAGCTGTACGCCGACGGCGATCGGCCGGTACCAATCACGGATCGAGGCAGGCCGATCGACGAGTTGTTTTAGGCCAGTACAAAAAAGGAGCCCCCAAGAAGAGTACTCGTCCCGTTCCGCCGTCACACTATAAGGTTATGGCCGAGCGTGAAGACTGCATGGGAAAGTCGTGATCATGACCAAAATCCGCATCTTTTACGGCAGTTCGACGGGCAACACCGCGATCGTCGCCAAGATGATTCAGGCCGAGTTGGGCGACTTGGTCGAGCGGGTGCAGAACATTGCGGCGGCCAAGGCCGAGGACTTGACCGGCGCCGAGGCGCTGATCCTGGGCGTTTCGACGTGGGAGTACGGCCAGCTCCAGAGGGATTGGAAGCGGTTTCTGCCGCAGTGGGAGGAAGTCGATCTGACAGGCAAGACGGTCGCCCTGTTCGGCCTGGGGAGCGCCGGCGGTTTTTCCGGCGAGTTCGCCACGGGGCTGGGAACGCTGTGCGAAATCGTCCGGGAGCGCGGCGCGAATGTCGTCGGCTCCTGGCCCGCCGCCGACTACAGCTTCCGGCGTTCCGGCGCACTGGAGGGCGACTCGTTTGTCGGTCTGGTGATCGATCAAGAAAGCGAATCCCACAAGACGGAATCCCGCGTCAAACAGTGGGTTGCGCAGATCCGACCGCATTTTTCCACGTAGCCCCTACTTCAGCAGCCACGCGACCGCATCGTCTGTGCGTTTCGAAGCTTCCCCCGCGCCGGTGGCGAGCGTCTGCGGGCTCCCCGCGGCCCGATAGGCGGCCGCGATGATCGGGGGGGCCTCGGCGCCTTCGTCAGCAATCCACAGCGGCGTGGGTGCGGCCAGCGCGGCCATGCCTGGCAGATCAAAGTACTTGGCCCCTCCCGGCAGGAAATCGGGCGAGTGGATGTCCAAGACTTTGCCAAAGCGGAACCCGCCCAAGTCGATCGCTGCCTTCGCGACGGCACCGTCCGCTTGAGCGAACGCCGCGGCGGCCCAGGGGCCTGCCCCGTCCAGGCCGACCAGCAGAACGGCCGTGCCGGCCTGCCGCGATTGGGCAAAGCGGATGACGCTCGAGACGTCCTGCACGCGCTGGGCAAACACGGTCGGATTATAGCCAAAGGTGTACGCAGCCGCTTCGCGAGGATTTTCCACGCGGCGGGTCTTGTCCAGCGGCTGGCCGTGCGCCAAGAACTCGCCCTGATAAATCAAGTCGGCGCCCATGACGGTCACGCCGGCGTCCAGCAAACGGCCGACCGCCGCTTGCGGCTTTCCGTCCGCCGCAAACAAGCCCGCTTTGCCGTCGCGGCTGAGCCAGATCGCGACCCGCGGCCCCGCCGTCTTCGGTTCCAGCACTACCAGCGGCAACTCGCTGCCCTGCGCGGCGTTGCGCAGCAGGCCGGCCACCGTCCGGAACGTGTCTTGCTCGGTGGTCGCGGTGGCCTCGAACCGCACCTCGCCCTCCGCAGGCGGCCCGGCGCGCAGCACTACGGCGACGGCCCCGCCAACGACCTCCCGATACCGTTGCCAGGTCGCCGCATCGCTGGGGACGATCTGGGCAAGTTGCGTCTGGGCGTCGTCATGCCACCAGCGCAACACGTTGCGCTCGACATCGTCGCCACCCCGGGGCTTGGGATGCGCATCGTCCCAGACCGTCAGTTCGTCGGCGCTCAATCGCGGATAATCCTCTTCCACGATGGGCGCCGGCAGCCCGAGCTGAAAATGCTCGTTCAGCCAGGCATACATGTTGGCCCGGCTGACGTAGTTGTAGTTGTGCTCAAAGTGCAACAGCGGGTGGAGCTGCACGTTCTTTTCCGCACCCAGCAGGCGGTACAGGTCCTGGAGTTGCGGGAAGCCTTTGGTCGGCATTTCCTTCGTCCAGTCGTTCGCCGCGAGCAGGCACTGCGGCTTGGGGGCAAATAACGCCGCGAATTCGACGTTGCCCGTCCCCACGCGGAACAGGCACGCATTCTCGCACGTGCAGCCGCCTTGCATGGCGGTCGAGACCATGACGGCCGGTACCGACACGGCGACCCGCGGATCCAACGCGCTCAGCACAAACGTCTGCGTGCCGCCGCCGCTGGCTCCCGTGACCGCGATTCGCTTCGGGTCCACGTCGGGCAGGTCCAGCAGGAAATCCAAAGCACGGAAAGAACTGTAGGCTTGCATTCCCATGACCGACTGCAGGTGCGATTCGGCCGCCGGACTGAACAAGCCCCAGTTCTCGACCGTGTTCATCTCCGGCCGCTGCTTGGAGAATCCGTGCGCCAGACTCTGGGAAATCTGCACGCTGTCGGCATAGCCGATCATGTCGTAGTGAAACACAACGCAGCCCATGCGGGCCAGTTGTACGCAGCGCGCTTGCAGCGGGCTGCGGCCGCCATTCTCGAAACGCTCGGCGCCTTGCACGATTTTTTTCCGCACGCCGTCCACGCCGTCGTCGTAAAACCGGCCGTTGGCCCAGTGCCCGTGCGGCGAGAGTACGCCCGGCAATTTGCCCGGCCTGCCCTTTGGCCGGTACAGATTGCCGGTCACGAAGAAACCGGGGAAACTCTCGAAGTACGCTTTTTCGACGGTATAGTCGCCTTGATCCCGGCAACCGTGAACCACCGCTGCCAGCGGTGTCTTGGCCGGCATGGGCCACAGTCCGAGCGCGACGAGCATCTGTCGCCGCACCTGCTCGGCCCGGCAGTCCCACGCTTCACGGGACTTAGGCGGCGTGAGGGGGAAGTAACCGTTCAAATCCTGCAGCTTTTCCAGCCGCTGGTCGGCCGGTAGTTTGTCGGGCGGCAGCACGCGCACCCCGGCAGCGTCGGCTGCAAACAGACTCGCAGTCAAGATGCACAACACGGGCGTCAAGGCCCACCGCAGCCATAGGCGGCTGTGTTTCGTTGCCAACGTTGTCTTCATCGTCGGTACCTCCGAAGCCCAAAACATGGGAGAGAATCTCGTCACACGAAGAAGTAGTCTAGCGCATCGGGCGGCGACTTGCCAGCAGACACCGTCGGACAAGACGCCGCATGAATTACCGTGGGGCTGACGCCACCACTTTCGCCTGCCTTGGCGAACGGCGGGCGTAAGCCCGCCCGGTGGGGACCTCCTGAATTACCGTGGGGCTGACGCCACCACGTTCGCCTGCCTCGGCGAACGGCGGGCGTAAGCCCGCCCGGTGGGGACCTCCTGAATTACCGTGGGGCTGACGCCACCACGTTCGCCTGCCTCGGCGAACGGCGGGCGTAAGCCCGTCCGGTGGCAACAAATCTCCCGCGCTTCGGGCTAGTGTCAACGCCCGCGGCGAGCGTTATACTACGCCGCATGAATAATTCCCCAAGATTCGGCTGGCAAGACGATTCCGCCACAGAACTCAAACCGTGGGCCGACTGGCCGCGCTGCCCTCGCTGCAGCACGCGCCGCGACACCGCGTGTCCGGATTGCGCGGTGCCGGGAGCGGATTTTGCCCTGGCCGAACTCGACCCGGCGGCGGATCTGATACCGTTGGCCCGCGACGAAGCTGAGCACGCGGAGGGCTGCCGGACCGGGCACGACGCTTGCTGCACCGGCGGGGCGGCCTCCTCGCGCTGCGCGGACCACAGGGATGGTTCGGACGACGAATCCCTGCCGGCCGGGGACGCGTCCGGCGCGGAGCCAACCGCGACTGGGGTTGGCGGCCCCGTGGTGATGTTCGTCTGCCCCACGTGCGACGAAGCCTTCGTCCCCGGGTTCTTCCGCCGGTGCCGGCATTGCGGGCACGACTTCGGCAGCGGCCCGGACATCGAGCCTGCGGACGAGCCCGCCAATTATCGTGTCATCTTTGCCATGCTGGCCGTGATCGCGGTGGTGGCTGGCATCTGGATTTACTTCGTTTTGTTATTCCGTCAATAACCCTCCGAGAGTTTGCCATGAACGGTCACGAACGTATCCTCGCCATGTTGGAAGGCCGGCCCGTGGATCGGGTGCCGCTGATGCCGATCACGATGATGTACGCGGGCGACCATGCGGGCATCAAATACGGCGAATATGCGGCCGACTACCGGCGATTGGCCAAAGCCCAGGTCGCGATCGCGGGCGACTACGATTTTGACTTTGTGTCCGTCATCTCCGACCCGGCCCGCGAGGCCGCCGATTGTGGAGCCGACATCCAGTTTTTCGACAACCAGCCGCCGGCCATCAACGAAGTCAATGCGTTATTGGAAGACAAGAGCGTCCTCGATCGGCTGGAGATTCCGGACCCGAATTCCGCAGGCCGGATGCTGGACCGCGTGCGCGGCGTGCGTCTGCTGAAGGAACAAGTGGGCGGCGACAAGCTGATTGAAGGCTGGATCGAAGGCCCGTGCGCGGAATCGGCCGATCTACGGGGCATTAACACGCTGATGCTCGACTTTTACGACGACCCGGCCTTTGTCCGCCGGCTGTTCGATTTCGTCCTCGAAATGGGACTGCGGTTTGCCAAGGCCCAGTTGGACGCGGGCGCCCAGCTGATCGGCGTGGGCGACGCGGCGGCCTCGCTAATCGGGCCGCAGTTGTACGACGAGTTCGTTTGGCCTTACGAGAAGCGGCTGGTGGACGGCTTGCACGCCCTGGGCGCCAAGGTGCGGCTGCACATCTGCGGCAACACGTCTAAGATCCTGGAAGGCATGGGCCGGCTGGGTTGCGACATGGTCGACCTGGATTATTTTGTCTCGGTGGCCGACGCCCGCCGCGCGATGGGGCCGGACCAGGTGCTGCTAGGCAACCTCGATCCCGTCCGCGTGATCCGCGACGGCACGCCGGAATCGATCGCAGCCGCCGTCGCCGAGTGCCATCGGCAGGCCGGCCCGCACTATATTGTCGGCGCCGGCTGTGAGATCCCCCGCGGCACGCCGCCGGAAAACCTGCTCGCCCTGACGCGATACGCGCAGGCGCACTAGGCCTGATGCCAGTCGCCACGGCGTTCGATCTCAAAGCAGGTGCAGCCGCAGTCCATGCTTTTCAAAGCACTTGAACCCCTGGTCAAACGTCACCAATTCTGCGCCGAGCGAAATGGCAAAGGCGGCGAGGTAGGCGTCCATCCAGACGTTGGGGGATGGCCACGGTCCTTGGGCCAATTGCAGCCAAAGGCTGCGTGTCGCGGGCGGTTCGTCCTCCCTGACGACCGCGGGATCGGCGCATAGCGAGTCAAGGAACTCGACAGCTTCCGTATTGCTGAGCGGGCCCACTCCGCATCGGGCCATCACGGCAGACTGGGTGATCAGACGCAGAAATCCGAGTTCGGTCTGGCGGCAGAAGACCAGATCGCCCCGTTGGAACGGCGTTTGGCCATACCAAAGCCGCGCCGGGCGGTGCTGCGGATGCGCATCAAGACTGAGCGCGATCCAGGTGTTGATGTCCAAAAGCCTTCTCATAGCATTCCACTTCAAGGTCGAGTTCCGCCTGCTTGATCCAGTCGCAAAACTCCTGCGCTGTCAAGTTGGCTGTGCTTTCCGGTGGCACGCTGCGGGCCCTGATCATTGGAAGGTTCTTTGGCACTCCAGCTGTAGGAACGGAGTTGGACTTGGGCGGCGGTGCGAGAGCCGCCCGCAGGAGGTCTGCGGCGACGTCTTTGAGTTTGCGTCCTTCGTTCACCGCGCGCAGCTTGATCTGCTCGACAAGATCGTTCGGCAAATCAAGCGTTGTTTTCATACGGCTATTCTGCGGTCTTTACAGGCTTCTGTCAACTGCCACCGGGCAGGCGAGCGGCGAGGTCGAGATTGTCTTTCGGCCGGTCCAGTGAAGAACCTGCTGGTCGGCCAGCAAACGCTCTCGCAGTTTCGCGTAATCGACCTGCTGGACCGCGACCTGTCCGTCGATCGCCTGCGCCGCTGCCGTGGCGGCCGACTGGCCTAAGACCATGAACACCGGTTCCATGCGAATCGAGCCGTAAGCGATGTGGCTGGCGGACAGGCAAACCGGAACCAGCAGATTGGCACATTGGTCCGCGGCAGGTACGATCGAGCGGTAGCTAACGGGGTAGGGCGGGAACCCGCCGACCTCCACGTCACCCTCGTTGCGTGCCTGGCCATCGGCGGCGACGTAACGCTGGACGTTGTGCGAGTCCATCCCGTACGCGGCCAGACCGACGGCGTCGGCGGCTGCTTCCCGGCCCTGGCAATGGTGTTGGGTCATGACACAGTCACTGACCATGCGGCGCGCTTCGCGAACGTACAGCTGGTCTTGCCAGCCGCCGCCGTCGGTGAACTCGTCCTTGCACATTCCCCAGCGCGCGACCTCCTGGCGGACCTGCTCCGGCATCCGCGGATGGTTGGCCAGCGTCCACATCAGGCCTTGCTGGTACAGGCGATGCCGGGCCACGATCTGTTCGCGTCGTTCGTACGAGGCTTCCGGATAGTCGTAGTTCTGCCCGATGAAGTCGGTGGAGAAGCCCAGACGATTGTTGGTGTCCGTCTTGCGGTTGGGCATGGCGGAGTTGATCCACGGCATGCCGCGCTCGCCGGCCTCGTAATTGCGCAGCAGCAGTTCATACCATGGTTCGTGGTAGCCCTCGGGCTTGTGGAACGGAATGCGGTTCTCGGGATGATCGGTCAAACACATGCGGAAACAGTAGGCTTGGACCCGCCGGTCTCCCGTACCTTCTTCGCCGGGACCTTGCGGATCCAGGAACGGCAGCAGCCCGCTGCTGGGATCGCCGGCTCGGACATACGGATCGACGCCGGGCACGAACTGGTGGTACTTGGCGTTCTTGGTCTGCACGCCGTTCAGCGTCTCGCCGTATTGGGCGTTGGCTTCGCGTCCGACGGTGTAACGGACGTTGGCGGCCGCCAGCAAATCGCCTTCGTAGGTGGCGTCGATAAACATCCGGCCGCGGTACGCCTCGCCGGATTCCATCCGGATCGAGAGGATCCTCCAGGGGATTGCCCGAGTCATGGCCACGCCGGCACGGCGGTCCAGTCGCCGGCCGTAGCACACTTCGATCTGGTTCGTGCGGACCCAGTCGTTCATAACCTTCAGGGCCGCGCTCGGCTCAAAGGTCCACATGGCATCTTCGCCCGCGGCGGTCCGGGTCTGGCCGCTGTCCTGGTATTCCTGGCGGGTCTGCCATTTCCAGGCCGCGGGAGCGTCGTAGTGTTTGCGGATCGCCTGGTAGAATTCCCGCGCGATGCCGCCGATGGCCGCCTTGTTGCCGATGTCGGTCTGTCCCAGTCCGCCGGTGGTGAGCCCGCCCAAGCGCTGGCTGGGTTCGATCAGCGCCACGGACTTGCCCATCCGGACCGCTTGGACCGCGGCCGCAACGCCGCTGGCGGTGCCCCCGTAAATCACGACGTCGTAGACCTTGTCTTGAGCGTCCAAAGACACTCCGCAAATCAGGCTTAGGGCCAGTGGAAGAAACGGTCGCATACCTTGTTCTCCGGTGCTGATTGTTCGGTTTGCCCCCACGTAGCACAGCAGGGATCGTGTCCCTGAACTTAGCCACCCAGCCCGTGCAATGCTAGTCCGGGCAACATGCGTTGCGATCGCACAACGCCGATGCATAGCTCCACCGGCCGGTTCGAGCGAGACAGCAGCGTTGAAGAAACAACTTCCTCTCGATGACAGACCACCCCCGGGCGTTCGCCAAAGGTGTCGGTTTTTGGAATTGGATGCCACGGGCTTGCACCGTGGAGACTCACGTTTCTCGCTACACGAGGCGCCCCAGTCATACCCCTTTCCTGCCCCCGCATGTCCCTTGGCGGCGAAGCCGCCAAGGGACATGCGGGGGGGGGGGAAAGACGAGAGTAGGAGTTGCGTGTTTGTAGCGGGTAACCGAACAATCCGCTGGACAAGCCAGCGGGATTCGTGACTAACAACGACCTCGACAAGAAACGGAGAAGAAATCTCGTGAGCGTTGCTGTCGGCCGTGCTGATTCCGTCAAGTTTGCGACGGTTTGTGCGGGAAACTGCGCCTTTTCCGCCGGCTTGCGCCCCTGCAGGTGCCGCGGCGGGGAGCAGGGAGTTAGAATAACAAGGAACGGGCGGGAGAACGCGTCGGCAGGGCCGGAACGGTTGCGAAGCTTCGCTGGTGTTAGCTGATCATGAGAATCACATCGATTCCGCACATCTACCGAAACGTCAAACGCTGGACGGAAATCCTGTCGGTTCTCAGCAAGTATGGCCTGGCCGACTGGATCAGCCGGCTGAACATCGATTTCGTCAAGGACCGTCTGAAGGACCGGGACGGCGAGGCATTGGCACGCCACACGCCGGAGAAACGGATCCGGCTGGCGCTGACCGAACTGGGGCCGACCTTCATCAAGCTCGGCCAATTGCTGAGCACTCGCCCCGACCTGGCCGGCGTGCAGTTGGCGGACGAACTCAAGCAACTGCAGGCCGACGTACCCGCCGATCCGCCGGACTTGGTGTGTTCCCTGGTGGAAGAGGAGCTGGGCCAGCCCGTGGCGGAGCTGTTCGCCGAGTTTAACGACACGCCGGTCGCCTCGGCGTCCATCGGTCAAGTCCATGCCGCCCGCCTGGCGAGCGGCGAGGAGGTCGTCGTCAAGGTGCAGCATGCGGGGATCGAAGAAACCGTGCGCGAGGACTTGGACGTGCTGACGGGATTGGCCCTGCTCGCCGAGCGGGTCCCCGAACTGGCCACCTATCGTCCCGCGGCGACGGTCGCCGAGATGGGCCGCATCTTGCGGCGTGAATTGGACTTTGGCCGCGAGGAACGAAACCTCCAGCATTTCTGCGCTCGCTACAAAGACGATCCGACCGTCCACATCCCGCAACCATTTACCGAGTACTGCACCGCTCGCGTGCTGACCATGGAGCGGGTGGACGGCATCAAGCTCGAAGAACGCGCCCGGCTGCTGGCCGAAGGATTCGATTTGGAAGAGGTCGCCCGCCGCGGCGCGCGGCTGTACATCGACATGATTTTCGATCATGGCTTCTACCACGCGGATCCGCATCCGGGAAACTTGGTGTTGTTGCCCGGCAACTGCATCGGTCTGCTGGACTTTGGGATGGTGGGCCGACTCGAAGAGCGGCTGCGCGAGGACATTGAAGAAATGCTGCTGGCCATCACCAGCCGCGACGTCTCGTTGCTGACCAGCGTAATTGTACGGATTGGCGAGACGCCGCCGGATCTGGAGGAACGCGCCCTGGCGGTGGACGTGGCCGATTTTTTGGGCGACTATGCATCGCAGCCGCTGGAACAGTTGAGCCTGGGCAACGCGCTGAGCGACATGACGCAGATCATTCATCGCTACAAGATCAAGCTGCCGGCGCAGGTCGCGATGCTGCTGAAGACGCTGATTACGCTCGAGGGCACCGGCAAGCTGTTGAGCCCCAGCTTCAGCCTGATTGAACTCCTGCAGCCGCTGCACCGGCGAATGCTGCTTCGGCGGTTCTCGCCGCAGCGGCAGTGGCGGAAGTTCATGCGATTCTACGTCGAGGCGGAGCGGCTGGCCGAGATTCTGCCGCGGCGGTTGACGGAGATTCTGGAGCAAATCCAGGCGGGCAAGTTCGACGTACACCTGTACCACCGGGCGTTGGAGCCGTCGGTCAACCGTCTGGTCCTGGGCATGTTGGCCAGTGCCTTGTTTTTGGGATCGTCGTTGATGCTGAGCAATAAAGTTGCCCCGTTGCTGTTCCCCGACAACACGTACCTGGGCTTTCACCAGATCTCGATCCTGGGCCTGGGTGGCTGCGCGATCAGCGTCCTGCTGGGCCTGCGTTTGCTGCGGGCCATCGGCAAGTCGGGGCATCTGGACAGCAAGGACTAGCTCGTCTTCCAGGCCAAAATCTCCAGGCCCCCACCTACGAGCCGCGGCGAGAAATCGGTAGAATCACGCCCGGCGGAATCCGATTCTGCGAAACGTTAGGTTGCGGCGCAGCCGCATGAGGGAGGATTTTGCGATGCGATTGATTCTGGTTGGCCCTCCGGGGGCCGGAAAAGGGACGCAAGCGGTGAGATTGATCGAGCGTCTGGGCGTGCCGCATCTTTCGACGGGCGACATGTTGCGCGAGGCGGTCAAGCAGGGCACCGAACTGGGAAAAAAAGCCGATGGCTTCATGAAATCCGGCGGCTTGGTCACCGACGAATTGGTGATCCCCATCGTCGTCGAGCGCATCCAGCAGTCCGACTGCGCCCGGGGATTCATTCTGGACGGATTTCCGCGGACGCGTCCGCAGGCCGAGGCGTTGGACGTGGCGCTGAAGACCGCCCACGTCGCCCTGGACGCGGTGGCCGTGATCGAAGTGCCGGACGAATTCATCGTCGAGCGGATTACGGGACGCCGCCAAGACCCCGTCACCAAGACGATTTACCACATGAAGTTCAATCCGCCGCCCGCCGACATCGCGGCTCGGATCGTGCAGCGTTCCGACGATACCGAGGAGGCATGCCGAGCCCGGTTGAAGAAATACCACGGCGAAACGACCCCCATCGTGCCGTTTTACGAGGCCCAGGGGCTGTTGCGCCGCGTCGACGGGGTAGGCGATCCCAAGGAGATCACTCAACGCTTGTTCGTAGCGTTGGGGCTGACTTGACCCGTGTCCGGGCAATTAAAACGGCCCAAACAGCCGCTCCAGTTCCGCGGGCGTGGTGCCTAACAGGGCAGCCGCATATTCTTCGTCGTCAAAGTAGGCTTCCCTTTCCCGCCCGCGTTCGATCCCCAGGCTGGCCAGCAGACGTTCGGCCTTTTCTTGCGGATAACGTCGCTGGATGCTCTTGAGGATCGACAAGAAGTCCTGGTCTTCCAAGGCTTCGTCGAGTTTTTCCCAACGTCCGATGGCGTGCCTCGGATTGTGCTGGAGAATCTTGCGTCTACAATAGCCTGAAATACGGAACAGGTGCATTCTCGCAGCAATTGCCGCGGCAGCGAACAGCAGCCGATCGCGAACGTGCGGTCGCCGTCTCTTTTCGCTTGCCTGAGCCAAATGCAGGTACAAACCTAGGATGTCGATGGGTTCGGACATGACTCCTATCATCCCCGGTTCGCCGTCTGGTGCAAGGTCTCCGCACGATGCTGCGCATACCTCCGGCTTGGGCGTCGAGGAATACCAGTGGCTGGTAAGCCCGGCGGCCGCGCGTTGGTTGGACATCGCCGCTGGTACCGACGAGAAATCGCTCGTCCGCATGTCCTTGACGCTGCGCAAGGATCTAGGGGTGACGCGGACGCATTTGGTCATCGCGCAAGCGGAACTGCGGCGCCGCGCCGGCATTAAATTCAAACACGCCAACCGGATGTTCTTCACCCGGCAATTGCTCGAACAAGCTACGGACGACCAGATCGCCGGCTACAAAGCCCGGCGCTGGCCTGCGGACGGACGTTTGGGAGACCTGTGTTGCGGCATCGGGGGTGATTTGCTGGCGTTGGCCGAACGCGGTCCTGTTGTCGGCATCGATCGCGATCCGGTGGCGGTGGTCTTGTCCATGGCGAATTGCCAGTTGGCGGGGCTGACGAGTGCGGACGTGCAGCTGGCGGATGCCTGCGAGCACGATGTCGCCAAGTTCGTGGCCTGGCACGTGGATCCGGATCGGCGGATCGAAGGAAAGCGGCGGACGCAGGTCGAGTGCCACATGCCGGACCTGGACGCCCTCGAGCGGCTGCTGGCCAAGAATCCTCAGGCGGCACTGAAACTTGCCCCGGCCGCCAGACTTCCGGAACGTTGGCTGGAAACGGCGGAACTGGAGTGGATCGGGAATCGAGGCGAGTGCCGGCAACAAATGGTCTGGTTCCGGGATCTCGCCCGCGATCCGGGCCGGCGTTCGGCCACGGTCTTTGCGGCGGGAGCGGCCGAGCCCCGGACCATCTGTGGCGATGCCCGGCAGGAGACTTCCATCGCGGAATCTTTGGGACGCTACGTCTTCGAGCCCCATGCCGCTGTCCTGGCGGCCGATTTGACCGGCGTCCTGGCCGGGCAGCACTCGTTGCAGGCCATATCCCCGGGAATCGCGTACCTGACCGGGAACAAGATTCTGAACGATCCGGCCCTGGCGTGCTTCGAGGTGACAGAAGTCCTGCCGTTGGATCCGAAGCACTTGCGCGAGGCCATCCGGGTGCGGGCGATTGGCAGCCTGGAAGTCAAGAAACGCGGCGTCAGAATCGATCCCGAGGAGGTCCGCAAACAGATTCACCCGCGCGGCGACAATCAGGCAACTCTGCTGATCACGCTCCTCAACAAGAAGGTCGTGGCCATCCTCGCCCAACGCATCGGCTCGATGGCGGACCACGGGCCCGCGGATTCCGAGACTGACGCCGCGGAGTAGCCTTCGCGGCCCAAGAGAAGCGTGACGCGCGAGCGAGTGTGTCGGCTTTCCTTCACGCCGCCTGCTGGTACAGGTATTTCTGGAACGTCACAAAGACGCTGGCGATTTCTTCCGGTTTGCCCAGATCGGCCACGGCGTCGGCCAGCGAGTGATCGTAACGCAGGTTCAGCAGCGGCGTCAGCTTGTCCTGGTCAAGCTCCTCGACGCCGACCGCCACGTAGTGGGACAGCACGAAATCGAGGAATGCCTGCTGGCGGGCGTTGAAGTGAGTGCTGATCTCGACTTTGGCCTGGGCGGCCCGCTGTTCGCGGCTGAGCGGGGACAGGGCGTAGGCGACATACGCCAGCACATCGAACAGATCGCTCTTCTCGGCGTCGATCACGCGCTGCATCTCGGCCATCTGCTCGTGGCCGAAGCCCTGTTCGGCCAGTCCGGCTAAGAGCTTGGCGCGAGTCTCGGGCACGCTCCACAGGGCGCGCAGCTCGGCTTCGTCCTGGAAGAAATCGGGCAGCTTGCCGTACAGCGTCTCCAGGAACTGCTGCGCGGACATCGGCGTGCCGTCGGGGTGCCAGAAGGTGGTGACCATCATGTGCTGGATGGCGCGAGCCTTGCCGTCGGCCAGTTTCACTTTCACCTTCTTTTTCCGGCACACGCACGGCCGCTGGCCGCATTGCGGGCACGGCTCGGACGGGCAGACACAAGGCCGCCGGCCGCACACCGGGCACGGTGGCGGCGGCGTCGCTTCGCAGACGCACGGCTGCTGGCCGCATTTTGCACAGACCTCCGGCTCCGGCGGCGCCGGTTCGCCGTCCCATTCCGGATCGCTGAAGTGCAGGTGAGCTCGCACAAAGTCGTAGATCGTAAAGTAGTCCTTGCCGTCGTACAGCCGCGTGCCGCGCCCGATGATCTGCTTGAACTCGATTATCGAGTTGATCGGACGCAGCAGCACGATATTGCGGATGTTGCGGGCATCCACGCCGGTCGAGAGCTTTTGCGAGGTGGTCAGGACCGTGGGGATGGACTTCTCGTTGTCCTGAAAGTCGCGCAGGTGCTGCTCGCCCAGCTCGCCGTCGTCAGCCGTCACGCGCTGGCAGTAGTTCGGGTCAGTGCTCGTCTTGACCTGGTTGATCAGGTCGCGCACGAGCAAGGCGTGGGCCTGGTTGGCGCAGAACACCAGCGTCTTTTCGTGCTGGTTGATCTGCGACATGAAGATCTCGACCCGTTTGCGTTCCCGCTCGCGGATCTCGATGTTGCGGTTAAAGTCCGTTTCTTCGTACACCTTGCCCGCCTCGATCTCGCCCTCCACCACCGTGTCGTCCGGCGTATAGACGTAGTAGTCCAGCGTGGTCTGGATCTGCTTGACCTTGAACGGCGTCAGAAACCCGTCGTTGATGCCGTCCTTCAGCGAATAGATGTACACCGGCTCGCCGAAATAGGCGTAGGTGTCCACATTTTCGTCGCGTTTGGGCGTTGCGGTCAGGCCCAGTTGCACGGCGGGGGCGAAGTAGTCCAGGATGGCCCGCCACGTGCTTTCGTCGTTCGCGCCGCCCCGATGGCACTCGTCGATGATGATAAAGTCGAAGAAATCCCGCGGGTACTCGCCGAAAGGACGGCGACGGCTTGCCGTCCTTCATCGGCCCGGTCATAAAGGTCTGGAAAATGGTGAAAAACAGGCTGCCGTTCTTCGGCACTTTGCCTTTCTTGCGGATGTCCGCGGGCTCGATCCGTACCATCGCATCTTCGGGGAAGGGGAAGAAGGCGTTGAACGCCTGGTCGGCCAGGATGTTGCGGTCGGTCAGGAACAGGATCCGCGGACGGCGGGTCGGCTGGCCGCTCAGGTTCCAGCGGCTGTGGAACAGCTTCCATGCGATCTGAAAGGCGATGAACGTCTTGCCCGTGCCGGTGGCCAGGGTCAGCAGGATGCGCACCGCCCCGGCGACGATGGCGTCCAGCACCCGCTCGATGGCGATGTCCTGGTAGTAGCGTGGCAGGAACAGGCCGCCGCCGTCCTGAAAGGGGACTTCGGCGAAGCGATCTCGCCAGTCGTTCTGCTCGGCAAACGTCGCGTTCCACAGTTCGTCCGGCGTCGGGAACCGCGGCAGCTCGCCTTCCTGGCCCGTCTGCATGTCGATGCCGTAGATCCCCTGGCCGTTGGCGGAGTAGGCGAAGCGGACGGCCAGCTTGCCGGCGTAGTCCTTCGCCTGGGCCACGCCCTCGGTCAGCTCTTCGTCCCACCCCTTCGCCTCGACCACGCCCAGCTTGTGGTTGCGATACACCAGCACATAGTCGCCCTTCAACGCCTTGGCCCGCCGCCCATGCCCTTCGAGGCGCCCCAACGTGATCGGGTATTCCCGCCGGATGCGGCTGCCGGGGACCACGCCCCAACCTGCCGCCGCCAACGCGGGGTCGATGTGTTCGGCTCTGGTTTCGGCTTCGTTCATGGCGTCGTCCTACAGTTGGCCAGTGAATGCCTGGTGCAGCAGGGATTTTTTCAATTCGTCGAGGGCGGTTAGCTTGCGCTGGTAGAGGGAGGCGAGGCGTTGGGTTTCGGTCGAAACCTCATGCAACTGGTCAGCAAGACGAGTCTGCTCTTTCAGCGGCGGTCTCAGAAACTCAAAGTCCTTGATCTGTTGACCGCTGATGTGCGGAACACCGATGCCAGTCTGAACGCCAAGTATGTGCCGGGTGAACGCATCTGAACTGATGAGGTAGACCAAAAAGCGATTATTTAGGCGGCCAATGCCTCGGAGTCGCGCCGTTCGCTGAACCAGCAGACACGGCAAATCATCTGGCGAGATTTGTGCGCGTTTCAGCCCTGCTTTGACCCAAGGGCGATCCATTGCGAGAACAACGTCACCTGCGGAAAGCTCGTAGCGTTTATACTCCGCTGTGTCCGACGCTGGCCACTTCTTAACGTCGTCCCAACGCAACGTGCCCTGGATGATGTTGTCCCCCCTTAGCAGACGCACGCTGTTGTCCGAGTCGGTGTATTGCAAACTCTTGAACGGGAACCCCGTCAGAAGGTCAATCTCAGCCCCGAGTCTGGTCTCCACCCACCCGTCGCCGCGCTGCGCGAACACGGCCTGCAGGTAGCTTTCAAACAGGGCGCGGGCGTTTTGGAGGTTCTTTTCGGCGGTGGCTTTGACGGTGGCGATGCCGGCAAACACTTCGTCCAGGATGCCCACGATCCGCCGCTGTTCGGGCAGCGGGGGAACAACGATGGGGTAGCGTTCAATGAAATCCTTCGGAACCCGCTGTTGCCCGACGGCCCCACCCATTCGCGATGCCCCCTCATTCCTGAACTCGGGGCGGTATAGGTAGTAGTAGAGAAACTCGTTGTCCAGATCCGAGCAGGGCCGAAAGACAATGAATTCGCTCGATCCGAACCCGACTTCGTTGCACAGGCCCTTCGCGATCCCCAGCTTCCCGTTTTCAAAACAGGGGGTGATCTTGGCCAGGAGCACATCGCCATCAGCGAAGTAGGTGTAGCTGCCAACCACAGATGCGAGCGGCTTCAGCTGAGTTGGCTTCAGGAATTTCCGGTCGATGCCCAGATCTTCCATTGGGGCGAAGGACACCATCGCATCTGCGGCGACCCGTTGACGCGCCTCCGATTTTGGGGGCTTGATTTGGCACACCTCAGCTAGGGTTTTCTTCTGCCAGCCCGCTGTCCGCGCCGCGTGCGAAACGTTCGCGGAACTTACGCGGTCGCGACATCCTGCGTCAGCGGCGCGCGTCTTCGGTTGCCTCATGGCCGGCCTCCGGGGGCGCGATGGGATTCCTGGGAGTCATGGGAATGATGCGACGGATGGTTTGCGGCACCCTTGCGAAATCGGCGCTGGGCTTGGGCGGCATGGGGGATCGGGCGGTTCATGACTGGCCTCCTGGGCGCGGCGGGTTTTGGTGGCCGGGCGGCTTCTGCGGCTGGGAGGAACGGGAATCAGGGGGCGAATGGCCCTTGGGCGACGATCGACCACCGGGCGATCCCCCGCCCTGCCGCCCGGCGTTGCCCTCATTACTCCCCTGCCTCCCAGACCTCCCATTCCTGTACGCCGTCCGCGCGCGGGTCATCCGCTCGCGCAGTCCGCCCTCTTTCAGAAAATCCTGCGCCAGGCGGCGGACCTGCTGGTCGATCAGGTAGTTGGTCTGGTGAATCAGGCAGATCGCGATGTTGGCGATCACCTCGTCCGATCGCGTCTCCACGAACTCGCGGTAGTCCTCGTAGGTCTGCGGCGTCTTGCGTCCCAGCTTGCGGACGTACAACGCTTCCTTGGAGTCCTTGTCCCACAGCCGCAGGTCGCGAGCGCGGAGGTAATCGCGGTAGTCGTCCAGCAATTCCTCCAAACTGGCGCGCGCCACGTTCGTGAGCTTGATCTCGGTTTCCTTCGACGTCAGACCAGCCTTGCTGCCCTCCAGAATGTTCTTCTTGCCGGAACGCGCCGACTGGATCATCTGGTCAATCGTGCGATCGCTCCTGGCCAGGAACTTGTGGGCAAACCGAAACGTGATGTCGTAAATCACCTCGGCTTTCTGGAACGACAGCAGGGTCTGATAGTCGCCGCGCGGCGGCAGCAGAAGGTCGGGCGGCGGGTCGGGAGGGGAATGGGAATTATGGGAGCCAGGGGAATTATGCGGCCCACTGCCGACGTTGTCATTCTTCCCATCATTCACATTCTTCCCATTCTTCTTTTTCATAGCAGCCCCCTGATCTTCCCCAGCACCTCCGCGCTCTCGGCATCCAACGCCGCGATCTCGTCCATGATTTCCAGCGGCCGGCGATGCACCACTTCCCCGGTGCCGTTGGGGTTCTTGACCGATAGGTCGAACGTCGTCGGGTCGATGCTTTTGGCGTCCACCGTCCAGCTCTTGCGCGAGTCGGCCTTGGCCTTCTGCAACTGGACAAACTCGGCCAGATCGTCGTCGTTCAGCGGGTTGGTCTTGCCCAGGCTGCGTCCGGGGTCCAGTTGGTAGAACCAGATCTTGCGCGTTGGGGACCCTTTCTCGAAGAACAGGACCACCGTCTTGACGCCCGCACCTTGAAATGTGCCGCCGGGGCAATCCAGCACGGTGTGCAGGTTGCAGCTCTCCAGCAGCAGCTTGCGCAGGCTGACCGAAGCGTTGTCGGTGTTGGACAGGAACGTGTTCTTGATCACCACGCCCGCCCGGCCGCCGGCTTTCAGGATCTTGATGAAGTGCTGCAGGAACAGGAATGCCGTCTCGCCGGTGCGGATGGGGAAGTTCTGCTGGACTTCCTTGCGTTCCTTGCCGCCGAAGGGCGGATTGGCCATGACCACGTCCATGCGGTCCTTGTCCTGGATGTCGGCCAGGTTCTCGGCCAGCGTATTGGTGTGGAGGATATTCGGCGCGTCGATGCCGTGCAGGATCATGTTCATGATCCCGATGACGTAGGCCAGGGACTTTTTCTCCTTGCCGAAGAAAGTGGCTTCCTGCAGCGTCTTGGCTTCCTTGGTGGTCAGGCCCTTCTTGGCCTTGAGGTAATCGAACGACTCGCAAAAGAAGCCCGCCGAGCCGCAGGCGCCGTCGTAGACGCGATCGCCGATCTTGGGCCGGACGACCTGGACGATGGCGCGGATCAGCGGCCGCGGCGTGTAGTACTCGCCGCCGTTCCGCCCGGCGTTGCCCATGTTCCTGATCTTGGCTTCGTACAGGTGCGACAGTTCGTGCTTTTCGGTCTGCGAGCGGAACCGCAGTTCGTCGACGTGGTCGATGATCTCGCGCAGGTTGTAGCCGCTCTGGATCTTGTTCTTGATCTCGCCGAAAATCTCGCCGATCTTGTATTCGATCGTGTTCGGCCCGCTGGCCCGCTGCTTGAATCCGTGCAGGTAGGGGAACAGCTTCTGGTTGACAAAGTCGCGGAGGTCGTCCCCGGTCAGGGCTCGGTTGTGGTCGATCTGGCCGTCCTTGGTCTTGGGAGCCGCCCATTCTTCCCAGCGGTAGGGCTTGTCCAGGATGAAGGCGTATCTCTTCCCCTGCAACTGGGCCGCGATGGCGCGGTCCTGCTCCAAGCCGTCCAGGTACTTCAAGAACAGCAGCCACGACGTCTGCTCGGTGTAGTCCAGTTCCGAGGAACAGCCCGCCTCCTTCCAGAGCACGTCGTCGATGTTTTTGAAGGCTTGCTCGAACATCAGGCAGTCTCCGACGGTGCCGAACGTAAACGGGTCCCAGCAATTGGGCAAAAGCCTGCAAGTACCTAACCCTGCCGGGCCGCCTGGGGCTGGAACGGAAACACGGCCTGGGCCAGCGGCAATCCGCGGATGTCGACGCGTTTCGGATCGTTCGTCCCCACTCCGGCGGCCGCCAGCAATTTCAAGTGGTTGTCGCCCTGGAATGGGAACCGGCCGTGGTCCGCCTGGGGATCGAAGCCCATGGCGGCTGTGCATACCGCGTCGGTACACACGCCGTTGCGGCCCACGATCAGCAGCTTAGGTTCGACCAGGGCGATGCCTTGGTTCCAATGCCCTTCGCCGCCGCTGATGCTGCGAATCCCTTCGACGATATTCAAGTCCGCAGGGCGGGCTCCGAAAATGTCGGCCGTGATTCGAGGCACGCGGATGGCGCCCTTGTTTGGCTGGCCGTGGGCCAGCTCTTGCGGGGCACCCGCCGGCGGCTTCCCGCGTCCTCCATGAAACATCGCGGCACGATGCTTCAGCGCGTGTTCGCCCGGGCCGTCGTCGCCGTAGATGGAACTGGGCGTGTTGCCGAAGAAGTTCTTGACGGCGCCGGTGATGCCGGCCGTCGCGTGCTGCTTCAGCTTGGCCAGCGAAACCAGCACGTCCGTATTCTCGAACCGCTGGTTCATGTCGAACCCCGGGTAGATGTAGCCTCCCCAGGGCACCGCAAACCGGCTGTAGCCCGGAAACGCCCCGCGATTGCGCGTGTCCTCGAACGTCACTTTGTGGTCCCCGGCCGACTGGATCTGGCCCAGGTTCCAGCCGGCTTCGAGCAGCGTCTTTTCGATCGGCTGGTCCCAATACAGGTTCTCGACGACGACGATCCGCCGGGCGCCGGCGTCGGCCAGGATCGCACACAGCGCGGCCAGCGAATTTGGATGGGTCTGGTACGTTTCGTAAGCCGGCAGGCCGAAAACCGGGTCCCATGACATGCCGGTCAGGTTGATCTTGATCGTCACCGTCTTGTCGCGGACCAGCGGGGCCATCCCGCCGACCTGGTCCAGTGCCGCCGACAGCTTGTCACGCAGCAACTGCGGCTCGAACGATTCACACCGCTGGATGCTGACCGGTTTGCTGGGCGCATCGGCCGAGCGATCCGGGCGCGTCGCCGGGGGAGCCTCCTGTCCGCATGCATTTCCTGGACGGCCGGCCGTGGCCAGGCCGGCTGCGCCGAAGCTGCCGATCAACCATTCACGCCGCGAAATCTTCATCGTCATGGCTGCGAGCTCCTGAAGTATTCAGGGATTTCAAGAAAAACTTGAATCCAAGTCTAGCAGCCAGGGCAGGGGATTGCCAACGTGACTTGCCCGCAACTGCAATTCAGACGTAAGCGGCCGGTCGCGGCGGGCGTGCGTTGGTCAGGCGAGGTGATCCAGGCGGCGGGCCTTGGCGAGTGCCTTGCGGCGAGCTTTCTCCGTCAAGCTCAGGGTGAGTTCGGTGTGCTCGAACAACGAGAAGAACGCGAAGCATTGCTGGCGGTAGATGATCACTTGATCGCCGTCGGGCATCCACAGCGGCTCGTGATGGCGTTTCCGCGGCGCGGGGAAGGGGCGGCAAAAAAATCGGCAAAGACGAAGAAAAGACGAAACTGCGGGTTAGCGAGCCGCGGGTTTGGGCCCGTCGCGCGTCGCCGGAGCGAGAGTGCCCGCGGAGGCGTTCGGAGCGACAGAATGGGACTTTGCTCGTCCCGGGCCGTCGGCACCCGTCTGGCGGCGTTATACGCGGCCGGTGCCGCCGGGCTGCTCGCGATCGCGGGTTGGAGTGTGTTTCAGGCCCCGACACGAATCCGGGTCACGGGCGGGGTCTGCATCGATTGGGGACTGGTGGCTGCCGTCTGCTGCGGCGGGAACGGGATGAAATGCAGCCAGAAATGCAGTTGCTTTGCGCGCGTCCGGGAGTCCGGAGCAGGTGTCGAGAATTCGCGATAGAGCCGAACGGCACCGGCCGCGGATACGGAAATCCGGTCCGCTTCATCCCAGGCAAAACCGTCGAACGCCAGCGCCAAACATCGCTGGCGATCCATCACGTGGACCCAACCTTCCGGACGCGCGTCGGCCTGCAACTGCCGCGGTCCGAACACGAACGGCTCCAACCGATCGGACGGTCCCCGCAGGATTTCCCAGGCCGGAGGCGGGCCGTCGTTCACCGCGTGCAGCCCGGCGCCGGTCGGTTCGCTTCGCAGCACGGCGTCCTGACCCGGAGGTAAGAATGCATACACGAGATTCGTCGCGCCGAAGTCAACCAGCGTAGGCAAATCACGCGTCGGCTCGTTCAGGTTCAGGTCGACTTGTGCTCCGAGCCCGGCCAGTCTGCCTTGCGGATCAGCGACTCGCCAGTCCACTTCGACCCAGCTCTTGGAGACGGGAAATACGAGATCCACCGTCGAACGGACGCCCGCAAGTTCCGGGTTCCCTTCCATGATCTCAAACCGAATTCCCACGGCCAGCGGGCCCTGGCGAACCACGCTCGATGTCACTTTGCATGCGCCCCGGTTGCCACCCACGGCGTGTTCCTTCCCGCTGCGGTCGGTCAGCAACAGTCCCAGCGAATCCGGCCGCAGGTATTCGAGGTCCCCGGATCGGACCGATCGCAGCAGCCCCGTCAAGTGGCGATCGACACTCCACGCGATGGCCGGCTCGTTGACGACTTGAAACAAGACTTCCGATTCGATCAGCTCATACCCGCGTTTCGCGATTGGGCCGGCGGGCGTCTCAGCCCCATACTCCACGCGGTAGGCCAACGACTGATAGGGCAGCAGATCCACGGGAAAATCGAGCCACCATCCGGCCACGGAATCGCCCTGTTCGGCGGGGCGAAATTGCGCGCGCATGGGTCGATCGTCCAGCAACAATTGAAAACCCGTCTCGCGAGCCACCGGGTCGGACAGTTGCACCCTCACCGCCACCGGATACTGGAACCGCCGGATCCCGGCTGTCTCCTGCACGTCGACGATCAGGGACTGCGCTGCAGAAGCCAGCCGTCCGCTGAGCAGGCCAAGGGCGATGCCGAGCAACATCGCGCGAACCCGCGCCGTTCCGGTCAAGCGATAGATCATCAATGTCCTTCCTCCACTCACTCCAGGATCTCAGACTTCTCAAATCGCTCCGCGAACACCGACGTGGACGGCTCGGCGATCAGCAACCCCGGCGTCTGCAGCGCGCTGCGGGACGGCTCGGCCCGTTTCTTGCCCTTGGCCGGCCGTCCCTGGACGGGCCCGATGTACTCGGTCGCGACCACTACGTCGTCGAACCAGACTTCCATTTTGCGGCTTTCCGGGTGCGGGTCGTTGTTGTGCCGAGCCGGTTGGTCGGTGTTGTAGAACAGCAGCCAGAAGCTGTTGATCTTCAACTTGTCCGTCGTCCGCCAGCGGAACCCATCGAACCACCCGTACAGTTCGCCGTCGACCCAGAATGCTTGCACGCCGTCGGCCTTGTCGGGCGCGGAATTCGCCTTCAGCATCACCTCGACACAATACCACCGGCCCGGTTCGATCGGCACCTGCTTGCCGTCGTACACCGAGCCCCACTTGGTCTTCATTTCGTGCCAGTAGGTATAGAAGTTCCACACGCCCGGCGGCGGGAACTTGCCCCAGCGTCCCGTTGGCTCGATGCCCGTCGAAAACTTGGCGTCGCCCGGCGGCGTCTCGCCGGCGCCGCCCTTGGGCCACGGCTCCGGCGTGCGATCGGCCACCAAATGGACGAAGTGATGGACGTAGCCGGTCTGTGCGTGGAACTTGACATAGAACCGGGCGAACATCGTATCGACGCCTCGGGTGTGCGTGAACAAGTGCCCGTTGTGGCGGATGTGCAGCGATTTGACCCCCGGCGAACCGGCATGGATATCGTCGCTGGACGCAATCTGCTCCTGCTTCTCGATGTTTCCCCAGCGCTGGCCGATTTCTTTCACGGTCCCCGTTTCAAAATCGTCGACAAACAAGACCCGCGGGTCGCGCTCGATGCCCTCGTCGCCCGCATACTGCGACGCCAGGCCGCCCTGCTTCGTGATGCGCGCGGCTTCCGCCACAGCCGCTGGACTTGGTTCTTCGGCGCGGGCCGAAGATGTCGCCATGACGGCAAGCAGCAACAGTCCGCTTAACTCGAATCGGCGAAAGCTGACGATCATGGCACTTCTCCCACGGAGCGACAACGCTTTTGGATCCTGGTTCATTCGTCGAAACGTCAGCGTATCATGCGGCAGCATGGGAAAAAAGCCCGCGGCAAGGACCGACACAAGATTGCCGATATCGGCTCCAGAATCCTCGCCGCTTTGACAGCGGCGAGGACCGGGATGGCGGGGCCAGCGGTCCTAACCGAGCCTGTTGTCCGACACTTGGGACTGGCGACGAAACAAGTGTCGTCTTTCGCTCCGCGAAAGTACGCCCTTTCGCGGAGCGAAAGGCGACAATGCGACGGTCATTGATTCGCCGATCCTTGCCCGAGCCCCGCCTGCCCGAGCCTCGCCTATCCCTCGCGATCGGCGAATCGGCTACAATCGGGGAGGCGTTTGTACGTTCATACTTTCTTGCGGGAGCCGAAACATGATGGACAACCGGGACTTGGCGAACGATCGGACGATGAATCGGCGGACGATGCTCAAGGCGGCGGCCGGGCTGGGGTGCGGGGTCTGGGCTTCGGCGTGGCTGACCGAGGCGATGGCGGCGGACTCCGCCCCAAGGATCCGCATCGGGTCGTGCCGGATCGGATTGTTGGACGCCCAAAGGGCCGGCTTGGATGGCGTCGAGATTGGCGTCGGGGGACCGGCGGACACACTGCAGATCGCCGATCCGGCGGTTCGTCAACGGTATAAGGACGAGATGAAACAGACCGGCCTGGTGATTTCGTCGTTCATGATGGGGCTGCTGAACTCGAATCCGCTGGCCAGCGATCCGCGCGGCCCGGCCTGGCTCGAACAGAGTATCGACGCGGCCAAGGATCTCGGCGCGGGAGTCATCCTGGTGGCGTTCTTCGGCAAGGGGAGTCTGCTGGACGGCGACCAACTGAAGCGGGCCGACGTGGACGTGGTGATCGAGCGGTTGAAGGCCGCCGCGCCTCGTGCCAAGCAAGCCGGCGTGATCCTGGCCATCGAGAATACGCTGTCCGCGAAACAGAACCTTCAGATCCTCGACCGGATCGGGCAGGAGTCCGTCGCGATCTACTACGACGTGGGCAACTCGACGCGCAATGGCTATGACGTGCCCGCGGAAATCCGCTTGCTCAAGGGACGCATCGCCATGCTCCATTTCAAGGACGGCCCCAAGTACCTGGGCGAGGGCGAGGTGAAGTTCGAGCCCATCGCGGCGGCCATCCGCGACATCGGCTACCGGGGCTGGATCGTGCTGGAAACCTCCAACCCGTCCAAGGATGCCGTGGCCGACGCGAAACGGAATGCGGCGTATATTCGGAAACTGTTTGGAATGACCATCTGAGTAAGGAGGATTTCTGACGTGACACGCTGTTGCTTGGTAATGGTCCTGTTCAGTGCCGCCTTGATCTGCTGCGTGGCGGGGTCCACCGACGCGGGAGAACCCCCACCGTCGGCCGTTGCTGTCCCCCATCCGCTCCGCTTTATCGGCACAGAGTTCGAGAACGCCTCGCCGCTGTGGTGGGAGGTCTTGCCGGACGGGGCCGTGCAGGTCCACCTGGTCTACGACCACGAACGAGCGTCGCCGAATCGGGCCAATGGGCATTGGCTGTTTCGCGTCGAGGCCGAGCCGGGTTCTGACTTGACGCTGATTCTGGGGCCGTTCGCCAATGTCTGGAACGGAGTCCTCAGCAAGCCGGTTCCTGAAGCGACGATTTCGTTCGTCTCCGACGACGGCATACAGTGGCGAGCGATCCCGGCCGAGCCGGCTGAGCCAAACTGGCTCAAGCTCCGCGTTCATCTGCAAGGCCCTTCGCTGTATGTGGCTCGCTTGGAGCCGTATCGTCTGTCCGACCTGGACAAGCTGAAGGCCGATATTGGGGGCCAGCCCCTGGTCGAGATCACCCCGATCGGCCGCACGGTCGAGCAGCGCGAGTTGGAAATCATCCGCGTCGGCAAGCCGGACGCGCCGCACCGCGTCCTGCTCCGCGCGCGGGCCCACCCTTGGGAACCCGGCGGCAATTGGGTCGTCGAAGGGCTGATCCGGCGGCTGCTGCAGGGCGATGATGACGCCCGGCGGTACCTCGAACGGTATTGCGTGTACGTCCTGCCTATGGCCAACAAGGACGGCGTGGCCCGGGGCCGCACGCGGTTCAACCTGCGCGGCATGGATCTGAACCGCAACTGGGCCCAACCCGCCGACCCGGAACTGGCCCCGGAAAACGCCGCGTTGGAGAAATGGCTCGACACGCTGGTCGCGCAAGGAAAGCGGCCTGACCTGGCGATCGACTTCCATAACGATGCGGGCGGTCGGCTGCACGTCAGCCGCCCCGAGATCGGGGCCAACGAGCTTCAGGAATACGTCGTCCGCATGGAACGGTTCGAACAGCTCCTGCGGGCAAAGACCTGGTTCACCGAAGGCAGCACGAAGAGCAGTTTCCGCAATCCCGGGACCATCGGCGAGGGGCTGCTGGCCCGCTACGGTATTGCGGCCTGCATCCACGAGCTGAACGCCAATCACATCGCCGGGCTGGACGACGTTCCCACCGCCGAGCATTGGAAGCAGTACGGCCGGCAACTCGCCGACGTGTTTTGCGAGTATTTTGGAGCGGAGTAATCTACCACACGAGGTCAGATACCCGTAGAGTCCAATCCGTGCGGGAGAAAGAAGACTTGCGAGGTTCGTTGATCCGCGCGAACCACGGCCGGAACTTTAGTCAAAAAGCCGTCTCTGTCGCGCTACGTTGGCGTCGAGTTCCGGCCACCGCTCGACAAACGAAGCTGCGGAAATGCGTGCCAGTTCGCATGGTTCAATCTTGTGCAAACCGCCACCGTAAACGCGGCCTTCGCCTCGTAGCTCATGGCCCGTTACTTGCCGCAGCAAAGCATGGACAGCCTCGGCACGCTCCGGATGACAGCGAAGCATCGCCGCGAGTTCGTTCTGCGGATAGAGCATGAGGTACAGATTCGTGGCAATCGCCTTCGAGCGGTTCCAGATGAAGCGAAACGGCTGCTTGTCGTTGGAACCACGGCCCATGTAGGTGCAGAGGAATGGGGTGGGTTCGCGCTGTTCCTGCTTATACCACGGGCTGCGTTTACCCACCAGATAGCCATCCATGATCCCAAGCGTCTGGGCGGTTTGCAGATATTTCCAGAGATCCTGGTGCTTGGCCTCAACCATCGCCTCGGGCAGGTCGCAATCGATGACGCACAATTGCGGCTCGATGAGTGGGTAGCCATCATCGTCAGAACCGATGATCGTGGTCTTGAGGTGTCGCGGGCTGGGCAGAATTGGGCGGAGGTACGGTTCTGGAAGTCCTCGCCTGTTCGCATCGGCGCGGTCGAGGATGAAGAACTTGTTGCAGCCGGTGGCGATGCCCCGTTGGACGCGGAAGAAGTTGCCGAGCGTCGGTCCTTTGCCGTCGCTGACCGTGTGCCGGTCATTCTTGGCGTGACTCGGGTACACAGTCCACTTACGGGCTTCACGCAATTGTTCGAGGGAGATGAGGTCGCGGGCATGCGGTTCGGCCAGCGTCCCGCCGAAAGTGAATTCGACGGTGTGGGTGGCGGCGGGCGGCGTCTTACGAAATACCAATACGACCGACGACACCAGGGCGTCGCCGAACTGAACGTCGTCGGGGTCAAAACGGTGGACGCGGATCAGCGTCGCGCGATCTGTGAGAAAGTGTTTGAGGGCAGCGCCATAGTTGACGTCCATGAACTCTGACGGGATCAGCCACGCGGCGATCCCATCGTCTTCCATCCACGCAGTGGCAAGCAGAACAAAGTAGACGTACAGACCCGCAAGACCATTGACATCAATCCCCGTCATCTTGAGTGCAAGACGTTGCAGGCGTTCCTTGTCCTCTCGGCCGATATGGTGGTGGCGAACATAGGGCGGGTTCGCCAGGACAATGTTGGGCGCGGGTAGGCTTGAGCCGTTGGCGATGACTCGCGTGAAATCGCCTCGCACCACATTCAGCCCAGCATCGGCCCACAGACTGTGGGCGGCGTCGGCAAACGCAGGATCGAGTTCGACTCCGATGGCGGTGCTGATCCGATTGGGGCCAAAAACTGCAAGCGCCGCCGAAAAGAAGCTGCCCGAGCCGACCGAAGGGTCGGCAAAGCGAATACAGGTCTTCGTTCTTCCGAAGATTGAGTCGACGTAGCGAGCAATCTCGATCGCGAGGCCAATTGGCGTCGCGAATTGGCCAAGGCGATTTCGTTCCAATGCCGATTTCCGCGCGTCGATCTCCGCCTGTAGCTCTTGTCGGCGTGACTCAACGGAATTGTCCTGGCAAATGGGCATGCGATTCAAAGCCCCAATTTCTTAAGATCGTCGATGCGATGCTCCCAGACCCAATCAATGCCTTCGGCCGCTTCGTAGCCTAGGTACTCGCTGCCAAAGTAGCCGCACAAGAATAAAACGAATGGCACGGTCGAGCCGAAGGCTGCTTGAAGCTGGTGGATCTTCGTGGCTTCTTCTTTACGACGCTTGTTGGTGTTCGTGAAGTCACCCGCCGACTTGGCTTCGATCAGAATTGGCAGGCGATCCTTGCGGAGCTTCTTCGGTTGGATCACCACGTCAACCGGGATGTTCACCTTGAGCGTCCTGCCGACCGCAAGGTTCATGCGAAACGCGTATGTTCCTGGTTCCATTTCGGTCAGCGGCTTGCCACTGGGGTGCGTTTGCTTCCGATAGCCTCGGTCGTTCAGCCAATCGCCCACGAGCTTCAGTTGCCTCTGTTCCTGTGCGTTTCGCACGATCGGATTTGCCACGGCGCTGCACAAACGGTCAGCGACGATCGTGGAGGCTCGGTCGCGATCGCGCTCGGTCGGCGCTGTCGCGCCGTCCAGCCACGGGAAGATGTCGCGATCCAGCAACCGTGAAATGATACGACAGATCTTGCTCAATTCCGCATCCAAATCAGCGGCGTCCATCCTGGTCGGGAGCTTGCCGCTTTCCATCCGCTTGACAAGGTTCTTGCTCGCCTCGGCCAAACCAATCAAGCGGTCTACGGCCAGTGGCGGGGCCGTACACATGCGGAGAGTAGAGAGTGCGCCCGGATTGCCCTTGAGCGTCGCGGGGTCAAGGCTACGCAGGTCGCGGGTGGCGAGCAAGGCGGCCTTGACATGCCCAGTAGTTTTGCTTCGTGTGGAACGGAACGTCTCCGGTGCAAATTGCATGAACCACTGGTTGAACTGGTCAACCGAAGCCGCGATGTCGGCTTTCCAGAGGTGGGGCTTATCTGCGTTGATTCGTCGAACAGTCATCTTGAGTCCGTGGGCGTGGGTTTGGGGCCGCGGGAGTGTGCAACAGTTGCCAAGCCCAATATTCTTCGGCTGAATTTGCCCCGCCCATCGGGCGCATTGTAACACTAGCCTGAAAGCCGTGACAGATACTATTCCCGAAGGCCTAACTTCATTCAACGGCCTCGCTCGGCAGAAATCCCCGCCAGTCCTGGCCTTCGGTGAGCCACGCCAGATTGAAGGTTGCCACGGAAACGCGTTCGTAGAGCTTTTCCTCGCCGCGTTCGAACAGCACGTACAGCGTCCCGTCCTTGCCTGCGGCCAGCGACGAGTAGGCGCTGGGACCTTCGTACACCAGCCGCTTGACGGGCCAGGTCGCGGCCCGGTCAAAGCTGGCCCAGACCGTCATCCGCACGCGCGGGCCGCCTTTGCTGTCGGGCGTGCTGAACAGCAACACGTCCTTGCCGCCAGTCGCCTCCAGGGGCAGTCGCACCAAGCCGGCGTTGCAGCCGTAGCTCGGCTTGTGCCCGTACCGGAAGTAATGCGGTTGGCCGACCTCGTACAGGTACTCGCAAACTTGCCAGTCCGTGAACATGGCGCCGCCGTCGTAGCTCCAGGCGATGCGCCGACGGTGGTCCACCGACATGTGCGAGCGGGAATTGTAGTAGATGTCGCCGTTGGACAACTCGGCCAGCGTGCCTTCGCCGGTTCCGCTCTGCACGGGCGCGCTGGTCTGCCAGGTCTTGCCCCCGTCGTCGCTGAAAATCGCCGTATTGTAGTTGTACGGCCACCACTCCTGATCGTTGTTGCCCAAAGGAGGCTGGACGCGGGCGGGCATCAGCAGCCGGCCTTGGTGTTTGCCGTGACGCAGCGTCACCCCCGACTCGGAACAGCTGGTCTGCACCGGGACGCCGTCCGGCGTGCCATGCCCCAGGGGATTGGGCTTGACCGTGATCGCTTCCCGCTCCCAGCGGCTTCCTTGATCGCGGCTTCTCCAGAGGTGGCCCTTGCGCGAATCGACCACCAGCACGTCGCCGGTGGTCTCGTCGACGACTGCGCTGCCGCCGGCATCCGGGCCTACCGTCTGCACCGGCGTCCAGGTCCGGCCCGAGTCCGTGCTGCGGCGCAGCAATTTGCCGCTGCCGGCAAACGCCAGCACCGTGCCGTCCGCCGTCACCACGACGTTCGGGATGCGGACGGACTCGAACAAATCCTGCATTGCAAACAGCGGCGCGGGCCCCGTGTCGCCTGGTGCCTGGCCCCAACTCGGCAGCGCAGAGGTCCCCGATCCGCACAAAGCCAGGACGATCCACCCAACGTTCTTCGCGTACCGTTTCATAACGGCCTCCAGGTTTAACGTGTTGCTTGGATTTTAGTCATCGCGCTCCGCCGTGATAATAGGCCGTCAAGGTCTGGCGTGCCGGGGGCATGGGTAACAGATCTCAGGTGTCCCTCCCCAACGCGTCGATCCGCCCGGCTCGGATCCGCCTCGCCGCGCGATACGAGTCGGCCGTATAGATCGCCACCGCGGTCCAGATGCAGGCGAAGCTCAGCAACTGTGGCGTTGAAAACGGCTCGCCAAACGCCAGGACCGCCAGCAAGAACTGGCCGGTGGGCGTCACGTACTGCAGGATGCCCAGCGTCGAAAGCCGCAGGCGGCGGGCCGCGGCGCCGAAGAACAGCAGCGGCACGGTGGTGATCGGGCCGCTGAGCATCAGCAGGCCGAGCGCCGGCGGCGTGTCCCCGGTCAGCTGGCCGCAAACGGCAAGGTAGCCGAGGTAAGCCAAGGCGAACGGCGCTAAAACGAACGTCTCGACGGTCAGACTGACCATCCCGTCCACCGGCATGACTTTGCGCAACAGTCCGTACAGCGCAAAACTGGAGGCCAACGTCAGCGAAATCCACGGCAACTGGCCGACCAGCGTCGCCAGGACGATCACGCCCAACACCGCCAAGGCGATGCTGGCGATCTGGCGGGGCCGCAGCCGCTCGCGCAGAAAGACCACTCCCAACAACACGCTGACCAGCGGGTTGACGAAGTAGCCCAGGCTGGCCTGGAGCAGTTGGCGCGTGATGACGGAGTAAATGAACGTGAGCCAGTTGACGGCAATCAGCAGCGAGGTCAGGGACAGCATTGCCAACAGTTGGGGACTGCGCAGTTCGCGGCGCAATTCCGCCCAGCGGCCCAGCCAGCCGATCAGCATCGCCAGCATCGCAAACGACCACAGCGCCCGATGCGCCAACACTTCCAGCGGCGCGACACCGGCCACGGACTTGAAGTACAGCGGGATCAGCCCCCACAGGCCATACGCGGCCAAGCCGTACAGCAGACCATGCTTGGAATCAGGCGGGCCGGATGGGTTCATGTCAACACTTGTTTCGTCGGCCACGGGAAATGAATCGGCCATGCCTGCACAGGTTCGGTTTCCCCGGTATCCTACGGCGCAAGGTGTGGGAGTTCAAGGTTCGCACCTTGACAGGGGTGGTTGTCCGGGGCCGCCCCGCGGCGGTAGAATTTTTGGCCACCGTGGCTCCACAAAGTCCGTGTTCGAATCGCGGGTTGACCATGAAATCTGCAGCCGTCGAAAACCATCCCGTCGAGACCTTGCCGGACAAAGAAACCCGGCCCAGGTCCGCCACCAGGGACCAGGATGCCACCAAGCGGCAGCCGCCGTATGCCGTCGTGCTGCACAACGACGACGTCAACGGGTTCGATTTTGTGATCGAGGTGCTGCGCAAAGTGTTCCACTACGACCGGCTGAAGGCGGAGCGGCTGACGCTGCAAGCCCACGAGACCGGGCGGAGCGCGATCTGGTCGGGCAGCCTGGAAGTGGCGGAACTCAAAGCCGATCAAGTCCGCTCGTGCGGGCCGGACCCCAGGATGTCAGCCCTGGGCGCCCTGCCGCTGCGCGTGACCATCGAGCCGCTGCCGGGCTAAGCACGCCCCATCCTCAATCCGTCCGCGCTCTGGTAAAACGATGCCAAACGATGATCCTTCGACATCGGCTAGCACCATTCGAGAAATGACTGTCCGATTTTTCCGTGGCGTAAGCTTCCAGCTTGCGGCAGATGTAAGCACCGCAAGCTGGAAGCTTACGCCACTTATTTCTCGAACGGTGTTTAGCAACGGCAACTCGTAAACGCGCGGTTAGGTCCTTCCATGCTGGGTATCTGTGTCATCGGCAGTGGACGAGCGGGCATGATTCACGCCCGGAACTTTGCGGCCGGCCGCATCGCCGGAGCGCGGCTGGTCGCCTTGGTCGAACCGGTGGCGGAGGCCCGCGAGAACGCCTGCCGGGAATTGCAGTTGGATACGGCTTACGCCGAACACGCCCAAGCCCTGGCGGATCCTCGCGTCGACGCCGTCCTGGTGGCGACTCCGACCACGTTTCACCGAACGATCGTCGTCGCGGCCGCGCAGGCGGGCAAACACATCCTGTGCGAAAAACCCATGGCGACCAGCGCCGGGGAATGCGACGAGATGATCGCGGCGGCCGAAGCGGCACGGGTCAAGCTGCAAATCGGCTTCATGCGGCGGTTCGACGCCGGATTCGTGGCGGCCAAACAGCGCGTCGACGCGGGCGAAATCGGTCAGGTCGTGTTGGTCAAATCGCTGACGCACGGGCCGACGACGCCCAAGCCCTGGATGTACGATATCCGAACGAGCCTGGGACCGCTGGCCGAAGTGAACAGCCACGACATCGACAGCTTGCGGTGGTTCACGGGCAGCGAATTCGAGGAGGTGTACGCCATCGGCGGCAACTATCGCTCGCCCGCAGCGCGTCAGCAATACCCCGACTTCTACGACAACGTGATCCTCGCCGCGCGGATGCGCAACGGTATGCAGGGTTCGATCAGCGGGGCCCAGGGCGTCAAGTACGGATACGACGCGCGTTGCGAAATCCTGGGCGAAAAGGGACTGATCACCGTCGGCAGTCTGGCTGCCAATTCGGTGGTCAGTCACACCGCCGACGGCTCGAAAGCGGCCGTTGTACAAAGCTGGATGAACCTGTTCCTGGATGCCTACCGGGCCGAGGACGAGGACTTTGTGCGTTGCATCCTGGAGAACCGCGAGCCTCGCGCCGGGGGCCGGGACGGCAAGGCCGCGGTGCTGGTGGTCAAGGCGGGGAACCAGTCGATCGCGGAACGTAGGCCGGTGCGATTGGGCGACGGAATTGAGCCATTGCCATTCCCTTTGGGGGATGTTTCTTGTTAGGATAACGGTCCCACCCCTGTAAAGGTCGGATTGCTCAAGAAAAGTTGGCAGACGATTCAGTTGGAGTACAGCCTTTAGGCTGCCCGGGCGGGCGAGGCCCGCCGCAGTTACACGCTGAAGCGTGGACTCCAACCTATTTGGCACATTTATAGGGCTGGATAGCGTACCTGAACAAGCTTTGGTTGTTGGAACTTCCGAAATCAGGCAAGGCCACTTAAGTCCTGCGAATGAAAGGCCCCGGCATGATCCTGTCTGGCGATATTGGCGGCACGAATACACGCTTGGCGCTCGTCGACACGGACGACGCGGGGCAATTCCAAATGGGGACGCTGCAGACGTATCCCAGCCGCCGCTATCAAGGACTTCACGAGATTGTGGAACAGTTCCTCCGGGAGCATCCCGCCTCGGTCGCTGCTGCTTGCTTTGGCTGTGCGGGGCCCGTCAAGAATGGCCGCTGCGCGACAATGAACTTGACCTGGGTCGTCGACCAACGCGAACTGGCCGGCGCCCTGGGGATTGCCCACGTGCGGGTCATCAACGACTTGGAGTCCATGGCGTACGGGGTTTCCTGCCTGCAGCCGCGGGACATCGAAGTGCTCAATCCCGGTGCGCCCGATGCGACCGGCCATGCGGTGGTCGTCGCGCCGGGAACCGGTCTGGGCGAAGCCGGTATGTATTGGGACGGACAGCAGTACCATCCGATCGCCACCGAAGGCGGGCACGCCGACTTTGCCCCGCGGAACGAACTGGAGATCGAGTTGCTGAGTTTTCTGCTCAAGGAATTCGAGCATGTGAGTTACGAGCGGATTGTATCGGGAATGGGCCTGGTCAACATCTATCGCTTTCTGCGGGACACGGGGCGCGGCGACGAACCGTCCTGGCTGGCCGCTGAACTGGCGAAGTCCGATCAGGCGGCGGTGATTTCGCAGGCGGCGCTCGCCAACCGCTCGCCGCTGTGCGAACAGGCATTGGATCTGTTCATCGGACTGTTCGGCGCCGAGGCCGGCAATATGGCGTTGAACTACATGGCTACCGGCGGCGTTTGGCTGGGCGGGGGGATCCCGGTCAAGATCCTCAGCCGCCTGAAAACGACCGACCTGTTCATGAATGCCTTCCTGAAGAAAGGCCGCCTGCGGAACCGGCTACAGGAGATGCCGGTGCGCGTGATCCTGAACGATCAAACCGGCTTGCTGGGCGCCGCCCGGCATGCGGCCGACATCCTGCGGTCCTAAAGGTGCCTGCGGGCGCAGAGCAAGGGCTCAGACGTACAGAATTCAATTTTGCCGCGCAAGCCGCTAACCATGTGGGTAGTCTATATCCGGCAAAATTGAATTCTGTACGTCTGAGCCCACCATACGGTCAAGCAACTCCCCCTCAGTCATCGGAGTCAGCAACATGATCCCACGACGGATTGTCTCGATGGCGTTGTTGTCGATGCTGTGCCTTGTCAGCGTCGCCTCTGCGGATTGGCAAGTTTGGACGACGGCGGAGACGCGCCGTGTGCTCCGCGAAGACCCCGCGGCGGCGGACCTCGCCGTTCGGATTGCCGCCGCCAGGAATGAATGGCGCAGTTTCCAGATTCTAATGCGGGCCGGTTCGCCGATCACCGGCATCCATGTCATTCCGCACGACCTCGTGGGTCTGGAGGGACAGGTTTGGAAGGCCGAAAACGCCCGCCTGTACCGGCAGCACCAACTGCACTTGACGGACGCCACCCACCGCAACGAACAATTCCGGCCCGGTTGGTATCCCGACGCGCTGATCCCGCTGGCCGATCCGTTGTCCGGCCGGGCTTTGAGCGGTGCGCGACTGACGGCGGTGCCGTTCGATCTGCCGGCGGAGGAAACGCACGGATTCTGGATCGATCTGTTCGTGCCGCCGGAGGCCAAGCCGGGCGAGTACCACGGGAGTTGGCAGGTAACCGCTGCCGATGGCCACCTTGTGGACGTGCCCGTGACGCTGCAAGTTTGGGATTTTGCGTTGCCGCGCGTCTCGACCTTGGCTACCGCCTTGGGCTCGCCCGCAAGGCAATTGCGCGGCTATTACCGCAGGCGGTCCGAACAGAGCAAAGACACGGAGCCCGCCGACTGGGAAGCCGTCGATCGTCAGTGTTCCCAGCTGCTGACGGAGCACCGCATCAACGCCACGCCTCCGGGGCCGCTGGGGCCGGTGGCCCAAGCGGATGGCAGCTACGCCATCCCCGAGGAACAAATTCAGGCCCTGCGGGAATTCGTCGACCGGTACCACGTCAACGCAATCCAAATCGTGCATCCCAGCAGCGCGGTCCAGAATCCCGAAGCCGAACGCGACCGGCTGCACGCCTGGTTGCGGGCTTGGGACCGAGCGGCGGCCCGCCTGGACCGTCCTTTCATTACGTTTTACACCTACCTGAAAGACGAACCGAACGAGGCAGACGAGTACCGGTACGTGCAGCGCTGGGGCCGGGCGATCCGGGAGGCCAAGTCCGTGGTCAAGGTCTTGGTCGTGGAACAGACCAAGACCCAAGATCCGGCTTGGGGCGACCTGTACGGCGCAATCGACATCTGGTGCCCGCTGTTTCCGCTGCACGATCCGCAGACGGCCGCCGAACGGATGGCGTTGGGCGAAACGGTTTGGACGTACACGGCCTTGTGCCAGGCGAAACGCACGCCCTGGTGGCACACTGATTTTCCGCTACTGAACTACCGCGTGCCGGCGTGGATCGCTTGGCGCCACCACATGACCGGCATCCTGTATTGGGGCGACATGTCCTTCTGGCGGCAAGTCGACGATCCCTGGACCGATCCCCAGACGCTGGATCGGCGGACCGATGGCAAAGGCCCTTTGTACAATGGCGAAGGCAGCCTGCTGTATCCAGGCCGCGCAACGGGCTATGACGGCATCGCTCCCAGCCTGCGGCTCAAGGCGTTCCGCGATTCGATCGAGGATTACGAGTACTTGGCAATCCTGCAGCGTGCCGGCAAGGCGGACGAGGCCGACCGGATCATCGCCCCCTTGGCCGAATCGTGGTTCGTCTGGAACGAAGACCCGGCCGCGTACGAGCGGGTCCGGGCGCAGTTGGCGGAACTGATCGTGCAAAGCAAGGCTGCACAAGAGTGAACGGACTAGCGATCCGGGCTGGTTGCCTTCGTCGTCGCCGCCTCGTTATTCTGGTCGTGAGCTTTACAGAACCATGTCTGCTCAACCGATGCGAACGAACTACGTCCTAATCGACTTCGAGAATGTCCAGCCTTCGTCCCTCGCTGGGTTGGAAGCCGAGCACTTCCGAGTCCTGGTATTCGTTGGAGCGAATCAGAGTAAGCTGAGTTTCGACACCGCGGCAGCTTTGCAGAGACTCGGTTCACGTGCCGAATACGTAAAGATCGCGGGCAACGGATGCAACGCGCTGGACTTTCACATTGCTTTCTACATCGGCCACCTTTCCGCGCAAGAGCCGACAGCCTTCTTTCACATCATCTCCAAAGACACCGGGTTTGACCGTCTCGTCCAGCACCTCAAGGAACGAAAGGTGCACGTCGCCCGACGGACGGACGTCTCGGAAATCCCGTTACTGAAGGCATCCAATGCCAAGAGTATTCCGGACAAGGTCAGTCTCGTGGTGAGTAACCTTCAACAACGGGGCGAGTCGAAGCCGCGCACACTCAAGACACTTGCCAGCACAATCAACTCCCTTTTCCAAAAGCAACTCAATGAAGAAGAAGTAAACGCGGTGCTGAAGTCGCTGCAAGCTGCCGGTTTCATCACGATCAATGAAACGAACGTCACGTACGCTTTGCCGCATCGTGGGGCCTTCTAGTTCCGTGTGCGGAATGGTGACGTGCGTCCCCTTGCGGCCCCGTCGGCGACATGCGAGAATCGCGGCGAGGCGTCGCAATTCGGCGAGGTGATTGCTTGCTAGCTGACGAATACGCAGTCGGTCTTGTGGCAATTCGAGATTCACTCGATGGCTGAAGGTTGGAGAATCAGAGGGACTGGCCGCGCATGTCGGACATTTTCTTCAGCTATGCCACGCACGACCATGAGCTCGTGCGGCCCATCGTGCAGGTTCTGAAGTCGGAAGGTTGGACCGTCTTCTGGGACCGCGAGATTCCCAGCGGCAGGGTCTGGCGGGATATGATCACCGAGGAATTGGCCAGGGCGAGCTGCGTTGTCGTTGCCTGGTCACGTGCGTCTATCAAATCCTACTGGGTTGCTGAGGAATGCGAAATCGCGCGGGGTCGCAAGCTCCTTGTTCCGCTTCGTGTGGAAAACGTGCTCCCTCCACTAGGCTTCCAGTCCTTGCAGGCCGCGGATCTCTCCAACTGGGATGGATCAGAAGATGCCCCGCAGATCAAGGACTTGATCCGCGAAGTCCGCCGGAGACTGGAAGCAAACCGTGCCGCCGCGGCTGAATCTGCCGAGGCTCCAGACGGGGAAGCGCCAGCTTCGGACGAGGGCTCGGCACCGCCCGCGACGGCTCTGGAATACTCGCTCAAACGACGATGGCAGACGCGGGGCAACGTGTTTGCGGGAGCGTTCAGTCCCGACGGACGACACCTCGTTGTTTCTGGACCGGGGACCACGTTTACCATCCTGGATCCCATGACTTTCGATGAACAGTGCGTCGCGACGCCTCATCATGGTCCGATTCGAGCCCTCGCTTTCCACCAGCGTCGCGCCTGGCTCGCTTCTGCGGCAGCCGACCGCACGATCCTTGTCTGGAATTTCTTTCAACGCTCCGTGCGTGAACAACTGGTGGGACACGATACGGCGATCATGACGCTCGCGTTTGATCCTGACAGCGACTTGCTCGCGTCGGCGGATGCCTCCGATACGATCCGGATTTGGGATACCCGGGATGGTAGCTGCCTGAAGACCTGGAAGGCCGATCACGGAATGATCTACTCGCTGGCATTCGTCGAGCCGGGAGTGGTGTCCAGCGCGGGCGCCGGGCGCGGGATAAGACTCTGGGACATAGCTTCGGTGACCCTGAAACGTACGATCCCGACCGCCATCTGCCCGCTCTACGCCCATTGCGCATCGCCGTCGGCCGGAATTCTGGCCGCTGCCGGACGGGGAGTGCGAGTCAGTCTATGGGAAACAGGCCCCGATTGGAGAATCCAGACGATGGACGGTCGGCACGATCGTTCCGTTCTGAGTCTCGTCTTCAGTAGCGACGGATCGCTGTTGATGTCGGGCGCGGCCGATGGAAAGATCGGCATCTGGGACTTGTCGCGAAGAAAACTGACGAAGACACTATGCGCAGGAAGTGGCGCCGTCCAATTCATCGCCGGTTGCGGGCACGGGGATCTGCTGGCATCCGCAACGAGCGAGGGTAGCATTACGCTCTGGCAACGACAGATCCCCAGGCCGAGCCCCCGATTCCTCTAGACTTTTTCCGGGCACGATCCCATGCAAGCCGATCCACGTTCCCGTGAGTCGACGTCTCGCGTTCGAATCACTTACCCCCTTGATATCGGAGGCGATACAGTACTCCGTGAATTGCCGTTTGTGCTGGGGGTCTTGGCAGATCTCCTTGGGCCTACGCCGGAAGCGAAGCAGAAATGGCCGTTGCGAGAGCGTCAGTTCATTAAGATCGACCGCGATAATTTCGAAAACGTTCTTCGCCGGTACCGTCCGACGCTCCGTTTGAATGTTCAAAGCGTATCGGTCCTAGAGCCCGATGCCGGGATCGATTCTTCGAGCCGCGCGGAGACGGAACCGATTCCTGTCGAACTGGCGTTCGAATGCATGGACGACTTCGAGCCCGAATCGGTGGCTCGGCAGATCGAACCGCTTCGCGAACTGCTCGATCGCCGGCAGAAGTTGCTCGATCTTCGTGGCATGCTCACCGATCAGCTGGAAGATGCGATTCAGCGCCGAGTTTTCGCACGGTCTTCTGAGATCGAAGGCGAGGAGGATCCCGGCGAAGACGTACTGGCCCACGAGATCGCGAATCGGACTTTGGCAGATGCCACAGAATACGCGAGGGAGCATGGCGCGGAACTCCTCGCCGAGTTCTTTCGCCTGTTCAGCAGCGGCACGATTCCGTTGTCTCGGGACGTCACGTCGATGATCGAAGCTCACGTGCGCCGAATCGACGAGATCCTGTCCCGCCAGCTTTGTGTCGTCATGCACGCGCCCGAGTTTCAGCAACTCGAAGCGGCATGGCGTGGGCTTGAATTTCTTGTCAGCCGCACATCACGCGATTCCGACGTCGTCATCCGTGTTCTCCACATCACCAAGCAAGAGCTGAAAAAAGACCTTGCGCGCGCCAGCGAGTTTGACCAAGCTGCGATCTTCAAGAAAGTCTACACCGAAGAATTCGGACTATTGGGCGGCCAGCCGTTTGCGGCGCTGATCGGAGATTTTTACGTGGATCATGGCCCGGATGACATGGTCATGCTGCAACGGATGAGTGAGATCGCCGCCGCCTGCCATGCTCCCTTCCTGACCGGGGCGAGTCCAAAGATGTTCTATTTCGACGACTTCACCGATCTCGCCGCGCCCCGTGATCTCGTCAAGATATTTTACAGCCTCGAGTACGACCGCTGGAACCAACTTCGCTCACATGCCGACTCAAGATTCCTCGGCCTGGTATTGCCCCGGATGTTGCTGCGAGCGCCGTACGGCAACGATGCCTCGGCCATCGGCAGATTCGAGCTTGACGAGCAGGTCGAGGCGGATGCTGCCGCGCGGCTGCTCTGGGGCAATAGTGTCTACGCATTCGCGGGCCGATTGGCGGAAGCCTTCGATCGGCATGGATGGTGCGCAGAAATCTACGGCATGCAGCGCGGTGGTCTCGTTCGAAACTTGCCCGTGCATCGAGGTGTGACGGATGAAGGCGACGTTGTCGAAACTTGTCCAACCGAAATCGCCATCTCCGATCGCCGTCGTAGGGAATTGGAAAGACTGGGATTCATTCCGCTCTGCCATTACACGCGAACCAATATGGCTGTCTTTGTGAATGCTCCCTCATGCCATCGACCGGAGTTGTACGACAACCAACCGGACACAGATGATGCGTTCCTTGCAGCGCAACTGGAATACACTCTCTCAGTAAGCCGGTTCATGCACTACTTGGCGAGTATTGTGCGAGACCGCGAGGGATCGTTTACGGAAGCCGAAGAGTACGAGCGATTCCTAAACGAGTGGATCCAGCAGTACGTGTCCGCTGACAGGGAATCGCTCTCGCCCGGCGAGGAGGCGCGCTTCCCGCTAAGCCAGGCCAGCGTGCGCGTCCGACAGACACCTCGATGGTGGGTCAGACGCAATTCCTACGAGATCGTAGTTTCCTTGACGCCGTGTCTACAGCTTGGCGAACGCGAGCAGCCAATTACGACATCGATGACGGTCCGAATCCTCTGACTGACCAACGGCGAGGCACCGCCGGTTTCTACCGCATCGGAATCGGTTACTCGGCGCACAATTCCTAAACCTCGCCGCGGATGCGGGCCAACAGTCGGCATCGTCGGGAAGGGATAGGAAAATGCTCGTCCGCCACAGGATGGAGGCTAAGCCGGAAACCCGGTGAGTCAAGGGGTTGGCCCCTTGTGGGAACAGCCTTCCGCTGCCTTGCGGCGCATTCCCCGGGCCTTGTTGGAGTTGCCGCCCATGATCACGCGCTGGGAGCCGGCGCTTGCCGATCCGCCCCCTTCTTCCAGACGCCCAGCAATCGCCCGAGTTCATCCACGCGCTGACGACATGTTCCACCTGGATACCGGCCAGCAACTCCGGATCATAGGCCAGTCGCAGCAGGACGCGAAGGCATACGAGGTTGCCGTCCTCTGTGGCCAGCCAGGTCGATCGCGCCGCCGCGCGGACGGTCACGCAAACAACTCTTTAATCACCTTGCCGCTGTTGGCGATTTTCATCGGGCGGCCGTTGCGGCTGGTGAAGGTGGTTTCGAGCGAGATGCCGAGCGACTTGCAGATCGAGGCCATCACGTCTTGGGACGTGTAGGGCTCGGTTTCAACCGTGGTTCCGTCCGCGCTGGTGGCACCGACGGCCTGGCCGCCTTTCATTCCCGCTCCGCCCACGACGACGCTCCACGCGCGGGCAAAATGGTCGCGGCCCGCGGTGCCGTTGATCCGCGGCGTACGGCCGAATTCGCCCATCCAGATCAGCGCGGTGTCTTGCAGCAAGCCGCGCTGGTCCAGGTCCTCGACCAAGGCGCTCATCGCGCGATCCAAGTCCGGCAGCTTTTGATTGGTCAGCGTCGGAAAAATGGTCTGATGATTGTCCCAACCGCCGAAATCGACCTCCACGAACGGCACGCCGGCTTCGACCAAACGCCGGGCCATCAGGCAGCTACGGCCCAGGTTGGTCTTGCCGTAACGTTCCTGGACCGCCTCCGGTTCCGTCGTTACCTTGAACGCCTTCATCTGCTCGCTGGTCATCAAGTCCAGCGTCTTCTTCAAGATCTTCTGGTGATCGTCCGCCGACGAGCCACGGTTCTGCCGGATGAATCCCTTTTCGATCAAGTCCAGCGCGGCCATCCGCTGCATCAGACGCTCTTCGTCCAATTCCAACTCCAAATTGCGGACGCGCCCCGTGCTGCTGACCGTAAACGGCGCCCACGCCATACCCAAAAAGCCCGGCCCCTCGCTCGTTCCCTCGACGCACACAAAGGGAGGAATCTGCAGTTCCGGCCGCTGGTCGGCCAACTCGTGAGCGATCACGGCCCCGTAGCTGGGATGCTGGATGTTGGGGTTGGGTACATAACCGGTGTGCAGGTAGTAGCGGCCGCGGGCGTGATCGGCCTCGCGAGTGCTCATCGAACGGACGACCGCCAAGTGCTGCATCTGCTGGGCGACCAGCGGCAAATGCTCGGAGATCTGCAAATCGCCACTGGTGCTGATCGGCTTGAACGGCCCGCCGGTCGGCGTCCCGGGCTTCAAATCCCACAAGTCGATCGTGGACGGTCCGCCACCCATCCACAGCATGATCGCCGCCTTGCGGCGCTTCTGCAGATCTGCCGCATGGGCGCGAATCGAACTGCCGAACGTCAAAGCGGGCAGGACCATCGCCGAAGCACCAGCCAAATGCGATAGAAAATGCCGCCGCGTCATACCGAAAGGAACCTGAAATCTCATGGAATATCATCTCCCGGGCAGATTGACCAAAGGTAATTGCGATCTGTACCGCTATTCTAGTGACGCATCCACGTTTTTGAATATGTCGTAGCTGCGAGAATTTTCTTGTGTGTGGCAGCGAATGGACACAATCAAAACACCGCACGAGGTCGAAAACGGCACATCGCGGTACGGTCATTGACTGGCGAGCAACGTTCGCCAGATTTCCTGAAGCGCCGAGGGATCCCCCAGCCGATCCGCAAGGACGAGCTTGGCGGCGGTCATTTCCCGAGGCGTCGGGCTACGGTTCAAGACCGACAAGAAGACGTGTTCGATCCGCTTCTCCGGCGGCAAGCTGCTGCGCGCCAAACGGGGCAGCCAAGCCGGACCAAGCCACTGGCTGTCAGGGTGCGTTTCGATGATCTGCAGCGGTTGGTTGGCAGGCCGCAGCCACGAGCGGCGTGCCAAGGCGCCGGGAACGGCATACTCGGTGACAGGCCGCCGATGCACCGCCTGGACCAGCATCCGGGACACATCTCCGTCGCCGTTATCCTTCGAGTAGTAGCGCGCAAACAGGGGGCGGCCCCCCGATTCCGGAACGTCCATCCAGCTTTCGGGCATCCGCTTGCCGGACAAGCCAAACGGCTCGCTGAGCACGATCCAGCGGATCAGTCCTTTCGTATTACCATCATGGCTGGCCAACTCGCCAGCCAGTCGCTCCAGCAACTCGGAATGCGACGGCGGGTTGTGCGGTCCCAGATCGTCGACGGGCTGCGAGAATCCATACCCGAGCAGCCAACTCCAGACGCGGTTGACGGTCGCCAAGTGGAAGTCGTCGGAGGCGATGACCAGTTTGGCCAGTTCGCGCCGGCGATGGACATCACTGACCAGGCCGCTGTGCGAGATTGCCTGGCCGTTGAACTCGGGATACGCCATCCCCAGTCGGCCGTCAGGCAGTCGGTAAAACAGTTCGGCGTCCTTCGCCGCGCCGCTGGCGCCGGCATAGTCCCCGTCCGACAACACAACCTGTTGCGAGGTGGCGTCGCGCTTGACTTGCATCTGCCTGAAGAACGCGTTCAGTTCCCAGAAATCCCCCAGCTTCAAACCGCCGGCCGGGTTATCGTGACAGCTGGTGCATACCAGTTGCTTGCCCAGGAAAACCCGCGCGGTGCGGTCGGTCGCTGCCACCGCGTCGTCCTTGGCTCCCGCCAGCAGAAAGTTGACCGCACCGTTGTGGTCCTTTGCCCCGGCCTTGGAAGCGCCGGTCGCCGTCAGCAACTCGAATGCGACCTGCTCGTGCGGCTTGTCCGTCCGCACCGCCTCGGCCAGGTAACTTGCCAACGCATCGCGGCTGAACTCGCCCCCAGCGGATTTTTCGGCTGCGGGGCCGACCAGCGCCGTCGTCCACAGCTGAGCCCAATACCGGGCATGTTCGTCGCTTGCCAACAGCCGGTCGACCAGCGCCCGGCGATGGGATTGATCCTTGCCGCGCTGCCGCTGGAACAGCTTCCATTCGTCGCTGCTGGGGTGGCGGCCGACCAACCGCTGATAAACGCGGCCGCACCATTCCTCGTCCGTGGCGGGCGGTGCCGGCGTCACGCTGTGCTCGCGCCATCCCTGTTTCAGGGTTTCATTGATAAAAGCGATCACTTCCCCATCGGCCGACTTGGATCGCGGCAGAAGATTTCGCCCCGGTGTTTCCACCGCGTTGGATGGCGTGGGGGATTCCGCCTGCGCGGTGCCCGCGGGCATCGCAGCCAGCTGCGGCGGCACCATATTCGATGCCGACGATCGGCCGGGCGTGCCAGTCGAGCCGCGAGGCCGCTTGGGAAGGTCAGAAAGCGGGCGAAAAGTTGGCGCGCCGCCATGGCCTGGCACCACGTTATCCGGCCGGGCAATCCCCCGTCCGGCAGGCGGTTCGAAATAACGTACAGCATAAACGCTCAACAGTCCTGCGACCAACAAGAAACTTGCCGCTGCGGCCAGCGTGAGCCACGGACTACGGCGTTCTCGCTTGGCGCGGCGTCCCGGCTGGACCCACACCACCGCTTCGCCATGCAGCGGAGGCGGCGCGGGCTCGGCCAGCGGATGCACCGGGGGCGCGATCGGCAGCACTGCTGCGGCCAACGAGATCGCGCCATCCTCGGCGGTGCGGGCCGCCAGCGTTGCGGCCTGCTGTCGAGATTCCCAAGCCTGCAGAATGGTGGAAGTCAAGTCGGGCGGATAGCGGCCGCCGAGGACCTCCTCCAATCCGGCTTCCAGAATTCTGTCGGCGTACTCTTCGCTCACTTTAACTTACCCTCAATGCACTCGCGCAACAGGTGCTTGGCCCGTTGCATCAAGTTCTTGGCACCATGCTCCGAGATGCCGAGAGCCGCGGCGATACTCGCTCGCGACTCTCGCTCTCGGAACCGCTTTTCCAGCGCCAACCGAGCCCGTGGCGTCAACTCCTGAAGGCAGTCCCGTAGCGCCTCCAGTTTTGCCTCTCCACTATCGTCTCCGGCCCACTCTTGCCACTCCCGGTCAAACGCTTCCACATCCTCGACTGCAATTACCTTCACTCTGCCCCCCCTCCGCTGCGCGGAGATAAACAAGTTGTAGGCGACTTTGCGGAGGTAAGCCGCGGTTGCGGCGGCGCCAAAATCCGTAAACGGATGCTGCAGCACGGCCAAAAACGTCTCCTGCATCAAATCATCGGCTTGAGCCGGCTCGCAACCCAAGGCCCGCAGGTAACGCCACACCCCGACCTGATTTTGCTCGATCAGTTGAGCAGCATCGAAACCGGTTGTGTCGGGCGTCGGCGACGCTTTCATGTACTGCCGCAATCACTTAAGCGGACAAGAGGCCGGAAAGTACTCAGAATGTTCGCCTGGCTCCCGATGAGTTATTGCCGTTGGCTGGCCGCGGCCAGACGCCTGCTTGGTTTGGTAGCTAGTATGTAACATGAGAAATTGCAAGGACTTACATTACATCGGCTGAAGTCCATGCCTCGTCTTACGCGATCCTAGCGGCCGCCGGGATCCGCTGCCAACTCCCGGCGGCGGTCGCGTGTTGATGCCCCGATCCACACCAGATCGATCCCCGGCTCATGGCAGCTTGACGCTAGCTGAGATCGTATGCGATTGTAGGCGCCAGTTCAACGGACCCACCAGGAGCCGAGCCGAGCTTGATAACGCGGGAGAGGGTCGGGTTTGATGGCAGACACATTTCTGTTGGGGATCGACAACGGCGGAACCGTCGTCAAGGCGGCTTTGTTTTCGTTGGACGGGCGCGAGGTGGCGGTGGCGGCCGGCAAATCGGAGACGCTGTCGCCCGCACCGGGGTGGACCGAGTTCGACATGGACAAGCTGTGGTCCGCGGTGGCGACGGCGGTGCGGCAAGTGCTCGCCACTGCGGCCGTCGCCCCCCGCCAGATCGCATGCATCGCGTGTACAGGGCACGGCAACGGAATCTATCTGGTCGACGCTGCCGGCCAGCCTGTCCGCCCGGCGATCCTTTCCGCCGATACGCGCGCCCGCAGCTACGTGGAACGCTGGACGGCCGAAGGGATCGGGCAAGCGGTGCGTCCCAAGACGATGCAGTCGTTGTGGCCCGGTCAGCCAAATGCCCTGCTTGCCTGGCTGCGGGACCGAGAGCCGCAGGCGTATGCCAAGACGCGCTGGGTGCTGATGTGCAAGGATTTCATCCGGCTGAAACTGACCGGCCAAGCCGCCGCCGAACTAACCGATATGTCCGGCACGAGTTTGATGGACGTGGGTACGGCCCAGTACGATCGAGACATCCTACGGCAGTTTGGCATCGCGGATGCCTTCGACAAACTGCCTCCGTTGCGGTTGTCGGCGGATCTGTGCGGCACCGTGACTCCTGCGGCGGCGGCCGAAACGGGCTTGGCTATCGGCACGCCCGTCGCGGGCGGCCTGTTTGATATCGACGCCTGCGGCTTGTCTTCGTCGCTGCTGTCCGAGCGCGACGTAGGGATCGTGCTGGGCACGTGGGGGATCAATCAATACGTGTCGCCGACACCCGCGGCGGGCGACGACGTATTCATGACCGCCCGGTACTGCGTGCCCGGCCAGTACTTGATGGTCGAAGCCAGCCCCACGTCGGCCGGCAACCTGGAATGGATGATCGCCCAATTCCTGCCGGACCCGGCCGGCGGTGACTCCGAACCGGACGGAGCGGTCTACGATCGGGTGAATCAGTTGGTCGCCGGAACGCAGCCGGAAGATACGCCGGTGCTGTTCCTGCCGTTTCTGTACGGCTCGCATGCGCACCCCGATGCGACCGGGACCCTGGTCGGGTTGTCCAACCACTGCAATCGCGGGCACGTGTTGCGGGCGGTTTATGAAGGCGTCGTATTCGCGCATCAAGACCATCTGGAACGGTTGCTCAAGAACCGCAACCGTCCGGAGCGGATTCGCGCCAGCGGAGGCGCCACGCGCAGCGATGTTTGGATGCAGATTGCCGCCGACGCGTGGCAGACTCCCGTCGAAATTCCCGACGGCGCCGAGCTGGGGGCCTTGGGCGCCGCCATCTGCGCCGCCGTCGCCGTGGGCATCTACCCCGATTATCCGTCCGCCTGTGCCAACATGGTGCGGATCGCCCGCCGATTCGAGCCCGATCCGCGCCGCGCGGACTTGTACCGGGCAAAATACGCCCGGTACCGGCAACTGCTGTCCGCCCTGCACCCCGCGTGGCAGAAACTGAAGGGCTAGGCTAAGATATCCCGCACTCGGTTGAGTTGGGTTAGACGACGCGGCCTTTGGCCGCAACCGAATGAATCCAATTTATTGAACAGGAGGAAACAGAGAGAACGGAGTGCCGCTCTTTCTCTGTTGTCTCTGTTTTCTCCTGTTCAAAATGCTCGCCGGAAAACAAGAGATCAGGCAATCGTGGTACGACGGCAGGCGATTTTTTGCCGCGCACAGCATCCGAGCCCTTCGCCAGCCAGGCTCGCCTCACTGGTTCAACGGCTTCTGCACTACGCCCCCAACCTCAGTCCCCAGTCCCCAAGGAACCCCCTCCATGACCAATCACCCGCCCCTCCTCCCGCAACTCCTCTCCAAGCCTTGTCCCCACGCGTTTTCCCGCCGCTCGTTCCTCGCCGCCGGACTGTCCGGCATCGGAGCGTTGGCTGTGCAAACCGCCAGCGGACAGGGAGTCGAACCGTCGCCAGCCGCCCCACAAACCGCCGACGGCCTCCCGCGATTGGATCTGCACGTCCATTTGGACAACAGCACGATCGACAAGGTGCTGGAATTGTCCGCCGAGCGGGGCGTCAAGTTCGGCATCGTCGAACATGCCGGCACCAAGGAGAACAAGTATCCGGTCGTCCTCAGCAACGACGAAGAACTGGGCCGCTACCTGGCAATGCTGGACGGAAAACCGGTGTATCGCGGCGTGCAGACCGAGTGGCACGATTGGGCCGGATGCTTTTCGCCGCAGATGCTGGCCCGCTTGGATTACATCCTAACCGACGCCATGACTTTTCCCGGCCGCGACGGGCAGCGGGTCAAGTTGTGGGAGCCGGACGTCGAAACGCGGGTCGAGATGTCTGACAAGCAAGCCTTCATGGACCGCTACGTGGACTGGTATGTCGCCATCATCGAGCAGCAACCGATTGACATTCTGGCCAACGTCTCCTGGCTGCCGGCGCCGTTGGCCGCCGATTACGGCTTGTACTGGACCGCTGAACGCGTCCGGCGCGTCGCGGACGCAGCGGTGCGGCACCGCGTCGCCCTGGAGATTAGCTCCAGCTACCAATTACCCAAACGCAGCTTTCTGGAAGTTGCCAAGGCGGCGGGCGTCAAGTTCACGTTCGGCTCCAACGGCCGCTATCCGAAGATGGGCAAGCTCGAATACTCGCTGCAGATGGCCCGCGAGTTGGGACTCACCCACGCCGACATGTTCACCCCGGCTGCGGACGGACAAAAAGCCGTCCAGCGACGATTGGCGAAGGGATAACGCTGGCGCGCGGTCGGCGTCAGCCCACCGGTGGATGGTCTCTGCGAGCACTCAAGATCCAAGAAAATGCGTCCCCAGCGGACTTTGGAGAGCGTCGGATAGCACGGATGGCAAAGCCGGGGCACGGATGAAAGGTAGACTTGTGTCGTTATCCGTGCCCCGGCTTTGCCATCCGTGCTACACTCGCGTGGGTGTTCATTTTCTGCGGCATGCTTTACGGAGCGAGCGGACGCGGCGGCAGGATAATCAACTCGTCGATGGTGCGGCCGACTTCTTCGTCGGCCCCGGCGGCGAGTTCGAGCAGGACATGGGTGGAACTGTCGGGTTCGGCTCGCCATTCGTTCGTGCCATTGGAAAAGATGTGGTTGTAACCCTCGGTCCGCAGACGCCAAAACGGCGCGCCGGGGCGCACGGCGTACAGCACGGCAATGGGGTCCCAACTCGGCCGGGCCGGCTGTTTGCCGAGATACAATTCATAGGCCCGCCGCACGGGATTCTCCGGCGGCGTTTCTTTCAGACGTGAGCCGGTGAGGATGTTGTCGCCGAGGCCGCAGAACACGACCTCGATCGGCCAGTCGCGCGCGGCGGCGACGGTGGCGGCGGGATCGGTCTTGAAGTTGCCAAACACGTGGGGATCGAGGTGGCGCGGATAGCGGCCACCCATGCAGACCCAGCGGGCGACCTTGCGCCGGACGAGGTCCGGGCCGCCCAGCGGGCTGTGGGTGTCGGGACCGCTGCGCAACAGATTGCGGATGTTCGTGAGATCGCCGACGCTGACGATCACCACGCTGCCGTCGGGCTGCGCAGCGAGGGCCTGACGGTAGACCGCGATCGCATCCGGCGCATCCGCGTTCGTCTTCCATCGCGCCGGGGCGGACTCGCCGATGGCGCGGGCGTATTTCGAGCCGGCGTGGCTGTCGACGGCGTCACGCTTCGGGGACCCGATGGGCAGATCCGGCCGGCCGTAATAGCGGTTGATGGCCTCGATGCACGGGACGGACCAGCGGTACAGCGAGCTGGCGGCGACGGCCAGAATTTCCGCTTCGCCGCGGTCGGCCAGCGTGTGCAGCAGCGCCAGCGCACCGGCGTCGTCGCAATCGCTGTCCATGTCCGTATCGAAGATGATGCGCACGGGCGGCGCGCCCGCCTGCGAGGGTTGCTGGCCCATCGCCGGCAGGGCGACGGCGGTAAAAAGCAGGAGGATGTGGAGTGAGTTGCTCATGGGGCCAGAGTCCGAAGAACGCGGGCATTGGGAACGTACAAACGGATCCCGCCCGATTTTGACCTTCCGCCGGCCGCGAAGCAAGTGCGGGACCGCATTTGTGTGTCGGGCGCATTTGTGCCGTACAGGCCCCTTCGATTTCAGCGCGTTCTGTGTAACAATAGGGGAACCGTCGGTGGGCCTGCTCTAAATCTGGAATTCGAACGGGGACTGCGCTGGATGAACGACGTCGCACCGGGAACTTGTTGTTGTCAATGTGGGGGAGGCTCTGTGGTCGATCCGGGAATCCCCCTGGAGGAACTGGTTGCCCGCGTGGACCGCGGTTTTCAGCGGCGGTTCGGACGAGTGCCCCGATGGCTGGCGGCGGCGCCGGGCCGCGTCAATTTGATTGGCGAGCACACGGACTATAACGAAGGCTTCGTGTTGCCGATGGCCATCGAGCGGTATGTGGTCATGGCGGCGGCCCCTGCCGAGAGGGCTACCGGCGAGGCGGCGGTCGGCTTGTCCAGCTCGGCAGTGGACCAGCCGGAACGTTTCACCGTCGGGGACGCGGATTTCCGGCAACTGGCGCCCTGGGCCCGCTACGTGTACGGCGTCATGGCCGGCTGCCGCGGGCAGGGCTTTCCCACGCCGGCTCTGGACGTGCTGATCGACTCGACCGTGCCGCTGGGCGGCGGGCTGTCCAGCAGTGCCGCTCTGGAAGTTGCGACGGCCACGCTGCTGGAAGCGATTACGGGTCAACGGCTCGATCCCATCCGCAAAGCCCTGTTGTGCCAGAAGGCGGAACACGACTACGCCGGCGTTCCCTGCGGGATTATGGACCAGTTCACTTCCGTTCTGGGGCAAGCCAGTCATCTGCTGTTGCTGGACTGCCGTTCGACCCAGGTCCAAATGGTGCCGCTGACCGATCCGAATGTCGAGGTGTTGATCGTCAATACGAATGTCAAGCACGAATTGACCGGCGGCGAGTATGCCCAGCGGCGCAGCCAATGCGAAGCGGCGGCGCGGACGATGGGCGTATCATCTTTGCGGGACGCGACGCTGGAGATGTTGACGCAGAACAACGGCGTCTTGGAGCCGATCCTGCAGCGCCGCGCGCGGCACGTCATCGGCGAGAACGACCGCACGATGGCTGCCGCCAAGGGCTTGGCGGCAGGCCAGTGGGAGCAGGTGGGCAAGTTGATGTACGCCAGCCACGCCTCGCTCCGCGACGACTACGAAGTCAGTTGCGAAGAACTTGACCTGCTGGTCGAACTGGCACAGCAGCACGGCGGCGACGGGGCAGTGATCGGATCGCGGATGACGGGTGGCGGGTTCGGCGGCTGTACGGTCAGCCTGGTCCGCAAGGATCACCTCGACCGCTTGGCGGCGGCCATCGACACGGATTATCGGCGGCTGACGGGGATCGCGCCCTCGATCTTCACAACGCGGCCCGCGCAAGGCGCCCAAATCGTGCGGGCGTAATTGCCAGGGGACAGAACAGATTTAGACATGGGACCCAATTTCGCAAGAGGGCGGGATGGTTGGAGTTCACGCTTTAGCGTGCCCGGCGGGCGACGCCCGCCACACGAAACACGCTAAAGCGTGAACTCCAACGAAATCGGCGCCCGACCTTGAGATCGTCAACAAGCCCAATCACCGTTTGGTGTTCGTATGTCACAACCAACCAGTGAACTTCCTCATCGGCGTTGCAACCCGCTCACGGGCCGGTGGATCCTCGTTTCGCCGCACCGCACGCTGCGGCCTTGGCAAGGCAAGCGAGAGGCGACGGCGGCGGAGCAGCGGCCTGCGTATGACCCCCAGTGCTATCTGTGTCCGGGCAATGTGCGAGCCGCAGGCGAATCCAATCCGGCCTACACCAGCACCTACGTCTTTACGAACGATTATCCGGCGTTGCTGCCCGCTGGCCCGGCCGGCGGGGACGCGGACGATCCGTTGCTGCGGCGGCAATCCGTGCGGGGCACCTGCCGCGTGGTCTGTTTTTCTCCTCGGCATGACTGGACCCTGCCGGAAATGCCCGTGCCACAGATCCGCAATGTGGTCGATGTCTGGGCCGAGCAGATCGAAGAACTCGGCCGCTCGTATCGTTGGGTGCAAGTGTTCGAGAACAAGGGCGAGATCATGGGATGCTCGAACCCGCATCCTCACGGCCAGATCTGGGCCAGCGACACCTTGCCGGAAGATCCCGCCCGGGAGGACCGGTGTCAAGCGGACTACCTGCGTCAACACGGTTCGCCGTTGCTGGTCGACTACGTCCGCCGCGAGGAGGAATTGCAGGAACGAATCGTCGTGGCGAACGAGCACTGGGTGGCCCTCGTTCCGTACTGGGCGACATGGCCGTATGAGATGCTGTTGCTGCCCCGCCGCAGGCACGTTCTGCGGCTGGCTGATCTGACCGGTGACGAGCGCGACCGGCTGGCGGACGTCCTGAAGCGGCTGCTCACGCGGTACGACAACTTGTTTGCCACCTCGTTTCCCTACTCGATGGGCTGGCACGGGGCGCCGTTCCATCAAGCCGACACCGGCCACTGGCAACTGCACGCGCATTTCTATCCGCCCCTGTTGCGTTCCGCGACCGTCAAGAAGTTCATGGTCGGTTACGAGATGTTGGGCGAACCGCAGCGGGACTTGACACCGGAACAGGCGGCGAGCCGTCTGCGCGAACTGTCCGAGATACACTACCGGCGCGAGTCGGTCTCCGCTTCCAGCGAGAAAGGAAGTCACTCATGAAGATCCTGGTCACCGGCGGCGCGGGCTATATCGGCAGCGTCGTCACCGAGCAATTGATCCACTCCGGCCAGTCCGTCGTCGTGTTCGACAATCTGTACCAGGGGCATCGCGAAGCGGTACACCCGCAGGCCGCGTTTGTCCAAGGCGACTTGGCGGACGCGGCCGCGGTCGATGCGGCGTTCGCCGCTCACCAACCCGAAGCGGTGATGCACTTCGCCTCGCACACGCTGGTCGGCGAGTCGATGCAGGATCCGTTCCGCTATCTGGGCGACAACGTGATCAATGCTCTGAACTTGCTGCGGGCCGCGGTCACCCACGGCGTGCGCCGCTTCATCCTGTCTTCGACGGCCAATCTGTTCGACGATCCCCTGCGGATTCCGATTGACGAGACCGAGCGGATCGTACCAGGCAGTCCCTACGGCGAGTCGAAATATATCATCGAACGTTTCCTGCACTGGATGGACCGCATCGGCGGCCTGCGGTTCGCCGCGTTGCGGTACTTCAATGCGGCAGGGGCCACCGAAACGCACGGCGAGGATCACCACCCCGAGTACCACCTGATCCCGCTGGTGTTGCAGGTGGCGCTGGGGCAGCGGGAGCACGTCACCATTTTCGGCGACGATTACGGCACCCCCGATGGGACCTGCGTGCGGGACTATATCCACGTGGCTGACCTGGCTCAGGCTCACATCCTGGCGCTGCACGCCCTGGAGCACGGCAGCCGTGTGTACAATCTGGGAAACGGGCAAGGGTTCAGTGTCAAGCAAGTGATTGACACGGCCCGCGAAATCACCGGTCATCCGATCCCGGCCCGCGTCGGCCCGCGCCGCGCCGGCGATCCGGCGACTCTGGTCGCCGGCAGCCAGCGGATCCGCGACGAACTGGGCTGGCAGCCGCAGTTCCCCGACTTGCGGGACATCGTCGCCAGCGCCTGGCGCTGGCACCGCAGCCACCCGCACGGGTACGCGGGGTAGGCGGACCGCCGGAAGACCACGACCCGCGTCAATGAATAGCACGGATGGCAAAGCCGGGGCACGGATGAGGGGCTGCTTTGTCTGGTGGCCTTTTTCATTTTCGATTGAATAGCACGGATGGCAAAGCCGGGGCACGGATGAGGAAGGCGATAGGGGATGAGAGGCGATGGTGGATTTGGTTCGCCGCGTAGAAACCGAACGGCTCATCAGTGGATTCTTCGCGGTTCAAAACGAAGTGGGGTTGGGGCGACATGAAGAGGCTTATCATCAAGCCTATAAGATCTGGGCGGCAGAGCAGTCGCTGCCGGTCTTGAGTAAGCCGCCGGTGCCCCTGCTGATCGCGGGGCGGGAGGCGATCGTTTTGTACCCGGATTTCGTCGCCTGGGATGAGATCATCGTGGAAATGAAAGCCTTGCCGCGGCCTCTGGGGCCGTCCGAAGAGTTGCAGTTGTTTGACTACCTGCGGGCGCGCGGTGCCCGGCTGGGACTCTTGGTAAACATGGGCCTTGATCGCGTGCATGTGGAACGTCGAATCTACGATCCGCCAGCGATGCAAATGTCGGAGGATTGGTCGCACTGGGCAAGCGAGATCTCCGGCAAAGATCGGGAGATCGGGATGGCGATCCGCAATGCATTACGACTAATCTACGCATCGCATCGCACCGGCTACAGCCTAGCGGTCACGGAAAAGCTGGTCCTGACCTCGCTGGCAGTTAAGGGCCTGAAGGTTCTGGTTCGCCCATTGGCGAAGGCAACTTTCCGTCAGCATACGGTGCATGAAAGCGCGCTGGAGTGCTTCGTTGTCGAAGATCGATTCGTGCTGACGTTGTCCGCACAGTTCGACAACAACGAGTTCAACAACAGCCTGGGACAGTCCTACCTGAGGACGCTCGACTTGCCGTGGGGAATTGCCGTCAATTTCGGCCGCACCGAACTGCAAATCAATGCCCTACGGTCGTACGTCAGGTAATCGTTCTTCCTCATCCGTGCCCCGGCTTTGCCATCCGTGCTACCCATCGATTTTGATGGCCTGAGCCAAGCCCTTGCCTGCCCCCCATTGCCGTGCAGTACCGCGGCAATTCACTTCCTGCGGGGCTGACCATTAGCGCCGCTTGACATCGTCCTGGTCGGCGCCATCCAGGCCCGCAGCGCCCGGCAGTTCGTCGAATTCCAGCTTGACCACCAGCACCGTGTTGGCGTGTTCATTGGCCGGCAGCTTGCACAGCCGCAGGTAGCGGCCCTGTTCGACGTGCTCGCTGGGGACCAGATCGACCGAGCACGCCACGTTCTGGCCGGTGTTCAGCAACGTGGCTTTGCGGGGCAGCGTGGCCAGCGGCTTGAGCTTCACCGCCTCGCCGACGGGGTCGCTGACCAGGTGAACATACAGATCGTTGCCCTTGCGCGTCAGCAGCACGTTGCGGTTGGCGGTCAGGTGCGACGCGGGTACGGTCCCTTCCAGCGATTCCTTCACCGCCTGGTACCAACGGCCGATCCGCTCCAGAATGGCAACCGACTCGGGCGGGATCGTGCCGTCGCCCTTCGGTCCGACGTTCAACAGGTAGTTGGCGTCGCGGGCCAGGTAGCGGTCGATGCTGCGGATCAGGTGCCGGTCCGTGTAGTAGTCCTCGTCCACACGATAGCCCCAGCTTTCCATGCCCACCGACTGGCACGCCTCGGTCCGTTTGGCAAAGCTCAGCACGACGCCGCCCTCCGGGGTGTAATCGCGTTCCGGCGTCCCAAAGTCGCCTTCGTCATAACCGCGGTCGTTAATCACCGCTTGGGGCTGAAGCCGGCGAATCATGTCGTTGATCGACCGGTCCACGTGTTTATCGACGTTCATGTCCCACCAGAAGCCGTGGATCTCGCCATAGTTGGTACACAGTTCCTGGACCTGGACTTTGAGGAACTCGATGTACTTCGGCAAGTCCGGTTGGTCGCCGGGCTGCGGTGGCAGTTCGTGGTGGCGGCCCTGGTTCGGATAATTCGGCTGGTGCCAGTCGGCGATGGAATAGTACAGGCACAGCGGGAATTTGCGCCGGTGGCAGGCGTCAGCCAGCAGCTTGATCGGATCCCGGCCGTAAGGCGTGTTCATGGTGTGGTACTGGGTGTGCTTCGATTCAAACAGGCAGAATCCATCGTGGTGCTTGGTGGTGATGCAGACGTACTTCATGCCCGTGCGTTCGGCCAGGTCCAGCCACTGGTCCGGATCGAACTTGACCGGGTTCCATTGGGCGGCCAGTTGGGCGTACTCGTTGCGCGGGATGCGGCGCCGCCATTGATCCTGCTCGTGCCAGCCGTGAATCGCATACAGGCCCCAGTGGATGAACAAGCCGAAACGGCGCTGGAACCACCAATCCCGTGCGTCGCCAAAACGCGGAGCCAGCCGGGGTGCGGCCGGCGTTTGCGGTGCGGCCTCGCCGCCGGCGGCGGAGGGGACAGAAGGGGAGGCCGCGGCCCAAGCGGATGCGGCAACCCAACTCGTGGTTGTCTGCAAAAAGTCTCTGCGTTGCATCTGGGGATTCCTTGTTGGATGTTCTATCGCTCGCGGTTGAGCACTAGCTCGTTTAACCGCGTGCCCGACGGGGAGCGCGGGTGCCCAGGGGAGCGAGGGCGTCCGGCACGAACGCTCCATCTCACCGCCCGCGCTCCCCGTTGGGTCGCGGTTAAACGATTCGAGTATGGGATCTTGTGTCCGCGGAGGCAAGGCACTTATCGCCGCTGGAGTTCCGCCAACGCGGCAAACGTGCCGCTCTGGTCCAGCCCCTGATACGCACGGACGTAAGCTGCGTACAGTTCGCTGTATAAACGGTGGCGGCCAGGATCCGGGTCCAACTGGCCGCTCGGGTGGACCATGGCGGCGACACCTTCTTCGATCGAGCCGAACACGCCGGCGCCAACGCCGCCGAGTAGCGCGCTGCCCAACCCCGTCGAGTCGTCGCACTGTAGCGTCTCTACGGGGCGGCCATAGACATCGGCTTGGATCTGGCACCACAGCCGCGAGCGGGCTGCACCGCCGCCGATGCGCAGTACCTCGACGGACATGCCCGCGCGGTACCACTGTTCCATGATATCTCGAATCTCCAGCGCCACGCCTTCCATGACCGCCCGCGTCAAGTCGGCGCGGCCGTGGGCAAGTGACAGCCCGAGAAAAGCGCCGCGGGCGTCGGCGTTCCAGTGCGGCGTCGCGGCGGTGGCCAGGTAGGGCAGGTACAGCAGGCCGCGGCTGCCTGCCGGTACACGGGCGGCCATTTCGTCGAAGGCTTGATAAGCGGGCACGCCGCCGGCCGCTTCCTGTTCCAGCTCGCAGGTGCCCACGACGTCGCGGAACCAGCGCAGCGAACTGGCGGCGGCGTTCGACAGGCCTTCGACCTGCCAGCGCCCCGGCACGGCGTGGTTGGTGACCATCATGCCGTCGAAGCCCGCGATGGGCGTGTCGGCGCACAGGATCGCCAAACCGGCCGTGCCCAGCGTGACCGTTCCCATCCCCCCGCGAATCGCGCCCATGCCCACGACACTGCAATTCTGGTCGCCGGCCCCGACGCATAACGGCGTACCGACGGCAAAGCCCGTCTGCCGGGCGACGGCGGGTCCGATCTGTCCCACCTGGGTGCCCGCCGGCGTGGGCTTTCCAAACTGGTCCGCCGACAGGCCCAGCCGGTCCAGCAAGGGCGTGTTCCAGGTCAGGTGGCTGACATCCCACGTGCCGTAAAAGGCGCAACAACAGGTATCGGTCCAGTAATCGTCGGCGCCGAAAGCTCGCAGCACGAGATCCTGGTTCTGCACGAACCGGTGGACGCGGGCGTACAACGCCGGCTCGTGATCGCGCATCCACAGCAGCTTCGTCAAGATCCACGTCGTGCCCAACGGCAGGCCGCTGACTCGCTGGAACTCGGCGGCGTCGATCTGGCGGCGGAGCTGTTCGACCTGATCCGCCGTCCGTGCGTCCTGCCATGAAATCAGCCACCGCACGGGCGTCCCGTCGGCGTCGACCGGGCAGGTCACCGAGCGTTGGGCCGAGAAGCCGATGGCGGCGATGTCCCGCGGGTCGATGGCCGCCCGGTCCAGCGTTGCGCGGCAAGCTTCCATCGTCTTGGCGATCAGCAGTTGCGGATCCTGTTCGACCCAACCCGGCTGCGGATAGCGGGCGCCGTATTCGCGGCCCTCGCTGGCGATCCTCGTCCCCGCCAGATCGAACACCGAACAGCGTGCGCCCGAGGTGCCGACGTCGACTCCCGCCAGATAGCGTCCCATGCATGCAACCTCTCGGTCGGCGTCAACCCGCGGAACCGGTCCAGGTTTCGTTCCAGACGCAGCCGGCCCAGGACCAGCCGACGCCGAAACCGACCAGCAGGCTGCGCATCCCGGGACGGAGCCGCGACTGGCACCGCAGGTGATCAATCAGGATGGGAATCGTCGAGGACACGGTGTTGCCGCAGTGCTCCAGCAGCACCGGCAGCCGGTCGTCGCCGATGCCCAGCCGCAATTGCAATTGTTCGAGCATCTTCTTGGTGGCTTGGTGCAACAAGTACAGGTCGATGTCGCTTTCGTCCACCTGGGCGACTTCCAGGATCTGGTCGATCAGTTTGGGCACCTGAGCGACGGTGAAACTGATCAGACTTGGGCCGTCCATGTACAGGGCGCTGGGCCAGCGTTTGCGATGCCGGGGGGGGATCGCATCCTTGGCGGGACGGGCCCCGCCTTCGGTCACGATCAGAGTGTCAGCGCCTTCGCCGTCCGTGCCGTACTTGAAACCGGACAGGGCCGGGGCGTCGGCGGCTTCGATCAGCGTCGCCGCCGCGGCGTCGCCAAAAATGGTCCGCAGGCTGCGGTCCGTCGGATCGATGTATTTCGAGTAGGTTTCGGCCGTGATCAGCAGTACGCGGCGGCACGAGCCCAGCCGGATCAGGCCGTCGGCCAGGGCCAGACCGTAAACAAATCCGGAGCAGCCCAGGTTGAAATCCAGAGCGCCGGCGGAGGTGGGCAGGCCGAGCCGCGTTTGCAGCAGGCAGGCGGTCGTCGGCAGCGGATAGTCCGGCGTTTGCGTACACAGCAGCAGGAAGTCGATGCTCTGCGGATCGATCCCGTACTGCGCGAACAACTTCTGAGCGGCGGCCACGCCCAAGTCGGAGGCGCATTCGTCCGCCGCCGCGATGTGCCGCGAACCGATCCCCGTCTTCTCGAAAATCAGGTCCATGTCCCAACCGGGAAACGCCCGTTTGAGCTCTTCGTTCGTTTCCACTTTTTCGGGATAGTGGACGGCAATAGGACCGATCGCTGCGTACTTCACCGGCGGTGCACCTCAACTGTCGGGCCGAAAACGACAAGCCACCACGATAGCGAAGCGGGTGGAGATGGTCAATGCGGATAACCTGCGAACTGCTGGCAGTGCTGGCGCCGAGATTTGTCTTGACCGGGTTTCGGGACTCGCTATACTCCCCCCCGCTTCGTTCCCGGTGGGCAAGATACGCAGGAGGCGACAAGGGCCATGATCGATAACGATGCCTTCGTGGACATTCATTGTCATTTGGTTCCGGGAATCGATGATGGAGCCCAGTCTTGGGAGCAGTCGCTGCTGATGGCCGCCATGGCCGCCGCGGACGGCATTCAAACCATTGTGGTGACACCCCATCAGCTGGGCAATTTCACGCACAACAGCGGCCAGATGATCCGGGCCCGCACCAGCGAACTGCAGCAGTTTCTGGATAATCACGGGATCGCCCTCCGCGTCCTGCCCGGCGCCGACGTGCGGATCGAGCCGAGCATGACCGAAAAGCTCCGCAGCGGCGAAGTGCTGACGCTGGCCGACCTCCGCAAGCACGTCCTGCTGGAACTGCCGCACGAACTGTACTTCCCCCTGGAAGATGTTCTGGAGAGCCTGCGACGCGCGGGGATGGCGGGAATTCTGTCTCATCCGGAACGTAACCAAGGGCTGCTGAAACAGCCTCGGCTGCTGCCATCGCTGGTCGATCACGGTTGCCTGATGCAGGTCACCTGCGGAAGCCTGCTGGGAACCTTTGGCCCGGCGTCGCAACAGCTGGCCGAGTGGATGCTGGAGCAGGGCTTGGTCCATTTCCTGGCGACCGACGCGCACGGACACAACGCCCGCCGGCCGCTGATGAAGCATGCCTTCGAGCGGGCCAAACAATTGGTCGGCGAGGAGGTCGCCGTCGATCTGTGCTGCCGCAATCCGGCGGCCGTGGCGGACGGCGCCGAGGTCACGGCGCGGCGGTACAAGACCAAGCCGCGAGGTTTGCTTGCCGGCCTGTTCAAACGCCGCAACGCGGCCTAGGGCGAGCGGCCGGAGCGAAACTCGAAATCCGAAATCCGAAATCCGAAACTCGAAATCCGAAACAAATTCAAAACCCGAAATCCGCATGTTGTTAACCTCGCGGACGTCCTCCTCGCTGGTGTCCCTCTCGCTTGCGCTTCGGGTTCGGGTGCCGGCTTTGATATCCCGGCGTATCTCCGGCCACGCCTTTGGCTGCCTGCTGGCTGCGACCCTACTGTTGTCCGCCGGTTCGGTTCCCGCTTCGGCTCAAGCCGCCCACTGGCCCGACGAGTTCCAGGCCGGCCGCTTCTTGTGCCATGCGGACTTTCCCCTTGCCGCGTACAAGCCGTTGCTAAATAGCATGTCCGCCCTGGAGGAGGAATTAACCCGGTTGTTGGGACTGCAACCCTCGCAGGACTTGATCCACGTCTTTCTCTTCCACAACAAAAGCACCTACCAGAGCTACGTCAAGCAGTACTTTCCGGAAGCCCCGTCCCGCAAAGCACTGTTCATCAAGGACCGCGGGCTGGGCATGGTGTTTGCCTATGACGGCGACGAGTTCGAGGTGGATCTGCGGCACGAGTGTACGCACGCGCTGCTGAACACCGCCCTGCCGGTCACACCGCTGTGGCTGGACGAAGGATTGGCCGAGTACTTCGAAGTCGACGCCAGCCAGCGGGCCGGCGGCCATCCGCACGGGAAATACGTCAAGTGGAACGCGTATCTTGGCCAGACGCCGAGCCTCGAGGATCTAGAGCAAGTCCGCGAAGTGAACCAGATGACGCGCACCCGTTATCGTCAAGCCTGGGCCTGGGTTCATTTCCTGTTGCACGGTCCGCCTGAAGCCCGGGACGAACTGCAACGGTTTCTGGCCGAACTGCAAGCACTCACGCCGCCCGGTCTGCTGAGCCGCCGTCTCCGCCACCGCCTGCCCGACCTCGACGCCCGCTTCGCCGGCCACTGCCGCAACTGGCAACCGTGATCGAGGATTGACACAAGCCGTCCCAGCCGGCAAAATCTAGCTAGTTTACCTAAGTTTTGTTGGAGTTCACGCTTTAGCGTGCAAGGCGCGCCACGCCCGCCGCAAGAGACACGCTAAAGCGTGAACTCCAGCTAGGTTAGCGGCTCAGGCTCTCCGGAGGTCAATGTGATTCCTCGTCCTGTCTTGAAAACGCTGGTGCTTGCCCTGCCGCTGCTGGTCTGCACGTTTGCGGTCGTGTTAGGCGTTTCCGCCCTGACACAGGCGATGCAGGACGAAGTCGGGGCCCGCACGCTGCGCTGGATTTCCGTAGGGGTGCTGGTGCTTGCCGTCATCGACGTGCTACTCTTACTGGGCGTACTGGGGCTACAAGCACTGAACGACGACGATCACCAAGGTTCCCGCGACGAGTGACGCGGCGCAAGCTTTCCCGACGAACATGCCAATCAAGTTTGCCTGTGAGCACTGCGGCGCACGTTTGAGCGTCAGCTCGCGCAAGGCTGGTGCGCAGGCGAGATGCCCGAAATGCCAGCGGGTGTTGGAGATTCCGGCCCCTGCCCGCGGCGAGGACCCCGTGCCGCCGGTCGCGAGAGAGGAGCCGTCCGACGCCATTCCCGCCGCCGGCCCGCCCGGGGATGATCCCCTGGCTCAGTTTCTCGTCTACGATTCGGAATCGGAACTGATCTACGCGACCGAGGACGAGGAGAATCCGTCGCAGGCCGGGTTTCGCGCGTCGCTGGACCCTCACAAGGTCGCCGTACCGCGCGCCATCCTGTACATGCAAGGCGCCCTGCTGGGACTGGTGGCGTTGATGAGTCTGCTGATCGGTATCCTGCTCGGCCGGGGATGCTCCCCCGCGGCGCAAATCGCCGACGAAGGCCCGCAGGCGTGTCAGATTACGGGCGTCGTGGCAATTCAGGACGCGCGGGGCGAAACGACGCCGGACGGCGGCGCGGCCGTCGTCGTGGTGCCGCGCGACCTGCGGCCCGAGCAGCAGGCGTCCATGCTGGGTCTCCGCCCTCAGGACCCGCTGCCCGACGAAGATCATGCCGGGCTGCAGGCATTGTACGGGCTCGGCGGCGATTACGCGCGTGCGGACGCGGAGGGCCGTTTCCAGTTGCGAGTTCCCAATCGAGGCCACTATTTTCTGCTGGTCATCTCGGCCCACGCCGGCCAGAATGACCGCGAGCAACCCAAGGCCACGCTGGCGCAGATCGGCCGGTTTTTTGAACTGTCGCCGAATATGTTCGAGGGACACGCCATCCGCTGGCAAGAAGAGAGCATCCAGCGCGACCGGCAACTGAACATCGTCTTCCTGCATGCCAAGCCGTAAATGGCCTTCCCGGCCATCCGTTCAGCCGCGGCCCGGATCGCCATGCCCGGCCGCTTCGACAAAGGCCCGCAGCACGTCGGTCGTCGAAATGATGCCTAACAAGTGTTGCTGGTCGTCGATCACTGGCAGACGATGCACGTGCTGGGCCAACATGGTCCGGGCCGCATGCACCAACAGATCGTCTGCCGTCACGGAAATCACCTCTTCGGTCATCAGGTCCATGACGCTTTGATCCCCGATGTTCTCGCTCAGATTGCGGATGAACGCACTCCACCAGACTTCGCTTTCGTGCGATGCGTCGTGGAAATCCTGGTCCAATTCGTGCGTCATGTCCACAAAATCGCGGCTGGACAAAATCCCCACGCACTGCCCGCGATGGTCCACCACGGGCAGCGCGGAGACTTTGTTCTCCAGCATCCGTTCCAGCGCGACATGCACCGTGTCTTGCGCATTGACGGTCACGACATGTGTCTGCATCGAGTCCTTGACGCGCCGTTGAAAGAGCCGGAGAGGCATGATCGTGCTCCTTGTGTGAGAGATCCGGGCTCAGACGTACAGAATTCAATTTTCGCGGCCAATCGCCCAGCTACAAGAAAGCCGCCTCCCCGCGGAAATTGAATTCTGTACGTCTGAGCCCTTATTTTGCGCACTCAGCCGGCAGTCGATCCACCTGGCTTCAAGTGCTTGGCGAACCAGTCGCGCGTCCGCCGCCACATTTCCGGCGACAGGACGTGCCCTGATCCCTCCTCGATGTAATGACTGAATTTTTCCGCCGCACTGGCCTCGCCGTAAGCCCGCGCGATCCGTTCAACCCCTTCGCGGACTTCCTGAATCGGGCTGCCGCCGTCGAGTTCCCCGAAATTCAAGTGCAAGGCGCGCGGGGCGATCAGCGCGGCGATGTCGGGCGTGTCCCCAAACGCGAACAGGCCGGGAATGAAATTCGGAAAACAGTGCAGCAGATGAGTCCTGTGAATCGCAGCGTACGTAGGCAAGCAGCAATTGCCGACCAGGCATTTTAGCCGCGGCTCCCAGGGGCCGACCAGCCAAGTGTGCGTCGAGCCCATCGAGTGGCCGTAGCAGCCGATCCGGTCCCGGGCGACCTCCGGACGCTGGCACAGGAAGTCGACGGCCCGCCGCATGTCCAAAATGTTCTTCCAAGCCATGCACTTGCCGGCCACGACGTACCGCAGGAATTCAAACCGCTCGAAGTTCCCGCCTTGCAAGTGGGGACTCTGCCGCTCTTCGAAGCACAACGCGTCGGGGCACAGGACCACATAGCCTTCGCGGACCAGCGCCACGCCCGTGTGGTGCATTGGATTGCCGGCCAGCCCCGCGGGCTCGGTCTTGCCCCAATGCCACTCGCCGTTGTGCTGGTGCCAGATCGCCACGGCCGGCGCGGGATGGCCTGCATCCACGCCGTCCGGGACCAGCAGCATGGCAGGTACCCGGTCCCCCGGCTCGACTTCGTAGAACACGGATTCGATGCGATACCCGTCCTTGCGGATCGTCTCCCGCAGCACGGGCTTCAATTCACACGGCTCCGGCCACGCTCCGCCCAGACACTCCTGCAACTTCGCGCGAAAATCTTTGGCGGACATCTTTTCCCTCGCTTCCTGTCCCGCGGCGCCGGAGCCCGGTTCCACCGCCCAGATCAGCGCGGCTCCAGCGGCAGACTGCACCATAAAATCGCGGCGTCCCATCCCGTTTGACTTCGTCGGCTCGTTACCCGGCATCGGTGTTGCTCCTTGTTGTTCCTACAAGTCCATTCTAACGCCGACGCGTGCCAAGGGGCAATCAGGCGGCGCGTCCCAATTTGTGCGCTGGCGACGCCGGTTCATCACATCCTCGTTGAACGGCAAGCCGAAAGCGACTGCGTGCCGGATTCGCCGACGCCTTCGGCTTGCCGTTAAACAACGTCTTGCGGACATTGCGTTTCGCAGGCCGATCGCCCACAATGGACGAGCCAAGCCAGTCAGTTCCCGGGCCTGGCCGCCCTCGTTTCCATTTTCGTTCGACCAAGAGAGATTCTTCGTATGGCCATCGAATTCCGTTGCCCGCAATGTTCCGCGTTGCTCCGGACACCTGAAGAAAGTGCTGGAAAGAAAGCCAAGTGTCCGCAGTGCGGCACGATTGCGGAGATCCCCCCACGATCGGAACCTCCCACGGGCGCCGTCGCTGTGCCCGCGACACTCGGCGAGGCGTTGCCCTCGGCAGCCGATTTGGGCAATCCGTTCGGCGACCAGATGCCGCAGGCAACGACGCCCTACTCCCAGACCGGTGCCGAGAACCCGTACGCGTCCCCCGGGGCGCAAGAGCCCCTCTTCGGCAGCGACACGTTTGCCCGGACGGCGATGCAGGCCACCCGGATTCAATTTGACGCATTGTTGAGTCAAACCTGGCAGATTTTTTCCGCCAACTTTGGCCCGTGTGCGCTCGTCGGATTGGTCGTGATCGCGATGTTGATCGGCGTTCAGATCGTTTCGATGGGGATGGGATTCGCGGCTCAAGCCAGCGGCGAGCCGGTGATCGTCATCGCCTTTCAGGTCTTCAACCAGGCGGTCAGTTTCCTGCTGCAGACCTGGCTCAGCTTGGGAATCGCCTACTTTGGCCTCAAGCTCGTCCGCACCGGCCGGGCTCAGATCAGCGATTTCTTTGCCGTCGGCCCCTTCTACTTGCGCGGTCTGGGAATGACGCTGCTGATCGCCCTGATCGTATTCGGCGTGCTCGTGCTGTGCGCGCTCCCCGCGTTGGGCATCTTGCTCGCCCAGGGCGGTCCTTCGGGCGTCGAGGACAACCCGGTGCCGATCATCGTCGCGGGAGTACTGGGGGTGCTGGCGGCGATTGTCGCCGGGACCTGGATCACGTTGCGGGTGTACCTTGGTTATCCGTTCATTTTGGATCGTAACATGGGCGTCTTCGAGGCCCTCCGCAACTCGGACACGTACATGAGCGGAAACAAGCTGGTCATGTTCGCCGTCGGGCTGGTTGTAGGGATGGCTTCCGGCTTGTTCGCCTGCGTCACCTGCTATATCGGGATCATCCTCGTGTATCCGTTCGGCGGTATCCTGACCGCCGTGGCGTACCTGACGGCCACGGGACAGTTGCGCACACCGGGGAAAGGAATCTGAGGCAAGGATGGCTCAGGACTTCCGATCGAGTATCCCGTACGCGATTGAGGACAGCACTTCTGCGCACAACGGTTGCTTGTTTTCCTGCGCGCATACTTGAACAGGAGATAACAGAGACAACGGAGAAAGCTCCAGCACTCCGTTCCCTCTGTTTCCTCCTGTTCAAGAGTGTCGGATTCATTTCACAGAAGAGAGAGCACCCCCATGACCCAAAGAACGTGGCACCAAACAGCGATCGCCGTATCTTGTTTTGCGATCGCATTCAGCTTGTCCTTTGCCGGGGCAGAACCGGCGGAACCGACGGAGAAGCCATCGATGGAATCGCAAGCACGTGCGTTCTTGAAGGACTACTATGAACAATTCTCCGCACTCGAAATTCGCGCCAATTTGGCCGAGTGGCAAGCGGCCAACTCGGGCCGGGAAGAGGATTTTGCTGCCGCTGCGGCCGCGACGCTGGCGGTGCGCAAGTTCCATAGCGATCCCGCCGCATTCCAGCGGGTTCAACAGCTGCGGACCGCCGCCAGCGGGCTGTCGGAGGTCGAAAAACGCTCGTTGGAGTTGGCCGAGTTAGCCTACCGCCGCAACCAGCTGCCGGCCGATTTGCTGGAACGGATGGTGTCGTTATCCAAGGAAATCGAGCGGTTGTTCGGGACGTTTCGCGCCGAGGTCGACGGCCAGCGGCTGTCGAACAACGACCTGCTCGAACGGCTGAGCAGCGAGACGGATTCGCCGCGGCGCAAGCAGATCTGGGAGGGGCTCAAGCAAGTCGGCCCCGTCGTGGCCGGCAAACTGGTCGAATTGGCCGAACTCCGCAATCAGGCGGCGGTCAAACTGGGCTTCGCCAATTTCTGGGACATGCAGATCCGGCTGCAGGAACACGATCCGGTTCAACTCCTGGCGATCTTTGCTGAACTCCAGCAACTGACGCAGACGCCGTTTGCCGCGATGAAAACCGACTTGGACGCCCAACTGGCCCGCCGGTTTGGGATCTCGCCGGCTGACATGATGCCCTGGCATTACGATAACCCGTTTTTTCAAGCCGCGCCGCCGCCGGACCAGGTGGACCTGAACGAGTTCTACGACAAGAACGGCAAAGAAGAGATCGTCCGGATTGCCCGCGACTTCTACCAGCAGATCGGCTTGCCGGCCGACGACATCCTCCGCCGCAGCGATCTGTACGAGCGCGAGGGCAAGGACCAACATGCGTTTTGCACCAGCATCAATCGTGCGGACGACGTCCGCACGTTGTGCAACATCAAGCCGACCGCCGAGTGGATGGATACGACGCTGCACGAATTGGGCCACGCGGTGTACGATGTGGGGATCGATCGCGCTCTGCCCTACAACGTCCGGGAACCGTCGCATGCGTTCACGACCGAGGGCGTCGCCATGCTGTTCGGAGCCTTGGCCAAGACCCCATCGTGGATGGTCCGCTGTGCGGGCGCTGACAAGACCCGCGTGGATCAGGTCGCGGCGGTGATCCGCGAACAGCGCCGCCGCGAGCAGTTGATCTTCGCCCGCTGGACGCTGGTTATGCTGCACTTCGAGAAGGCCCTGTACGAGAACCCGCGGCAGGACCTGAACGGGCTGTGGTGGGCTTACGTCGAACGGTTTCAGATGCTCCGGCGGCCGCCCGAGCGGAATCAGCCCGACTGGGCTTCCAAACCTCATTTCACGATCGCGCCGGTATACTACCACAACTATTTGCTCGGCGAGCTGTTTGCGGCTCAGTTGCGGCATCGCTTGACGCAGATCGGCCAGCAAGCCGACTCTCCCGGCGAGATCAACTTCGCGCGCCGCGAGATCGGTGACTACCTGCGCCAACAGGTCTTCGCGCCCGGCAACACGTGGCCCTGGCCCGAGTTCGTCCGCCGCGCGACGGGCGAGGCGCTGACTGCAAAGCACTTCGCCGGAGAAGTGACCCACTAAGCACCGTTCGAGAAGTTTGTCCAACACTAAGCCGGATCAAGAAAGGTCCGACAATTATCGCCGTTCCTGCTTCTCCGCCGTATCAGCGATTTGCGTCTCGACCCGCCGCATGAATTCGATGCTCCGGCGGGCGATCGTTTCGCCGCCGGGCGACGTGTCGAAGACTTCGACGGAAACCCAGCCCCGATAGTCGACCTCATGTAGCCCCCGAAAGATTGACGCAAAGTCCAGATCTCCCATCCCCGGCCCTTGACTGTTTCGATCGTTGGCATGGAAGTGGACCAGCCACGAACCGTACTTGCGGATCAGGTCCGCAGCAGGCACCGATTCCGAACTCATCGCCAGGCAATCCAACAGCAGGCGGCAGTTCGGCGAATCCACCAACCCGGCCACTTCCACCGTCTCGGCCGCCGTGCTCATAAAGTTGGTGATCCGCGGCGATAACGGCTCCAAGGCGAGGACTACGCCCAATTCGCCCAGCGCCGGCGTCACCGTCCGCAGCAAGTCGACGGCGAACTTCGTGCCTTCCGCGCGGCTGACGCCCGGCAGCAGGTTCCGCTGCTTGGGCGAGCCGAAGACCAGCACCTTGCCGCCCAGATCGTGGCAGAATCGTCCCAGTTCGACGAGGTAAGCTGCCGTTTCGCGGCGGACGCCGGCGTCGGGACTGGTCAAGTGAAAACCTTCGGTCTTGGCCAGCAGCCAGTGCAGGCCCACGAGTTCGACGCTCGCCTGCTCGGCCTGCTGCCGCAGCTGAGCCCTCGTCGCGGCCGAGATCTTCCGCACGTCGGCATCAATCGTAAACGGCGCGATCTCGACCCCGCGATAGCCGCACTCGGCGGCGAATTCGAAGATTTTCGCTTGCGGCCAGTCCGGAAACGTCTCGTTGCAGATCGCGTACTTCCAGGCGGGGGAACCGGAAGTCTGCGTCGATTCGGCGGCGGCCAGGACACTCCCCGCAACCGCCCCTGCCAGGCCGGCCGCCGTGCGTTGCAAGAATCCACGGCGCGAAAAGATCCGTCCAACGTCATTACGGTTGCGGACTTCTTTTGTCATTGATCATTCGACTCTTGGATTTGTTTCGGATTTCGTGCTTTGGTTTTCGGATTTCCAGCGACGCTGCGAATGGCGGCATTTTGGCGCAGAGGGTCTAATGCCCGTGGGCCGCCAGATACCGTTCGGCATCCAAGGCCGCCATGCAGCCGGTGCCGGCGGACGTAATCGCCTGCCGATAATAGTCATCCGCGACATCTCCGGCGGCGAACACGCCCTCGACGCTGGTGTACGTGCGGAACGGCGTCGTCCATTGAATGTAGCCCTTGTCGTTCATCGCCAGCTTGCCGCGCAGAAACGCGGTGTTCGGCGTGTGACCGACAGACGCGAACATGCCGACCACCTGCAGTTCCCGCAGCGTCCCATCCTTGGTGCTCTTCAGCCGCAGGCCCGTCACGCCGTCTTGGTCGTTGCCCAGAACTTCCTCCACCACATGGCTCCAGACGAGTTCGATCTTGGGGTTGTCCAGCGCCCGCTGCTGCATGATCTTTGAAGCCCGCAGTTCGTCGCGGCGATGCACCAGGTAGACCTTTTCGGCGAAGGCCGTCAGATAATTCGCCTCTTCGATTGCGGAATCACCGCCTCCGATGACCGCCAGCGGCTTGTTGCGGAACCGGGGCAACGCGCCGTCGCACACGGCACAGGCGCTGACCCCGCGGTTCTTGAATTTCTCCTCCGAGGGCAGCCCCAAATAGTTGGCCCGCGCCCCCGTGGCCACGATCACGGTCTGCGTTTCCACCGCGGGACCATCGGCCGGCAAGACTTTCAGCGGCCGGCTGCCGAAGTCCACGTCGATGATGTCGTCGCCGACCACGCGGGTCCCAAAATTCAGCGCCTGTTGCTTCATCAACTCCATCAACTCGACACCCTGGACCGCATAGTGCGGCCGACCGTCCCTCTCGTGTCCCTTGGGAACGGGCGGCAGATTGTAGTGGCGGCCGGCATCAACGGCGCTTTCCACAAAGGCGCGGATGTCGCCTGCGGGGAAGCCAGCGTAGTTCTCGACCTCGGTGGTGAACGCCAGCTGCCCCAGAGGCATCATTTCCGGCTGCAGCGTTCCTTCGAACAGCACGGGCTGCAGGTTCGCTCGAGCTGCGTAGATGGCGGCCGACCAACCCGCCGGTCCGCTACCGATGATCACGACTCTCTCCGCCATGTCGCCTTCTCCTCATTTGTGTCAGACGCGGCGGAAGCCACCGCCGCTCGAGATTCGACGGCGACATTATACGCCACCCGGCCCGGGATGGAAGTTGGCACCGTCCGGACCCTGGCCCCAAGGGCGCTGGCCCAATCCCGCTTACTTTGCAGCGGCACGGCGCGAGCCGTCCGGTATTCCAGTCGGAAAACCGGGCGGCTTGCGCCGCTCCGCTAATTCCCAAGGACCCTCGTTGCGGGGATTACCGCGAACGACGGGTGACAACCCGGCGGACTTTGAACGTCGGACGGTTCCTTGGCTTGCTGTTGTGGATAGGGAGGGAAACTTAGTCACATTGTCGATTCTTTTCATTTTTCGTATTCCTGCTTGACTACGTGTCTTTCGCGACATAGCTTGACGCGCAAGTGCTCCCAGGTTCGGCAGGCATCGCGAGACGGGGGAATTGAGATCCATGAACAAGCAAGCTGCGGATTTTGGGTTTCGGTCGTGGGGAAGTGCGCTCCGGCAATCGGCGTCGCGCCGCGAGGGCCGGTTACGCCGGGGAATCCGTCGCTCGCTGTTCTTCGAGCCGTTGGAAGAGCGGCGCCTGCTGGCGACGTTCAGCCACACTTTTTCGGACATCAATCCCGACCAATCGGACCTCGACGCCAGCGACCCGGACGGCGGTTCGGGAGGACGCGTTGGCGGCATGGCCGTTGTTTCGGGCGACAACCAGACGTTCTATGCGGCCAGCGAGTTCGGCGGCATTTTCAAATCGACGGACGGCGGGTTGGAGTGGGAGCATCTCGAGGGCCACCTGCCGATGGTCACGTGGGATGTCGAGGTCGATCCGAACAACACGAACCGGGTCTATGCGACAAGTTTCTACGACGGGCGCGTGGCTTCGATCTCGGGCATTCAGGTCAGCAACGACGCGGGGGCGACGTGGATTCATCCGCTGACCGCCCATGCGAACCCGGCCCTGGAGAACACCGCGTTCGACAATACGCCGCAGGTTGGCTATGCTGCCAACAACGCGCGGCGCACGGAGCCTTCGGCCTTCGGGATCGGCATCCGCCCGGACAACACGAACATCGTCTTCATCGGCACCAACGCCGGGGTGGCCCGCACGACCAACGGCGGCCTCAGCTGGCAGATCATCGATCCCACGCCGCTCACCCCGTCCGACAGCAACGTCTGGGACGTTGTCGTGCAGGCGGGTGGTCCCCAGGGCTTGGGCATCGTCGATATTGTCGGCGACGACGGGCACCTGCGGTCGGTGGACGGCGGCGATACTTGGACGGCCAGTAATTTGCCCGGGGCGGCCAGTGGCCGGGCCTCGATCTCCGTCTCGCCCGACGAATCCTACGTGTTGTTCGTCGCGGGCGCCGACGGCACCCTGTACGAGTCGGACGACGGCGGCGCAACGTGGACAAACCTGGGGCGCACCGACCCGGTCCGCAACGGCAACCGGATTCCGTTTGTCGTCACCAACCAGAAGTCGAACGTGGACGTCGACGGCGACCCGGCCTTGGAGAACGTCTTCGATCTGTGGACCGGCGGTGTCAGCCTGTATCGCGTGCAATGCGTTACGCCCGATGCGCCCGCGATCGGTGTCGGCGGCCCGCGCTGCCCCGCGGGGGCCAGTCCGCTGCCGGCGGGCTGGTTCGGCGGCTTCACGCGCGGCGGCCTGGGCGCAGGCACAGGCGCTCATGACGACGTCGGGGACGTGTTGTTTGACAGCGAGTCGGCGATCGACGCCGCACCGGTCCTGTACTCCGGCGACGGCGGCATCTACTACGCGGCCACCACCTCGGCCAGTCCGACCGGAACGGCCAATTTGGTTTGGGAGCAGCCCAACGTCACGCCCCACGCGCTCTGGATCTACGGCATGGCGGGCTTCAGCGTCGCCGGCGCCGCCAACGAGAACTTGTACATCGGCATGCAAGACGCGGGCGACTTTGCCACGACCGATCTGGGCGCCGGCCTGCCGACGTGGCACCAGGAGGACTGCTGCGACATTTTCGACTACGCCACCGACGGCACGACGGTTGTCTATCAGCGGGGTTTCAGTCCGCCTCCGGGCCGTGGTTTCAGCCTGATCCTCGCAGACCCGCCCCAAACCACCACGGCCGGCGTCAACACCTATCCCGCCGACGGCTTGCTGAGCCAATTCAAGTTCGGCGAGAGCATCGAGACGTTCGGCCTCAACAGCTTTGTCGTGCTGATGCAGGACTGTTTGAATTCCGCCGGGAACGGGCTTGACGACGACAACGACGGAACCATCGACGAAGCGGACGAGAGCAACGGCTGCCCGATGACCAACGGCGGCGACGGCGGCGTGTACATCACGACCGACATCACGGCCAGTCCGATCGTCTGGACCGAGCTGGGCAACGCCACCGAGCCGAATTCGGCGCAGCTCGTGGACGTCCAGGTGTCGCTCGCCGGCGGCGTACCCACCTTCTACGTGCTGGATGGCGGCGGCAACGGCCGCACGGCCGACCAATTGTGGTCGTTCAGCGGCACCAACCCGGCGGGCGTTTGGACCCAAATCGACACGAACATTCCGGGCGGCGGCGGCGTCAACGTGTTTGCCGCCGACCCGGTCAACCCCCTGCGGCTGTATGCCACGCGCGTGAGCCCGCCCGGCGCGTTCTTCTCGAACGACGGCGGCGCTACCTGGAACCCCGATGCGGATTTGCTCTTTTCGCTGACCGGTGGCGGTGCGTTCCAGTACCAAAACCAGATCGGACCGACGGAGTTCACCCGGCTGAACGGTTACCCACAGCCCACGCTGCTGGCCTTCGACCCGGAGGACCCGAACTTGATCGTCGCCGGCGGCGCCGATTCGGGCGTGTATCTGAGCACCGACGCCGGCACGTCGTGGCGGCTGCTGAGCGACCCCTTGGGCACCGACGGGCCGGACATCCCGCACCTGCCCCGTCCGCGGTTCGCTTACTTTGACCACGAGAACGGCGACCCGGATATCTACATCGGCACGCAGGGCCGCGGCGTCTGGCGCGTCACTCCCGATTTCACCCTGGATCCCGACCGCTTCGAGCCGAACGAGACGATCGCGAGTTCCACGATCCTGGGATCGCCGCCCAAGATCATCGAGCGCGACCTGACGATCCACAACGCCTCCGACGTCGATTTCTTCCAGTACACGGCGCAAGACACCGGGAAACTGATCGTCAACATCTTTTTCAACACGCTGCAAGGCGACCTTGACCTGCGGGTCCGGGACCGCTTCGGCAACATCATCACGACGGCGTCCCAGAGCAACGTAACGCCGGGCCGGGACCGCGAGAAACTGGTGATTCCCGTGGTCACGCAGGAGGAATACTACATCGAGGTGCTCAGTGCCTTGGGGCACACCAACGAGTACGCTTTGGAGATCGAGAACTTCCAGGTCCGGACGCCTCTCCAGGTGGACTTGCAGGCCGCAGCGGACAGCGGCCGCAGCGACACCGACGATGTGACCAGGATCACGACGCCCACCTTCGACATCTATCTCGATGACACCGACCTCGTGACCCTTGGTTTTGTCCGCGACGACGATTTGGACGTGCAGGTGTTCAATAATGGGACTTTGCTCGGCGAGGCAACTTTCGCGGCCGGGCATCGCTGGACGTTCACCGCGGCGCCGGGCGCGGTGCAGGAGGGGCACAACAACTTCTTGACGGCCGCCGTTCTGATTCGCGACCGGGCCATTCCCAACGCCTCGGGCCCGGGCGAATTCTCGCCTCCGCTGCAAGTCACACTCGATACAGTCGCGCCGCCGGTGAGCCTGATCGGCATCGACCCGGCCACCGGCGACACGGGGGTCGCGGGACAGCCCGCGACGTTCTCGGATCACATCACCAGCGATCTTTCAACCGGCTTCGTCGGCCAAGCCGAAGCCGACGCCGTCGTCCGCTTGTTCGTCGATGGCACCGCGAACGGCGCGATCAATCTGCCGGGCACTTTCGGCCTGACGGTGGCGTTACCCTACGACGGCGACGAGGCGTTCCCCGCGGGCCAATGGCGCACGTCCTATGTGCGGAATCTCAACGATCCGAGCTTGTTCCCCAACGGCGGCGTCCGAGAGGTGATCGCCACGGCCGAGGACTTGGCCGGCAATGTGTCCACGCCGCAAGCCGATGATATCCTGTTGATTTTTGTCGACACCCAGGGACCTCAGGTCTCCGACGTCGAGATCAACAACGCGGGCAACCCCTACGAGTTGTTCGATCCCAAGCCCTCGACCAGCGGCCCCACGCCGTTGGTGAACTCGCTGGTGATCAGCGTCCGCGACCTGTCCCTGCGCAGCAATGTGGATCCGAGTCTCTTGTACGACGCGCTGTTCAAAGTGGTGGCGGAAAACGCCGGCAACTATTCCGTTGTCGGCGACCATAACGGACCGATTGCCATCGACCACGTGAGCTTCACCACCAGTCCCGCCTTGGCCGACGGGCAGGCGGCGCAGGGCTACATCACGGTCTACTTCGTCGAGCCCTTGCCCGACGACCGCTTTACGTTGACGCTGTCCGACAACCTGGTCGATCCTGTGGGCAACGCTTTGGACGGCGAATCCAATACCGAGGAACCGCAGGAGACGCCCGACATCGCCCTGCCCAGCGGCGATGGCCAGCCGGGCGGAGACTTCGTGGCCCGCTTTACGGTCGATAGCCGGGCGGAGATAGCCGTCTGGTCGGCGGGCAACGTGCATGTCGATTCCAACGGCAACTTCGTCTGGGACCCGGAAGGCAAGGACGGAGACGAGGTGAACGAAGATGTCACCTACGTGCTGGGCTTCGCCAGTGACAATATCTTGGCCGGCAATTTCGCCGCCTTGGTTGACGATCCCGAGACGCCTGAGGATGACACCGTCGCCGACGGTTTCGCCAAGCTCGCGGCGTATGGCAAATTGGGCGTGGACTTTCGGTGGCTGATCGACCACAACAACGACGGCGTTCCGGATCTCGTGTTGACCAATCCGGTGGCCCTCAATGGTTTGCCCGCCGCCGGCGACTTCGACGGCGACGACGCCAACGGCGACGAAGTGGCGTTGAAGGTCGGCAATATCTGGTATCTCGACACGGACCACAGCCTGACGGTGGACGATTCCGAGAAACTGGCCGCCAGCAATATGGTCGGGTATCCCATCGTGGGCGATTTTGACGGCGACGGCACGGATGACCTGGGGGCGCGGACGGACGATGTGTTCTCGCTGAACTTGAGCACGCTGGGACCGGTCGACGGAGTAACCGACGTGCAATTCAAGATAGCCATGAACTCGGCGTTCATCGGCGTGCAAGAGCGGCCGATTGCGGCGGACTTTGACGGGGACGGGATCGACGACATCGGCTTGTGGGTCCCGCGGCACAGCGCCGGAACGCCGCTGGCGACGGGCGAGTGGTACATCCTCGTCTCCGACGGCCGCCGCATTTACGATCCGGCGAATCCGGACGACGACCGGATCCGCGTCAATCCTCAGGACCTCGGCAACATCGTCGACTTCGCGCCGGTGCCCTTCGGCGCAGACGAGTTCGCCGTCTTGGGGAGCGACTTTGCGTTGCCGGTGGTGGGCAATTTCGATCCGCACCACATCCAGGTGCCGATCGGCGGCGTCGTGTACGGCCATACCAACCTGGACGATCCCTACGACGTCAACGGCGACGGCCTGGTCGCGCCCCTCGACGTGCTGATCCTGGTCAACGAGCTCAATCTGACGGGGCCGAGGTCGCTGGGGCTGGGCGTTCTGGGCGGCCCCTTCCTGGACGTCAACGAAGACTCGCAATTAACGGCGGCCGACGTGCTGGCGGTGATTAACCGGATGAACCAGCAAGCCGCAGGCGAAGGCGAGGGCCGGACGGCGGATGCGGCGCAGGAAGTTCCGATGGACATCGGCCCGGCAACGCCAACCGCCCCGATGGGATTCCGAGCGCAAGTCGCGAACGGGTCTCCCTCGCCGGCTGCCGAGCGCGTGGACCAATTCTTCACGCCCGCTTGGATCGCCACGGAAACGTCTGCCGTCGCCGGCGGTTCTGTGGGCGGCCGCGCGGCTACCGTCTGGGACGACGCGCTGGGGCTCGACTTCGAGAACCTCTTGTCGGAAATCGCGTCGCCGTTTCCCGACGCCGACGGGGCTTGATCGGGAGGCGGGATCGAACAATCTTCAAAATGTAGGACGGATTGCCAATCCATCCTACGAGAATGAAACGCCTGCGTTTCTGCGCGGTCTCTCAGGACCGCACGCTCGGAATAACCCCTACAGGCCGAACAGCGAAAAAGCGGCGGGCTGTTTTTCGGGGGACCGCGGAACGTGTTTCTGCCCGCGTCTGGGGCCGTGCGCACGGGAAAATCGATACAACCGGAACCTCACACGGTCGCGAGTTCCGGTTGTACGAATTGCGACGGCTCCCTGTGCTAGTCTTGACGATTAGGACTGTCCGTTCCGATAGAAACGATGAAACGGATGTGATCACGGAGACACGCAAAAACTCTGCAAGGATGCCAGAATGAACACTCGTCTACTGCTTCCATCAATTGCCATGTTGCTGGCGATTGCGGCAAGTCCAATGGTTCAGGGGCAGACCTACCCCACTACCGGAAAGGCGTTCTTCGTTCCGCCGCCGGCCGGCACATGGTCCGAAAACGGGTCTCCCAGACGGCTGCCACCCTCCAATCACGGTCTGGCGAGAACGTCTTTCGGCGACATTCGGTTGATCGACTACTCCAGCGGCGGCGACGACAAGGATGACTGGGCTGCGAAAGGCAAAGACTGCGGCGAATGCTGCCCGCCGTTCGGGGCGCACCGCACCGGGGTCTTTGGCGAATTCCTGTTGCTGCGGCCACGCGACGCCGAGGTCGCCTTCGCTGTGCCGATCGATGGACCGATTGCGCCGCCGCCGGCCAACCCGATCCAAGTCGGCCCGGTAGCGTTGGTCGATCCGGACTACTCGACCGGTTTCCGCGTGGGCGGATCGTGGGCTATGGACCAGTGTACGAGCCTTGTCGCCACGTACTCGTACTTCGAGAGCAGCACCAGCAACGCGATCAGCGACGACGCTCCGCTTGTCGTCCGTTCCTTGGTGACACATCCCGGCACGCAGAATGCCGCCGCGGACTACCTGCCCGCATCGGCCGGATTGGACGTTGGTTTCCAGACAGTGGACCTCGATTATCGTGCCATCTGGTGGTTGGGCGAGTGCAGCGTGGTCAACTGGTCCGTCGGCGCGCGGTACGCCAATTTGACCCAGGACTTCGCCGCTCAGTTTGGCGACACCGGCACCCTTGACGCCGTCGCGACCGCCGTCGACTTCGACGGCGGCGGCGTCCGCCTGGGGTTGGACGGCGAGCGACACAACTGCCGGGGGATTTTGCTGTACGGCCGCACGGCGATGAGCTTGGTGGGAGGCGAATTCAGCAGTTCGTACTTCCAGGGAATCCAGGGGATCGACCCGGAAACCGTCAACACCGCGTGGAAAGCCGGCCGCCTCGTGCCGATCTTCGATCTGGAACTGGGGGCGGGATGGCAAAGCCCCTGCGGGCACTTCCGCGTGACTGCCGGCTATGTGGTGAACATGTGGTTCAACACCTTGACGACGGATTCGTGGATTCGCTCCGTCCAGCAGAACAACTTCGTGGGCCAGGCGGATGCGGTCAGCTATGACACGCTGACCTTCGACGGCTTCACCGCCCGCGCCGAGTACCGATTTTAATTACGTCCGGCGGCCATCATGATCTCGTGGGCGCGCTGGGCGTAGAATTCCGGCGCTTGCGAGAACCGGTCCAGCGATTGTTCGTCCGCGAACAAATAGGTTTTTCCGCGGAACCACATCCCATGGGCCCGCCGGCCTGGAACCAGTTCGCCGCGGTCGATATAGCGTGTGGGATCGAATCCGGACAGGACCGGGCTGTAGCGGTCCGGGTCTGACAGGAACCGCTGCTGGTGCTGCTGCGACTGGAACAGGTAGGTGGATCCGCGGTGAACGGCACCCCAACGCGGATCGCCTTTCACCCAGCTTTCCTGCTCCTGGAGCGTCACGGGACAGAAGCCATCCATCGCTTGCGGTGCGCCCGTCGAGGTACCAGCCGCTGGCGGTGGACCGCCCGCCCCGGACGCTTCGGGCACAGGCCGATTGGAGGCAAAGCGGTTTTCCTGCCACGCCGGAAGGTTTGGCACGTTGCCATCTGCCGGCGGCGCGACGGCTTGTCCGGCGGCGGATGCGTCCGGGACGGCGCCGCCCGTCGGCGATGCCGGAGACCAGGAACTGCGGGGATCGTAGGCGTCCTCTTGCGGCAAGCCGATCGCGGCCGACGCGGGAGCATACTGACCTACGTAAGGATTCGCTTGTTCGCGGGGCATCGGCGCGGCGGAATACGACGGCGGCGAACCCGATTCCAGCGGCGCGCGGGCCTGCGCCATGTAGGGATCCGCACTTCGAGCCGCGTACGGCTGGCCGGATCCGGCGAAGGAATTCTCCGGACTGGTTCTCGGGTCGGCGCCCGGGTAGACCGGCGCCGCACGAGGATCGGAGCCGTTATTGTACGCAGCAAGAGCATATCCGGCGGCGGATTCTGCCGGTGGCGATCCCCGGCCGGTGGCGGCCACAGGTGCCATCGTCGCCCGGAAATCCGCGGCGACGGCGTTCAGTAATTGCGCATAGCGGGCAGGGTCTTGGGGACTGCCCGTCTTGTACACGACTCGCCCCCGGGCGTCAGCGATGACATCCGTCGGCCAGCGATCCACTTGGAATTGCATCGCCGTGTCGCGGTCCCGTTCGCCGTTAATCTTGACGGGGATGTAGTTCATCGACATCACGCGGCAGACCTCCGGGTTCGGAAAGACGACCTGTTCCAACCTACGGCAAGGAGGACACGTGTCGGAGTAGAAGTGAATCAGCAGCAGTCGCTGCTCCTGATTGGCAATCTGTTGTGCCTCGCGAAGGTCCTGCAGCCATGGAATTCGCGTCTGGGCGAGTACCGGAGACAGAGCGGAAATGAAAAGGATGCCAGCCAGCGCGAGGCGAAGCGATGTACGCATGGATCAATCCGTTTCTTGGAGGCCGAAGAAATCGTTCCAGCACGGATATCGGCCTTAGCTTGCCAGCCGGTTAGTTAAAATCTGACGATTGCACAGTTTTTGCCAGTTTTATGACCTGGGGCGTTTCGGAGTTGCCGGAATTCTGGAATTCCGAACAAAAGCGATGGTTTTTCCTATGAACGATGGAATTGTCCGTTGACAGAAACACTGACATCGGTAAGATTCACCAAGTACGATTCTGACTAGACGCATAAATGCGCCTCACGAATCGCTCAAGTTGGTTGGGCCTCATGTCCTTTGCTTTGTTTGGAACAGAGCAAATTGGGTATCGCGGACGGAGGTCATCTGCCTGTCTTGCTTTTGACAGCGGCGGTCAAGCGATCACTTGGTGTCTTTGTGGCATTCTGGGGCAGTCTGCTACAACCACGGCGAATGGCGTCGCCGATCACGCAAGAGGGCAGGGTACGGCAAATCCGTAGCTGTGAAGATGGGTCTTGACCCGAACTAGACGACTCGTTTTGTCTTGCTGCGGAGTTCGATTTCTGACGCGGCTGTTATCCATCAGAGGCTGCTGGCGCAGCGCTGCTGGGAAGCGGTCCTTCTTTGCATTGAAGCAATACCATGCCTGCGGATTGAATGTCGGCAGGCGATGGCTGGGCTCGCCCGTTTTTTGCGTCGCGAGTTTTCGGTTTTTCCGCCGTGACTGAGGACTAGTTCGGCAAGTTTCTGTGTGCATTTGGATGACGATTATGGGGAAGCGAAGAACTCGCACAAAGTCGCCTGGACAACAAACGAATCATGGCAACAGTTACAACGGACGCGGGCGGCGGCGCCGGCGGGTTGTCCAAGGAGATCGCATCCAGGGCGATCGGGGGCCAGCGGTCGATCGGGAGCCGATCGATGAAGCGGACGGGCAGCTCGAGGAGGGGATGGGCCTGTTGGAGATGCACCCGAACGGTTACGGGTTCCTCCGCAGTCCGACGAACAATTATTCACGCGAGCGGACGGATCCCTTCGTGCCCGGGACGATGATCGAGAAGTATCGCCTGCGGCAAGGGGTGATGGTTCGCGGGATGGTCCAGCAGCCGCGGCGGCAACAGGGACCCCGCCTGCGGGAGATCTTGGATGTGGACGGCATGCCGCCGGACGACTACATGAACGTCAAGACCTTTGATTCGCTCACCGCGATCAACCCCGAGGTCTGGTATCGATTGGAAACCGGCACCGAGCCGCTGACGACGCGCGTCATGGACCTGTTAACGCCTTTGGGGCGAGGCCAGCGAGCGCTGATTGTAGCCCCGCCTCGAACCGGTAAAACGATACTTCTGCAGCACATCAGCAACGGGATTTCCACGAACTATCCCGAGGTCAAGCTGATTGTGCTGCTGGTCGACGAACGCCCCGAGGAAGTCACCGACATGCGGCGTAACGTTAACGGCGAGGTGGTCGCCAGCAGTCTGGACATGGATGTGGAAAGCCACGTCCGGATCTCGCAACTGATTGTCGAACGCTGCAAGCGTCTGGCCGAGATGGGCCGGGACGTATTCCTGTTGATGGACTCCATCACCCGCTTGGCCAGAGCCTTCAACAAATGGGTCGGCAACACGGGCCGCACCATGTCCGGCGGCGTGGATATCAAGGCCATGGACGTGCCCAAAAAGCTGTTTGCTACAGCCCGCGCGTTTGAGGAAGGCGGCTCGTTGACCATTGTCGGCACGGCGCTGATCGACACCGGCAGCCGCATGGACGAGTTGATTTTCCAGGAGTTCAAGGGTACGGGCAACATGGAGTTAGTGTTGGACCGCAAGCTGGCGGATCGCCGCGTCTGGCCCGCCATGGACATCACCCAGTCCGGCACCCGCCGGGAAGAGTTACTGCACGACCCGGCCACGCTGCATTCCGTGACCATGTTGCGCCGGACGTTGACCAGCATGAATCCCGTCGAAGCCATGGAGCAGCTGGTCCGTCAATTGGGCCGCTTCCGCAGCAACGCGGAGTTTTTGCGGCTGATTAGCGGGAAACTTGCCGATGACTGATTTGGCGGCTTGATGCCAGCGCTGCCGAACCTGTCCTACGACCCTTACAGGTTTTATTTCCGTAGCGGGGCGAGTTGGGACCCCGCACGGCCAGAGAATAATCCCTGCCCCCAGTGAGGAAATCTGCGCCGCCCGCGCAAGAAACGCCATGCCATCGACCGAATCTCGTCGCGTTGTCATTACCGGAATGGGACTCGTCAGCCCCCTGGGCACCACACCGGCGACCGCTTGGGACGCACTCGCTGCCGGACGAAGTGGCATTGGTCCGCTCCGTTGCCTGCCGGCCGAAAACTTGCCGATTCGATGTGCCGGTGAGGTTCCCGGATTTTCCGGCGAGATCTCCGATTTTGGGCCGCTGGAAAAGGACCAGATCCGGACGATTCGCAAGGGGCTGAAAGTGATGTGTCGCGAGATTCAAATGGGCGTGGCCGTGGCCCAATTGGCGATGCAAGATGCGGGCTTGAAGTCCGGCGGCTACGACGTCGATCGTACCGGCGCCGTCTATGGTTCGGACTATATCATGACGGCGCCCGAGGAATTCATGGAAGGTGTGCGGAACTGCCTGACGCCGGACGAGCAGTTCGACTTTGCCCGTTGGGCGACGGATGGCATGCCCAAAGTCACTCCCTTGTGGCTGCTCAAGTACTTGCCGAACATGCCGGCCAGTCACGTGGCGATCTATAACGACTTGCGCGGTCCCAATAACTCGATTACGCTGCGCGAGGCGTCCGCATTGCTGGCCGTCTCGGAAGCGTACTGCACGATCGTCCGCGGACACGCGGACATCATGATTGCGGGGGCGACCGGAACTCGTCTGCACCCCCTGCGAACCGTTCACGTGACCCTTCAGGAAGAATGTGCCGCAGGCGACGGCGCACCGGAAAAGATGTGCCGCCCGTTTGATTTGAACCGCACCGGCATGGTTTTGGGCGAAGGGGCCGGCGCGATCGTCGTCGAAGAACTGTCCGCCGCCCGGGCCCGGGGGGCATCCATTTTGGCCGAGATCGTCGGTTTCGGCTCGTCGGCAGCCGCCCATCCGATCACGGGCGGCAACATCCGGCAGGCGATGGAAAATGTGATTCGCCAGGCTCTCGCCAAAGCTCACATGTCGCCGGACGAGTTGGGGCACTATCATGCGCACGGGTTGGCCACGCACAAATGTGATGAAGACGAGGCCGCGGCAGTTGACTCCGTTTTCGGATCACGAACCCGGCCGCTGCCGGTCACGGCGGCCAAGAGCTACATGGGCAACCTGGGGGCCGCCGGTGGAATGGTGGAACTGATCGCCAGTGTTCTCGCCCTGCGGCAGGGCCAGCTCTTTCCGATCCTGAACTACGAAACCCCCGATCCCCGCTGTCCGATCCATGCCGTGCTCTGCTACGACGAGCCCGCAGGAGACAGCTTTTTGAAGGCTAGCGTCACTCCGCAAGGCCAGGCCAGCGCCGTCTTGGTTCGTCGCGCGGCTTAGCGTCCGCGCAGAAATAACCTGGTCAATTTCAACGTCGTAGGTACACTCCGCGTGCCGTAAAATGCGGGCGGCACACGGAGCGTGCCTACGACAGTTTATTCACCTTATTTCTGCGCAGTCCCCTCGCGATTCGTCGGTCGCCGGGATGTTGGCAAGCTCGGTTCGACTCGGATGCTCTGCTGCGGGGAAGCCCGTGGCGGGCGTCGGCAACTTGACACACTTGCGGGTGACCGGTATCCTTTCTACACTACCGATTTGCTAAGTGCCTTTGTTAGAAGGATTTTCGACCGTCGCAGTTACGCTCGGAGGGCCGGGCGGACGAGCCGTGCGGGGTCCAGGGGAAGCGCATAACATTATGAATCCGAACGAGTTGTTGCGAATCGTCGACTCGCTTCACCGCGAGAAGAACATCGACACAGAGGTCGTCTATCAGGCGATCGAAGCTGCACTCGTGTCGGCCGCCCGACGCCAGTTTGGCGAGGAAGCGGAGATTGCTGTCCAGATTGATCGAACCAGCGGCGTTATGCAGGTGGTCGTGAATGGGAGTCCGCTGGACGACGACACGATCGGCCGAATCGGGGCCCAAACGGCCAAGCAGGTGATTATTCAGAAAATTCGTGAGGCGGAACGGGATTCCTTGGTCCAGGAATTCAGCGGCCAGATCGACGACATGGTCAACGGCGTCGTGCAGCGGGTCGAAGGCGGTGCAACGCTGGTGTCGTTGGGCACCTTGGAAGCCATTCTGCCGCGAAGCGAGCAGATTCCGGGCGAGACGCATCATGCCAACGAGCGGATTCGCGCGGTGATTCACGAAGTCAAGCCGCAGGGAAGCCGGGTCAAGGTCGTGTTGAGCCGGACGCGTCCCGTGCTGGTGCGGCGGCTGTTCGAACAGGAGATTCCGGAAATTGCGGAAGGCGTGATCAGTATCAATGCGCTGGCCCGCGAGCCGGGGTATCGCACGAAAGTCGCCGTCAGCAGTGCCGATCAGCGCGTCGATTGCGTAGGTGCCTGCGTCGGCGTGCGCGGCAACCGGATTAAGAATATCGTCGACGAGTTGGCGGGCGAGCGGATTGATATCGTGCGTTGGAATGACGACCCGCAGGCGTTGATCCCCAACGCCCTGCAGCCCGCCGAAGTCGATCAGGTGTTGTTGTGTGATATGTTGGGGCGAGCGATTGTGTTGGTCCGCGAGGACCAACTGTCGCTGGCCATTGGCCGCCGCGGCCAGAACGTCCGTTTGGCCAGCAAGCTCTGCGGCTGGGACATTGAAATCATGACCGCCGAGGAGTTGGATGAACAGATTGACCGCGCCAGTACCGGGTTTATGTCTTTGGAAGGCATGGACGAGGAGTTGGCGACTCGGTTGGTCGAACAAGGCTATCTGTCCTACGACGATTTGTCCGTGATCGAACCGGAGGCCCTGGTGCAGATGGGGGGATTGACGGAAGAACAAGTCGAACGCCTCGTCGAGCAGGCGGAACAGAAAGCCGAGGAAGCCGAACGGGCGGCGGCAGCAGATCGGCGGCGGCAGAAAGACCAGGAAAAATTGGAGGCGGATGCTTCCACTGCCGACGAAGCCGCGGGGGATGAAGCCGCCGAGACGAATCCGACGGAGAACGTTTCGGAAGGTGGTGAGTCCGCAGAGGATGACGCCGCCAACCCGAACCCGATGGAAGAGTAAGTTGTGGAGGTCGGCCCGCCCGCCAAGGGCGAAGTCGATCCCGGCCTGGCAACAGGCTGAGCGTTTTGAATCCCGGTCCGATGCCCACCCCCTGACGATGAGCCGGGGCCTGCGGCAGATGTTGTTGTGCAGGCGTGTTTCAGGTACTCCGCGTGACCAGCATAGGAGGTCGCGGACATGATTTAGTTATTGATAGTGCGGAGCGAGGCGGCTTTCTTTCAAGAATTCCGTGCAGCTGCCCCGCGAGGAAAGGCGACGTTGCTGTGCGCATTTACGCGTTAGCCAAAGATCTGGATATCGATAGCAAGGACCTGGTGGAGGTCTGCCGCAAGGCGGGCATTTCCGGCAAGGGTTCTGCGCTCGCGAGTCTCACCGACGACGAAGTCACGAAAGTCAAAGCGTTTCTGCGCGGCGCCGACAAGAAGTCCGAGGCCGGTCAGGCCCCCGCCGGAACGGCGGCTCGCCGCGCAACGCCCGAGGTTTATCGGCGGGAGGACTACATCGCGCCGGTAGTTCCAGGCAAGGTCAAGGTCCTGGACGTGACCGCTCGGCGACCGATCCCGAAAGGCGAAGCCGGCAAGCCTGTCGAGGAGACGCCGCCGCAAGAAGAAATCGAGCCGCCCAAGGAAATCGCGGCAGCACCTGTGCTTGCGCCCGCGGCTGAATCCCCGGCGGGGTCCGCTGCCGCGTCTGCCGCTGAGCCAGCCGAAACGCCCAAAGCGGAGCCTGCGGTTGTCCCCGTCAGCGAACCCGAGGCCACTCCGGCGGAGGTGTTGCCGCCCCAGGATCAGCCGGCCGCTGCCATCGCGGCGCAGGCCCAGGCCGAAGAGCCGGACGCGGGCATGGTGGAAAGCCGAGCCGAGCCGTCTCGCGAGGGGCGTTGGGCGGAGAGACGAGATCCCAAAATCATCAATCTCCGCGGCGACGACAAGAAAGATGCTTCGGGCGCTCCCAAACTGCCCCGGAAGAGGCGGACACCTGTCATCAAATTGGCTGAAATGCCGGCGGCCAAGAAACCGCCCGCCGCTGCGAAGGCCCCCGAGGTCAAAGCCCAGAAGCCCGAGATCCGGCTCACTCCCAGCGCCATCGCGGGTCACCGCGCCGGTCAAAAAGCGCCGTTGGAGCAACTGACCAAAGACCATTTTGCGAAGGCGCAAGAGAAAAAGGGCAAGCCGGCGCCGCCGGACAAGGATCGGAAGAAAGGCGGCAAGCCGGAACCGGAAGTCGTCGTCGAGACGCCGCTGAGCGGCAAGGGCGTCAAACGCCGCCGTGCTGACGGTACCGAAGAGGAAGTCGACGGCAAGATGGCGGGTATGGCGGCCGCCCGGTTGGATCGCCAGAAGTCCAGGAAAGTCCGCGCTCGGGCCCGCACCGAGACTCCGGAAGGCGAGGAAGAGCGCGAGGCCGCTCCGGTCAGGCGGCCGAAGACGCTGGTCCGCAGGCACGGGGCCAGCACGGCCGCACCGCGCCGGGAAAACGTCGTTCTCGAATTGCCCTGCACGGTCCGCAGCTTCTCCGAAGCCTCCGGCGTCGGCTCGGGCCAGGTGCTCAAGTCCCTGATGGGCATGGGCATCGCGACCTTGAATATCAACGCCCAACTCGACAACGAGATCGCTCAATTGCTGGCCACCGAATTGGGAATCCAGGTCGAGTTCCGGCGGCCGCCGACCCTGGAAGAGCAGGTGATTCAGGAATTGGAGGCGGAGGACGAGAGTCCGGAATCGCTGCCGCCGCGGCCGCCGGTCGTGACGTTCCTGGGGCACGTCGACCACGGCAAGACCTCGCTGCTGGATGCCATCATCGGCACCAACGTCGTCGCGGGCGAGGCCGGCGGAATCACGCAGCACATCCGCGCTTACCGGATCACCAAGAACGACCGGGCCATCGCCTTTGTGGACACGCCGGGCCACGAAGCGTTTACGGAAATGCGTGCCCGCGGCGCCAACGTGACCGACATCGTGGTCCTGGTCGTGGCCGCCGATGACGGCGTGATGCGGCAGACCGAAGAGGCGATCAGTCACGCCAAGGCGGCCGAGGTGCCCATCATCGTCGCCTTGAACAAGATGGACGTTCCCGGCGCCAACCCCGAGCGCGTGCTGCAACAGTTGACGGCTCAGAATCTGTTGCCCAGCGAATGGGGTGGCGATATGGAAGTGATCCGCACCAGCGCCGTGACCGGCACCGGCATGGACGACTTGCTGGAGACCATCCTGCTGACGGCCGACCTGAACGACTACCGGGCCAATCCGGATCGGCCGGCGGTCGGTGTCTGCCTGGAGGCCGAGCAGCAGGCGGGCCGCGGCGTCGTCGCGAAAATGGTCGTCCAACGCGGTACGCTGCGTGTAGGCGACGTGGTGGTTTGCGGCACGTCCTATGGCCGCGTGAAGGCCATGTACGATACGCTGGACGTGCGGCGCCGCGTCGACGAGGCGGGCCCGTCCACTCCGGTGAATCTGACCGGGTTCGACTCGCCGCCGAATGCCGGCGACCGCTTCCACGTCCTGCAGGACATCTCGCAGGCGCGTCAGATCGCCGAGCAACGGGCCGTGCTCAGCCGCGAGCAGACCTTGTCCGGAAGCTCGACACGGGTTTCGTTCGAGGAGTTCCAACGGCGGCTGGCCGAGGGCAATTTGACGGACGCCAGCGAGGTTTCGACGCTGAACCTGGTCATCCGGGCCGATGTTCGCGGTTCGATCGAAGCGATCGAAAAGGAGCTGTCCAAGCTGCACCATCCCGAAGTGCAGATCAAGATCTTGCACAAGGCCGTGGGCGCCATCACGGCCGCCGATGTGATGCTGGCTCATGCCTCGCAGGCCGTCGTCATCGGCTTTAATGTGATCCCCGACGAAGCGGCGCGAAGCTTGGCCGACGAGAAGCAGGTCGAGATCCGGCGCTACGACATCATCTACAAGATGACCGACGACGTGAAAGCAACGTTGGAGGGCAAACTCAAGCCCGAACAGCGGGTCGTGGAACTGGGGCATGCCGTCGTCAAGCGGGTCTTTACGATCAGCCGCGTCGGCGCCGTGGCGGGCTGTTACGTCGTCCGCGGTTCGATCGCCCGCAGCTGCCGCATCCGGGTCAATCGCGACGGACGGACGATCGGCGATTACGAATTGGAGTCGTTGCGGCACGAGAAGGACGACGTCAAAGAGGTGCCTCGTGGGATGGAATGCGGCATCAAATTGGCCGGATTCAACGACATCAAGCAGGATGATGTGCTGGAGGCCTATAAAATCGAAGAGGTGGCTAGGACGCTATAGCCGCATCCGCCGGCTGGCCGGCTCGCGACGCCGGCTGACCGGCCCCTCACGGCCGGCGTCTTCCCCTCCTCGAACCCTGAGAATCCCGGAACCATTGCTATGTCTTCCCGACGTGTGCTCAAAGTCGCCGAGGCGATTCGCGAAGTGGTCAGTATGGCCATCGTGACCGAATTGCGCGATCCGCGGATCTGCGATGTGACCGTCACTTATGTGGAGGTCTCCGCCGACCTGCGCAGCGCCAAAGTTCACGTGTCGGTGATGGGCGGCGAGGCGAAGCAGAAACTCAGCCTCCACGGACTGCAAAATGCCGCCGGCTTCCTGCAGCAAAAGGTCGCCCGCCGGATTGAAACCCGCTATACGCCGCGGTTGACGTTCCTGCTGGATCAAGGCGTCAAGCACTCCATCGAGGTCAGCCGTCTGCTCCACGAATTGCTGCCCGCCGAAAACAAACCGGGCGACGGCCACGGCGACAGCGAAGAGCCACTTGACACCGAAGGGCCATTAGACGCCGAGACATTTGACGAAAATGAGCCCTTAGACGAACACGAGCCACTTGACGAAAACGAGCGCGACGAATAGCCAGGGCAAAGGTTCCCATGTCGAATCCCAACCGCAGTGCGTTAATTAACACGGCCTACAAGGTGCTCCAGGAGCATTACCAGCCCTGCCAGCCGCCGGCGGACCGCACGCTCTTCGAGCACCTGCTGTATGCCTGTTGCTTGGAGAACGCCCGCCCGGAAGCGGCCGACGAGGCTTACGCCAAACTGCAGCAGACCTTTTACGATTGGAACGAAGTCCGCGTGACGACGGTCAAAGAATTGGCGGAGACCATGTCGTCGTTGCCGGATGGAACCGCCGCAGCGAAACGGCTGAAGCAAGCCCTGCAGCACATCTTCGAGACCCAATACTCGTTCGACATCGAGTACTTGAGGAAGCAGAATTTGGGCAAGTCGGTCAAAGATCTCGAAGCCATCCGGGGCGTAACGCCGTTCGTGGCGGATTACGTCACGCAACATGGGTTGGGCGGGCACGCCATCCCGCTGTCGCACAGCATTATCGATGTCCTGATGGTCGTTGGCGTCGTGACCGAAGCCGAGGCCAAGCGGAACCGCGTGCCGGGTCTTGAACGTGCGATCCCCAAAGCCAAGGGCATCGAATTTGCCTCGCTGCTGCACCAGTTGGCCGCGGAATTCCTGCTGTCCCCCCACAGCAGCAAATTGCGCGCGCTGCTCGTGCAAATCGACCCCGAAGCAAAGGGACGGTTGGCCAACCGTTTAGCCAAGGCGGAGGAGACGCCGCCTCCGCCGCCGCAGCTGCCCGAGGCGGGGACGAAACGTGCCACCTCGCGGACCGCGCGCCCTGCGGCGCCGGATTCCGCGCCGCCGGGCGCAGAAGCCGCCGCCCCCAAGCGAAAGCGAGCGCAGACACCCGAAGAAGCCGGCCGAGCGAAGACCAAGGCCGAATCGCCGTCCGCGGAAACGCCGGCGGCCACCGCCTCCAAGTCTTCGGCCACGAAACAGCTGTCCAAGAAGAAGCCCCGCTAATGACTCCGCTGCTGTTGGTCTGCGCGCTGCTGGCGGCGGACGCTTCCCCGCCGCAGACGCTGCGTGACGAATTCGATGAACCCGTGACGCGATTGGTGCCGGAGCGCCCGCGCGGCGAGGACGCGCAGGCCAAGGTCCTGGCCGACGCCCTGTACGCCCACGGCCGGCTGTTGCTGCAGCGGCGCGAGTTTCCGGCGGCGCTGCGGCGGTTTCAGCGGGCCTGGCGTTACCGCCCCGAGGCCGTCTCGATCCTGCCTAAAATCGTCCTCCTGGCACACCAGCTCCGTCGCCCGGACGAGGCGGCCCGCTATGCCCTACTGGCCACCGGGCGAACGGTCCTCAGCCAACCCTTGTTGCGGCAACTGGCGGTCCAGCTGTCGGCTCGCCAAGATTGGCAGGCCGCGCTGGCGTTGTTCGAGGCGTCGTTTCCGGCCGGTGGACCGGCGGCGGACTCGGCCGGCAAGCCGGACGAGGACTTGGCCGCCTTGCTGGTCTACGTCGAGATCGGGCGGTTGGCGTTGCTGACTCGCGACTATGCCAAGTCCGCCAGCTACTTTGCCCGTGTGCGGGAGGCCCTGGAGCAGCCCGAACGTCTGGCAAAGAACGAAGCCGTCAAACAAGCTCTGTTGGGTCAAGCCGATCGCACGTACCGCTTAATGGCCGAGGCATTCTATCAGGCCGGACGATACGACGAAGCCGAGATCATCTACCGCCGGGCCTATCAGGCGCCGCCCGGCAAGGACGACGCGGGCCTGCTCGGCTTCTACCTGGCACGGCTGGCCGCCAAACGGGGCCAGACCGATCAAGGACTGCAGCACCTGGAAAGCTACTTTGCCACGTCATCCGCCGCCGCGGGCGTCGATGCCTACCGATTGCTCGCCGAACTGCTTGGCTGCCCCCAGCCGGAACAGGCGGCGTCCGACTCGCGACTGCGAACTCGTCTGGAAAAGTTGCTGGAAGCCGATTCGAGAAACACCGCCCTCTTGGTGTACGTGGCCGGTCTCGACTTGCAGGCACAACGTTTTGAATCCGCCGAACAGCGATACGAGCAACTGCTGGTCTTGCAGCCGGCAGCGGAAGTCTACGAGGCTCTCGCGGACATCTATCGCCAGCAAAACCGCCCGGAGAAGTTGGCCGAATTATGTGGAATCGCCGTGGCCAAAGGGGCCGGTCTGACAGAACTGGCCGCGTTGCTCGAACCCGTCAAGAAAAACGCGGAGTTGAGCGGCGCCGTTATCTCTTTCGTTCGAGAACGGCAGCAGGCGGATCCGCAGCACCTTGCCGCCGGCGCGTTGTTCGCCGCGGCCGAGTTGATCGGGGCGGATTCCGGAGCCGCAGCCGCCGACGCCCTGTTTGCCGACGGATTGAGCCGCTTGGAGCCGCCAGCTCGGGCCGAGTACCTGCTCGGGCGGGGCCTGCAACTCCTGCTGGCCGGCCAGCGCGAGCGGGCCGTGCCGGTGTTTCGTCAGGCCCTGGCGGAGAACTTGCCCGAGGAACGGAAGTTGGCTGGTTACTTCTATTTGACCCGGGCGTTGGCTTTGACGAACCAAACGGACCAGGCGTTGCAGGTGGCCAATCAAGCGGCCGCCGAATTCCCTGACGCCCCGCGTCTGCAAACGCAGCCGGGTTGGGTGCAGTACTACGCCAAACGGTACGAGCAAGCCGACCGGTCCTACCAAACGCTGCTGGAGCGATTGGACGACCACCCGGCGTCCATCGTCCGGGATTCCCTGCGTGACGCGCGGCTGGTCTTGTCGAACATCTGCGTCCAGCGGAAGCAGTTGACGGAGGCGGAAGAGTGGCTGGAGCAAGTGCTGGACGAGTTTCCCGAGGATCCCGGCGCACTGAACGATCTGGGATACCTCTGGGCCGACCAGGGCAAGTACTTGAATCGGGCTTTCGAGATGACGCGCCGAGCCGTCGCCAGCGAACCCGACAACGTGGCCTACCGGGATAGCTTCGGCTGGGCGTTGTACCGGTTGGGCCGGATCCCGGAGGCGATCCAGGAACTGGAAAAAGCCGTCGCGGGCGAGGATCCCGACGGCGTCATCCTGGACCACTTGGGCGATGCGTATTGGCAGGCGGAGCGCAAGGCCGAGGCCGTTGCCATGTGGCGGCGTGCGGCTGCGGCCTTTGCCAAAGAAGCGGAACAGGACAAGGAACGGGCCACCCAACAGAAAATCGAGCGTTGCGAGAAGTAAATTTATGGCTGGACATTCGCACTGGGCGGGGATTAAGCACAAAAAGGCGCTGATCGACAATAAACGCGGCAAGCTCTGGAGCAAGCTCTCCAAAGCGATTATCGTCGCCGCCAAGATCGGCGGCGGCGATCAATCGATGAACGTGCGTCTGCGGACCGCCGTTCTGGATGCCAAAGCGGTCAGTATGCCCAAGGAGAACATCGACCGGGCCATCAAGAAAGGCACCGGCGAGTTGGACGGCGGCAACGTGGACGAGACCATCTACGAGGGCTACGGCCCCGGCGGCGCGGCCGTGATGTGCGATATCATGACCGACAACCGCAATCGCACCGCGCCCGAGTTGCGGAAGGTGTTCGAAGTGCATGGCGGAAAGATGGGCGGCGCCAACTGCGTCGGCTGGATGTTCGAACGCAAAGCCCTGTTCGTTTTCTCCGTCGGCAAGGTCGACGAAGAGAAACTGATGGAAGTAACGCTGGAAGCCGGCGCCGACGACGTGAAACAGGCGGGTGACAAATGGGAGGTTACCTGCAGTCCTGATTGCTACTCGCAAGTGACGGACGCGTTGACCGCCGCCGGCCTGGAACCCGAAACCAAGGAGTTGACCCGCATCCCGACCACCACCGTCGACTTGAACGCCGAAGACGCCCGCCGGATGCTCAAGCTGATGGAAGCCTTGGACGACCACGACGACGTCCAAAACGTTTCCTCCAACTTCAACATCCCCGATGAAGTCATGGCGGAATTGTCCGCCGATTCGTAATCGGCGCGAGGGGATTGCCCGTCCGCTATGCTGTCATGATGAGGGACGTGATTCTGCCACTGATCCGCGCTGCGAAGAAGGCTGCCTGGCCGGCCTTGCTTGTGGCGTTTGCGGGCTGCGGAGCCAAGGAGCCGCAATTCCCCGTCAACCGCGTGTACCTCAAGAGAGAAGAACTGGCGGCAAAGATTGACCTGACCGGTCAGCAGCGACGGGACATTGTCGATACGCTCGAATTCCTCTTCGGCACGCCTGACCAGCCGCAGGTCCCCCGCTTGGATGGCGTGGCCATCGCGCAGGTGTTGCAACTCGACAAGCTGCGTGCGGCGGCCGGGCCCGTCAGCAGCGATCAGGCTGGCAACCATTTCGGCCTGTATCGTAAACACTGCGCGCATTGCCACGGCCTGGCAGGCGACGGCGCGGGCCCGTCGGCCGTCTTTCTCGAACCCTATCCGCGCGACTTCCGCCGCGGGATCTTCAAATACAAGTCGACACCGGGACCGCTGGCGCCGCCCACCGACGACGACCTGGTCCGCGCGATCCGCAACGGCAGTCCGGGCAGCGCGATGCCCGCCTTCAACTTGCTGACCGACCGCGAATTGGCCGCTTTGGTCAACTATGTCAAGTACTTGTCGATCCGGGGCGAAGTCGAACGGGCGCTGATCTTCGAGTCCATCGACCAACTCGACGGCGAGTACGACCGGCTGGTGGACCTAGCGCTGCGAGACGAAGACCCGGAAGAATTTGCCGAACAGATGGAGCCGATCGCCGACCAGGTCCGCGGCGTCGTGCATCGCTGGCTGGACGCGCCCCGGCAAGTTACTCCCGTCCCGCCGCCGCCCGTCGCCTGGGACTCCGCCGCCGCCATCCGCCACGGGCAAGAATTGTTCGGGGGCAAGGTAGCCAACTGTGCCAAGTGCCATGGCGCGACCGGGCGTGGGGACGGCGAGAACGTCGACTACGACGATTGGGCGCGCGAGATCGTCGACCCGCAGAATCCCGCCGCGGTCAAGCCGTACCTGGCCCTCGGCGCTCTGGTCCCGCGTCCGGCTCGGCCGCGCAATCTGGAATACGGCGTCTATCGCGGCGGCAGCCGTCCGGAAGACCTGTATCGCCGCATTCTAAATGGGATTTCCGGCAGCCCCATGCCCGCCGTCCCCTTGCGTCCCGACGATGCCAAGCCCGACGATCAACGTCTGACCTCTGACGACGTCTGGCACCTGGTGGCCTACGTCCTGTCGCTCCGCTAAGAACCGTTGCACAAGTTGGCTGGTGATTGTGGGACGGAATTTCATTCCGTCCTGGACGGTTGGAAGAACCGTCTTACGTGAAACTTGTGATGCGGCGATTAGGACTCGTCCACGAACAATGTCGTCTTTCGCTCCGCGAAAGAACGCCCTTTCGCGGAGCGAAAGGCGACAAAACGGTGGTGTTGTTCTTGGCCAGGTGCTTAACGTGTGATCGCTCGCAGTCATCAGCCCCCCATGATTTTTGCAGGTCGAAGGTGTAGAATTCGGCCTGCGTTATCGCGGTCTCGAACCGCGCACTTGGTTCCCACCTTGCTCTAATAACCGGAGTCCTCTCACTGATGAAAACGCGCATTGTTTCACTCGTGCTTTGCCTGTTCGCGGCATTGCCGCTGGTGCTGTGCGGTTCCGCCAAGGCTTGGCAGCCGGCCAAAGGACGGCTGATGACGCGGTGGGCTGCGGACGTCCAACCGGACAGGGTCTTGCCCGAATACCCGCGGCCACAGATGGTCCGTCCCGACTGGCTGAATTTGAACGGCTTGTGGAATTACGCCATCGTCGAGAAGGAAGCCGCCCAACCGACGGCCTGGGACGGCGAGATTCTGGTGCCGTTTGCCGCGGAGTCGGCGCTGTCGGGGGTGATGAAACCGGTCGGCGAGAAGAACCGGCTGTGGTATCGCCGCACGTTCAAGGTTCCGGCTGACTGGACGAGGCCGGTGCCCGATGCTTTCCGGAGCAAGAGCGTGCTCCTGCACTTTGGCGCCGTCGACTGGGAAACGAGAGTCTGGATCAACGGCCAGGAAGTGGGCGACCATCGCGGGGGTTACGATGGATTCAGCTTCGACATCACGTCCGCCCTGAAACGTGAAGGCGAGCAGGAGATCGTCGTTTCCGTTTGGGATCCGGTCGATTCCGGCCATCAAGCGCGCGGCAAACAGGTCCGCAACCCGGGAGGAATCTGGTACACGCCCACGACCGGCATCTGGCAGACGGTGTGGCTGGAACCGGTCGCAAAGACGCACATCCGGACGCTCCGCATCAGGCCGGATTTCGATTCGTCGGCCGTTCACGTTTCGGCCGAGGGCACGACGATTGGCCGCACCGTAGACGCCAGGATCGAGGTACTGGCGGAACAAGGGGTTGTTGAGCCCCGTTCGCGGACTGCCGTCGTTTTCGCCACGGGAACCGGGGCGGGTCCGCGCCCCCTCGATGCCAGTTTCACATTGACGCTGGCCGACCCCAAACCCTGGTCGCCCGATTCGCCGTTCCTGTACGGCCTGCGGATCACGCTCCTGGAGGACGGTCAGGCGACGGACACGGTGGAGAGCTACTTCGGCATGCGAAAGATCGCCCTCGGCAAAGACGAAAAGGGCATCCAGCGGCTGATGCTGAACAACCAGCCGCTGTTCCAATTCGGGCCGCTCGACCAGGGCTTCTGGCCGGATGGGTTATACACGGCGCCGACCGACGAGGCCCTGCGGTACGACATCGAGATGACCCGCAAACTGGGCTTCAACATGGCCCGCAAGCACGTCAAAGTGGAACCGGACCGTTGGTACTACTGGTGCGACAAGCTGGGCCTCTTGGTCTGGCAGGACATGCCCAGCGGCAACTTCGGCGGCAAGGACGACCAGCGGCGGTCCGACGAGGCCAGCACGCAATACGAACTCGAACTGAAACGGCTGGTCGACGGCTTCTACAACCACCCCAGCATTGTGATGTGGGTGCCGTTCAACGAAGGTTGGGGCCAGCACGAAACGGGCCGCTACGTGGACTTGATCAAGAAGTGGGATCCAACGCGGCTGGTCAATAACGCCTCGGGCTGGACCGACCGCAACGTGGGTGACGTGATCGACATGCACAGTTATCCCGGCCCCGGCGCTCCGAAGTTGGAGCTGAACCGGGCCGGCGTGCTGGGCGAATTCGGCGGGCTCGGCCTGCCGGTCAAAGGCCATACGTGGCAGGATGAGGCGAACTGGGGCTATCGCAGCTTCACCACGCGCGAGGCCCTGACGGACGCCTACGTGGGGCTCGTCAAGAAGCTGCGTCTGCTGACGGACGACGAAGGTCTGTGCGCCGCCGTCTACACGCAGACCACCGACGTCGAGATCGAAGTCAACGGCCTGATGACCTACGACCGGGCGATGGTCAAGGCGGACGAGGCGCGGATCACGGAAGTCAATCAAACCGTCTACACGCCGCCCGCGCCGCGGCAAGCCGAAGCCGGCAAGCTGGTCCCGCCCGCAACGCCGCTGGTGGCCTGCGATCCGTACTTCAGTATCTGGGCGCCGGCCGACAACCTGACCGACGAAGACACGACGCACTGGACCGGCCGGCCGCATCGCCTGACCAGTCTCGTGCGGATCGACGGCACAGCATACCGCGTGATGGGCGTCAGCCCCAGCCGGCTGCCGGTTTTGAAACAGACGAGCTTGAGCGTGTTGCCCACGCGGACGATCTACACGTTCGAGGGCGCCGGCGTGGGGCTGACGTTGACCTTTACCACCGCCGCGTTGCCGGAAGATATCGACATCCTGTCCCGGCCGGTGACGTACGTGACTTACGAAGTAAAGGCCACCGACGGCCAGTCGCACGACGTGGCGGTTTACTTCGATGCGGCCGCCGAAATCACGGTCAATGAAACGCGCCAGCAAGTGGTGCTCTCCAAAGAAGGCACCGACGAGCTGGAGGTGGTGAAAGTCGGGTCGCAGGACCAGCCCGTGCTCGCCAAGCGGGGCGATGATCTGCGGATCGACTGGGGCTACCTGTATCTGGCCGCACCAAAGCAGGCCGGAGTTAGTTCGCTGATCCTGCCCGAGGGCGTTGTTCGCGACGCCTTTGCCACGGGTGGCGAGTATCCGCTGGTCAAGATGGCGATGCCGGTCACCGCCAGCGAAGCTCCGGTGGCGGCGGTGGTGTTGGACGGCGTCAAGGTCGCTGCGGCGCCGGTGTCCCGTTGGCTGATGTTGGCCTACGACGACTTGTACTCGATCCAGTACATGCGGCAGAACCTGCGGCCGTACTGGCGGCGCAACGGCTGGGAAGCGGCTGATCTGCTGCGGGCCGCGGCGAATGAGTACGAGGCGCTGCAGCAGCGGTGTCAGGCGTTCGACGAAGAACTGATGGCCGATTTGGCCCAAGCCGGCGGCGAGAACTACGCCAAGTTGTCCGCGTTGGCTTATCGGCAATGTTTTGCTGCGGGCAAATTCGTCGCCGACGACAACGGCCAGCCGATTTCGTTCTGCAAGGAGAATCATTCCAACGGCTGCATCGGCACGTCCGACGTGTTCTACCCGATGGCCCCGCAGTTCCTGCTGCTCGGCCCGTCGCTGGCCAAATCATTCCTGGTGCCGTTCATGAATTATGCGGCCTCCGAACGCTGGAAATTCCCCTTTGCCCCGCATGACCTGGGCCAGTACCCGCACGCCAACGGCCAGCGCTACGGCGGCGGCGAACGCACGGAAGAGAACCAGATGCCCGTCGAGGAAAGCGGCAATTTGCTGCTGTTGCTGGCGGCGGTCGCTCAGATGGAAGGCAACGCAGACTTCGCCGGCCTGTACTGGCCGCAGCTGGAGAAGTGGGCCGACTATCTGAAGGCCAAGGGGTTCGACCCGGAGAACCAACTGTGTACGGACGACTTTGCCGGGCACCTGGCCCACAACGTGAATTTGAGCGCCAAGGCCATCTGCGCTTTGGGTGGGTTTGCCAAGCTGTGCGCGATGCGGGGCGACCAGGCGAAGGCAGCCGAATATGCGCAGCTGGTGAAAGAGTTTGCCGCCCGCTGGGTGAAAGAGGCCGACGCCGGCGACCATTACCGCCTGGCCTTCGACAAGCCCGACACGTGGAGTCAAAAGTACAACCTGGTCTGGGACCGCATCCTGGGCCTGAATCTGTTCCCGGCCACGGTGGCGCGCAAGGAAATGGATTACTACCGCAAGGTGCAGAACCGTTACGGCCTGCCACTCGATAACCGGCAGACCTACACGAAGCTCGACTGGATTCTGTGGACGGCCACCTTGACCCAGGAGCGGGCCGATTTCGAAGCGTTGGTGGACCCGGTGTTCCTGTTCCTGAACGAGACTCCGGACCGCTCGCCGATGACCGACTGGTATCAGACGAACACGGCCAAGAAGGTCGGCTTCACGGCGCGGCCGGTCGTGGGCGGCGTATTCTTGCAGATGCTGTACGACAAGGCGGTGTGGGCCAAGTACGCGGGCCGCGACAAGACCAAATCCCGGGGCTTTGCTCCCATGCCCAAGCCGCCGGTGTTGGTCACCGTGCTGCCGACAGCCGACGAGGAAGCACTGGTCTGGCGATACACGACGCGAAAGCCGACGGACGGCTGGCAGAAGGCCGACTTTGACGACAGCCAATGGCAGGAAGGCCCCGTCGGCTTCGGCACACGCGGCACGCCGGGCTCGATTGTCCGCACGGAATGGAACACGCCGAACATCTGGCTGCGCCGCGAGTTCACTTTGCCGGAGACCAGGCTGGACGACGTGGCGGTCAAGTGCCATCACGACGAGGACGTGGAGATCTACATCAACGGCGTGCTGGCGGCAGCGGCTGCCGGCTTCACCGTCGAGTATGAATTGCTGCCGCTGAACGCCGCCGGCCGCGCCGCGTTCCGTCCCGGCAAGAACGTGATCGGCGTCCACTGCAAACAAACCGGCGGCGGCCAGTACATCGACGTGGGCTTTGCCCGCGCCGTGCGGCCGGCCAAACAGCCGTAGCCGGACCCGTTACGTTCTGTAGTTGATTTAGGCAGCGGTGGAATGTGGGGTAAGCTTCCAGCTTGCCGACACGGCCGATGTTCAATTGGCTATTTTGCTTCCGTTGCCCATTCCGCAAGCTGGAAGCTCACGCCACGACTAAATCAACAACCCGCAATTCCTTTGGGTCTTGAAATTACAGTCGAAAGTGGCGCTGCCCAACTACGGACAACCGGAGTGAGGCTTCAACCTCGGCCTACGTGAGGAACCCGGCCCAGCACCTACCAGTCGTGAGAAACTCGGCGACAACGGCCCTGAGCGGGCGCATCGTCTCCAGCGCCGTCGCCGCGAGGCCAAATCGCCGGTTCGCCGTCGATCGAATCGGTTTCGATGGCGTACAAGTCGTCCGCTTCGTGCAGATCGAAGGCGTATGGCGAGCTTTCTGATTCAGAATAACCAACCGTCCGCTCGATACTCTTTACGGCCATTGCTTATCCTCCCTCTCAACAGTCGAACCCTCACTCGGATTACAAAATGCCGACACGGTTGATCACGGCGAAACCGTTGCCGAAGTTTGTGGAATTTCGGTGAGCGACCCAATCATGCGTCGAACTCAGGCAGCTCACACGGGACTGCCGACACATCGCCGTCGGCCGACGCGTCCCCGCCCCCGCGGTCAACGCTGTGAAGCATTTTGGTAGCCGCATTCGCCAGAATGCGGGGCTTTCGGGACATTGGACCCGCGTTCTGGCGAACGCGGCTACTCCGTTCCGCCCAATTCGCGGTCAGAAAATGCTTCACAGCGTTGCTCCGCGGTGTTAAAAAGCAAAGTCCGTGCCGCGGCCTGGAAGTGGCTCTTTGAAATGCCTCGCACGATCACCGTAAACTATCTGAAGAAAAACGTTTACGTTGCCCTGGCGATTCGGCAATCAGTCCAGATCGAGCGTCTCGAATGGCACGATTCGCCCATTGCTTAGGCAGCCTTGCTTGGAAACCGGGAGCTAACGGGGGTTGAGCTTGCCTTGGTGGATTAGGCGGTCGAGAACCGGCCTGCCCTGGCTCTGGCTGCATGGAAACGAAAACACATTTGCCATATATTGGCGATTGTTGATCTGTTCTGCGCCGTACCAGGAGACAGGCCATGCCACTGCTGCGTTTGGTCAGAGGTCCGGGTGCGCCCCGGGAGTTCGAATTGGAAAAATTGGGGCCATCCCTCGACCGATTCGACGTCTTGTTAGGACGGGATGAACGCAATTGCACGATTCATCTCTCCCACCCCTGCGTGAGCCGGATGCACGCGCGCCTGACGGCTGGGGATCAAGGGCCGACGCTGATCGACGAGCAAAGCAAAGCGGGGACATTTTTGAATGGCGTGCGGTTGAAGCCTCATGCACCATCCGTGCTTCATCATCGCGATCGCATTGAGATCTGCGGTTACACGTTCCTGTTCTACGACGAGTCGGCGGTGGCGTGTGCCTGCGAGTTGGGAGACGAAACGAGTTCGGTAACGCCGGAAAGCTCCGCCGTGACCTCCATTTTGGACGGATCGTCGACCGCTTGGTTGCTGCGGACCGAGGTCCAACCTCGGCACAAACTGGTGGCGCTGATGAACCTCGCGCAGGAGTTGCGTAAGTCCGTCACCTTGGGCGAACTGCTGCCGAGCATCCTGGAGCGACTGTTGTCGCTGTACGGTCGCGCGGATCGGGCGCTGGTCGTGCTCCGCGAAACGGGGCCCGGCCGCCCGACGACGATTCATGTGCGGCATCGCGAGTCGGAGCGAACCAGCGCGGGGGGGCCGGCGAGCAAGATCATCAAGGAGGTGATGGCCTCCGGCAAAGCCGTCGTGTCCGACCAAGGATTGATTATGTCGGCTCCACTGACGGACTTGGAGGGACGGCCGTTAGGCGCCATTCAACTGGACGCCTTGGGCAGCCAGACCGGTTTCCAACGCGAGGACTTGGATTTGTTGACAACGGTAGCGTTTCAAATCTCGGTGGTGTTGGAGAATGCCATCCTGCACGAGGCGGTGTTGCGCGAGCGTTCGCTGGAAATCGAACTCCAGCTGGCCCAACAAATCCAGGTCGATCTGTTGCCGAGCCAGCCGCCGCAGATCGCGGGCTATGAGTTCTTCGATTACTACGCGCCGGCCAAGTACGTGGGCGGCGACTACTTCGATTACTTGCCGCTGGAAGGCGATCGCCTGGCGTTGGTCGTGGGCGACGTCTCAGGCAAAGGCGTGCCGGCGGCGCTGTTGATGGTCAAGGTGGCCAGCGAATTGGAAGCCTCGTTGGCGACGGAACCGGACCCCGTTCAGGTGCTGAATCAGGTGAATCGGCGTTTCTCGCGGCGCAATCCGGACGGAACCTTCGTCACCATGGTCCTGGCGGTCCTGGACTTGTCATCCCATCAGATGTCCATCGTCAACGCCGGCCATCTCCGGCCGCTGTTGCGGCGGCCGGATGGGAGCATCGTGGAAATCGGCGACGCGGAGGCCGGTTTGCCGTTGGGGGTCACTCCCAATCGGTCTTACGCGCAGACCCGGCTGGCGATCCAGCCCGGGGATGCCCTCGTGTTGGTCAGCGACGGGATCACCGAGGCGCAAAGCGCCGGCCGGGGTCAGTACGGGCAACGGCGCTTGCTGGCCCAGCTCGAGACACCCGCCGGCACCGCCGCCGACCTGGGCCAGCGGATCATCGAGGACGTGGACCGCTTTGTAGGCCAGCATCCCCAGTCCGACGACCGTTGCCTGTTGTGCCTGCGTCGCAGCGGCTAACGCCGCGGCGTCACCAACTCGACGACCAAATCGACCAGCCACCACTCGACGAAGACCAGGATCACCGGTCCCGTGAACAACGTGGCCTGGACAACGCCGGGACGCGCCAGGAAGGCAGGCCCCGCTTCCATCAGCGGCGGTACAAACCGGCTGATCAAGGCGCTGTTCAGAACCAGAAAGAGACACGAAAACAGGAAGGTGAGCAAGACGAATCCGCAACCGTCGCGGCGCGGTCCTCTGGTGCGACGCCGGAGAAACCTCAAGCTTGGCCTCCCTGAGATACTTGTCCCGCCACGGTGGAGACCCTAGTCGATCTTCTCCATGGCCTCGTATGTCCGACGATCCGCCGGATGCCACAGCGGCAGTCCCTGCCGCACACGTTCCGCTATCACGTCCAACTTTTCGTCCGTTCCGGGCATCGCCTTGGTGGCCTTGAAGGTGGAGGCTTCCTGCTCGTCCGGTTCAAAGTCCCAATGGCCCATCCTCACCGCGTCGATCACCGATATACGCACGGCAGTACTCCTATTCCCTCGGAAGAGGGCGAGCGAAAATCCACTCGGCCTGCAACCGCCAAGGAAACAAGCGTGGTCCAGCCACGCGTGCAAAAAGGACACTGGGCTGCTCCAGTGACTTTCGTCAGTATCGGCTTTGGGGCTCAGGAAGTCAAGCAACCCGCCGCACCACGGCGTGCAGTTGGCGGACCAACGCGGCGTCCAAGTCCCCCGTCCGTCCGCAGCGGCAGGCGGCGCCGCGCACAGCAACATAATCGGGCTGCAGCGACAGAACCTGCGGAATCGTCGCCTCCGACAAGCCTCCCGCGAACACGACGCGCAGCCCGGCGCGGCGCACGTGGTTCGCCAAGCTGCCGAGTTCCGGACAGCTCAGGTAGTCGAGCAATCCGCCGTGCTGCTTGTCAAAGGTGTCGAACAGCACGACGCCACAGCGCAGTCCGGCCGCTGCTTCGATGATCTGCTCCGGCGGCGGCGATCCGGCGCGTTGCCAATCCGCGTAAATCACGGCCACCGGGGTCACGCCCGGGGGCAGCCAGCAAAACCGCTCGGCCCACCGCGGCAACCAGTCGGCATGACGCAGGCAATCGGCCAAGCCCCATTTGGCAAATTGAAACCGGGACAGTATGCTGAGGGACGCCGCTGCGCAGGCTTCGCCGACTTCGCCCAAGGCCACGCTGGTCGGAACGGCTCCGGCCACGGCGGACAGGACGTCCTCCCAGACCGCCGGATCGGCCGCACCCAGCGAACCCCGGACCGGTTCCTTGACGTCGATCAGGTCTGCGCCGCCAGCCAGCGCCAGGCGTGCTTCCTGCCCATTTCGCACACTGACCAAGAGTTGGGTCATAAGGGATCGTCTGTGGTTCGTGATGGCGACTCGCTGATCCATTCTAAGGCAGGCCGGGCCTGCGACGAAAGTGGCGGTATTTCGACGCGGTACCAAGAAAGCGGCTGGCGTCGTCCCACTCGGCTGGAAAAGCAACACGGCATCCTTTATCATCAGCCCTGTGAAATACGACTATCTTGACGATCACCGGAAGTTGGTTCATTTTTGCGGCCAGATCGCGAGCGCCAGCAGCGTTGCCTTCGATACGGAATTTGTCTCGGAGGACAGCTATCGGCCCGAATTGTGCTTGATCCAAGTTGCCGCAGGCGGGCATTTGGCCGTCATCGATCCTTTGGCGATCAAAGACCTGGAGCCGTTCTGGCGGATGTTGACGGAACCGGGGCGGGAAACGATCGTCCATGCGGGGCGTCACGAGTTCTGCTTTTGCCTGCAGGCGATCGGTCGCCGGCCTGCGGCCCTGTTCGACATCCAGATCGCGGCCGGACTGATCGGCTTGGAATTTCCAGCCGCGTACGGCACGTTGGTCACG
>CAZXYZ010000003.1:0-192766 GCA_964645045.1 uncultured Pirellulaceae bacterium | reverse complement strand
GCTTCGCCCGCCCGGGCAGCCTAAAGGCTGTACTCCAACTGAATCGTCTGTCAGCATTTCTTGAGAAATCCGACCTTTACAGGGGTGGCATGGCGTGCCTGTTCATGGCTCGCGGCCTGCGGAGGCTCGTCGATCTCTTGCTTGGCGCCGTAGGCTGCGTTAGAACCGCGCCACTTCCGCGGCCAGCAGCGAGAGGACGTCGTCCAAGGCGATGCTGTAAGGGTCGGCGGTTTGCCGTTGGAATGCGGCGCGTGCGGCGTCGTGACTGCGCGAACTGGTTGGCGGAAGCAGATTCGCCTCCAGCCAGTCAGACGCGGTTCCGCGATGCACGGCCAAGTCGGCGTTCGCCACGTTCGATCGGATCTGCTGGCGTGAAGCGGCGCCGCCGTCGGTTCCGGCTAACTCGATAATCGGCAGCGGCGAGGTCCGAGCCGTCGCAACCGCGGCGAATGGTTCCATTCCTCCGCCCTCGCCTTCGCCTTGGGTGGGCGTCGAGCCTTGGTTCAGGTGATTGATGATGATCAGCAGGTCCAAGGGCTCCAGCTTGTTGTTCCCGTCGACGTCGTAGTAGTAGACGGGCACGTCCGGCGGGAGCGGGTCGGGCGGCAATTGGCTGCCGTTCGCATTGATCCGGTTGATACCGATCAAGACGTCCAAGGGCGTGACCGCTCCCGAGCGGTTGACGTCTTCGCGGACGTCCGGATTCTGGTAGTCGGGCACTTCGGCGACCGTGACCGTCACCGTGGCCTCGTCGGACTCGAACCCGACCACGTCGCGGACGGTGTAACGAAATGTGTCGCTGCCCGAGAAATTCGCGGCGGGCGTGTAGTTGACCAAGCCGTTGTTGACCGTAACCGTTCCGTGCGCCGGACCGGCGACAATGGCCAACGTGGCGGGGTCCAGCGGCCGGCCGATGCCCAAATCGTTGCTGAGGACATCGATGCTGAGGAGCGTGTCTTCCTGGCCCGTCGCCGCGTCATCCGCGACCAGGGGGCCCACCGTGGTGAAGTCCCAGCTCTCCGGTCCGCTGATCCCGGCAAACGGCTGACCGCCGTGGTCCTCAAACGCCCCGGCGGCGATTTCCACGTAGTAGCCCGCGCGGCGCTCCAGCAGCGTCGCCGGATGGATGGTGGCCACCGGCCCGGAAACGGTCACCAGAGCATCTCCCACGGAGATCGTCTGGAACGTCGAACCGTCGCTGGACCGCTTGATGACGATGTCGCCCGTGCCTTTCCGGATGGGCTGGTCAAACGTGATGACCAGGTTGGCTTCGAGGGCCACACCCGCCGCTCCGTCGGGCGGCGATAGCGCCAGCACCGCCGGGGGCAAGTCCGCGGTCGTGAAGTTCCAAGCCGAATCGCCACTGATCCCGGCAAAGGCGTTGCCGGCCAGATCCTCGATCGCGCCGCTGGAAACCTCCACGAAGTAAGACGTGTTGTCCGCCCACGCTACGGTCGGGTCAATCGTGACCGTCATGCCGGACACCGCGAACTGGCTTCCGGGCACGGAAATGGTTTCCAGCGTCAAACCGTCGCTGGATCTCTTGATCGTGATCTGGCCGCTGCCCGGCTGGACAGCCTCATTGAAGACCAGCACCAGATTCGTATCCCCCGCCACGCCGGCCGCATCATCGGCGGGCGAGAGACTGACCAAGGCGGGCGGCGTGAGATCGCCGGTGGTGAAATTCCAAGTGGCCCCGCCGCTGATTCCCGCAAAGTCATTACCCGCCAAGTCGCGAAAAGCTCCGGCAGAGACTTCGACGTAGTGATCGGTGCTCTCCAGCAACAACGCAGCCGGATCGATCGTTGCGGTCGCTCCGGAAACGGTCACCTGCGTGCTGCCAACGGGGATCGTCTCGACGGTCGAACCGTCGCTCGACCGCTTGACGAAAATCGCGCCGGCGCCTTTCTGGATTGGTTCGCTAAGAGCCATAACCAAGTTCGCGTTCGGGGCGACCTGCGTCGCGTTGTCGCGCGGCGTGAACAGGGTGACCGTTGGGTTCAGCGTATCGACGCTGAACTCGGATTCCGGGATGTAGTTCTGCTGCAGATTTCCCGCCAGATCTTTGGCGCCCGTGACGTTGATCGTGACGTTCACGGCGTTCAGACCGCGATCGGCGACGTCGTACGTGATGGTCAGAGTGTCGTTGGCCACCGTGGTCGCAGACCAGCTGACCGAGGGATTGGAAAGCGTGGGCGTCAGCCCGCCGGTGATGGCGAAGTTGCCGTAGACCAGCGTGGGCACGGTGGCCGGGTTCATCGTTTCGCTGAAGACGACGGTCACGTCGAAGTTGGCCGGGCCGGCATGCAGATCCGTCAGCAACGGATCGCTAACCGTGACGCTCTGGACAACAGGAGGCTGGGCGTCCTGCAAGTTGACCGTGTATTCCGGGGCCTTGCCGCGATTGACGAGTTCCGTTTGGGTGTGCGTATAGTCGTTGTCGTAGACCTGGATCACGTAGGTCCCGGCTTGCGTCAACGTCAGGACTTTGGTGTCGCCGGAATTGAGTTCCTGGCCCACAGTTTCGCCGGTGGGCGAATACACCTGGGAGCGAGGCTTGTAGTCGACCGTGGTCTCGGACGAGAGCGACAGCCGGGCCAGATACTGGCCTCCGCCCGCGGCGAGATCGGCGGCGGAGACGGTGAAGGAGAACGCATCGACCTCGCTGGGGAGGTTGATCGTTCCCGTCTTCTGCTGGCCGTAGGTGATCGCGACGGCGTCCAGGCTGAGTGGATTCAGTCCCTCCACGGTCACCCCATAGGCTTCGGGATGCGTATAGTCGTAGTCGTAGACCTGGACGACATAGGTTCCCGTCTCGGCGGGCAGCCGGTAAACCACTTTGTTCCCATTCTCGACCTCGTCGGGCCCGTTGGTGCCAGGCAATTTAACGACCTTTTCTCCCGACGGCGAATAGAGTTCCGCCCACAACCGCGAACTCGTTCCCGACACGAGGTCCGAGAGACTGACGGTCACCACGTTGCCGCCCGTGGCGGTGAACTTGTACGCGTCGACTTCTCCGGCAGCAATATCGCCCGTCTTGGTTTCGCCCGGGGTCAACGCCACCGCGTCCGCGCTGGCCGGCACCAATCCCTCCAGCGACAATTGGTAGCTCCCGACGGCGGTGTAGTTATTGTCATAAACCTGGATGACGTACGTGCCGGCCTGCAGCGGCTCGGACAGCACCTTGCTTCCCGCCGCGAGTTGGCTGACCCGATTGCCTGTCGAAGCCGAATACAGTTTGACCTTGTCCCCGGCCGGCGAGAACAGCGTCGCACGGCTGCCCGGATGACTTTCGGACAGCGACAGCGTGACCATGTTCCCGGCGGTTGCCGTGAAGGTGTACTCGTCGACTTCGCCCATCAAATCGAGCCCGGCGGTCTTCCGTTCTCCCAGCGTGATCGCTTGCGCATCCAAACTTGGCGGCTGGATTCCTTCGAGTGCCAGGGCGTACGTTCCCGTATCGCGGTCGTCGTTGTCCTGGACTCTGACCACGTAGTCGCCAGCCACGGTGAGCGTGAAAGTCTGCGAGGAACCGGCGTCAACCTCGCTGCCAATCAGGCTTCCCGACGGAGCTTGCATCCTGGCAACTGGCTGAAACCCGCCAAGACCGCCGGACAACGCCAAGGTGACCACATACTGGCCACCCGCGGCGGACAGTTCCTGCGAACTGACGTTAAAGAAGTGCTCGTCCGGATCGCCTGCGGGAAAGATGTCGTCCGTCAGGACATCGCCGCTGATGCTCAGCAGACGGCGCGACTCGAGTTGCTCTAACGTCAAGCGGCGCATACCATTCCCGCGAATCCGAGCGGCCGGAGAGCGCTTCCGGCGGGCACCGCGTGTTAGTTTGGTCTCGTGCGAGTTCTTCATTTCGTAAGTCATTGCTGGTGTGTCGTTTATGTGCGTCGACGAGGGTCGCGCGCCGTTTCCTACCAACTTTGACGTGTTCGTGCTGCATTTAGTTCACGGCCTGGGGGCAAGTGGGGTACAACAGCGGCAAATCGCCACGGCATACAGCTGCCGAAGAACTGTGCCGAACCGGGACGGTGCGAAGCACCATTCGAGAAATAACTGAACGGCAAGGCGCTGGCCGTCGGTTCCTTATCGGTCTGATCGATGGCGATACCGGCGTCTAGCGCCTTGTCCACGCTTAATCTTGGGGTTGTGTGCCACGGGCTCCGCCCGTGTTTTGGCACTGGCAGAGCCAGTGGCACCCCAATATCTAGTCTTGACGACGCACTAGTGCCTAGCCGCTCACTTGGCACCTATTCGGACGGTGCTAAGGAGTGTGGCCGTTCTGTAATGGCAGGGCAGCGACCAGTTGCCCCAGGGGCGGGACGTCGTCCAGGTTTCCTTTGGCCAAGAAAGACACCTGCGCAGTCAGGTCACGGACCGCTGCGTCTGAAGAAAGCAGTAAGTCGCGAATCAGGGCGGATTGTGCCGGCTTGCGAAAGTCTTCGCTGCGGAACAACAGCTTGTCGTATCCGGGCTGTTCCACGTACCGCGCCCACAGCGACGTGTCGGCGGCCAACGCACGCAGCGCCAGGTAAATGACCAACGCCGAAAAGCCGTCCAGGTTGGACGATAGCAACGTCTGCTCGTTGCGCTGCGGGTGCTGGTACGGCGCCAGGCCGGTTTCCAAGTTCCGCCGGCCGGCCAAGGCCGGAACGCACATCCCGTCGTAGTCGACCAGTTTCAAGTAGCCCCGCGGCGTGACCAGCACGTTGGCGTGCTGTAGGTCGCAATGGGCGATTTGGGCGCCGCTCAACTCGCCGGTCAGTCTCAGCCAGTGCTGTGCGGCCTTGCCGATCGAAGCTCCTTTGCCGACCCGGCACTTGCTCTGGACCCATTCGAACAGCGTCAGGCCCTCGATCCAATCCATCACGACCAGCGGATACCAGCGGCCGTCCGTGGCCCGGATGGCGGCGTCGCGATATTCGAAATCGACCAGGCAGCGCAAGGGGCGGGATTTCAGGTACTCGCTGATCCGGTCGTAATGCTCGCGCCGGTCGCTCGACTCGCGGATGAACGCGCGGATCGCCCAGGCCGTGCCTTGCGGGTCCACGCCCTTGTACACGACGGCGAACTGGCCCGCCCAAACCCGCGGTTGGTTCAGCGCGTTGCGCTCGATGCGGCAAGCCTGCAACCGCGGATCGCGAAACGCCAGCCGCGGCTGCTGGACCATCGTGCTGAAGTGGGAAGCCAGGGGCCAAGGCATGGATGCGATCCTGCGAGCACTGTCTTTCAACGCGTTCCGCGAGGGCCGGCTGCCGGTCCAAAGGGGATGACTTTCAAGCCGGGGACGCGAGAGAACTCGCCCACATTGTCCGTCAACAAGGACATGCCGTGCAGTCTTGCCGTCGCGGCGATGATCAGGTCGTGGGCTCCAATCACTTGGCCTTGCCCGATCAACTCCGCGTGCAGTTCTGCATGAAGCCGTGCCACTTGTGTCGTGAAATCCAAGACGGTGATGCCGGCGAGGATCGCCTCGACAAATGCCGCCCGTTTGGCCCGGCGCGATTCGGTACCAGCCCGGTGCATGCCCACGAGCAGTTCCGACACCGTGATGGCACTGATGAAAACCTCGTCCGTGGCCCCCCAGGGCGAAAGGTCTACCGGCTGCCTCGATCGCTCGAAGGCCACGAAAACGACGGTGTCCACGATCAGGCCCATGGATCGCTCTCCTCGGGCAATCCGCGGCGAATCGCCCGGAGATCTTCGCCAAACGCCTCTGCGTCGTCGCCGAGTTGGGGAAGTCCCCGCAAGAATGCGTTCAGATCCCGGACTCGCAGAGCCGGCCGAGGACCGACGGGAATGATGCGAGCGATCACTTGGTCGCCACGATTCACCTCGACCGTGACGCCTTCCGAAAAAACACGCTGTACGAGCCGGGAAAAGTTCCGTTCCGCGTCGGCCAGAGCGATACGTTCCATACGGCGGTCCTCCCGAAGAACTTGTGCATGATTAGCGGCAATCGACATTACCGGCCGGCGCCATTCATCCTACGATGGGGCGGTCGGATCGGCAAGCTGCGTTTTCTCGGCGCCGGTGGTTTCGTTCTGCCAAGAAACCGCACGGGCGGAACGTTCGCCTGTTCCGGCTACCAGCCCCGCCCGTGCTCGCGGATTTGCCCCGGTTCACGTAGCCCCGTCTCTCCGAGACTGGATTGCGAGCCTGGGAGAGGCTCGCCCACGTGGGCCGGGGACGGGACTTTGTCCTGTTCGGTGGATGCGTTCGCTGTCCAGCGAGCTCAAGGCCACGCGGAACCCGACGTTGTTGTTCCGGTTCCCCGGCGTGTTCCTGTTCCGGTTCGCCGACCGGCAGTTCCTCGCGTCGTTGTTCCAGCTGCCGCCGCGATTCACGCGGTTCGAGCCTGCTTTGGACAAAGCCCCAACTCCTCCATCGTTCGCCGTCGATATTCCAGTGACCCTGCACGGCGCACAAACGCCAGCAGGGATTCCACCCGCCGGGCCGTTTCCGTCTCGCTCCACAGACCCATGTCGTAGTTTTCGTGGTATCGCCGCAGCTTGTCGCGGAAGCGCTGCCGGCTTCGCTTCGCCAAGCCCAGGCGATGGGGAAACACCCGGTAGCCCAAGAACGTCATTCCGCGGTCGCAGCGGTTCAGGCAGATCGGTTTCAGTTCCAAGCGAAGCCTTGTCCGCACAAACTCATCCACGCCGCCCAGGACTTTCTGCAACGGCCCCTTCTCCGCGTGCCAGATCACGAAGTCATCCATGTAACGCACCAGGCCGCGGCAGTGCCAATGATCCTGAACGTAATGGTCCAGCACGGCCAGGTAATGGTTGGCAAAGAACTGGCTGGTCAAGTTGCCGATCGGGACGCCTCGCCCCGGTGTCGCCTCGTAAGAATCGATCACGCCGTCGAACAACGACAGCACGGCACGGTCCTTGAAGCACCGGCGAAGGTGGGCCTTGAGCGTGTCGTGGTGAATCGAGTCAAAGTACTTGCGGATATCCAGTTTGAGAAACCAACCACCGTGACGGGCAAACCGCATCGTTCGCCTCAGCGCGCCGTCCACGCCCTTGCCCTTGCGACAGGCGTAGCTGTCATGGATGGACGCAAAAGCACCAATAAGTCGCCGCACCCGTCTACACCAATTCGCGATGCACCGACACGGCGCGATGAGTGCGCAGGAACGTGTTTAGCGCGGCCTCGCCTTCGACATCGCCCGTGGCAGGGATCGAAAAAAGCCGGAATTGCATCGTAGTCCCTTTGTGCGGAAAGCTAGCCTGTCCTGCCCGTTTCGCAAATTACCTAGTTTACCGGTCGTATTTCAAATTCTCTGGGGCTTCGCCCCAGACCCCACGGCGGCTGCGCCGCCTACCGCTCGTAGTGCCGCCTTCAGGCGGTCAGAACCGGCTAAAGCCGGCACTGCAAACCTTGCCCGCTCCGTCTTCCGCTCCGGCTCGAAACAGTCTCGGCTCCGCTGCGCTGCGCACGAGCCAGTTTCGGCCTGCGCGGAAGACTCCGCTCTCGCCTGGCTCTACTTGCTTGGAGCATCCACCGAACTCAAGGCCACGCGGAACCCGAGGTAGTCGTACCGGCTGCCCGGCGCGTACCCGCCCCGGTACGCCGACCGGCAGTGCCCCGCGACGTCGCGCCAGCAGCCGCCGCGATCCACGCGGTACGAGCCTGCCGTGAGACCTCGCGGATCGTCCACCGACACATCGTACGTCCCGTACCAATCAAAACACCACTCATACACATTTCCATGCATGTCGTACAGCCCCCAGGCGTTCGGCTTCTTCTGCCCGATCGGATGCGTCTTTCTCCCGGAATTCGAATCGTACCATGCGTAGCTGCCTAAGGACTCTCGCGACTCGTCGAAGCAATAGCGAGACGTGCTGCCTGCGCGGCAGGCGTACTCCCACTCGGCTTCGCTCGGCAGACGATACTGCCGTCCCGCCTGCTTTTCTTGCGGCAGTTCGGACAGTTTAGCACAGAACTCCTGCGCATCTTCCCAACTAACGGTTTCCACTGGTAATAACCCGCTGTCGTCCTTGAAGTTGCTCGGATTGCTCCCCATCACTTGTTGGTATTGCGATTGGGTCACCTCGAAGGCCCCCAGGCGGAACGGCTGAGTGATCCGTACACGATGCTGAGGCTTTTCGTCACTGGAGGCTTCGCTGTCCGAATCGGGTGATCCCATCATGAATTCACCGGCGGGAATCTGCACCAGACGCATGTCGATGGAATTCGTGATCGTGGGCAGCGGTCCGGCTGGAGCCGGGGGCAATTTCGGCGCGGGCTCCGGAGGTTTCTTGGCCGCGACCGCCGGGGGCGGGGACGGCTTGGCCGGATCCGACCGATCAGTCGGATCGGACGGATTCGTCGGATCCGGCAAGCGTGGCAACTGGATTGTCAGCGTCTGCGATTCGCTGGGCGTCGGTTGCAGTTCGCGCTGCTGGTTCTCGTGCCCGGCCAGGACCGCCAATAGCACGACTTTGGCTTTCCCGTCCGGCTCGGCCACCGTGACGGTACGTTGGCCGCCTTCGCCTGCCACGGTTACGCCCCGGCCGCTGGCGGTCAGCAACGCATCGGGCGGGGTGATCTGCACGCGATAGACGGCGGGCTGGGGCGCCGGCGGCGGTTCGTGGAGCTTGGGTTCTACAGGCGGCGGCGTCTGGACGACCTGGTCCGGCTTTGGCTTTGGCACCAGAGTCACGCGAAGCGGTTCGTCCGTGCCGCGTTTGACGGTAAAGGACCGCGTGAGCGTCTCGAAATCGTCGCCGGTCACAACCAGGCCGTGCTCGCCGGTCCGCAATCGCAACGGCCGATCCAGACCGCTGATCGCGATCGCTTCGCCGTCGACCTGAACTTCGACCTTGGCGGCCGGGTCGCTCAATTCGATCTTCACGAATCCGTGATTGGTCTGGACGTACAAGATGATTCCCAACAGGACTGCGGCGGTGCCACAGGCGGTGGCGATCCAGACCCACGGAGGAAGGCGGACCAAACGCTGCCGCAGACTGGCCGATTGGGCCTGTGGCGGTTGTACTGGTCGTTGTCGGCGGTTTCCGGCTAGCTGTGGCTGGTCTCCCGCTAGCTGTGGCCGGTCTCCTGACCGAGCCACATTCTCGACCGCAGGTCTCCCAGACCCGCTTGGCGCTTCCATCAGCGTTGGCGCCGAGGGCCACGCGGGGTCGTCGGCGCGACCGGAGACCTGACGGTCGCGGGTTTCGGCGGGGTCGGGAGACCCGCGCCGAGCGCGCCCGGCAGTGTCGGCAGCCACATGCCCAGCAAGCTGCCCGCTCTTCAGTAGTTCCGTGAGCGCCTGAGCGAAATCGGCCATGCTGGCATAGCGGTCTTCGGGTCGCTTGGCCATCGCCTTCAGGCAGATGGCCTCCAATTGCCGGTCCAGTTCCGGCTGGTGCGTGCTGGGCGGATCGGGGGCATCGGCGCTCATCACTTGGCCGAGCACCGCCAGGAAATCGCCTTGAAACGGCAGCCGTCCGGTCAGCAACTGGTACAGAATCACGCCCAGACTGTAGACGTCACTGTGCGGTCCCACCGACTCGATTCGCCCGCGGGCCTGTTCCGGAGCCATGTAGGCCGGGGTGCCCATCAAGGCGCCGCTCTGGGTCAACGTGGCATCGCGGGAAACGCCGCGGCGGGCCAAGCCGAAATCCACCACGACCGGTTCACCACGCTGGTCGATGAAAATGTTCTGCGGTTTCAAATCGCGGTGGACGATCCCGTTGGCATGGGCTTCCTGAACGGCCAGGGCCAGCTTGCGGACCAGCGCCGCCGCCCGCCGTTGCGGGGCCGGTTCGCCCGGCTTGATGAACTCCGACAGCAGGTGGCCGTCGATAAAGGCCATGGTCAGATAGTGGATGCCGTCAATCTGCCCGGCGTCGAAGACGGGGCACAGGTGGGCGTGCCGGATGGTGGCCATGGCCCGCGCTTCGCGCAGGAAACGCTCGACCACTTCGCGCTGCTCGTGAGCCGAAAAGTTGGGGACCTTCAGGGCCACACGCCGCTCGAGTTGCGTGTCGTACGCCAGGTACACCGCGCCCATCCCGCCTTCGCCCAGCTTCTTCAAGATGCTGTAGCGGCCAAACTTCTTGGGCAACTCGCGTGGGGGCTTGCTGCCCTGTGGATCGGGCTGGTCTTCGGCGGCGGGGGAGACCTGACGGTCGGGGGTGTCGGCGGGGTCGGGAGACCCGCGCCGAGCGTTGGCGTCGGGTGCTTCGCCCCGGGCGGCTTGGACGGCGGTATCGGTTGCCGCCCGCAGCTGGGACGTGTCCCGGTCGGGGGAGGATGCGGGCGGAGGCTCGAACGACAACGGAGCCAACGACTGGACACCCACGTCGCCGTGGATCAGGCGGGACAACTCGGCGGCTTGCCGGGGGTAACGCCGAGCCAATTCGGTCAAGTCGCCCGGTTCGCCGAATTGCTGCCGCACTTGGTACTCGGCGAAAATTAGATCGGCGGTTACCGTTTGGGCGGTGCCCAAGTCCGGGAACCGTTCCAGGTAGGATCCCAAGGTCAACCGCCGTCCCCGCGTCCACTGTTGCTCCAGGTCCACTTTGACCAGTTCCGCCAAGGCCGCTGCCCGCAGACGTGGCTCGAGCTTGGGCAGCTTGTTCGCAACCCAAGTCGCCAACGCATCTTCCTGCCACGCGGTGTCAAAATCGACCAGCCAAGTCTCCAGGGTTTCCCGGTCGGACGAGGACAGTTCCAGCAAGTCGGTGGCGGCCACGGCAGTGCCCTTTCGTGTGGGGGAGCAGCATGATTCTAATGGTTCCAGCATGACAATTGCGCACGGGGGCGGATTTGTCACAGGGAATCTTGGATTTTCTTGTACCACGTTGCTGCGTCCGAGACGCATCACGTAGGCGAGTCTCTCCGAGACTCGCATTTCCGGTCTCGGAGAGACCGGGCTACGTGGGAAAATCCGGGCTCAGACGTACAGAATTCAATTTTCGCGGGGAAAGAGTTTCCCGTGTGGCTGGACAATTGGCCGCGAAAATTGAATTCTGTACGTCTGAGCCCTGCTACAGACTTTGCTTCAGCCGCTGCTGTAGCAGGTTCATCGCCCGGTAGACCGTTTGGCGGGCGACGTTCAGCTGGGCGGCGATTTCCGCCACCGAGTGGCCGCTGAGCCGCAGTTCGAGCACCCGGCAGTGCAGCGCGGGCAGTCCCTGCAGCAGGGACTCGATTTGGTCCATCAAGATGACCGCTTCTTCGGGACCCGGTTCCCGGTCTGCCGCCGCCGCCAGCCAATCTTCGTCGCCCCCGGCCTGCTCGACTCGCACGTCACGCCTGGCCGCGGTATGCCGCCGGCCCTGGGCGCGGGCCTTGAGCATCGTGATCTTGACCAACAATTGCCACAATTGCGCGGAGCTGTCGATCTGGAACTCACCGTCGGTACAGCGACGGAAGAAGGTGCGGAACACGGACTGCACCACGTCGTCGCCTTCGATCCGCCCGGCCAGCTTGCGGCTGATGAACTGCTCCGCCAGCCGGCTCAGCCGCTGTGCGTAATAGGCGAACAATTCCGCAGACGCATCCGGGTCACCCTGGCGATGGCGCTGAACGAGGCTGGCAAACGGCGTGGGCTCGACCATGATCGTCCGTCCGGTTCTCTCGGGAAATCGTATCCTCCCAGCGGCGGGAATCACGGTGGGTCGATCCACCCCTCCCGTCGCGGTATCAGCGGTCGCCGCGGGCATCGCTGCCGAAGTAGCCGTTCCACGCCTGGGACATCACTTCTTGCGTCAGTGCTAACCGCCAACCGCGGTATGCGCAGATGTCCCGGGCGCGTTCGACGAGGTCCCGCGGTTCGCAACTGTGCAGCGGCCGCTGCTCGGCTTGGTAGCGGGCGAGCAGCCAGGCGATCAATTCCCCAGACGCTTCGAGTCCGCAGCGGGCGGCGTAACGCGTCAGGACGAGCGCGTAATCCTTCGGCGACGGGTTGTCCAGGCACACTCGATACCCCATCCGCCGTAGCAAGCCCGGAGCCATCACCTGTTCCGGATCGCGATTGGTGGAAATGACCAGCAGGCTCCGAAAGGGCACTTGGATCTGCTGACCTGTTCTCAGCGTCAGGTAATCGACATGCTGCTCGAGCGGCACGATCCAGCGGTTCAGTAGCTCGTTGGGCGGCGTCCGCTGGCAGCCGAAATCGTCCAACAGGAAGATACCGCCGTTGGCCTTGAAGTGCAGCGGGGCTTCGTAGTAACGCCGGGCGGAATCGTAGATCAGGTCCAAGTCGTCCAGGGTCAGTTCGCCGCCCACCAGAATGAACGGCCGCCGGATGTAGACCCATCGCTCGTCGTGCCTGCGGGTGACTTCGCTCGGCAGTTCCTGCGTCATGGCCCGGTGGACCTGGCGGTCGAAGACACGAATGATCTGGTTCTCGACGGCAATGCAATACGGGACCCAGAGGCCGCCCGGCAACGCCTGATGGAGCAGCCGGCCCAAGGTCGTCTTGCCGTTTCCCGGCGGGCCATACAGGAACAGGCTGCGCCCGGACAACGCGGCCAGTCCGGCCAGTTCCGCCGTCCGTTCGGGCAGCACCAGGTCGGCGAGAGCTGCGGCCACCGTGGGAGGAGAAGCGTTCGGCAGCCGCGGCAATTGCTGGTGGAGCATGGCGGTGTACGTGGGCAGCGATACGGGGAGCGGTCCTACGTAGCCGGAGATGGCCATCAGCCACTCGCCCCGTTCGCGGCCCGCCTTGGTGACGCGAAAGCGATAGGTAAACGGCCCGGCGCCGCCGAGCACTTCGATCAGCTTCTGAGCCCGCAGTTGCTCCAGCAACTCCGCCGTCAACGACAAGGGCAGCCGGAGTTGCCGCGTTGCCGAGTCGGTGTCGAAGTGCGGGGAAATACAGGCCAGCTTCAGCGTCAGATTCAGCAGGACCTCGGGATCGATGCCGGTGTCCTTCAGGCTGGAGGGGCTCGCCGGCAGCAAGATACCTTCGATTTCCGCCACGGGCAGCGCCGCCGGATCCGCTTCCGGCTCGATCGGAACGGCCATCACATCCTCCTGCCGACCCGCTGCCGGCAGATCTTGCTTCGCGTGTGTAGCGTTTGGCTGAGACATGGTATCACCTCCACTGGATCGCCAGTCGCCGTGCGGCCGCGTGAAGCTCATCGGTCCTTGATGCGACGGTCCTTTGCCCCCACCCGCGACGTACGGGACAGTGCGGACAGGCATCAGTTTAGCCATTCGGGCAGCAGAATACCAGCGTAGGAGCGGCGGGAGTTCACCCCGATAGGCGGATTCCCGCGCCGTTGCTTTTTCCCGCCGGCCTGCCGTAGAATCACGGTGGGAGTCAGGCGTGCGGTAAACGCCCAAGGGAGCGATCCGCCGCCCTGCGTCCAATTACAACACAAGGAGCACTGCATGCCCGAAGAACCTCGTCCAGCGGACCCCTCGAATCCGGCTCAAAAGACCAAGCCGGCGGTGGACAAACCCCAGACGCTCGCGAAAGAACCGGAGTTGCCGCCGGGCAGCATCTATCTGGTGCCGTACCCGAAGATCATCCTGTTGTATCCGATTCTTCTCGCCGCGGCCGGTGCGGCAATCGCGATGCATCTGCTGGGTGGAGCCGGCGATCAAGCGCCGGGGCCGGGCGCGGTAATGGTCGCGGAGATCTTTCTCGGCATTACCGCCGTCAACCTGGTCATCCTGGCGTTCGATTTCCCCCGCACCACGTCGCTGACGCTGTTTTTTTTCATCGTCGCGATTGTCATGAGTTTTATCTTGCTGGTGACATTCAAGCCGGGAATCATGCCCTTCCTGAAAGACGCGTTTGCCCAGTTGCACCCCGCGGCGAACGCCACGTTTTATTGGGGAGTGGCTACGGTGATTGCGGCGATTTACCTTGCGGTGTTCGTCTCGATCCGGTTCGACTACTGGGAGATCCGCCCCAACGAATTGCTCCACCACCACGGGATGCTGTCCAATTTGGAGCGGCTTTCGGCGCCGAACTTGCGCATCGAAAAGGAAATCAACGACGTGTTCGAGTATTTTCTGCTGCGGTCCGGACGTTTGATTCTGCACCCCAGCGACGACCGCCGGCCGATCATCCTGGACAACGTCCCGTTCATCGACAGCAAGGAAGCATCGGTAACACGGATGCTGGGCGCGTTGCAGGTGCAAATCCGCAAAGACGGCTGATTTACGATTCGATCCAGCCGCCACCCAAGACGCGGTCGCCGTCGTAGCAGACGACCGCTTGCCCCGGCGCAATACCGTAACGAGGCTCGTCGAATTGGATGGCGAGCCGACAGGCCGGGAGGATTTCGGCTGTGGCGGGAGCCGCTTGGGCGTTGTAGCGGATCTTGGCTTGGCAGCGAAACGGGCCGGCGGGCGGATCGGCCAGCCAGTTCGTGCGGTCGGCGGTCAAGGCCCTGCGCGCCAAGTCTTCACGTTGCCCGATCACGACGCGACGCGTTTCGCGTTCGATGCGGACGACAAAGGCGCGATGGCCCAGGGCCACGCCGAGACCTTTGCGCTGCCCGATCGTGAAACCCTCGATTCCCGCATGGCGACCGAGCACCCGGCCATCGGTCGTGACGAGCTCTCCAGACGTGTCGATGTCCGGGGCGCGGTGCTGCCGCACGAACTGGTCGTGTTCCCCGGTCGTAACAAAGCAGATCTCCTGACTGTCGGGCTTGTCCGCGACGCGCAGCCCCAGGCGGCCGGCGAGTTCGCGGATCTGCGGCTTTTCGTATTCGCCCACCGGCAAGAGCATCCGCGGCAACATGCGGCGTTCGACGCCGAACAGAACATAGGTTTGGTCTTTTGCCGCGTCGATGCCTCGCCACAGTTGCGGAATGTCGCCACCGGACGCGGGGGCCAAGCGGGCGTAATGTCCCGTGGCGACGAACTCGGCGGCGACGCTGTCCGCATAGTCAAACAGCTTGCCGAACTTCAACCAGTTGTTGCACATGACGCAGGGGTTCGGCGTCCGGCCGACGGTGTACTCGGCGACGAAGTAGTCGATAATCCGGGCAAAATCCTCCTGCAGGTCGAGGGCGTAAAAGGGGATATCCAGACGATCCGCGACGCGGCGCGCGTCGGCCGCGTCCGCGGCGCTGCAGCATCCCTGCTTGTGGTCCGTTCGGACGCTGGCAATCGGCAGCAGCGGCGCCGGTTCCCCCGCCGCGCACGCGGCGGCGGGCGAATGCACGCCGTGCCGCATGAAAACCCCGATAACCTCGTGCCCCTGCTGCTGCAGCAAATAGGCGGCCACGCTGCTGTCCACGCCGCCCGACATTGCCAACACGACTCGGGCCATCAGTGTCTTGCCTTGAACAAGTGAATTCTGGAGTGCGGTGACTTGTCACCGCCGTGAGTGCTGGCGAGCGTTTCCGCGGCGATTCTTGGCTAAGTCGTTTCGCCCTGTCCGCAGTTTAGGGCGGCGGCGGGCGGGCGGCAACTGCTGCTTTGCCCGACATGCTTTGCCCGCCGCCCCATTTCACCACGCGGCGTTCCGCGATAAGATACGGTTGGGAAATGATTTATATTACAGCCTCTGGCCTTGGCTCGTCGAACCCGGAGCCAACGGCGACGGCGCCCGGTGATGTCCGCCGTTGGCTCCGGGTTAAACGAAAGAAAAATAGGGAATGTATGGAAACGCAAGTCATCGACCGAGTGAAATCGATTCAGGAACGGCTCGTCCAACTTCGAGACAGTCTTTGACTACGACAACAAGCGAAAACAGGTTTCCGAGATCGAGATGCGCATGGCCGCTGCCGGCTTCTGGGACAATCAGGAGCGCGCTCAGGCAGCGGTCGGTCAACTCAAATCGCTGAAGTCGATTCTGGCGCCCACGGACGATTTGATCCGAGCCGTCGGTGATCTCGACGCGCTGCTGGAATTGGCGGACGAGGATGCTTCGATCGCGGGTGAGGTGCTGACGGAAATCGAACGGGCGGAACAGCGGCTGGACGAATTGGAGCTGCGGGCCCTGCTGAATGGACCTCATGACGGCCGCGGGGCGATCGTCACGATTAACGCTCGGGACGGCGGTACCGACGCCGCCGACTGGGCCGAAATGCTCCTGCGAATGTACATCCAGTGGGCGCAAAAAAACGACTACGAAGCGGCTCTGCTGGACCGGAATGACAATGAAGAGGCGGGAATCAGCAGCGCGTCGATCGCCGTCCGCGGGCCGATGGCTTACGGCTTTCTGAAGGGCGAGTCGGGGATGCACCGCCTGGTCCGAATCAGTCCTTTCAACGCGGAAGGCAAGCGGCAGACCAGTTTCGCGGCAGTCGACGTCTCGCCCGAAGTGTCGGATGATATCGACGTCGAGATCGAGGAGAAAGATGTCCGCGAGGACGTCTTCCGGGCCAGCGGCGCCGGCGGCCAGCATGTGAACAAGACGAGCAGCGCCATTCGCTTGACGCACATTCCGAGCGGCATCGCCGTGCAATGCCAGAACGAACGCAGCCAGCACAAGAATCGCGCCACCGCCTGGAAGATGCTGCGGGCGCGAATGGCTCGCGTCGAAGAGGAAAAACGCGAAGCCGAGCAGGCGGCGAAGTACCAGAAGCAAGCCCGCGTGGGGTTTGGTTCCCAGATCCGCAACTACTTCCTGCATCCCGACCAGCGGGTCAAGGATTCGCGGACCGGCTTTACGGTCGGCAATTTTCACAGCGTGCTGGACGGCAACTTGCAGGGCTTTCTGGACTCCTATCTGCGTTGGCGGGTCCAGCAGGACCAATCGCCGGCAAAGGTGGCAGACAGTGACGACGATTGAGGCTCCGCCGCGTGTCTTGCAGGTCCTGGACCGCGACGGACGCGGGTTGCGGGTCGTCTGGTATCGAGACGAGGACCGGTTTGGGCACGTGATCGCTTACGTGGCCGGGACGGCGGCCACCGACTGCCTGACAACGGAACTCGGCCGCGACCGGGACCCGTGGCCTGCGAGCCCGCCACTCCAGCAGTGCAGCTTGGAACCGTCCTCGCGCGGACGGCAGATGGCCCTCCTGATCGGCATGGCCGGCAAGAGTCACTGGTCGCAGAGTGTCGAGACCGATTCGGCCGCGCCGAGCCTGACGTTCGATGTGGCTTGCCGCCTGCACCACCAGCCCCTGTGGCTGGGCAGCAGCTATCGTTCCGATCATCCTCTCGTGGCGTTGTCGTCGTCCAGCGTGCGTCTGACCGTGGCGGCGGGGGTCGAACTGATGTTGACGGGCGAGGCACCGGACAGTCCGTGTCCTGTCCGGATGGAAGTCATCGGCCACCAAGTGGCGATCGCTGCGGACCTGGGCGGACTGCCGGTTCCGTCCACGGTGCGGTGGAGATATCGAGTCGCGCTTGCCACCACGCCGATCCTTGCTGGCGACGAGGCAATTGGATCCCGACGGAATGTCCGCCCGTGAATCCTGCAGGACGACACAACATGGCACGTTCCCCGGACATCGTGGATCACGACTCCGCACTCGCCTACTTGTTCGGACGGATTGACTACGAACGCGCCGACAGGTTTCCGTCCGGTTCGCGCGGCTTGAACCTGGACCGGATGCGGGAACTGGCTTCCCGGCTGGGCGACCCCCAGCAGCGTTTTCCGGTCGTCCACGTCGCGGGGACGAAGGGCAAGGGCTCGACCTCCGGGATGATCGCGGCCGTGCTGACTGCGTCCGGCTATCGCACGGGGCTGTACACGTCGCCGCATGTCGATTGCGTCGAAGAGCGGATGCAGATCGACGGCTGCCGTTGCGGGCCCGGCGAGTTTGTCGACTTGATCCGCCGGATCCGCCCCGTGGTGGACGCGCTGGACCGCGAGTACGAAGCGCGCGGCGACGGGAGCCCGGGACCGACCTACTTCGAGATCACCACGGCCGCCGCCTTGCTGCATTTCGTCCGCCACCAAGTGGAAGTGGCCGTCCTCGAAGTTGGGCTGGGCGGCCGTTTGGATTCAACCAATATCTGCCGGCCCGAAGTCTCCGTCATTACCAGCATCAGCTTCGATCACATGCGTCAGCTGGGCAATACGCTGGCATTGATCGCGGGCGAAAAGGCGGGGATCATCAAGCCGGGCGTGCCCGTCGTGACGGGCGTGACCGATCCCGAACCGCTGGATGTGATCCGACAGACCGCCTTGCGCCACGATTGCGAGTGCTACATCGCCGGCCAGCACTTCCATCATCGCTACCGCGGCACCCAGTCGCCCACGTGGGAATCGGAGCCGCCCGCCGCGTGTCCCCACAGCTGGTCCGAACTCGATTACTGGGAAGACACCGCGGACGGCCGGTCCCAGCTGGACGGGCTGCGGACCGGACTCATGGGAAGACACCAGGCAGCCAACGCGGCGGTGGCGGTGGCGACCCTGGGCAGACTGCGCCGGCGCGGCTGGCGGGCGGAGGCAGCCGCCATCCGCGAAGGTCTGTCGCGCGTAGAGATGCCGGCCCGGATCGAAGTCCTGCAGCAGCGTCCGACAGTCATTCTGGATGCCGCGCACAACGTCGCGTCGGCTGGGGCGCTGATCGAGGTCATCCGGGAGACCTGTCCGCGCGTCGGAGCCGGGCAGCGCATCCTGGTCTTCGCGGCCAGCCAGGACAAGGACGTGGCAGCCATGTTTCGGCCGTTGCTGGCCGAATTCGATGTGGCGATCCTGACCCGCTTTCTGAACAATCCGCGCGCGGCGGACCCTGACCGGCTGCTTCTCACAGCCGAGCGGAGTGTGGCCGACGCGGGGATCGATTCGTGCCGACTGATCACCCGGGATAACTCGACCGAAGCATGGAACCTGGCATGTTCCCTGGCAACGAAAGATGACGTCATTTGCGTGGCCGGATCGTTTTTCCTGGCCTCCGAACTCCGCAGCCTCATCTCGCACCGGTTCAAGAAGCCCTGACTTCCAGGTTTCTCCTGGCATACTTGCCCAGAAGACCGTATTTTGGCATACTTTTGCGTTTTGGAGACTGCGGACGACCGGCCGCAACGCCGGCGCGATGGTTTTTGTCCGGCAAACAACGCCGGTTCTGGGGAATCTGGATGGAAATCTGGCCCGCAATCGATCTTCGCGGCGGCAATTGCGTGCGTTTGCTGCAGGGCGACTACAGCCGCGAGACGGTGTTCGGAGATGATCCGGCAGCGATGGCCTGCCGGTGGGTCGCGGAGGGCGCCCAGTGCCTGCACTTGGTGGACCTGGATGGTGCGCGGGATGGCCGCAGCGTGAATCGGACCGCCATCGAAGCGATTGTGCGCGCGGTTCAGGTACCATGTGAACTGGGGGGAGGTATTCGCGACCGCCAGACCATCCAGCAGATGTTGGATCTGGGGCTGACGCGGCTGGTGATCGGAACCAAGGCGTTGAAGGATCCGTCCTGGTTTCGCGACATGTGCCGCACGTTTCCCGGACGTTTGGCGGTGGGCATTGATGCCCGCGACGGCCAGGTGGCCACGGACGGTTGGTTGAGCACCAGTGACGTCGCTGCGGTGGAATTGGCGCGGGAGATCTCGCGCGAGCCGATTGCGGCGATTATCTACACCGATATCGCGAGGGACGGAATGATGAGCGGCCCGAACTTGGGGGCCATGGAAGAAATGCAGCGGGCGGTCGAAGTCCCGGTCGTGGCCTCGGGAGGCGTAACGACCGCAGACGACGTGAGGCACTTGGCGGAACGGGGACTGGCAGGCTGCATCATCGGGCGGACGTTGTACGAAGGAAGACTGTCGCTGGCGTCGGCCTTGGCTGCAGCCAAAGTTGACACCGGCAGAATCATCTGATCGTTGTAAAGGAAACCGGCATGGCGAACGTGAAAATCGAAGACATCCGCAACATCGCAGTATGTGGGCACGGTTCATCGGGGAAGACGACGCTGGTCGACAAGCTGTTGGTCAAGACCGGTACGGTCAACGCCAACCCGAGTGTGGACGAGGGCACCAGCATTTGTGACTTTGACCCCGAGGAGAAGCACCACAAGTACACGATCGAGGCCAAGCTGGTTCACTTGACCCATGCCGGGAAGCAGTTTCGCGTGCTCGACACGCCCGGCTATCCCGATTACATCGGGCAGACGATTTGCGCGTTGCGCGGGGCGGATACGGCGGTGATTGTGATCAATGCCCATTCGGGGATCGAAGTCAATACGCGGCGCGTCTTTGCGGAAGCCGGCAAGGCCGGGTTGGGCCGGATGATCGTCCTCAACAAACTGGACGACGACAACATCGACTTCCCTTCCCTGGTCGACGCGATCCGCGAAATGTGGGGCAAGCGCTGCGTGCTGCTGAACGTTCCCTTGGGCCAGGGTTCCGGCTTTCGCGGCGTCGCCAGCACGTTGACCGTTCCCGCCGATACGGACGGCGCTCTGATCGATCCGAACGAAATCCATGATCCCCTGATCGAATCGATCATCGAGGTCGACGAAGAGGTCATGATGAAGTACCTCGAAGGCGAGCTGCCCACCGCCGAGGAGCTGTCGCGGTTGATCGTCCAGGCCGTCCGCGCGGGCACTCTGATTCCGATCGTGTGCTGTTCCGCCAAAACGGGAGTCGGGCTGACCGAGTTGCTGGACGCGGTCGCCTTGTGCGGTCTATCGCCCGCCGACCTGCCTCGGAAAGCGACCAAGGACGGCGAGGAAATCACGCTCGAGCCGAAAGCGGACGGTCCGCTGGTGGCCCAGGTGTTCAAGACCCGCATCGACCCGTTCGTGCAGAAACTCAACTTCATCCGGATCTTTTCCGGGTCGTTGAAGCGGGACCAGAATGTGACGGCGTCCAGCGCGCGCAAAGGCCTGCGGATGGGCCAATTGCTGCACGTCCAGGCCGACGAAACTTCGCCGGTGGAAGAGGCGGGACCGGGCGATATTGTGGCGGTCGCCAAGACGGAAGAATTGCACACCGGTTCAACGCTGGGCGATTACCTGCTGCCGGCCATGGCGTTCCCCACGCCGATGGTGGGCCTGGCGGTGTCGCCCAAGAGCCGCGGCGACGAAACCAAGCTGTCCGGCGCCCTGGCCAAGATTGCCGAGGAAGACCCGACCATCCGCATCGACCGGGACATGCAGACCAAAGAGCTGGTGATGACGGGCATGAGCGAACTGCACTTGCTAATCATCCGCGAGCGGCTCCATCGCCGCGACAAACTGGATGTGGAAACCAAGGAACCCAAGATTCCGTTCCGCGAAACGATTCAGGCGCCGGCCGAAGGCATGTATCGCCACAAGAAGCAGACGGGCGGCCGCGGCCAGTTCGGCGAAGTGCATATCCGCATGTTCCCCCTGCCCCGGGGCACGGTCATCGAGGAGTTTGCCACCAAGGACCGGTTCGCTTCGATGAAAGAATACCACTACGATGAAACCCACCATTTTCTGTGGGTGAATTCGGTCGTCGGCGGCGTGATCCCCGGTAACTTTTTGCCGGCCATCGAGAAAGGGTTCAAAGAGCGTTTGGAGGGCGGCGTCATCGCCGGCTATACGGTCGAGAACCTGGCCATCGAAGTCCACTTCGGCAAGTACCACGAAGTCGACAGTTCGGAAACCGCCTTCCGCACGGCGGCCCGCATGGCCTTCAAGCAGGTCTTTGAAAAGGCCCGTCCCTGCCTGCTGGAGCCGGTCGTCAAGATGGAGATCACGGTTCCCGATAGCAAAGTCGGCGACGTCTACAGCGACATGTCCAGCCGCGGCGGCCGGCTGCAGGGCAGCGACACGGCGGGCGGCAACCTGCAGACGGTCAAAGCCGAAGTGCCGTTGCGGGAAGTAACGACATACGCCCGCACGCTGTCCAGTATGACCGGCGGCCAGGGCAGTTATACGATGGAGTTCAGCCACTACGACGTCATGCCCGCCAACATCCAGCAGGAGATCATGGCCAAGTCCAAGCTGCACGAGGAAGAAGAGGAGTAATCCCGGCCCCAACGTCGGCATGCGTCTCTGCAGCGCTCGGCGCGGGTCTCCGACCCCGCCGAAACCGCCGACCGGAGGTCTCCGGCAAATCAGGAGACCTGCGGTCGCCCAGGTGGCCTGGTCGGGAGACCGGCCACAACGCTCGACTAGTGCCTCGCTGGAGTCCACGCTTTAGCGTGTCTTTTGCCGCGGGCATGGCCCGCCTTGCACGCTAAAGCGTGGACTCCAACAAGGCTTCTCCGTCCGCCGAAACCCACCGCTCGCCACTTTTCTCTTTGCCCCAAGGACGCCGCCATGCGCCAGCAAGCAATATTTCTCGCACTGCCGCCAATGCTGTTCCTTTTGCTGGGTGCAGCCGTCCGGTCCGCACCGGCGGCCGACTTGACGATTTCCAACCGCCCGCCAAAGTCCGGTGAAGTGGGATACCGGCCTGGCGATGGCGAGACCGTTCGTCTGAATCCGCCCTCGTTCATCTGGCTGCACGAGAAGGACGCTGCGGAGTATGCAATCCAGTGGTCCACGAAACCGGACTTCGGCGACGCCGAGACGGCCGACGGATTTGTGTGGAACACGTACACGCATCGCGCGCCGTGGGCCCCCGGCGAGTACCACTGGCGGTATCGCTACACGGCGCAGGACGGCCGTCAATCCGGCTGGAGTGCCGTTCGCAAGGTCGTGGTTCCGGCCGACGCCAAACCGTTTCCGATGCCGACGCGAGCCGAACAGCGGCAGCGCGTGCCCAGCGGGCATCCGCGGCTGTTCCTGCGGCCGGAAGATCTGCCGCGTTTGCGCGGACTGGCCGCCGGCAAACTGGCGGACGAATTTGGCAAGCTTTGCGCCGAGGCGGACCGGATCCTGCGCGCCGGCCCGACGCCGGAACCCGTACACCGGGGCTCGGCGCGGGACAAGAACGATCCGGAGGCGATCAAGTACTGGTGGCCCAATCGCGAGCAGACCGAGAAAGCTTGCAAGGAAGCCGAAACGCTGGCCTTTGTCTACTTGATTTCGCAAGACCGGAAGTACGGCGAGGCCGCCCGCCGCTGGGTGTTGCACCTGGCCGCGTGGGATCCCGACGGCCCGACCAATTTCCGGCTGAATTGCGAGGCCGGCAAGGTGCTGCTGTACCGCCCGGCGCGGGCCTACGACTGGGCGCACGACATGTTCACGCCGGCCGAGCGTGAGAAGATCCGGGCCAGCACGCTGCGGCGCATCGGCGACGCTTGGGAAAGCGGCGAAATCGCCCGCGGTACGGGACACTTGAACTCGCCCTACGGCAGCCACGGCAATCGCATCTGGCACAAAGTGGGCGAAGCCGGGATCGCCTTCCTGGGCGAGATCCCGGACGCGGAGACGTGGCTGGATTACGCGGTGAACAAATTCTCCGGCTGCTATCCCGTCTGGGCCGACGATGACGGCGGTTGGCACGAAGGCGTCAGCTACTGGAGCGGCTACATGGGCAAGGCCGTGTGGTGGCTGCAGGTCGCCCACGCGGCACTGGGCATCGACGGTTTGCAGAAGCCGTTCTTTGCCCGGGTGGGCGATTACCCGTTGTACATCGCTCCGCCCGGATCGCCCAACAGCGGCTTCGGCGATTTGTCCTACCGCCCGCCGTCCAGCGGCATCGGCGGGTTCATGGAGTATCACCTCCGCGTCAAAGGCAGCCAGCCGGACGGCCAGCACGCGGCCTACTGGCGGTGGTGGACGGAACGCTGGGGAATGAAAGGCGAAGGCGGCATCTTGGGATTCCTGTATGCCGCCAATCTGCCGCCGTTGCCCGCCGCCAAGCCGCCGGAGGACTTGCCGCCGTCCAAGGTGTTCCGCGGCATCGGCGTCGCCAGTCTGCACACGACGCTGCTGGACAGCCGCGACGACGTGCATTTCCTGTTCAAGTCCAGCCCGTTCGGAACGCAAAGCCACGGACACAATCCGCACAATACGTTTCAATTGAACGCTTACGGCGATGCGTTGTTGACCACGTGTGTCTATCGGGACCTGCACGGCAGCAAGTTCCACTACCAGTGGGCCCACAGCACGGTGGCCCACAACGGCGTGCTGGTCGACGGCCAGGGGCAGACCAAGCACACGCCGGCCCCGCACGGCCGCATCGTAGACAGCCGGTTCACGCCCGAGTGGGATTACGTCGTGGGCGACGCCACGGACGCCTATGACGGCCGGCTGACGCGGTATCAACGCCACGTCGTCTTTGTCAAAGGTTCGGCGGCCGGCTCAGGGACCTTGCCGTACGTCGTCCTATACGACGACCTCGAAGCCAAATCGCCGGCCGCGTTTCAGTTCATGCTCCATGCGCTGCGGGCCTTTGACGTGGACGAGGCCAAACAGCAGTTGTCCGTCCAGCAGCCTCACGCGGGCGTCGACGTGCAGTACCTATCGCCGCTCCCGCTGGCCTTCCGCCAGTGGGACGGCTTCACGCCGCCGCCCACGAAGGAGTTCCCGAACCAGTGGCACGTCGAAGCCGGCACGCGGGAACCGAGCCGACAGCTTGGCATGGTGACGGTCCTGGTGCCCTATCGCGCCGGCTGTCGCCCCGCGTGGACCGCCGAGCGCATCGAGACGAACGACGCTCTGGCGGTTCGATTCACGTGTGGCGGGCAAGTCCATTCGATCGCGTTTCCGCCGCCGGGACGGAGCGGCTCCGTTCGCCTCGAACTCGGCCGCTAGCACCAAACGGTGCTTGGGCAAGCGATGTTCAACTTGAGGTATTCCCGTGGTGTGCCACGGGCGCCGCCAGTGCATTGGGCACCACGCAGGCACCCCCTTTAGAGCTGCTAACCTCGCTGGAGTTCACGCTTTAGCGTGTCTTTTTCGGCTGGCATGGCCCGCCCGGCACGCTAGAGCGATACCGCGGACGGTTGGCATTGGCTCGTTTAACCGCGTGGGCAGCGCCCCGCGCGAGATACGTCTCCCGGCTGGTTTCCCACGCGCGCGGCGTGGCCCACGCGGGTATCGCCCGACGACGTCGCCAGCGCCGAGCGCACGGCGGGCGTGGCAAAGCTCGAAGGGCGGATCGGCCCCCTGCTGTTGGGCGACGACCAGCAGGCCCACTTCATCGACATGCCGCCGGGCGCCTGCGTGGCCGAGCACCCGCACAGCAGTGAGAGTCTGATCTACACGGTCCGCGGACGCTGGGTGCTGTGCCGCAGCGGCCGGCGGCACGTGATGAAGCCGGGCTCGCTGTTCCGCTTCGCCGCCGGGACGCCGACCGGCTACGAAGTCCCCTGCGGCGAGAAGGCGCTGCTGCTGCTGATCTTCAAAGGAAGCCGCTTGAGCCGGGATGAAAGGGAATTCATCGACGATCTGCAGGGCATGGCGGTGCGGTTGAAGAAGGAACAGCAGGAGGGCGTGCCGTACCTGCTGAAAGTCCTGCCCCCCGATCACCCGGCCCGCGAGTTCGCACGCGAAGTGAACCCGAAACTCCTGCCCTGAGTTCCGCAACGGGGCCAGCCGAAACGACCCTGGGAACCGTCGAGCGCTCGGCAGCGGCCAGTCCCGCGGCCAGCGGTATCCGATCGAGCCGCAGGAACCCAATCCGTCGGGCAAACGATTCGGTTTATCGGAAAAAAACGACTGGAGGAGATATACGGAAAATGACGATCAGGGAAGATGTGCGGGAGAAGTGGGCGATGCGAGCCATCACGGGCACGGGGCCGGCAAGCAATGATTCGCTATATTCTTGGTGCTCTTCGACAGCTCGCGATTCCGGTGCTTGCGGCCCTGCTGTTGCCGCCGGCGGGCACGTTGGCGTACGAGGGGAACGCGCCGCACGCGCCAGAGACCTTGCAGGATGCCGCGCCGTGGGCCGCGCCGGGGATGTACACCGCTGAACAGGCTTGGTCTGCCGCGTTAAGTCCCGGGGAGATGATGTTCGCGGCCGAGGCGTCGATGGTTGCGGCCGAGGAGCCTTTGCCCGCTCTGCCGGACTTCGACATTCTGGCGCCGCCGCCCTCGGGTCAGCCGGCCGGCGGGGCGGGCGGATTGAACTTCTATGGCGACCTGCCCGACCGGTATCAGCGTTTGAGCTGGGGGGGCTATGGGGAGATTCACGCGAACTGGGTGGAGGGGCCCGGCCGGGACGAGGTCGACCTGCACCGCATCATTTTCAGCCCCCAATACGATTTCACGAGTTGGCTGAGGTTTTTCGCCGAACTGGAAATCGAACACGCGCTGATGACCAAGACCAGCGGCGGCGAGATCCTGATCGAGCAAGCCTTTGTCGAATACGAAGTCCGGGAATGGCTGCGGCTGCGGGCCGGGCGGATCCTTGTCCCGCTGGGCATCGTCAATCAGCGGCACGAGCCGCCGGCCTTCAACGGCGTGGAGCGGCCGTCGTTCAACCGCGTCATCATCCCTTCGACCTGGTTTGCCGAAGGGATCGGTGCCCGTGGAATTCTCTGCCCGGCGTTGACCTTTGAACTCTACCTGATGACGGGGCTGGACGGCTCCCGCTTCAACGCGATGAACGGGATCCGCGGCGGGCGGATCGGCGAGCGCAGCAGCATGCAACAGCCGGCCGTTACGGGGCGGCTCGACTGGTTTCCCTTTGCCGTCAAGCCCGCGCCCGGCCAGCAGTTCCTCCGCTTCGGGACGTCGGCCTTCTACGGCGGCGTAAACAACGGCAATGCCGGCGTGAACCCGGGCCGTCAAGGCGACGTGGGGGTCATCTCGGCCGACTTTGAGTACCGTCTGTGGCGTGCCGACTTTCGCGGCGAGTTCGCGTTCGAAGACATCGCCGACGCCGCCAACTTGGGCGCCGGCACGGCGCAGGAAATCGTGGGCTGGTACCTGGAGACCGCCTTGCACGTGCTGCCGGACTGCTGGAAGTGCGGGCGCCTGCAGCAGGCTGACGCCGTGGTTTTTGTCCGCTTCGACGACTTGAACACCCAGTACCGGATGCCGCCCGGCGTGGCCCGCAACGACGCCGGCGTCCGGCACGAGTGGACCTTCGGGCTCGGCTACCTGCCCGTGCCCAATCTGGTCGTGAAGGCCGACTACCAGATCTCTGACGACGCCACGGCCGCGGAGCTTCCGGATCGCTTCAACCTGGGCGTTGGCTGGCAGTATTGAGGAGGCTCCCCATGAACCTTGGCAGCAAGAGGCCCACGAGCTGGCTCCCCGCCGTGCTGGCCCCGCTTTTGGCCGGCGGCCTGATGATCGCCGGCTGTACGCAGTTGCCCAGCATGCTCCCGACGCCGGAGCAACTCGCGGCGGCCGGCAGTTATCCCGAGGGCGGCGACTTCGCCTCGCTGGCCCGCGGCCGGGCGTTGGCGCAAACGCAATGCCTGGCCTGCCATCGCTTTTTCTGGCCGCACGAGTACCCGCCGCAGGCCTGGCCGGCGCTGGTGCGGAACATGGGGAACCAGCATTTTCTCAGTCGCCAGCAGATCAGCGACATCACCAACTACATGGTCGCCGCCTCCCGCGCCACGCGCGGCGACTGCGCTGCCGCACCGGTCAGCGCAGCCGTTCCTGCGGCCGACCCGGAGACCGTGCTTCGCGGCAGCGCCCTGGCTCGCGCCAACTGTGCCGAATGCCATCGCCTGCGTACGCCGCAGGAGTTCCCCGCCGAGGACTGGCCGGGCATTCTCCGCCTGCACCGGTCGTTGCTCTCGCTCTCGGAAGACGACTTGCGCACGATGGCCTGGTACTACGTCGAGACCGCCCGCTCCGGGCCGTAACGGGCCAGATAATGCCGTGTTCCATAGCTTCAGCGACCAGGGCGCTAGCGGCTGCCCTTCGATGCTGGAGCAGGCCGGCCCCACCATGCCTTGGATGCCCTGCACGGTCAGCTCGCATGGCCGCCCGCCAGGAACGCCAGCAGGTCGCGGAGTTCGTCGACGGTCACGAGCTGTTCGAGTCCGGCCGGCATGATCGACGTCCGGGACGGCAGCTGCTCTTCGATCTCGGCGGTGGCCACCGTGAACGTGTTTCCGGCGTCGTCATAAAACACGGCTTTGTCCGGCGACGTGGGGCGCGGGTGCATCAGTCCGACGCGGGCCCGGCCGTCGTCGGTGACGATGGACCAGGCGACGAATTCGGGGGCGATTTCCGCGCTGGGCTGCAGGATCGACGTGACGATCCGCTCGCGGGATGCCGTGCGGCCGATCTGCGTCAGATCGGGGCCGATCCGGCCGCCGCGGCCGGCGAACCGGTGACACACCGCGCAGCGCGGCCCCGCCGGGCTGAAGAACAACCGCCGCCCGGCCTCCGCGTCGCCCGCCGGCTCCAGGAGCTTCAACCAGTCGCTCACGTCGCGGGGATCGGGCTTGGGTTCCTTCGCGGCCGGGCGAAGGCCGGCCCGGCGCAGCGCGCGGGTTGCCTCGCGCTGGAACGCCGCAGGGCCGGCGGCGGCGAACTCTTCCAGCAGCGGCGTGTACGTCTGACCCGTCGTTCCCAGTCCGGAGATCGCCTCCAGGCGGACTGCGTCCGCCTGCGCCGCGTCGCGCGCCACCTCGGCCAGCAGCGGCAACCGCTCCGGCGAGGCCTGTTGCGCGAGGGTCCGCACGGCTTCCAGCCGCAGGGCCGGCTCGTCCTGCTGCAGGTACGCGCGCAATCGCTCGCGCGTGAGGTACGGATCGTCCGGCCCCAGGAACCGGAGCGCCAGGGCCTGGACGGCGGCCGGCCGCTGGCCATCGGTCAGCTCCCGGACCAGCAGCTTGTCCGAGATCTCGCCGGAGTTGGCAACGGTGCCGTTGTCCAGCCAATCGACGGCCGCTAGGTACACCAGGTACTGTCGGCCGTCGAGCGACGGCGAGTTCAGCAGTTCCAGCAGCGGCTCGCGGAGTTCGCCCAGCCGCTGGTCGGCGATCGCGCGCACGGCGTAGATCCGCACCTCGGCGTCGGGGTCGCGCAAAGCGGTCCGCAGCGTGTCGGGCGACAAGCGTCCCTGCCGCCAGCGGAGCGCCTGCAGGACGCCCAGCCGCTGCGCGGCGTCGGGCAGCCCGGCCCAGGCGACGGCCTCGACGTCCGCCTGACGGGCCAGTCCCCAGGCGGCGGCCGTCCGCACAAACGGGTCGTCCGTGCGGAGCCCGTCCAGCGTCGGCCGCTCGCGGAGCGCGCCGGCCTGCCGTTCGGCGTCGAGCAACGCTGGAAACGGCGCGGCTTCGCCCGGCGGCTCGCGCCACGCCAGACGCCACAGCGCGCCCCGTCCGTGGACCGGATAGCTCACGTCCACCCAGTCGCTGAAATACAGCGCGCCGTCGGGGGCCACGGCCAGGCCGACGGGGCGGAAGTCGGCGTCGCCCTGGACCACGACCTCGCGGGTGGCCCGGAACGACGCGCCTTGCGGGACCAGCCGATAGCGTTCGATCCGGTGGTCGCCCCAACTGGCCACCCACAACTGGCCGCGGTACGCCACCAGCTCGCACGCCGCCTCGGACAACCCGCAGACCATGCCCAAGGTGCCGGGCAGCGTGCCGGTCCAGGTTTGCAGCGGGTGCTGGCCCGAACGGCCGTAGCGGAACTGGTAGCCGTAGTCGCCGCCGGGGACGATGTGCAGCAGCCGGCAGGGAGGGCTGGCGTCCGGATCGTTCTCGGCGCAGAACAAGCGCCCGCACGGATCGAGGCACAGGCCGTACGGGTTCCAGAACCCGGTGGCGATGCGTTCCAAGTGCGTCCCGTCCTCGCGGCAGCGGTAGATCGAACCGCCTTCGCCGCCGCCCCGCCATTCCACGCCGTCGCTTCCCACCATCCGGTACGCCTCGCCCAGGTTCTCGCCCAAGCCGAAGTACAGCGTCCCATCGCGGGCGATGTCCAGGCCCATCAGCCCGTTGTGCGGATAGGTACACGTCGACTCGAGCCGGACGATTTCGGTCTGCCGGTCCGCGCGGCCATCGTCGTCCGTGTCCTGTAGCCGGACCAGCGCGGCGCGGGCCAGCACGTACACCGAGCCGTTCGGGTGCTGCTCGACGTTCATCGCCTGCTGAAGCCCTTCGTGGAACGTCGACCAGCGCTCCACGCGCCCGTCGCCGTCCGCGTCCTCGACCATGCGGATGCGGTCGGCGGGTGGGCCCGCGTAACCTTCCGGCCGCATGTGCGTGTGCGACTCGATCACCAACAGCCGGCCGCGGCGGTCGAAGCAGGCCCCAGTCGGCGTGACGATCTGCGGCTGGGCGGCCAATCGCTCCAATTGCAGCCGGTCGTCCAAGACCGCCGGCGGACGCAGCTCGGCCCCCGGGGCGATACCCGCGGCCAACGCGGCCAACGCCAGCCCTCCCAGGGCACTCGATCGCGCGGTCACTACCAACCAACAAAGCGTGCGGAGCTTGGCCATGAGCCCTCCAAATCCTGTGAGGAAAACGCGGCGGACAAAAATGCGGACGGGGATGCGTACGCGCACGAACGTCTTAGTTTTCAGGCGAATGCCAACGTAGCGGGCTCGAAGTGCGCGTCAAGCGGGCCAACGCGACCGCCGACCGTTTTCCACGCCCCGGCGGCTGGAAAGCACTACCGCGAGAGGTTCGCTCACGTCCGCGCGCCCACCCACCCAGGTGTTTTCGCCGGCCTTACCAGGTCGCCGAACGGTCGTAACCTCGAGGACCAACTCTCCCACCGCCCCATTTTCCGCGTCTTGGCGGTTGGAAAGCCACGCGAGCGTGGCACAACTTGCGACGTGCGGCGCGTTCTGCGGAAGTAACGACGTGGCGCCGATGTCCGCCGCCGTGATCGGTCACGCCCAACGGCTACTTGGTGGCGCGTCGCAAATCCGGAAGAAATCGTTTGCGGAACTCCATAGGCGCAAGCAACTCGATCGACTTGTCGGCTCGTTCCACCAAGTAAACGAACTCCTTTTCGATCGCTTGGGGATCACCGTGGAGGATCTCGCCAGTGGGCGAGAAGGTGACGGGCAGGCCGGCTTCGCCGGGCAGGTGCAGGGCAATCCATTCAGGACGCCCCGCGTCCACGTTCCACACCCAGAGCGTGGCATCTTCGGAGCTGGAGGCCAAGTTCCGGCCGTCGGGGCTCCACGCAGCCTGCCCCACGCCTGCCTGGTGGCCGCGAAGCACACGAAAACTCGTGCCATCGGGATGCCAGACGCGGATCGTGCGGTCGGCGCTGGTGGACGCCAGCTTGCGGCCGTCGCGGTTCCACCGTACGCACCGGACTTCTTCGGTGTGGCCCTGCAGCTCCGGTCCCAGGGATCCGTCGGCTCGCCACAACGAAACAACGTGACCGACTCCGGCCGCCAACATGCGGCCATCGGGACTCCAATGCACCGAGGCAACTGGTTCTGCCCGGCCTGGACGGCGGAACGTCGAAACGAGCGTGCCGTCCGACTGCCAGATTTCGGCGGCGCCGTCCCCGCCGGCCGCGGCAAGACGCTGCCCGTCGGGACTCCAATGGGCGTCCAACACGGGATTGGTGTGCCCGCGAAGCACCGGCCCGGCTCCGCGGTCGCAGTGCCAGAGCATCAAGCCATCCAGACCGGCCGACGCCAGACGGACACCGTCCGGATGCCAAACCAGCGAGTACACGGGACAGGAATGCCGAGGCGGTGATTGGCCCGATCGTCCGGGTATCGCCGGTCCCGGCTGGCCGCGGCGGTCCCACAGGCGCGGCGCGTACGGCGTGAGGTGTTGCAACGCTCCGTCGACCATCGCTGCGCTGGCGGGTAGCCCAGCCAGGTATCGCCCGTCCGGGCTCCAGGCGACCTGGACCCCGTGTCCGGTCGTTGCCGCCGCCAGATCCGGGCGACCGTTTTGGTCCCAGATCTGAACGGGGCAACCGCTGCCCCCGGTGGCAAGTTGCTGCCCGTCCGGGTGCCAATCCACCGAGAGCAGAGAACCGCACGGGCGAAGCATCTTGCTCACCGCGCCATCCACGTTTAGAATTTCCAGATTGCGCCCGCCGACGGCAAGCTGGCGGCTGTCCGGGCTCCAGGAAAGGCCGCCCTTCCATGCCCGGCGGGCGCTGGTCCGAATTCTTTGCGGCGTCGGCTCATCGCGACGCCACAGCTGCACGTCGGGTCCCAGGCCGCCCGCGGCGAGATACTGGCCGTCCGGGCTCCAGGCCAGATGGCAAATGGTGCCCACCGCGCCGTTCGGTTCCAGGACGGATTGCCGGGTGCCGTCCGCCTGCCAGAGCTGTACGCCGCGAGCCTCTCCACCGGCGGCAATCCGCTTGCCGTCGGGGCTCCAGGCGATGGCGAACAGCGCTTGCGTCTGCCCCTGCAGGACGGGAGCCGCGGCGCCGTCGAGCCGCCACAGCCGCACGGTGCCGCCTTCGCTGGCCGAGGCGAGTTGTTGCCCGTCCGGGCACCAGGCCAAGCCTCGCACCACCTGCTTGTGTCCGCGATATGCCGGGCCCGGAGTCCCATCAGCGCCCCATACGCGGACCTCGGCGTAGCTTGCGGCGGCCAGACGTTGCCCGTCAGGGGACCAGGCGATCGGAAAGTGCGCTTGCCCTCGTGGCAGCACCGGCCCCGGGGTTCCGTCTGGGTTCCATAGCCGCACTTCGACGTCCGAGGCCGATGCGAGCCTCCGGCCATCGGGGCTCCAGGCGGTCTCGTAGATTGTGCCCTCGTGTTCCCCGTACGCGCGGATCAACTTGAAGCTGTCGGCCTCGTAGACGAGCACTCTCCCCGTCCTGCCGACGGCGATGTGTTCTCCGTCCGGGCTCCAGGCGACCGCACGCATTTCGCCCCGCGGGGCGACCGTTTCGAGCTGCCAACGCTCCCCGCCGGGAAGCCGCGGCGGAGAGGGAAGGATGCCCGGTAGTGCGTCCTGTCCGGGCGGTGGTTCCGGCAGCACGGTCGGCGCGCCGTCGGATTCCGCCTCCGGCTTGGAACGGGGGACATTCGCCGCGGCGCTCACCAACGGCTGCAGTTCGGCCCGGACCTGTTCCTTGCCGTTCGCGGCGATGGTGAACTCTCGGACAACAGCCTCGAAGCCCCCCTTGCTGACTCGCAACGTGTGCTTTCCCGCCTCGAGCTGGATGCGAACCGGTTCCCCGTCGCCGGATGCGGTCACCGTGACGGCGCCGTCGTCGACCGAGACCGCCGCCCCGGACTGGTTGACTTCGACCAGCAACAGTCCCGCGGGCGTCCGCAGCCTGAGCGTGACGCCCAGGAGCACCGCCAGAGCAGCCAAGGCGAGGGCCGCGCCTACGGCCAGGGTCCTGAACCGCTTCGGCCGCGTTACCGGCGACGGATCGTCTTGCCGATCCGCGACGCCGGGGTGGAAAGACGGCTTTGAAGGGCGGGGCAGCGGTTTGCTTGCTTCGGCCTGCGGCCCAAGTCCGCCCGGCAGGGCAGGCGGCGTGGGTTGCGGCGAGATCAGCAACGATGCCAACTCGGCCCCGGCGGCCAGCGGTGCCAGCCCCCGTGCCACCTCGGCCGCGCTCTGGGGCCGGTCGTCCGGACTCTTCGCCAGCATCCGCTCCACCAGGCAGGCAAGCTCTTCCGGCACGTCGGGCCGCTGCTTGCGAATCGGCGGCGGGGTCGAGTGCAGGTGTGCGGTGACTTTCCCGGCCAATGACTTCCATTGGCTCTCCTCGAAAGGCGCCCGTCCGCACAACAACCAATACAGGGTGCAACCCAAGCCGTAAATGTCCGCGCGGCGATCCACGCGGTGGCTGTCCCGGGCCTGCTCCGGAGCCATGTAGTCCAGCGTCCCCAAGGCCCGGTTCAACCCGGTCAAGTCGGCGCCGCCCTCGTGCGCCAACAGCGCCAGTCCGAGATCCAGGATCTTCACTTGACCGGCGTCGGCAAGCATCAGATTCGAAGGCTTTACGTCCCGGTGCACCAAGCCTTGAGCGTGCGTGTAGTCGAGCCCCTCCGCCGCCTGACGGATCAACTCGCAGGCCTCGCGAACCGGTAGCGGGCCGCGAACTCGCACGAGCCGGGCCAGGTCGATGCCTTCCACCAATTCCATTACGAGGTATTGGACGCCTTCCACTTCACCGGCATCCGTGGCTCGGACGATGTTCGGGTGATCCACGCGGCCCGCCGCCTTCACCTCGCGATGAAATCGCTGCACGAGTTCTTCGCACGGAAGGCTCTCGGCGGACAGCACCTTGACCGCTACCCGCTTGTCCAGCTTCATGTGGACCGCGCGATACACCGTTCCCATGCCGCCCCGCCCGATCCTCGCCTCCAAGCGGTAGGCTCCCAACGTTGCCAATGCGGGCCGATCGAGGACCATCGACCCGAGCGCGGCGGTCGGGGGCGGCTTGGGCGCCAGAGGCGAATCCGCTTGCGAGGCCTGCAGGACGTCCATCGCAGGCGGGATGTCGTCCACCCAGGACTCCAAATTGGGCTCGGCTTCCGCGGCACCCTGCGGGCCGAGCATGTCGGTGGGGACGGACCGGGCAGTCGATTCCTGCAGGGCCGTGAGGCTCGTGTCCGAGTTCGCCCGAAGTTCGTTCTCGCGAAGTGCTCGGACGTGGGCCGAGCACGGCGGGCAGCTCCGGAGATGCGACTCCACTCGGAAACGGTTCTCTGGTTCAAGACGCTCAAGGGCATAGCTCCTCAGATCGTCCGCATCCGGGCAAACCAGAAAGGTATGCATGGAATGTCTCCTCTTAGGAACCAGGTGACGGGCAAGGTGACGGGCAATGGGGATTGCTTTTTTCCGCGTCGAACGTATTATCGGGCTCGATCTCTCTCCGTCGATCTTTCCTTTATCATATCCCAGACGATTTCGGGAAGCGGTGGATGTGCAGCCATCAACAAGACCACCTTAGCCGAATCTCCACTCTTTGGACGCAAGTCTTGGAGGCTCATGGGTCGTGCGCCGAGGCGGCCCGCACAGCCCAGGAAGCTATCTTTCAACGATATTCCGCCACGGTCCATCGCTATCTCCGGAAAGTGCTCGGCGATGTCGATGCCGCCGACGAGGTTTTCCAGGAGTTCGCGTTGCACCTCGTGCGGGGCGACTTCCGCCACGTCGATCCGGGCAAAGGGCGTTTTCGGGACTACCTCAAGATCTCGCTGCTCCGCTTGGTGTCCAAGTATCGCCAGCGTGCCCTCGCCCGTCCGCTGGACGCGGAGCAACTGGCCGCCACGCAACCCTTCCAGACCGACGAGCAACTCGGCACCGCCTTTGGGGTAGCTTGCCGGGAGGACATGCTGCTGCGGGCGTGGACCCGCCTCCGCGAGCTTGAGAGCCAAACCAGTCAGCCGTTCTTCACCGTCTTGGACTATCGGGCGCGGCACCCCCAGGCGACTTCGCAGCAAATGGCCCAGGATCTGGCGGACCAAATCCCAAGCGGCGCCAACACGGCGACTGCCGTCCGCAAGACGCTTGAGCGGGCTCGGAGCAAGTACGCCGACTTTCTTCTGGATGAAGTCGCCGATTCGCTCGGCTCTCCCAGTCGCGACGAGTTGGAACGTGAAATCATTGAGCTGGGCTTGCATGGCTATTGCCGCTCCGCGTTGAGGCGGCGGTTCAAGTGAAACTCTCGCGCAACAGATCCCACGGGATCGGTGCCGGCCTCACGGATGACTATTCCTGACGCCGGACTGCCGGATTGAGCTCGTCGGTTCTTTGGTTGCTGCCACGACTGTCCCGCCACGCTTCGAATAGGAGTCACGGCGACCTTTGTGACGAGAGTTCGACGAAAACACGGCCCCAGCGTGCTCTTTCTTTGGAAGAATCAGACACAGTTCCGTCACAACGCGGATCGACCGCTCTATTCGATGGCGTGTTCGCCAAAGTTTAAGCAACCGTCAATCAATGAAGGAGTTGGTCATGTGTCGGAAGTTGGCAAAACGGCTTTCTGGTGAGCGGCTGGAGCGGCGAGAGTTGTTTGCGGCCGAGATCTTGGAAATCGATGGTTTCGCGGTGGTCCTTGGCACCCCTGGCTCTGATGTGGTTCTGGTCCGCGAACAGAGCACGTCGATTACGATCGAGGCCTGCGACAGCGACGGGAACCTGGTCAGGCACGCGTTCGACAAGGGGAGGCTTAGCGGGGTCGGATTTCGCGGTGGCGATGGCGATGATTTTTTCGCTAATCGCAGCTCGCTCCCCGCCGCGGCGTACGGGGAGGGCGGGCACGACGTGTTGATCGGCGGCTCGGCGCGAGACGTCTTCTTTGGTGGTTTCGGCAATGATGTCCTCTATGGAGACCGAGGCGCTGACGAACTCTACGGGGAGGGAGGATACGATGTCCTTTCCGGCGGCGACGGCAATGACGTCCTCGACGGCGGCTCGGAAAACGATGGTTTGTGGGGAGCGGCGGGGGACGATTCCATCACCGGAGGCTACGGCGACGATCAGGCATGGGGCGGCGAAGGGCACGACCGAGTGTTCGGGAACTACGGCAATGACGTGATCTGGGGCGAGGGAGGCAATGACCAACTGCACGGCGGGGACGGGCATGATTACCTATTCGGCGACGTCGGCGATGATCTGTTGATAGGATGGAATGGAAACGACCTGGTCGTTGGAGGAGACGGCAATGACGAACTGTACGGCGACGCCGGACACGACATTTTGATCGGCAACGCTGGCAACGATCTGCTCACGGCCGGCGCAGGCGTTGACATTCTCCACGGCGGCCAGGGGTTCGATTCCCTAAGCGACGGCGACGGGGACGACTTTGTCGCCTACGACGACTACGACTTGATTGGTCACCGCTACGGAATGAGCCGCATTACGATCGGCGCGGGCTACAACAGCTTCAAGTACAACGCCAGCCAAAGCGATCTGGCAGCAGCGATCGCCGCTCAGGGCCATTACGTGTGGGTGGAGCAGCAACAACTGCTGGCCCAAAGCATTATGGCCTCGTCGAGGACGGCGTCATCCTCTGCGTGGAAAGACCTCATGTCTTTCTTTCCCATAAAAGTCCCCGGTTCCTCGCCACATGCTCCCTGGCGGGAAGACAGGCAGTTGAGGGAAGCGATTGAGTCCGTTGGCGGGCTTGACGACCCGCTACTGGGAGCGTTCCTGGTTTAATTCCCGGAATTCGTCTCCTCGGTATCCCACCACAACAGAAGGTCGGCGGCACTGGCCCAACCCTACAGAGGCAGCCTCGGGGCGACCGGATCAGGCCGATCTATCAAACCTTTGTCATTTTGGAGCGATCGCAGTGAAGCCTCAATTACCCCTGACTATCGCCGGCTGTGTCTTTCTCGCTTGCACCGTTTCGCCGCCGAGTGTCGGTTCGTCAATCCTGGCGCAGCAGTCATACTCGCAGCCAAAGAGCCATTCGAACCCCAAACAGGAAGTGGATAATTCACGCGGCAAGGGGACGGTCCAAGGAGAGAAGGAGCGGAACGACTTCTTGGTCGAGGCGTCTCGCACATCGCACGAGGAGCTCGTTTTCCGAGTGACCCAGAGAGACAACTGGATGAAAATCCAGCTACTGGCGCAGATTACGCTTCTAGCCCTCGCCTTGGGTGTCGAGTTTGGCGGCACCAAGGTCGGCACGAAGCGGGCGGCAGGGCTGAAAACCTTGGCTCTCGCGTTGGCCATGCCGGTCTCTGTCACTCTGGCGGCCCAGTACTTCGACGAGGATCTCTTGGTCAACTGCCTGTCGCACTACAGGCACGACCTGACGGGCCTCGAAGCAGCATTGTCCGGCGGAGCCGCGCCAATAGAACTCTTTGAGGCATCCAAATGGCGTAAGGAATATTGGGATCGGGCCTTCTCGACCAGAACGGTGGGGCAGGCCGTGGCTTTTGCCGTAATTCCGTTGGTCCTCACCGTCGGAATGTACTTCAGGAAATGGCGTCTCTGCAGGACGTGGTGGGGCGAATCGCCGCTACTGGCTAGAGGAGCGCATGCGATGCTGCTGTTGGTCTATGCGCTCGGCATGGTGTGGGTAGGCTGCCTTGTTTGGCGCGCCGCATCCCTGCGCCGCGCCGACCACGCGTCTCCGTCAGTCCCTGGCCCTAAGATCGCTCTCGTGCAGAAGCTGGGCGTTCGGCGCGAATCGCTACGCGCCACACATCTGCTGGACTCCGCACACGCGGCGTCACGTTCGGTGAGCGAATCGACGATCTTGGGCACCACTGAGAACGTGCCGGTGGGCAGCATGATGCCCACGCTGCCGGCTGGATTGGTGACCACGCACGGGGCGTCGGCCGTGCCGAACAGCTGGCGGGTGGTCGCTTGCACGCGCGGCGAGGGGAACTCGGCGTCGAGTTTGGCGGGGCGCGCGCCGAGCGTGATCACGACACCATTCTTGCGCCAGAGCGCGGCTACGTTCTTCCACGTCTCCAACGGCAGCGTATCGGCGGCGGGCAGCACCATGACGGGCCAACGCAGGCCGCCGCGCGCCAGCGCGTCGTCCACGACTTTCGCTTCGCACAATGCCTGCGAATCGACGTAGGTGAAATTGCAGCCGGCGGCGTATAGCGCCGAATTCACGCCGTCGAAGACGATCCCGACGCGCTTGCTGGACGCAATGCAGCCGATCTGCGTCCCCCGACTCGCCCAAGATCCGACAAATCAGAAGTGCAGATCCCGCCCTTCCGGGTCGCTGTCCATGGCACCGTTCAAGAACAGGAACGAGCCGACCAGCCACAGCAACGTGCCCAGACCGAGCGCCCCCGGGGCCGGCGACACAAACCATCCGGCCTCCTCGATGGAACCCGCGGTGACGTTCTGACTGGCGCCAAAACAGGCCGCATCGCTGCGTGCGGCCGACTCCGGCGCAATGCAGGTCCCGTCGTCGCGAATCTCCAGCACGATTTCGTCGGCCCCGGCGGACAGGCGAACTTCCACCATGCGGGCACTGGCGTGGCGCAGGACGTTCGTGAGCGCTCCGACTTGGCGAGCGGGGTCGCGGCAGCGCCCCGGTGCTTCTGCTCACGGGCAACTTATTTCGTGAGCGCTCCGACTGCTGAACGGGAAAAGCACCGCCGTCCAAGAAAGAGATCAAGAAAAGAGGCTCGCCCTCTTTTTCCGTACGCGTAGCAGGAGATTCCGGACGATCCCTGTCGAACGCCACTCGGTCAGGATTCGCGCGACCGCAGACGCTGTTGCAGATTTGCCAGCATCGTGGACAGCTCGCTGATCGTTCGTTCGCGCAGGCTTGCGGTGGGAATCGGCTGTCCGCCGAGCAACTCTTGGAGTACTTGGATCCACCCCTGTAAAGGTGCCAAGGTCGCTGGAGTCCACGCTTTAGCGTGTTTTTGCGGCGGGCATGGCCCGCCTGGCACGCTAAAGCGTGGACTCCAACACGACCCGGCACGGCGGATTTCCCAGAAAATCGCACCTTTACAGGGGTGGTACTTGGATCTTCCCTACCGCCTCGCCTTTTTCCATGCCTTCTTCCCGCGCGCTATCCAATCCCCACTTGATAATCTCGCTGGGCCTTCAATCGCTGGTCGTACATCATCCGATCCTCCGTTTTGGCTGCGATCGCCTCGACCACAGATACTTGACGTGGACGATCGGATGAGCGAACTTCAGGATGGCGTTCAGCAGCCCGATCAGAACGGGGATGTTGTCCGGACTGCCGAAGACCTTCTTGAACACGAAATCGACGGTTGGCTTGATTCCCAGCAACATTGGATCCCTGCATCAACCCGGGTTCACCGTCCGCTCCCGGACGAATTGTACGCTGGCCGACCGTGGCCGTCGACCAGCCTTCCACGCCAAGCGGTTCCACTCCGCCACCCCGTTCCGTTCGATTTGGTAGAATTGCTGGGTGTCTCAACGTATCCCAGTCCAACCGTCCGAACCGGCGTTGCCGCAGCAATGGCTGACCTGGGTCAATGAGCCGCAAACCGACGCCGAGTTGAACGCCTTGCAGGACTGCATCCGCCGCAGTTACCCCTTCGGAGACGAGACATGGGCCAGCAGCAGCGCCGTACGGTTGAACTTGGAAAGCACCCGCCGGCCACGCGGGAGACCGAGAAAAGAGTCCTGCCCTTTTTTTGTGTCAGCAGGCCGTGTCGCGAGGGCGGCGCGAACGCTCCAGCGATTCCAGGAACCGCGCCAGATCCACGCCTTTCATGCGGCACACCTGCTGCAATGATACCTGGCGGGCGACCGTCCGGCGCAAAACGGGATTGCGAATCAGCTCGAACCCGTGCTCGACGAACACCGGTTCGAGTTCCGGATGCCACGCCAACACGGCCGCCACACGGTGGTCCGGGCCGATCCGCTCGGGCGGCGGGCCCCAGTCGGCGGCCGCCGACGGCCGATAGCGGCCCCAGCCCAGCATGACGGCGCACAGATGCCCCGCCCCCAGCGCCAGGGCCGTCCATTCCAGCACGCCGCTGACGCCCGTCAGCAGGAACGCCCACGGCGCCCAGTCGGTCAGCACCTGGGAACTCACCCGCCACAGGCAGCCGGCGTTCAGCAACACGAACGTCGGCCCCAGCGCCGGCAGTTGGCCGGGCTCGATCCCCCGCAGCGTCGGCACGACCTTGGCCGCCATCCCGACGATCATCATCGAGATGAACCCGACGGTGATGGCGTGCCGGATGGCGCCGTAGTAAGCATGGCTGAAGTCGCTCCCGCTGGCCACCTGATAGACCGGCATCAACAGGAGCATCGCGAACGAAACGAACAGCCAGGCGAACGCCGCGCGGATGAACTTGCCGCTGCGGTCGCTGCGGCCCGGCTCCGGCAGCGGACGCCACAGCCGCCACGGCCCGACGATCAGGCCCGCGCCCAGCGGCAGCAGCAGCCACGGGACCAGCAGCGCATAGGCCGCCTCGATGCGGCCGGTGGCCCGATAGGCCAGCAGCAGCCCGACCTCCAAGCCGATTGCGGCCAGGAGCAGGCCGAGCGCCGTCCAGCCGCGACGGCGGGACGTTTCCGGCAGCCCGAAGATGACGGGGAACATGCGGCTGGCTACGCCCAGGATCATCAGCATGGCCATGCCGTGGATCTGCAGATCGCGCAGCGGGGCCTGGAAGGTCGCGATCTGCGCCAGCATCGCCTCGCGCGTGGGCGCGGCCATCAGCCGGGAGATGTGCCAGCCGCTGTACACCGCCTGGAGCAAGAAGAAGCCCACGGCGGCAAAGGCGAACCCCGCGTAAGGCTCCAGCGTCTTGCCGCTGCGCGCAAACGCCGTCGCCAGCTGCAAGGCAAAGACGACGACCGCCCCGATCTCCAATCCGGCACCGGCCTGGTGGAGCGCGCCGGCCCAGGATGCCGGCGCCGCCATCATCGCCGAACTGCGGGCTGCAATCCCGGTCAACATGGCCAGCCAGACCAGCAACGCCAACCGCGGCGCGGGTAGATCTACCTGCCACATCCGCGGAAACGCTTGGTAGGCGAAGCCCATGATGAACAGGCCCACCCAGCCCATGATCTGCGCGTGCCCGTGGGCGTTCACTTCGTGCGCCGTAACGCCGGTGAACGAGCCGGCCAGCCCGATCTTCCACAACAGCAGCACGCCCCAAGCCGCCCCGACGGTCAGGATCACGCCCAACCCGGCCAGAAAGAACGGGCGGTAGATTGCGTCGGCCAGCCGCGGCCGCGCGTCCTCGGCCAACTGCGTCTGCGCTGCCTGGCGCGCGGCAGGGTCGCGGATCACCCGCTCGATCTCGCCTAACAACGGATCGAGCGGGATGCCATGCGCGCCGGCGAAAAACGCCAGCGATTCGGCCGGCCCGTGATCGCCGCCGCAGCCGCGCAGCCCATAGCGGTTGAAAACCGCCCGCGTCTCTGGATGCGCGCGGAACAAATCAGGCAGCAGGGTGTCCGGGCCGATCGTGTCCAGCTGCGTGGTCATCTCGAATTGCCCCTCCTCACTCTTCTCGATCGCACAACGGCCGCGGGCGATCGGGGTCGTTCAGCAGATCCGCGATCGTCGATTCGCGGAAACCGGCCTCGACCGTCGCCAGCGCCGCGTCAATCCGCTGGTGCATTGGACAAAGTTGCTTGCCGTGCGTCTTCAGATGCAACGGACAGTGCTGGATCCGTTCGAGCGGGTCGACGGCGTTGACCACGTCCAGGACCGACAGCTGGGACGGATCCCGGATCAAAACGAAGCCGCCGCGTGTCCCGCGCTGCGCCGACAGAATCCTCGCCCTGGCAAGGGCCTGGAGGACTTTGACCAGGTATCCCGGCGCAGCACACGTGGCTTCCGCGATGTCTCGAACCTTCTTGGGCTCCGCCGCTTCCTGGGCGAGCCAAACCACGGCGCGCAACGCGTATTCCGATGCGTCCGACATCAACTTCATGAAAAATCCTTCCACGGCATGGGTTGACAACATCATACCGGCCCGCTAAAACATTGCAAGTGTGCATTGAAGCACTAAAGCTTTTAATTCAGGGGTTGGATCGGGGTTTATTAGGGTCTGGCTGGCGACGGGTCAGTGGATCCTTGGAAAGGTACCTGCCATGACATTGGACTTGCAGACCACCGTTGGTGAGCTGGTGAAAGAGCGTCCGGGACGTTCCCGGGTTTTCGAGCAACTGCAGATTGACTATTGCTGCGGCGGCGGGGAATCGCTGGCCGCCGCGTGCTCCAAGCGCGGGCTGGATGCGCCGACGGTACTCCAGCTGATCCAGCAGTCCGACGCGCAATCCGCCCCGGGCGACGAGGCATTGGTCGACGCCGACGCGATGTCCTTGACCGACCTGGCGGACCATATCGAGCAGGTGCATCACACGTACCTGAAAGCCGAACTGCCGCGGCTGGATGCCATGACGAAGAAGGTCCTGGAGGTCCATGGCGAATCGGAGCCGCGTCTGGCGGACATGCGGCGGGCGTACGCGGCCCTGTACCAGGAATTGGCCAGTCACCTGATGAAGGAAGAGCAGATCCTGTTTCCGATGATCCGGCAGCTGGAGTCATCGACTCGCGTCCCGGCCTTCCATTGCGGCTCGGTCGCCAACCCGATCCGGCAGATGGGGTACGAGCACGACAGCGCGGGCAACGCCCTGGCGATCATGCGTGAATCGACCGACGGCTACCAGCCGCCCGAGTGGGCCTGCAATACGTATCGCGCGATGCTCGACGGCTTGAAGCAGCTGGAATGGGACTTGCACCAGCACATCCACAAGGAGAACAACGTGCTGTTCCCCAAGGCGATCCGCCGGGAGGCGGAGTTGGCCGGGGGGCGGAGGTAAGCCGGGGGCGACGAGGGACATGGCCGTCACGGGACTCGCCCTCACAGCACAAGACACCACAACACGAACAAGGAGTTGGTTCATGAAGAAGTCGTTGGAAATCCTGATGGAAGAGCACCGCCTGATCGAGCAGGTGCTTGGCTGCCTGCAAACGCTGCTGGAACGCTGTGCGGCCGACGGCCGGTTGGGCGGCGACGCCGCGCGGCAAGCGATCGATTTCTTCCGCGCCTTCGCGGATCGCGGCCATCACGGCAAGGAGGAGATCGAACTGTTTCCGCTGCTGGAAGACCGCGGCTTGGGGAGCCCTTGCGGCCCCGTGGCCGTCATGCGCCGCGAGCACGAACTGGGGCGGCTCTATCTTCAAGGCATGGAAAGCTACCTCGCCGGCGCGGCCGGCGGCGAAGCGGAGCCGGTGCAGTGGTTTGTGCAGCACGGCCAGAGCTACGTCCGCTTGATCCGCGAACATATCGGCAAGGAGGATCACTGTCTGTTCACGCGCGCCGACCGTGTGCTGACCGATGAAGACGACACCCGGCTGCAGGCCGCCTACGCGCAATTCGAAGCTGCCGACATGGGGCCTGACGCAAAGGAGAACTGCCGCTCGCTCGCCAATACCCTGGCCGACCGCTGTGGCGTGCCGCGGACCGCTTGAGTTGCCGGACGCCGCGCGACTCGCGCGGCGGGGGCCGCGATCGTTCGAGGAGTGAAGGCAGTGCCGTCGTCCGCGGATATCCGCCGTCTCAGACAACGGCCTCTGTTTCTGCTCCCGCGGCCGGCCGCCGGGCGGTGCTCGTTTTCCACAGCACGAGGAGCGAGGGAGCAGGACATGGCCGGCGAAAAATGGATCCCCGTCATCGATGAAGACGTGTGCAGCGGCTGCGGCATTTGCGTGAACGCCTGCGGCCGGCACGCTCTGCAAATCCTGGATCACGTCGCCGTGCGGCGTCACCCGGAGGCCTGCCGCAGCGCGGAAGATTGCGTCTCCGCCTGTCCGGTGACGGCGATCGAGATGGGCTGGGTTCCCATCCAGGGAGACACCTCGCGAGGCAAGTGGCGCTGATCGATGAGTGATGGGAGATTGGATTCCTGACCACCGACCTCAGCATAGCCGGGAAGGCCCCGGGGAAGGGGGCGACCGTGGCCGCCCACTTCCTCCGCGCCCCTGACCGCCCGCGAACGCCGTTGGGGCCTTCCCAAGGGAGGTCTTCGGCCCATCCGGTGGCCAATTCAGCGTCGCGGGCACGGCCGGCGCAGACCGCTTGCGCACCACACGTGGGGTAAGCTTCCAGCTTGCCGGCGCTGCCCATGTTCAATTTGCTATCTTGCTTCCGTTGCCCATTTCGCAAGCTGGAAGCTTACGCCACGGCTAAATCAACAGCCCGCTCGGTGGGCGGTGCCCGGGGCGAGACGGGACTCCATCGTCCGCAGTGCCGCAGAATCTTCTCGATCACGTCGCCTTGCGGCGGCTCGAGGAACGCGATGACCTTCATCTGACCGCCGCACTCAGGACAGGCCAGCGAGTCGATCTCGTACACCCGCTTGATCGGCATCGCGCAGGTCGGGCTGGCGCGGCGGCGGGCCGGCGTTTCCGAGGAGAGCTGCGGTCCGTGCGTGGGCGACGCCTGACGCATGCGGTGTTTTCGTGCTTTCTTGCCGCGAGGCTTGAAATCCGCCGCGGTCCAGCCTCAAATGAACTCCACCCATCAAGGCTGAATCAACGGCGGTGCGCGAGATGAGCCTGGAACTGATTATCGACGCGATCCGATCGGAACGGTGCCTGCCGTTTCTGGGCGCCGGCGCGTCGGCCAGCTACGCGCGCGACGGGGCCGAGGTTCCCGGCATCCCGCTGGGCGGGCGACTCGGCGAGATCATCGCCCAGGCCTGCAACTACCGGAACGGCTCGGCTTACGACCTGCTGTCCGTGGCCGAGTATTTCGTCTACCGCAAGAATGGCCGCCGCGAGGAATTGGAGAGGCTGCTCGCCGAGCAGATCACGCGCGTCACCCAGCCGCGGCCGATCCACACCGCCCTCGCGCAGCTCCACCAAGTCCGGTTCGTCATCACGTCCAACTACGATCAGTTCCTGGAGGTTGAGTTCCAACACTACGGACGCCGCTTGACCAAGCACGTCTACGATCCGACGAACCCGCGGACGGGACACTTCGACGTGCGGCTGTTCATCAAAGCGCCGGAAGTCGTCCTGCACAAGATGCACGGCACCGTCGAGCAGCCGCGGAGCATGGTCATCACGACGTCGGATTACATCCGGTATCTGGCCCATCTGAACGATCCCGACCGCGGCATGCCGGAGTTCTTTCGCAAGTACGTCATCCCGCAGCACACGTTGCTGTTCCTGGGGTACAGCCTCGCGGATTGGAACTTCCGCGTGATTTGGGAAGGTGTGCTGGCGACGCATCGCGACAGCGGCACGCAGATCGAATCCTACGCGGTCGTGAGGAAAGGAGAAGGCAAGAACAAGGAGGAAACGGCCAAGCTGGAACGCGAGTTCGAGTTCCAGCGTGCCTTCTGGGCCAAACGCAACGTCAACCTGCTCGATTACGATCTGACCGAGTTGGCCAGGGACTTGGCGCGGGAGTTCAATCTGGAAATCCCACAGCTAAGCATCGCGAAGACGCAGGGAGGCGCCAGCGCATGAGTACGTCGCCGTACAAGCTGTTCGACTACTACACGTACGAAGATCGCCACCTGTTCTTCGGCCGCGAGGAAGAATCGCTGCGCATGGTCGGCGAGATCCTGTCCTCGCGACTGCTGGTCCTGTTCGCCCCGTCCGGCTCCGGCAAGAGTTCGCTGATCAACGCCGGCGTCCGCCCGCTGCTCGAAGAACGCGGTTTTCGCACCGTCTACGTGCGCATGGAAACCGACCCGGCGACCGCGATCCGACAAGCCCTCAGAACCGGCCCAAGCCAGCCGGCGGGCGAAGTTGCTCTTCACATAGCCGCGTCTCTCCGAGACGCGGAACCCGGTCTCGGAGAGACCGGCCGACGTGAGTCCGCCGAGCCGCCGCCCCAGCTCGAACCGCCCGGCCTGCACGAGTTCCTGCGGCAGATCCTGACACAGCCGACAGCGGCCGACACGCCCAACAACGGGACCGCCGCTCTTCACGTAGACGCGTCTCTCCGAGACGCGGAATCCGGTCTCGGAGAGACCGGCCTACGTGGGTCGGACCGCACGACCGAGACCGTTCGCCCGCTGGTCATCTTCCTGGACCAGTTCGAGGAGTTCTTCACCGTCTATCGCGACCAGCCGCAGATGCGGCAGGATTTCGTCCGCGAGTTGGCCGCGATTCGGTACGACGCGTCGTTGCCCGTGTTCTTCGTGCTCTCACTGCGGGACGATTACTTCGTCCACCTGAACGAATTCCGCGAAGCGATCCCGTCAATCTTCCAGAACAACGCCAACATCCAACTCCGCCCGCTGGACGACGACGCGGCCGAGCGGGTGATCGTCAACCCGGCCGTGGCCGCTGGCTGCGAGTTCGAAGAAGGACTGCCCCAGCGGATCATCCACGACCTCAAGCCCCTGAACCCCGACGGCACCGGCGTGCTGCCGATCACCCTGCAGATCGTCTGCCACAACCTGTGGCTGGCGAAAGGCGCCGACGAGCCCCGGATTACGGCGGCCCACTACGACCAACTGTGCGGCGCGCGCACGATCATCGACCACCAGTTGACTCGTTCTCTCGCCAGGATACCGCGTCATTACGACCGCCTGATGCGAAAGCTGTTTCGCGCGCTGATGACCACCGACCTCACCAAACGCCTCCGGTCGGCCGACGATTTGGGTGAACTGCTGCGGGTCCGTCATTTTCCCGAGCGGTCCTGGTCTGCCCGCGTCGTCGCATGGCTGGCCACCGTCCTGCCGCTGGCAACGTCGGCCAAGCTCCAGTCCCTACTGACCAAACTGACCGACGCCGGCATCTTGCGAGCCGAGCATCGTCACGGCACTGCCTGGTACGAGTTCCGTCACGACTACCTCGTCGGCCAAGTCGCGGCCTGGATCACCGGCGTAGAACAACGCCTCGCCCGCCGCCGATGGATACTCAGCCTCGTCCTGGCCGCCGCCGTCCCGGTTCTGCTTTGGCTCGGCAAAGCCGTGATGGATTTCAACACCTACGTCGTGTCGTTCTTTCCGCACCTTGTCTACGCCGAACAGCAGGAAGAACTTCAGATCACTCGCAAGTTCAATCCGTTCGGATACAGCGTGATGACAGGCGTGTCCGAGGACTACGTTCGCGACGGCGCAGAGCCGACGAATCGCATCCGCGCGGGGGTCGAACTTCCGTTTGCCCGGCCGACGAACTGGGATTCCCTCACGGACTTGTTGCGGCCCGAAGGGCTGGCCACGTACGTGTCCCCGGCGCCATCTGATCCATCTTCCATTCAGGCGTTGCTCTTGGAGCGACGGTGGTTGGTTGTTGCTTTGGCGCACGAGCAGCCGTCCGTATACACGGCCCTCGTCGAGACCTTCGAGCAGAAGGACGCAAGGCATCTCTGGGAAGACGCGGCCTTCACGATGGCCGCGTTGGGCCGAACGGATTCAAATGTGGTATCGGCCCTGATTGAATCATTGGAGAACGGTGATTCCGAGGTTTGGGAGCGGGCGGTCGGGCCTCTGGGGCATTTGGGACGCGTTGACCCAACGGCGCAAGCTGCGCTTGTCGAAATGCTGAAAGACGATACCGTCGATGCGGCACGGCGTGCTTCGGTGGCAGACACCCTGGCGCTGACAAGTCGGGCCGACCCCGCGGTGGTCGCCGCGCTCGTCGGGGCATTCGCAAGCCAGACCGGCGATCAGAAGTTGCGGCTTGAATCCGTGTACGCGCTGGGGCGGTTGGGTTTTGGCGACCCCGCTGCGTTTGCCACGCTCGTTGCCGCGCTCAAGGATAAGGACTGGGAGCTACAGCTCGAAGCCGCCAAGGCATTCCTGGAATGGGAACAGCAGAAGGAAAGGACGGAGGCGCTGGTAGCGCTGAGGGCCGTCACACCGGAAGTTCGCTCCGCGTTGGTCGAGCTCTGGACGACTTGCGACGAAGACGTGGGACTCGTACAAAGCAGAGCCCTCCTGGCAATGGAACTTCTGGCGCGAGCAGAACCGTCAGTCACAAGCGTATTCACCAACGGAATGCACGGCAACGACAAATATGTACAAAGCACGTCGGCGCTCGCCTTGATACGTCTGGGTAACACAGAGAAGGCGGTGGTGGATATGGTCGTCGACGCATTGCGGGACGGGGACTCGTTGGTGGCGAGGGACGCGGCGAGATCATTGGGTCAATTGCGACCTGCTGAGCCCGCGGTCGTAGCGGCTCTGGTCGCAGCAGCGCTCGGCAATCAGGATCCGAGTGTCCAACAAGAGTCCGCAGCAGCGCTGGTGCAACTTGGCCACGTGCCGCCGCCCTCCGTCCTTGCCGCAGTTGAGCAGACGCTGCACGAAACGGCGTTGTCACATGAGTGGTATCGAGCGGCTCAGATACTGGGAAGACTCAATCGTACAAACCCCGCGGTGAAAGTGGCCTTGTTAGAAGCGTTGAAGGAGAGCAAATCGGAAGCCACAAGACGAGCAGAAGAAGTCCGAAAAGCGGCGGTCACGGCGCTGATGGAATTGGGCACGGCGGACTCGTTGATCACAACAAGGCTGGTCGAAGTCTTGAAAGACAACAACTCGGACGTTCGAGATGCCGCGGCAGAAGCCTTGGCCAAGTTGGGCCAGAAGCGGAACGATTGGACGGACGAGGAGATGTTGGAACTGCTCGAGGACAACGACAGCGGGCAGCGGGAGTTGGGCGGGATTGTGTTGGCGTATCGCGAGAAGTTGGCGCCGGGAGTCGTCGAGGAAGTCCGCAAGCTCCGCCAGGACGATCGGCCCTGGGTCCGCATGGCGGCGCTATACGCGCTGGCGCGGATCGAAGAGGTTCGCTACGAACGAGAGCGGGCAGCGCGGCCGAAGGCTGCCGAACAGGAGTGACGGGCGGGTCAGAGAAGGGGTTGGCAAGAAGATGGAGGGCAAGAAGATACTCCTTCCCCCTCGTTCCCAAACTCCGGTTCGGGAACGCATTTCCGCGAAGCTCTGCTTCGCAGAACGTCGACCGACGTCCCATCGCCGGCATTCTCCTCAGCACCACCGCTCGGCCGCCGCCGCGCCCGCGTCGGCCCCGCGACTTCCGGTCGGGCTGCGGCAGCAGAAGTTGAATGCGGGAGGTTGACTTTCGGCACCGTCGGCGACAACATTCATGGTCAGGACGGGGAACGCATTCATGTCGCACGGGGCTTCGGGCAGCAAACTCGGGACGGGTCGCCGGGGATTCACCCTGGTCGAGCTGCTGGTGGTGATCGGCATTATCGCTGACCGCCCGCGAACCCCGTTGGGGCTTTCCCAAGGGAGGATTTCGGCCCAACCGGCGGGCAATTCAGCGTCGCGGGCACGGCCGGCCCATACCGCTTGCGCACCGCACGTGGGGCGGGGAAAATCAGAAGGGCGACCAGAACGTGGCTTCGTCCACGAACGTCAGCTCCCGAAACGCGTTCGAAGCGGCGGGCGCGCCGTCCGCGTCGTGGACTCCGCGAGCCTCGGTGGGCGGTGCCCGGGGCGAGACGGGACTCCATCGTCCGCAGTGCCGCAAGATCTTCTCGATCACGTCGCCTTGCGGCGGCTCGAGGAACGCGACGACCTTCATCTGACCGCCGCACTCAGGACAGGCCAGCGGGTCGAGACGTTTCGAGAGGCATGTCGCATCGCTGTCCCGTGGGGCCTCCTCGCGGCTGGCATCACGGCCATCACCGCAGCAGTGGCAGGTGCTGGGCTCGCCTTCCTGGTCCAGGCGGATTTGCGACCAAACAACAGCGCAGCTTACTGCGCCTCGGGTCAAGGCCCCACTTCGGGCATCAAGTAAGCGTTATGGGAATCGCTGCGATAATCGCGAGTCATTCAATTGACACACGGGAATCGCGGATGTACCGTACCCGAAGGGAATATCCGCGATTTTTGCGGATACTGACAAGTTCGGCGACAGGAGGAGATCCTGATATGGGTGAGAATCAACGCGCGGAGCATATTGTTTGGGAAGGTCCCGCCGGCGTTCACAGTTCGCTGATTCCCGAGCCGGGCGGCTCGTTGCAAGTTGACGTGCGGGACGGGGTGGTTACCGTTACCGGGAAAAAGTGCCGACACTTGCAGGGCGAGAACGCCAAGAAGCCGAAGGACGTCGCCCGCCAAGTCTTGGAAGATGTGCATTTGACAATCATCACTTCCCATTGCCAAATTACATGGGAATGTACCGTGGCAGGGGAGTGCAAAGAGGTCAAGTAATTGGATCGCGTCGAATCCACGTTTCATTCTTGGTTGGATTGCGACTCCAATCACGACGGTTGTCGTAGCGCAACCGTTAGGCGTTGTGCGATAGGAGCGCGAGTCATGGGCCACCAGTTAAGTGGGGTTCTGACCATCCTTGGTCTGCTCGCAGTCGTGTACTTCCCCATTCAGCTTTACATCCTCGTGAAAGCCAAGTCGCTTTGGCGATTGATGGCAGCATTGCCGCTGCTCGTCATGGGACCGTTGATCGCGATGAACTGCATGCCGAGCGCCCACGACGGTGGCAGCCTTGGAGTCCTGCCACTGATGCTGGCCACTCCCGTCGCCGTCATCTATTTGGCAATCGTATCACGGTCCATGTGTGGCGCGGCATCTGCCGAATGTCCGAATTGTGGCTGCAAGCGCAAAGCAGGTTCATTTCAACTAAGAACGGCAGGTGGCCCCTGTCCACGGTGTGGCAAGTGAACTCGATCCAGGGGAGTGGTACAGACGCTAAGCTTGGCCGAGACGCCAAGCTAAAGGACGTGTCGGACGACGAGGACGGCTACGTCTCTTCCGAAGAGTTTGCCACCGAATCTTCCGCCGCCCCGGACCGCCCTCGACCCAACCGGTGGCTCGGCCTGGTTTTCATTGTGCGGTTCGAGAGTGCAGTGAGAGCGCGGGCCTGCTGGGCCCATGCGCGACGCAAGGTGGTCGAAGCCACGACGTATCACCGAGCGCCGGGATAAAGTCCTATGAGACCCACGGAACCCGACCTCGGAACGCCTCTGCCCGCAACAAGTTTTGTCACTGTCCCGTGGCTGTGCTGGCTGGTCGCGGTCGCGTTGGGCGGGCTGGTGTTGCACTTCGATGAATTTGGGCATCGAGTCTTCTTCTGGGACATGCGCGGAGAACGGGATTACCGCGCCGAAGAGCGTGTCGAAGATCGCTGCCTCTGGCTGGCCGCGACGGCCGCTGCGATCGGGATCGTCACGAGTGTCGTGGGATTGGTTGTGATTCGGCGCTCTGCGGGACGCGTCCGAGGGGCCTACCGGTTGAGCATTGGATTGGTCTTCAATCTGTTGGCCCTGCTCGGAGTACTCTTCTCGCTGTTCGTGCGCGGGCTGCTGAACGGGCCCAACGCTGTGTAGCCAACGAACGGACCGTTTGCTCGAATCTCCCACAGCGAGGAATGCTGGCCATGACGAAGCTGCGAATCGGAGCGTTGGTGATCTTCGTGACCGCCGCCGTCGTTTGGTACGCCTGCCGCGGTCCAAGCTGCGGCCGCAAAAGTTCAAGCGATCGGCGGAAGGCTCAGTCGTGACCACATGGGCATGTTAACCGGTTGGACATCCACTCATTTGACGGGTGCGAAAATCACGGACGAGAAGCTCAGAGACATCGACCTCGAATCGCTGTCCACCGTGAAGGTCGTGACCTTTTCATCCTGCTGCGGAGTAATGCTTGCAGACCCGATCGCAAGCCTGCGTCAACTCGTAGAACACGGCGAACCGGCTGTGCCCGAAGTCCCGCCGGGTGTACGCCTCGGATTGCCCGACGTGCCACATCGCCTTCCCTCTGCTTCGCTCATGCTACTGCCCGCAACCGCAAAGTTGAGCGTGCCCGACGTGGGCAAATTCGACTCGCGGGACGTTGTAGCGGTCGGCCAGTGTGTTGGCGATTGCCAGATACGTTTCGCGCCGCCCGGCGCCCATCTGCTCGTGCTCGACTTGAGCGAAGGCGTCGAGCAAGTGCTGTTGGTCGTCCTCCGTGAACGCCTGGTTGACCAGGGGGAATAGGCCCTGATCCTCTTTCTGGATGTGCTGCCGCAGTAGTTCGGCGTAGCGCTGAGCCAGTTGGATGAACACCGCCATCGCGCCGGCATTGCCTTGGGAAGCTGCTTCAAGCACGTCGCCCATGCCATCGAGGTACTCCCGCGCCCGTTCCTGTTCGCGGAGCATCACGCCGGCCGGGCCGCCGCGGCGGGAAAACCCCTTGGCCTCCATGGCGGGGAACAGATACGATTCCTCCTTGCCGAGATGGAATTGCTCGGCAAACGTGCGGAAGAAAGCGACGGCGTCCTCGGCGAACTGCTTGTCCAGCGTGCCGTCAACGCCGCATTCCCGGGCCATGTTCTCGATACATTCGAGCACCTGCCCGATCACGCGGTGCTCCTCGCTGAGAATGTCGGTAGGCTTCATGAGCGATCTCCTTCGGGTAAGAAAGGGTTTCAGTGGCTAATCCCGGACCGCGATCCGTGGGAGAGCTTCACTGGAGTGCTTCAGGTCTTTCGGCCCCTTGCGGAAACAGAAGTCTCCGAACGTCTCGCCATCCTTTCGGTCGAATTTGAAATCGATGAGTTTCCCGCTCAGCCAGCGCCAAGCATTTGCGGGGGACGTTCCCGGAAGCATCTCACCCACGCATCGGCTCGCCCACTGGCCGACTCCTATTATTCTATCACCTGCATTGTTCATGTCAAGGTATACAATCGGCTGCCGTTGGGCAAGAATCCGGTCTTTGCCCGGCGCGTCGCCTTCGCCCAAGCATGCTCTGCGACACGGCCTTTGCAGGGGTGCGCCCGGACCTCCGTGGCCGTCTTGTTGGCCGAACCCCCTGAGCACGAAGACCACCTGTTCGCCTGGGGGCTGAGCTACGTGGGCCGGGTCCGCTCGGTCCCCCGGCAACTCACCCCGGGAGCGCTCGCCGCCAGCGAAGGGAAGCAGTCCGGTGAGATTATCGCCCGCACCCATGAACTGTTCGCGAAATCTGACGATTGCTCAGACAACCTAGATCGTACCCCTTACGCCAAAGCCCTGACTGACCCCTCGGCGGAACTCCTGAGCGGACTTGGAAGATCAACTCGCGACAAGTGCAGCGAAACACGGCCACCACGCGCCGGTCATCCTGCGGCGACCACGTTTTCGAGACCGCCGTCACGGATGGTTTGGCCCGGCAACACGGTCAGAAAGTCGGCGTCTGGCCGGTCGCCGTCCAGCAGGTGTTGCAGCAGACGAAGATCTCCGGTCACCGTCTCGAATTCCCAATTGCGGCGGCGGGCATACTCGGCCGTCTGTCGCCCGTAGCCCAGTTCCGGAGCCAACCTCATGTCGATGTAGGCGATCCGGCGATAGTTCTGTCCCCATGTGCCCAGCGTTTCCATCAGGTAGCGGGCATTGTCTTCGCCAAACTGCTGCACGTAGTCCGCATAGGTCCGATCCAAACCCAACTGCCGGAGTGCTCGCCGTTCCATGTCTTCGTCCGTGAATCCGCGTTCGATCATGCCGCTGGATTGGAAACGCGTGTCGGGGTGGGCCCGAGAAAACTCGAAGAACCGGTTCTTGTCGCCGAACAACAGCGTCACGCAATGCGCCTTGTATTCTACAGGTCAATGTATAGAATTCGTGGGGCGAAATGGCGATGTTGCGGAAGACTGCTGGGTATCGTTTGCGCGCGTCGGTGGATTGGGGCGCGAGCCAAACTCGCTGCATCCGGCGTACGGGTTGGCCGCCCCGACCGAGGTGCCGCGCCGCGGCCTTGACAGCGTGCTTCGAATTCCGGCAAGGCCGGATCGGTCCGGCGCCGGCTTTGGCCGAGAAGAGGGACGTGCGCGGCGCCGGCGCGGCCCTTGCCCGGCTCCGCCAAAACGTTCGTCTCTGAGGTGACGGGGTTGAGTGCGGAGCCATTGATGCAGCCGACCAATACGCTGAGCGGCGAGCATCGCAACATCGAGCAAGTGCTGGAAGGACCAGTGCTTGTACCCGACAGCGAACCAGGTGTTGACGGAAGAGGACCAACGCCGGTGGTCGGGCGCATTTGAGGAAATCGACGCGGGGAAACGCGGCGAAGGGAATCGCCAACGGTACCTGAGCTTGGCCGCCCAACTGGCGGAACGTTTCGGTGTCGCTCCTGCCATCACGAACCGATGCACCGGTATCGGCTTCCGTCCTTCGTAGCCAAGCTGAAGATCGCATCGCCACCCAAACGCTCACCTCCCTGGCTGTTCGCGAGCCTTCTCGATCGCGTGCAAGGCCAGCGCCGAATGCGCATACGCGCCACCGGCCCGCATCTCAGCCGCCACCCAGATGGCCTCCATGATCTCCTCGTCACTGGCCCCTGCCTTGACAGCAAGCTGCGTGTGTGCGTCGATGCAATACGGACACTGCGTGACATGGGCGACGGCCACGGCGATAAGCTGCTTGACCTTCGCCGGCAGTGCTCCGTCGGCAAACACCTCCTTGCTGAACGCGCTGAATGCCCTGCGGGTTTCGGCAGCCAATTCGCGCCGCCGCTGGGAAATGGACTCGTCAAGCAACGGATAAACCGCTTCGTTCATCGTACAACCTCTTCGTGACCTCTTCATCATCGTCTGGCTGGACCCAGATAAGCACAGGGTGCTAATCCCAACCTTACGACCTCAATTGCCAAGTGCGCGGTGTCCGGGACGCCGTCGGCCGTTACGGGCTCCGCACGCAGAGCAGCGCCTCGCCGGTCCTCAGCAGCAGCGTGCCTTCGACGGCGGCCGCGCCGTACAGGATCGGATCGCCGTAGGCAAAGATCCGCCGCAAGAGGCCTTCGTCCATGCTGTCCAGGTCGAACGGCGCGCCGCCCGGATTCGGGCCGCGCCGCCGGGCGGCGGCAGCGGCGGTCGCCCCGCTGGAAGTCCCAGTTCCGGGGTCGTCGGCACGGGCTGCGTGTCCCCCACATCGTCGCCGGCCTCGTCTTCGTTCCAGACGCGGTTGGACGCGACCAGTTCGAATTGCGATCCGGCCTTGATGACGGCCACCTCGCCCTCCTTCAAAAACAAATACGCGCCGCTCAGACGCCCGCCAGCCGGCGTCAGCTTCAGGCAGCAGTTCGAGCGGCTGACGTCCCGCGGGTCCATCGGAATGTGCTCCGCTTCGCACGCGCCCACAAAGACCCGGCCGCCCCACGCGCCGGCCGAAGGAATACGGTTGCCCACAAAGCCTCGCAGGCCCCACAGTCGGCGGCCTGTTGCTCCGTCCAGCACTTCCACCGTTTCGCAGGAACTGAGCACCACCCAAGGCTCGCCGAACGGGGAGGCAACCAGCGGGGAAGTCCAGGAGGAGCTCCGCGTGCCCCGGTCGGCCTTCCAGAGTTCCTCGCCCGATTGCTTGTCCACCGCGACGGCGTAGGAAGGGCCTTCGTGATCCACCAAGGCGATGACCGCCTATTCCGTCTGGGCCAAACAACTGCTCAGGCCGCGGCCGTTCTTGAACTCGCCGTAATCCTTGACCAGCGACCGCTGCCAGCGCGTCTGCCCGTCGTGCGTTAGGCCGACCAATTCTCCGCCGGGAAGCAGGGCGTACACGCCGTCCGCGTCCGCCGCCCCGGTCGGCGCCGCGCGGCTGTTGCGGAACATGTTCTTCAGCGGCTGCGTCGCGGCAAATTCCCGAGTCCACAACCGCCGGCCGTCCGCCAAAGCGTAGGCATGCACGTAGCACCGTTCCTGGTTCGGGCCCTCGGACGAGGTCACAAACGCCCGGTCCATCCACACAACCGGCGCTGACTGGCCGTAACCCGGCACCGCGGCCCGCCAGGCGATCCCTTGGTCCGGCGTCCAGCGGACCGGCAAGCTCTTCGCCGGCGTGACTCCGGTCCCGTCGCCCCGGAATGCGGGCCAGGTATCCACGGCAACAGGCGTGCCGGCCAGGATGGCCGAGGTCACGGTCCGAACGTTCATGAGTTCGGTCTCCTTGCGGGAACGAGCGTGTCCGCGATTCGTTCATTGCTCTCCCACGCAGCGCAATCTTATCTCTTGCATTGTTCATGTCAATGTGTAGAATGTTGGCAGTTTCCCTTGAGGCAAGTGTGGGCCTGACTGCGATGTTGCCGAAAACCGCCGAGTACGCGCTGCGCGCCGTGGTCTGGCTGGGACGCGATCCGGATGCGTTCCAGTCGGCGGACCAATTGGCCGAGGCGACGCGGGTGCCACGGCGTTATCTTCACAAAGTGCTTCAAGATCTGGCCAAAGCGGGGCTGGTTCGTTCCCAGTCGGGCCCCAAAGGCGGCTATGTGCTGACGCGGCCGCCCGCCGAGATCACGATTCTGGATGCGGTCAACGCCACGGGCGGCATCGAGCGGATCGAAACGTGTCCGCTGGGCTTGGGGTCACACCGCAGCCTGTGCCCGCTGCACGAAGAGTTGGACAAGACTTACGCGATGTTGGAGGCCGCGTTTTCGCGGGTCTCGGTGGCGGGGGTGCTTGACAAGCCCGGCGCCATGGCGCCGTTGTGTGCCCCGTCGGCGCGCGGCAAGCGGCGGGGATCCGGTTAGCGAAGGCGAAGCGATTTGCAGAATCGAACGGAAAGAACGACCCTGCCCTGGCATCCTCGCGATGCAGAGGCTGGGATCGTGCGGAATCGTCGCCGCGTTCGCCAGAATGCGGGTGGAATTGGTTGATGCGTGCTGCGCTCAGGCGAACGCGGCTACAGGCATTGTGCTTCGATACCACGATCGTAAGAAAGGAGCGGCAGATGTCCATCGAACGTCTGAAATGGGCGGCGATCCTGAGTTTCATTGTGGCTTTGGGAGGTCTGATCGTCGGGGGCCACTTTGCCAACCAAGAGGCGCCGCCTTATCCAGGCACGGTCGCCGGGCCCGACGGCGCCGCGCTGTTTACCAAGGCGGACATTTTCGCCGGCCAGGACGTGTATCAGCGGTACGGCTTGATGGACCACGGCAGCGTGTGGGGCCACGGGTCCCAGCGAGGCATGGAATTCTCGGCCGTGACGCTGCACCGAATGAGCGAGGCCGTCCGCGAACACTTGTCGCAGGAAGCGTTTCAACGCCCCTTCGGAGAACTGGCCGGCGAGGATCGGGAATTGATCGAACTGCGGACGCGGCGCGAGATCAAGACGAACCGTTACGACGCCGCCGGCGACAAGCTGGCGCTGAGCGCAGGGCAGGTCAAGGCGTTGAACGACACCCTGGCGTTCTGGGAAAAAACGTTTGGCGAAGGCGACACGACGTACGGGTTTCTGCCCAAGACCGTCCCGACAGCCGAGGAGCGTCAGCAGGCGGGGCGGTTCTTTTTCTGGACCGCTTGGGTCGCATCGACCAACCGCCCGGACAAGGACTACAGCTATACCAACAACTGGCCGCCGGACCGCGACGTCGGCAATGTACCGACGGCGGAGACCTACATCTGGTCGCTCGGCGGTGTGATCTCGCTGTTCATCACCTTGGGTCTGTTCATCTTCTGGGTGCATCGCGATAAGCTTTGGTATGGGGAAGCCAAGGGCGTGGCGTTGGCCCAGAAATTGATCGATGCGCCGCTGACGTCGAGCCAGCTCAAGGCGGCCAAGTTCTTCCTCGTCGTGATCCTGCTGTTCCTGGTCCAGACCTGCTTCGGCGGTCTGCTGGCCCATTACACGGTGCATCCGGGGACGTTCTATCTGGATTTTGTCGGCAAGCTGATTCCGTACAGCTGGGCCAAATCCTGGCACTTGCAGCTGGCCATTTTCTGGATCGCCACCACCTGGGTGGCCTCGGCGATCTACCTGGCGCCGATCGTCGGTGGGCGCGAGCCCGGGGGGCAGGGCGTGCTGGTGCAATTGCTGTTCGCGGCGATCCTGCTGGTGGCGGTGGGCAGCCTGACCGGGGAAGTCATCGGCATCTACGGCGGGTTGGGCGAACTCTGGTTCTGGTTCGGCCATCAGGGCTGGGAGTACCTGGAGTTGGGCCGGTTCTGGCAGATCCTGCTGTTGACCGGGCTGGTGTTCTGGCTGGTGATCGTGTACCGGGCGGTAGGGCTGAACAGCCCGCGGGCCAAGGACCCGCACTTCAGGGCCCTGGTCACCTATTATGTGTTCTCCGCGATTCTGGTCGTGTTCTTTTTTGCCTTTGGGTTGCTGTACGGCCGCGGGTCGCACATCACGGTGGCCGACTACTGGCGCTGGTTCGTGGTGCATATCTGGGTCGAGAGCATTTTCGAGTTCTTCGGCGCAGCGGTGATCGCCGTGTTGATGGTGGCGATGGGCCTGGTCTCGGCCAAGGCCGCGCTGCGGGTGGCGTACTTCACGGCCGCCCTGGTCTTCCTGAGTGGAATTCTGGGGACCGCGCACCATTACTTCTGGTACGGCGGCTCGTCGATGTGGCTGGCCATCGGGGCCGTGTTTTCGTCGATCGAGCCGGTGCCCTTGTTCGGGCTGGTCGTCCGGGGGCTGCTGGAATACAAATCGATCCGCGCCGAGGGCCGCGAGTTTTCCTACCGCTGGCCGATGTACTTTCTGGTCGCCAGTTCGTTCTGGAACTTCCTGGGCGCAGGCGTGTTCGGGTTCTTGATCAACCTGCCGATCGTGAACTACTTCGAGCACGGGACGTATCTCACCGTGAATCACGGCCACGGGGCGTTGTTCGGCGTGTACGGCATGTTGTCGATTTCGCTGCTGCTGTTCTCCTGGCGCGGCCTGGTCAAGCGCGAGCACTGGAACGACCGGCTGCTGGCCGTTTCCTTCTGGGGGCTCAACGGCGGCCTGTTGGCGCTGACGCTGCTGACGCTGTTCCCTGTGGGCATCGCCCAGGCCTGGAGCAGCTATGCCGAAGGCTTGTGGGTCGCCCGCGACGCCTCGTTCTTCGAGAGGCCGATCGTGGCCCTGCTGGGCCAATGGCGGATGATCCCCGACACGGTGATCATCGTCCTGGGCGTAGTGCCCTTGGTCTGGTTCCTGTTCCGGACGTTCCCGCACCTCAAGGCGCAGGAAATCGCTCCGGAGGAGTCCGTCTGGGAGCGGCTGAACGTCGACCTCTGAGCACGCCGTCGGAAGTGTTCTAACCGGCTCTCCACAGAACCGTTTTTTCACGGGGGGTTGCAGCCGCGTTCGGTTGCGTCCCCCGACAAGGACAACTCCCGTGAAGCGGAGCTTAACAGCCCTTCTCCTGTCGGTCGCAGTCCTGTTTCCGTCATGCAACCGGCATGCACCGGACCATCCGTGGCTGCAAGGGGACGAGCATCAGCGATTGGAGCAAGTTGCCGCACACCTCCGGGGCAACGATGTCGTGATGTGGGAGGTCGGGTATCGGCACCGGCAGTTGTACGAGGCGATCACGTCCAACAACAGAGACTTCGCCCGTTACCAACTGGAGAAGATCGCGTTGGCCATGAAGCTCGGCGTCGAACGGCGGCCGAAACGCAAGCCGTCCTTGGACCTGTTCTTGCAGAACTCTTATCCGCCGATGCAAGAGGCTCTCGAGTCGAACCGCGACACGCTTTCGGCCTTCAAGACGTTCACGACGGGCTGTATCTCCTGCCACGTGACGGAGAAGGTCCCCTTTGTGCCGGTATCCCAGTACTGGGAACAGGAGACCGGCGACGCGGCGGCCAAGAAAGTCTCGGAACTTTGATCGGGAGCAACATCTTCCGGCCGCACGCGAGCGATCATTCGTAACGAAGGCTATTACGACCGGCTGCTCGCGAGATCAGCCCCGGGAGCACCCAAGATTGCGATCGCTTTCGCTTGGCAACTGCTGCACGCGGTGCCGATGGGAGGTAGCGACTTCCCGATGGATGCCATTGTGACCGAGCAAGCGATCTATCGGCGAGAAGAGCCGGGGCGTTGATCACGGATGGACTAATCCGTGCTCCAGGGCGTAGCGGATGAGTTGGGCGTTGGAGGTCAGGCCCAGCTTCTCCAGGATCCGCGTGCGGTAGGTGCTGATGGTCTTGACGCTCAAGTCCAGCCGCGCGGCGATCGCGGAAACGGATTGCGCCTCGCGCGGAAACGGATTGCGCCTCGGCCAGCGCCAGGAAGACTTCGTACTCGCGGGCCGACAGCAACTCGTGCGGCGTTTCGGAGCCCGAGCCGCCGAGGGCCACGTATTCGGCGCTCTGCGAGGCGACCGATTCGCTGAGGTAGCGTTTGTGCTGCAAGACGGCGCGGATGGCCTCCAGCAGTTCCCCGGGGGCGCGGTCCTTGGTGACGTAGCCCGCGACGCCGGCCCGCATTGCCCGGATCACGAACGGACGCTCCTTGTACATGCTCAGCACGACGATCGGCAGCTGTCGCCGCAACGCGCGGAGTTCGGGGACCAGGTCCAGGCTGTTCCGCTCGCCCAGCGCGACGTTGAGCACCAGGACGGACCAGTCCGACTCCCGGACGCAGTCCAGTAACTCTTCGCAGGAACTCACTTCGGCGATCTGCGCCTCGGGAAACGCGTCGGCGATGATCCGCCGCAGTCCGGAACGCCGCATGGCATGGTCCTCGGCCAGCAAAATCCGCATGGTCTTCCTCCGCTCCCCCAGATGCCGGCACCCAGACGCGGACGGATGTCCCCTCTCCGGGCCCGCCGGTGATCGATAGCCGCCCGTTGACCAGCACGGCCCGTTCGCGCATGCCGATGATTCCCAGTGCGTCCCCGCGCTCCACCACGTCCGGCGCGATGCCCGCCCCGTCGTCGCGGATTTCCAGTTCGGTCCCTGCGGCCGCCGTGCGCAGGGGGACCTCGACGACGTGCGCCCGGGCGTCCCGCAGCACGTTCGTCAGGGCCTCCTGGGCGATGCGGAACAGAGTCACGGCCACGATTTCCGGCAGGCCTTCAGGGACGTGGTCCGCTTCGACCTGGACCGCCAGTTCGCTCCGTGCTTCGATCTCGCGGGCCTGCCACTCGACGCCCGCGACCAGCCCCAGCTTATCCAACACGCCTGGCCGGAGTTCCGCCGAGATCTGCCGCATCTGCCCCTTCGGAGACGAGAGGTGGGCCAGTTGCAGCGCCGCAGCAACGTTCCCGATAGAACCACCGCAAAACGGAATCAGTCGCTGGGCGCTAGCCCCGGTTTGTTCGGCCCAAACCATGGGCTGGCGATCATCGGCTGGGCCTGCTCACGCGGAACTGATTTCGTGAGCGATCCGACAGCTGAACTGGGAAAGCACCGCCGTCCACGACCGAGATCAAGAAAAGAGTCTCGCTTCCTTCTTCCGGACGCCTACCAGGTGATTCCGGACGATCCCTGTCGAACGCCACCCGGTTAGGATTCGCGCGACCGCAAACGCTGTTGCAGATTTGCCAGCATCGTGGACAGCTCGCTGATCGTTCGTTCGCGCAGACTTGCGGTGGGAATCGGCTGTCCGCCGAGCAACTCTTAGAGTACTTGGATCTTCCCTACCGCCTCGCCCTTTGCCATGCCTTCTTCCAGGCCTTCTTCCCGCGCGCTGTCCAATCCCCACTGATAATCTCGCTGGGCCTTCAATCGCTGGTCGTACATCATCCGATCCTCCGTTTTGGCTGCGATCGCCTCGACCACAGATACTTGACGTGGACGATCGGATGAGCGAACTTCAGGATGGCGTTCAGCAGCCCGATCAGAACGGGGATGTTGTCCGGACTGCCGAAGACCTTCTTGAACACGAAATCGACGGTTGGCTTGATTCCCAGCAACATTGGATCCCTGCATCAGCCCGGGTTCACCGTTCGCTCCCGGATGAATTGTACGCTGGCCGACCGTGGCCGTCGACCAGCCTTTTGATGGCCGCCACGTCCTGAAAATCTTCCCGTGACAGCCCATGAAGGCCGTCTGGACGCCTGAGCCGGCGGTGCTGCGGGTGCGACTCCCTGTCAACGGCGATCCGCAGTGACGCAGCTTGACGATCCGTTCGCCGCCCAGCTTTCCGCGCCAAGCCGTTTTCCCCCGCCAGCCCCATTTCATTCGATGTGGTAGAATTCGTGGGTGTTTGGAGGTTTCCCAGTCCACCCGTTCGGATCGGCGTTGCCTCAGCAACGGCTGGCCGGGGTCAGCTCGCCGCGAACCAACGCCAAGTTGAACGCCGTGCGGGACCGCATCCGCCGCAGTTGCCCCTGTGGAGACGGAACGTGGGCCGGCAGCAGCGCCGCACGGTTGAACTTGGAAAAGGCGCGCCCGGCACGGCCGTAATTGACGCACTTCGCTGGAGATGGGAAGTCCGGAACGATGACTCGTCCACTTATTCTGGCAATCACGGCGATGCTGTTCACCGCTGCCGGCGGGATGGGCCCGGCGGCGTGGGGCCAAGGTTATCCGCCGGACGGCGCCTGCCGTCCGATGCGGACGACGGACGGCTTTGAAGTCACCCTGTTCGCCAGCGAGCCGCAGGTGCGGCAGTGTACCCTGGTGAAGTTCGACGACCGCGGGCGGTTGTGGGTGATCCAGTACTTGCAGTATCCCAACCCGGCCGGGCTGACGCGGGTCGAGGTGGACCGCTACTCCCGCACGATCTACGACCGCATCCCCGAACCGCCGCCCCGCGGCCCGCAAGGCGCCGACCGGCTGACCATCCTCGAGGACACTGACCGCGACGGACGCGCCGACCGGTGCCATGACTTCGTCAGCGATCTGAATCTGTGTACGGGTTTGGAGTTCGGCTACGGCGGCGTGTACGTCCTGCAGCCTCCCTACCTGCTGTTCTATCCCGACCGCAACCGCGACGACGTTCCGGACGGCGACCCCGAAGTGCTGCTGGCCGGTTTCGGCATGGAAGACGCCCAGGCGATGGCCAACCATTTGACCTGGGGCCCGGACGGCTGGCTGTATGGCCTGAACGGCAGCACGACCACGTGCCAGATCCGCGGCATCGAGTTCCAGCAAGGCGTCTGGCGATACCATCCGGTCAGGCACGAGTTTGAGTTGTTTTGCGAGGGCGGCGGGAACTGCTTCGGGTTGACGTTCGACGCGGACGGACAGCTGTTCTACAGTTCCAACGGCAGCCGGCCGGCCTGGCACGCGGTCCAAGGCGCCTACTACCACAAACAATTCGACAAGCATGGTGGACTGCACAATCCCTATGCCTTGGGCTACTTGCAGTTCGTGCCGCACGAGAACTATCGCGGCGGCCACGTGACGTGCGGCGGGACGATCTACCTGGGCGACACCTTTCCGGCCGAATTCCGCGGCGCGTACATCGCCACGAATCTGCTGTCGCACGAAGTCCACTGGCACCGCTTCTTCCCGACGGGTTCGACGTTCCGCTCGCGGCGCGAAGGCGAACTGCTGATCGCCAACGACACCTGGTCGGCGATGGTCGATCTGTGCGTGGGACCGGACGGCGCGGTGTACATCCCCGACTTCTACGACCGCCGGACGGCCCATCCGGATCCCGACGCCGATTGGGACCGGAGCAACGGCCGCGTGTACCGAATTCAAGCCCGCGGCGCCAAGCCCGCGGCGCACGTGGACCTGAACCAACTGACCAGCGATCAACTGGTGGACCGTCTGGCTGACACGAATGACTGGCACGTCCAGCGGGCGCGCCGGCTGTTGGCCGAGCGGCGGGACGCGGCGGTGCTGCCGCGGTTGCAGACGATCGCTTTGGAGTCCGGCGACGATCGCGTCGCCTTGCAGGCCTTGTGGGCGCTGTACGTCAGCGGCGGCTGGAACGACACGGTTGCCGCGCGGTTGTTGGGCCACCGCAGCCCGGCGGTGCGCTACTGGAGCGTGCGTTTCCTGGGCGACCGCCGCCAGATCCCGGCCGAGATCGGCAACCGTCTGCTGGAACTGGCTCGCGAGGAGCCCAGTCCCGTCGTGAGGTCGCAGTTGGCGACCAGCGCCAAGCGACTGCCGGCCGACGACGCACTGGCGATTGTGTGGCAGTTGGCCCAGCGAAACGAGGACTTGGAAGATCCCTTCATCCCGCTGCTGCTGTGGTGGGCCGTGGAAGCCAAGGCCGACCGCCATCGCCCGCAGATCTTGGCCCGGTTGGCCTCGCCCGACGGCTGGCAACGGCCGCTGGTCCGTGACGTGATCCTTACGCGGCTGATGCAGCGGTGCGCGATGGAGGCCAGCGCGGATTCGCTGGCCGACTGCGGCCGGTTGCTGAACTCCGCGGCGTCCGCAGCCGATCGGAATCGGATGCTGGCGTCCCTGGACGAAGGGCTGGGGGGAAGACGGCTGAGTGCTCCGCCCGCCGAGTTGCGCGACGCCCTGGCCGCGTTGGGCGACCTGAGCCAAACGAGCGATCCGCACCTGCTGCGGCTGGCCGTGGCCTGCGGCAGTCAGGCCGCCGAGCAGCGGATCCGGCAATGGATCGCCGATCCCCACGTGCCGACGGCCACGCGGGTGGCGCTGGTCCACGCGTTGGGCCAGCGGGGCGATCCGTCGTGCGTGCCGGACCTGTTGGGGCGGCTGTTGCTCGAAGAACAGCGCGACGTCGAGATCGCGGCCCTGCGGGCGGTGGCCCGCTTTGACGACGATCGCATCCCGGCCAGGATTCTGGCCGAGTACGCCCGGTACAGCGACCCGCTGAAAGGGATCTGCCGCCAAGCGCTCTTCAGCCGGCCCGGCTGGGCGCTGGCTTTCCTGAACCGCATCGACCAAGGCCAGTTCGACGCCAAGCAGGTTCCGGTCGACGATTTGCGGGGCCTGGACGTCTTCCACGAAGCCCAACTCGACGAATTGATCCGCAAGCACTGGGGAAAGATCACGCGCGGCACGCCGGAAGAAAAGCTGGCGGACATTCGCCGCTGGAACAACGATCTGCGCGCGGCTAGCGGCAAACCCACCGCCGGCCGGGCGCTCTTCAAGGAACACTGCGGCAAGTGCCACAAGCTGTTCGGCGAAGGCGAGACCATCGGTCCGGATCTGACGACGGCCAACCGCCGGGACCGCCAGTACATGCTGACCAGTATTGTGGATCCGAGCAGCTTCATTCGCGTCGAGTACCTGTCGGTGCAGATCGTCACCGACGACGGGCGAGTGCTGTCGGGCCTGGTCACGCAGCAAACGCCCAGTCAACTGACGCTGGTCGATTCACAGGCGCAAACCATGACCATCGCCACCAACGCGATCGAAGAAATGATTCCGTCCCAGATTTCGCAAATGCCGGAAGACGTGCTGAAGAAGCTGAGCCCGGAACAGCTGCGAGACTTGTTCGCGTACCTGGAAAGCGACGGGGGGAAGGAGTGAGGAAGGGTGAAGGATGAGGGATGAGGGATGAGGGATGAGGGATGAAGGATGAAGGATGGACCCGCTAGATGCAAACTCAACGGCGAACGGCGGGCGTTAGCCCGCTGGTTCTTCGGGCACCAGCCGGTACCAACCGCTCGTCCGTAGATCTCACCCAAACTGAAGAAGTCGTGCCGCGGTAAAATGCCGGCTAACGCCGGCAAACCGGCGGGCAAACGCCCGCCGTTCGCCGGATCTTCTGCAACGCTTGGGTGGCGTTGGCGGCTTCATTCCGTGGATCCAGTGAAGGGGTTTTAGATGACTCAGGATAGCTTGCATGTCACGCGGCGGGGGTTTCTTGCGGCCGGTGCGGCGGCTGTTGGACACGCGGCATTCGGTTCGGCGCGGCAGTTCGGGCAGGAGCCGTCGCTGGCGGCCGCGGAAGCGGCGTGCGCCGACGACCAGCCGGCGCTGATTGCGATGACGATGGACCTGGAAATGTCCATGCACTATCCCCAGTGGGGCCTGACGGAATGGAACTATGAAAAGGGCAATCTGACGGAGCCGGTCAAACAGTACGCCGTGGCAGCCTGCCGCCGCATCAAGGCCAAGGGCGGCGTGGCCCAGCTGTTCGTCTTGGGACGCGTGCTCGAACAGGAAAACGTCGATTGGCTGAAGGAGGTCGTCCGCGAAGGCCACGCGATCGGCAATCACACCTACGATCACGTCAACATCTGGGCGGCGCGGACGGAAGACCTGCAGTACCGGTTCACCCGCGCCCCGTGGCTGATCCACGGCAAGAGCGTCCCGGAAGTGATTCGTGAGAACATCCGGCTGACGGACCTGGCGATGCAGACGCGAATCGGCGTCCGCCCCGTCGGCTTCCGCACGCCGGGCGGTTCGGCGGAGGGGCTCCACGGGCGGCCGGATCTGCAGCAGCTACTGCTGGAGTCGGGCTTTCGCTGGGTCAGCAGTCTGGCGGCGCACGTGCCGGTCAGCCCGGAGAATCCGACGTCCGCCGATTTCGACGCGGTGGTCCGGGCTCAAGCCGCCAATCAGCCGTTCATCTACCCCAGCGGCTTGATCGAAGTCCCCATGAGCCCGCTGGGCGACGTGGCTTCGTTCCGCCGCAAGGACCAAAAGTGGAAGCTGGCCGATTTCCTCACGATGCTGCAGCACAACGTGCGCTGGGCGATCGACCACCGGGCGACGTTCGATCTGCTCACCCATCCATCGATCATGTCGATCGAGGACCCGGAGTTCCGGGCCTTCGAGCTGATCTGCGATTTGGTGCAGCAATCCGGCGGCCGGGCGGCGATCGTCGGTTTGGAGGCGCTGGCGGCTCGGGCCAAAGCGTGAACGAACCGTCTGGACTGCGGCGCCTGGTTGCCGCTCTGGGCGGGCGCGTCCCGCGCGCGGCGGTCAGGGTTCAGACGGCCGTCCCAAGCGGCGACGGGGCACCGCACTCCAAGATTCACTCCTCCCGCGGCTTGATCCATGAGATCTGGGTAATCAGCAGGTCCAGCGAGGCGAAACGGATCGCGGCGCTGGTGGCGCATGCCGGGCTTTCGGCGGCGGGAAACGTCGCCAGGGTGGCGTCGCCCACGAGGAACACGTTGAAGTCCCGCCTCAAGTTGACGTAGCCCGCCGTGGTTGCCTTGACGCACATGTCGGTGCAGTAGCCGGCCAGCAACACGTGGCGGACGCCGTGACGCGTGAGGAAGTCCCGTAACGGCGGATAACCGTCGGCGTCGTAGACGACCACGTCGTTCGGATCGGTGTCGATTGCCCGGATCACGGGGATCGGCAGCGACCAGAAGCCCGGCGGATCGTAGCGGTCGCCTGAATCCAGGCCCGGGAACTGGCGAAAGTAATCGACCACAGGCTGGTCTGTGGACAAGGTGAGTTTGTCGGGCAGCGGCTGACCGGTGTACTCGAACGCGCGCAGCTTGGCCTCCAGCTCCCGTTGCCCCTCGGCCCGCTCGGCCGCCGTGGGCTGCGTGCGGATCGAGCGGTAGAGCTTCTTGCGGATCGCATCCTCGCCGCCCGGCTCGCTGTACATCACGAACCCGACGCGCGGCCGGAGCGATTTCAGGAACGGATTCAGCACGCCCGCGATGTGCTGGTGGGACAGGCGGTTCTTGGCGGGCGTACAAAAATCGGCGACGCCCGCCGGCTCCGGCGTCCTCCAGCCCTGGCCGTCGTCGATGCCCCAGGGGTGGACGACGATCAGAGCCGTGGCCTTGCCGTCCAGCCGGTTGGGCATCTCGATGATCCCGCGCGCGTTGTACGAGAACCGCCAGGCGCGGACGTCCAAGTCGGCCCGCTCATCGACCACCAGCGGCGGCGCTTCGTAGTGAACCGCCTCGCGGACCGGTTCGACCCACGCCGGATGATCGGCCAGGAGGGCAGCCGGTTGGGCGATCGGCACGAGCCGGTTTTCGTAGACCCGCGTCGGACCGGCGGACTCTGCGGCCTCCGCGCCCGACGCGATAACGGCCCACACAACCAGGACAAGCTCAGGTCTTCCGGGAATTTTCATCGCCTGGCCTTCGTCACAATGGTGTAGCTGGAAAAATGCCTCAGCGGGGGCAAAGGCGGAGATGCGTGTGCTCTCACGTGGAACACTCCTCTCGATCTTGTTTGAATCAACGAGACCAATCATTGCAAGAGGGTGTCGGTAGCCATCAGGCGTAGAACCACCGAGGCGAGTTCGGTGGCGACGAACCGCCGCCGCTGGGGAACGGGTGGCAGCAGTGGGGAGCGTTCGAGTGTAGCACCGAGCGTAAGTCTCCCACGGACAAGCCGTGGGCATTTATCAGCCCGAGTGCCGCCCGCGCTTCCCGGGGGCGGGCGCAGGGTTTCGCGGGCAAGTCGGACGACTTCTAACCCGGCAGGCAATCCGCGACGGAGGTCGCGCTATCATGACTGGGCTGCGCTCGCTTTTTCTTATCGTCGTGATGTGCGCCACCGGAAAACGAACGGGTTCGCAAGCGATTCCCGCTGGAGTTTTTTCACCAACCCTACCAGGCCGCCGCATATCGCGGACTTGTCCCTCAGAACGTGCGACCTCTTGAATTGTTCATGTGAAGGGATAGAATGGGCGAGCAATCACCCATCCATCTGGCGGGAGGCTCGACCGTGCCGGCATCGGATATCCAGGATCTGCAAAGCAAGCTCAACCAGCAGTCCCGGCTCGTCCAAGGACTCCGGGTATCGGTTTACAGCCAGACTGACCCGGCGGCGAATTCGGACTTGCACCGTCGTTTGGCCCAGGCCGAAGTCGAGTTGGAGGAATTGCAGCGGGCGCTGACGGCGGCGAAGCCGAACGAGGTCAACCTGCGGACCGCAGAGGCCGGCGCAGCTGAGCGGGGACGTTTCCTGGGCGAGAAAACAACGGGGTTGAAAGTCGCCGTCCAGCTGCAAATGGACCCGCTGCCGACCGGCGCTTATCACTTGATGGACCCCGAGACCGATCCGCTGTTGACCGTGGCAGTCGAGAATGTCTCGCGCGATCCCCGTCGCGTGTGCGTCAAGGCTCATCTGGAAGGTCTGTCGGCGACGGCGGTCCGCACCATCGAGATTGAACCTCGTAAGACGGCGGCGTTCCCGCTGCAGCCCACCTTGTTCCCCGAACGGGCGCAGGCGATCACCGAAGTCCAGCGGGCGACCTTGCACGTGCTGGTGGAAGATCTGGACGGCAAGCTCGAAAGTCACGACACGTACCCGATTACCTGCCTGGCCCGCACGGCCAGCTTCAACGCCGTCCGCCGGCCGGAGACGGGGGAAACGTTGGATTTGTCCCATTACTACGGCGCCTGGGTCACGCCGCACGCCTTCGCGGTTCAGGAGCGCATCCGCCGCGCGGTCGAGCTGGCGCCGGACCGCCAAATGTTGGGCTATCAAGGCGATCCCGACCTGGTCGCCCCGCAGGTGGCTGCCTTGTACCAGTCGCTGAGGGAAGCGGAGATCGTCTACGTGAATTCCGTCATCGACTACGGCGCTCCGGCCGGCATGACCACGCAGCGCACGCGGCTGCCGCGCGAGTCGCTGGCTCAGCGCAGCGCCAACTGCATCGACGGCACCGTACTGCTGGCCAGTCTCCTGGAAGGCGTCTCGTTGAATCCGGCCATCGTGCTGGTGCCCGGTCACGCCTTTCTCGCCTGGGAGGCGTGGCAGGGCAGCGACGACTGGCGGTTCCTGGAAACCACGCTGATCGGCACCGCCGACTTTGAAGCCGCCCACCAATCGGGCCAGCGCCAGTACGAGCAGTTCAGCAAGTTCGCCGGCAACAAGCTCAAACGGCATTCCCTCCAAGCTCTCCGGGCGCGGGGCATCTGGCCGATGGAGTAACCATGAGCGAAACAGAAGAACGCATCTGCCTGAACGGCATCGACGGCGTCACGGGCAACTACCTGGTTCAACCCATGTCGGCCGCCGAGGCGGTGGCGATGGCCCAATGCCACTTACTTTGGGCCCATTTGGGGGCGTTTTTGTTAGCGGAGCGGCGCAAGCCGCCCGGTTTTCCGACGGTAATACCGGACGGCTCGCGCCGTGCCGCTACAAAGTAAGCGGCATTGGGCGATGGCCCGCGGCGATCTGGCCTGGATCGAGCGCAACGACGCCCAGAACTACGTCGTACTCGGCGACTCGGCCGTCCGCGTGCGGACCGATGCATTGCACTAACCCCTGGCCTTGCCCTCCACGAGGTGCCTCATGTCCCACGTTGTTTGTCTGATGACCGACAATGGCCGCAGCGCCAGCTTCCAATGGTCCGAAGGCCCGGCTGCCTTCGACCCGTACGTCCTGGAAGGCATGGACTACGAAGGGAAAAACGGCTTCAAGCAACTGGCCGAGACCGCGCGCGGCATGCTGGCCAATCTGATCAAGGACTATCTGTACGCCGAGGCCCGCGTCCCGGAGTCGACCTTGGAACTGGCCAAAGCCGGTTACAAGCTGCACGAGAAACTGTTCCCCGAAGACGATCCGAAGGCCGCGCAGGTCCGCAAGTGGCTCGACAAGCTGGCCAGCGAAAACGCGGTGAACAGCATCGAGATCGTGGTCGCCAGTCCCTGGTCGCTGCCCTGGAACGTGATCTACGACCGGAAACCGACGAAAGAGGATTTTCTCGGCGACAATCCCAACCCGGATCGCTGGCGACCGTTTTGGGGCCTGAAGTACAACATGTGCGGCGGCCGCAAGGTCGATCCGTTGCGGCGGATGCCCATCCTGCGGGACCCGCACGTGCTGTTCGTCGTCGATCCCCAGATCCGCGACGGGCTGCCCGAAGATCAACGCCAAAGCCTCGCCGAATTCATCCACGCGCACAACCTCCACGTGGTCCACACCAAAGACGACTTGGAGAAAGCCATCGAAGACCGGCGGCCCGATCTCCTGTATTGGCTGTCGCACGCCAGTCCGGAAGCCCTGGTGCTGTCCGGAGAAGACATCTCGCCATCGGACCTCCGGGAACTGCTGAGGCGCAAGGCCGACGACACCGTCCGTTTCGCCGGCCTGGCGTTTCTGAACGCCTGCCAGACGGCCGAAGTCGCCGGCAAGGAGGGATCGTTCTTCGAGGCGCTTGACAAGGCGGGCTTTGCCGGGATGATCGGCACCGAACATCAGACGATCGACACGTTTGCCAATCCGCTGGGTTTGGACTTCCTGAAAGCCGTCTTGGACGACGGCCAGACGGTGGGGGCCGCGCTCTGGCGGCTGCGGCAGGAAGGCGTGCCGTTAGGGCTGCTGTACGGCACGTACTGCCCGCCCGACATCCGCGTTCAGCGCGGCGAAACCGGCCCGAGCGTCGACATCCGTGAAGTGGCGCGGATGGAAGGCGTCGCGTTGAGCGCGACGGCGACGGCCGGGCCCAAGGCGGTGCAACCGCCGCCCGAGCCGTTACCGTCCCAGCCCCCGCCGCCCTTGCCGCCCGAACCGTATCCTTCGCTGGCTTTTTACGAACGCAAAGACCGGGCCCTGTTCGCCGGGCGCGAGGACGACGTCGAACGGTTCGCCGCCATGCTGGACGATGCAGAAACGCGGATCCTGGTCCTGCACGGCGAGAGCGGAGTAGGCAAATCGTCGTTCCTGCACGCGGGCGTCATTCCCTACTTGGAAGAAGACTGTTTGGGCTATCGCTTCCTGCGCGACCGGCAAGCCGACGGCGCAGGCGACCAGGGCTCGGTGATTTTCGTCCGCGCCACCCAGGACATGTTCGGCCAGTTGGCCCAAGCCCTCTGCCAGTTCTGCGCTCGGCCCTACGAGTATCCTACTCCCCTGGGCGAGACGGTCTCGGCCGATCTGCCGGGCGTGCTCCGCGAATTCGCAGGCGAGGCGGCCCATCCGGCGACCGTGCGCAGCCTGCTGCACGACGACCGATCGGCGCTGGGCCAAATCCTGTCGGCCATCAGCAAGTGCTTGCCCTTTACTGTGATTCTGGTGATCGACCAAGGCGAAGAAGTGTTCACGTTGGCGCAGAGTCCCGAGGAGCAGCAGCGCGGGCGTCAGGCCCTGGACATGCTGCGGCAGACGGTCAGCGCCGCGGGCGACTTCAAAGTGATCTTGGCCCTGCGCACGGAGTACTACGGCCGCGTGATCGACCGGCTGCGCCGCGGCCTGCACGACACGGGCAGCATCCGCGAGTACTTGCTCACGGACTTTGACGAAGACGACCTGACCGAAGCCATCCGCCGGCCCACATCCGCCGAGCCGATCCCCTATGCGGTCGACATTCCCTTCGAAAAGTACGGCTTCCGCTACGCCCCCGGAGCGGCCGAAGAAATCGCCCGCCGCCTGACCCGCTACACCACGCAGCGCCGCGACAGCGTGCTGCCGCTGATGCAGGTGATCTGCACGCAACTGTACCGCAAGGGCCGACAGCGGCCCGACAGAACCGTCACGCTGGCCGACCTGGAAGCAATCGGCGGCATCGAAGGCGGCATGCGCAATCACGTCGAGGGCCTGCTGAAGGATCTGCTCCAAGGGCAGCCGCTGGATCGATGGGCGGTCCGGCGGCTGTTCACGCGACTGTACAACCAGCAAGCGGACGGCACCCTGACCACCGCTTTGCTCGCCGAGGACAAAGTCCGAGCGCAGTGGACGGGCCGCATGCCGTTCGACGACTTCCTCCGCTCGTCGCGGGACCTGCGGCTGCTGAAAATCAACACCCTGCGCATCGGCATGGACGAAGAGCGCCCCCACGTCAGCCTGGGCCACGACGCCCTGGCCAAGATCGCCGCGGATTGGGACGAACAGTTCCGCCAAGGGGCCCACGTTCGTCGATTCCTTTTGTGGATTGGGGGCCTTGCGGTGATCGTTGTCGGGGTGACGTTGTTAGCGGCTTGGGCACTTGCCACGAAGGCGGAGCTTGCGAGGCTCAATGATGAACTTCTTACGACCCAGAAGGCCGAAATAGTCGCTCGTACCGCAGCCGAAGGCCAAGCAGTTGCTGCGCGTCACAACCTCTCGAAAAGTCTGGCTGCGCGCGCTGCTGCAACCCGAGAATCCAGCCCGCGACAAAGCCTTGAGTTGGCCGTCGAAGCGGTCCACGTCTGGCTCGATGCCAAGGATCCGCCAGTGCGGGAAGCCGAGCAGGAACTGAGGCGAAGCCTCGAGGGATTCCCTGGCTACCAACTAAACGGACACCATGCATCCGTGACGGCGCTCGCTACGAGTCCCGATAGTATGCACTTGGTAACGGCCAGTGAAGATGGGACTGTGTTGCTTTGGAACATGTCGGATCATGGTCCGACTGGCGAGAGCAGGCATCTCCGAAAGCACACGCAGCGCGTAAATGCAGTTGAGTTCAGTTCGGACGGGCGGTGGCTCGTGACAGCCGGGGCGGACGGAACCGCCTACGTGTATCGCCACGGCGACGACGGCTTTCAGGAAATGGCTGCGTTGGATTATGGCGGGCCGGTTTTTGCTGCGAGCGTCAGCCCTGACGGTCGTTGGCTGACGACGGCAGGAGCTAACGACGAGAACGACACTCCGGTAGTGTGGGATCTCAACTGCGGCGACCCGCGAACTTCCAGGCGGAATCTCCATCGACACACACGAAGTACCAACGCGGTCGCATTCAATGACCGATGGCTTGCCACCGGGGGTGGCGATCATGTGTTTGTCTATGACCTGACATTACCCGATCCGTTCCAGGATTACACACATTGTTTGGTGCCCGTGAAAGGCAAGTCCGTTCGCAAACTATACTTTATACCGGCTACCCAGAAGCTGATCTGCAACACGTCCGACTGTGCAACCATCTGGAATCTAGACGAGAACAAGCCACATCAGAATGCGAAAGTTATCGAGGGCGATGACCCCTGGCAAGTTCAAACGGCCTTGAGCCCGAATGGCGAATGGTTCGCGAGGAATGACGGGAAAGGAAATTTTCGCTTGTGGACGCTTAAGCACGATTGCCAAGAGGCACTTGTTCCGGAAACGCAGATTAGAAACGACGTTACCGCGCTCCAATTCACGCCAGACAACACGACGTTGGTTTGCTGTGAAGCCGATGGCGCTCTGCGTCTGTGCAAAAAGGCTCCGGGCGATCCGTGGAAGTTCATCGTGCGTTTGAAGGGCCATGACAACGCGATCACGGCAGCAGTCGTCACCCCAAACGGTCGCTGGCTAATCACCGGAGGCGCGGACCACAAGGTTCGAGTTTTTGATGTCTCCCTACACAATCCCTCGCAACAGAAAGTGGCATCAGCGAGACCAGGAGCGATTGCTAGCAACGGACCTCTTTTTGCCTACGCAGGCAACGAAAGGGCATTACTCTGCGATCTACGGATCGGCGATCCTCTCCAGAACGCACGTGAACTGAGCGATTCCGCTGGCGTATCTCGGATTGCTATGACTCCGAACGGCGATTACTTGTTCACAGCTGATGATAATGGGGGAATTCGCCGGTGGAATCTCCATGAAACACAATTCGCTCGCAAGGGAGAGACCTATGCGAAGTCCGGTGATGGTTCTGCTACGGGTCCCCTCGCAGCGATGTGCGTTACCAATGATTCTAGTTGGCTTATTATCACCCGTCGGAACGGCTCAATTCAATTGCTTTCTACGCTCGACAGAAGACTCGTATGCTCGCTTCCGGGCCATCAATCGGCAGTCTGGAGGCTTTGGCAAAGCAGTCCCGTCCGGTGGTTGGTAACTGCTGGGGACGAGCGAGGGAAACTTTGGCTTTGGGATCTCTCGGCAAACAACATAGCCGAATCGGGTGTGCAGCTTCCGAACCACCGTGGATACATTTCTAGCGCGGTGTTCTCGCATGAGAATTCCCGGCTCTGGACTTGCGACGAGGACCGCGTAATTTCCTGGGACCTTTCCGCGGATCGTCCGGCGCAGAACGGGCGGATGGTGAAGGTCGAGGAACGCCCCCAGGAACTACTTGTTTCAAACGATCGATGGCTCATCATTAACCACGGTTTTGGTGGAGTACGTGTTCATCGACTGGGCAAGAACGGCGTCATTGCACCCGGTCAGAATTGGGGGGGAAGCCGAGCGGCACTTAGCAATGACGGTAGATGGTTAGCGATAAATGGCGGCTCGTCGATGGTCGACGGCGCGAGTCTGTTGTTTGACATGACGCAGGAAGATCCAAAGACAGCCGCCGCACCACTCGGGCAAGTCCTCGGGGATTTCTACTTTTCGGACGATAGTCAACTCCTGGTAGCTTGGTCGTTTGGCGGACTGTCGATGGCCGGAACGGGTCGCATGTGGCGTCTTCGTGACATGAAGGCGGGCACTACCGAACTGCAGGGCATCGATCTTGGAGCCTTCGGAACACGTAGTGACGTGGTGGGGAGGCGCCCAATTCTGTTCTCTGATCGCTGGCTTGTCACCGTGCAAAGGGAGGGAACTCTGCAGCTGTGGGCATTGAGACTTCAGGATCTCCTCGAAGATGCGGCAAGACGACTCAGACCGGAATGACAGGTAACCTATTTTTGCATTCTCGCGATCTCACGGCGAGATCAGAGAACTGATCGACGATTTCATCCACAGAGGAGGCGAGGCTATGCCGATTCGACACGTTGTCAAGACCGATCTGCGTTACTACCTGATCTGCTTCGACGCCGAGGGAAAGGAGCGCACCGACGATCCGGATGGTCTGATGATCCGGCGGGTGTTGGAGGTGTTGAAGGCGGAACCGATTACGGACGTGTTTCTGATCAGCCACGGGTGGCTGGGAGACATTCCGGATGCGATCCGGCAATACGACAAGTGGATCGGGGCGATGGCGGGCAACACGGCGGACATCCGGCGGGTGCGGCAACGGCGGCCGGGATTCCAACCGCTGCTGATCGGACTGCATTGGCCCAGCAAGCCGTACGGTGAAGAAGACCTGGGCGATTCCGCGTCCTTTGCCGCGCCCGAAGTGGGTGCGGCTTCGCCGCTCGACAAGATGATCGACCAATATGCGGAGAAGCTGGGGGATACGCCCGCAGCCCGCCGAGCCTTGCAAACGATCTTTGCCGCGGCGATCGAGGACGTGGCCCCCAACACGTTGCCGGTCGAGGTGGTCGAAGCCTATCAGGTGCTCGACCGCGAAGCGGCCCCGGGCAGCGGCGACGTGGCCGGCGACCCGGGGGCGGACCGCGAGCCGTTCGATCCCGAAGCGACTTATCAAGCGGCCAACGACGAGTCGGTCAGCTTCGGCGGGTTCGGTCTGGGCGCAGTGCTGTCGCCCCTGCGGACCATGTCGTTCTGGAAGATGAAGGACCGGGCCGCCAAGTTCGGCGCGTCGGGCGGCTTTCAGCTGCTGCGGCAATTGCAGGGCGCGACGAGCAGCGACGTGCGGTTCCATCTGATGGGCCACAGCTTCGGCTGCGTGGTCATGTCCGCCACGCTGGCCGGCCCGCCGTCGGACAACGCCCTGGTGCGGCCGGTCGATTCCGTGGCGTTGTTACAAGGGGCCCTGTCGCTGTGGTCCTACGCGGCCGACATCCCGTATGCTGCCGGCCAGCGAGGATACTTTCATCGCATCTTCTCGGAAGGCCGCGTGGCTGGTCCGCTGATCACCACACAGTCGGAGCACGATACGGCCGTTGGCACGATGTATCCGCTGGCCGCGGGCATGGCTCGACAAGTGACTTTTGCTCCCGGCGAACTGCCCAAGTACGGCGCCCTGGGCACGTACGGCGTGCGCGGTCCCGGCCCCGCCATCGTCGACCTGGACATGCTGCCGGCCGACGGTTCGTACGGTTTTGCCGCGGGCAGGGTCTACAATCTGAACAGCAGCCAGTACATCTGCACAATGGAGAGCCGCTCGTCCGGCGCCCACAGCGATCTGGCCCATCCCGAAGTGGCCCACGCCGTGTGGGAGGCCATGCAGAGCGGCCTGCCAGGCGGCTGAAAGCCGTGATTCCGGGCTTGGAACAAGCGGGGCGGCGTCCGTCAGGGATGGACCAGGCCGTGCTCCAAGGCGTAGCGGATGAGTTGGGCGTTGGAGGTCAGGCCCAGCTTTTCCAGGACCCGCGTGCGGTACGTACTGATCGTCTTGACGCTCAAGTCCAGCCGCGCGGCGATCTCGGAAACGGATTGCGCCTCGGCCAGCGCCAGGAAGACCTCGTACTCGCGGGCCGACAGCAACTCGTGGGGCGTTTCGGAGCCCGAACCGCCGAGGGCCACATATTCGGCGATCTGCGACGCGACCGACTCGCTGAGATACCGCTTGTGCTGCAAGACGGCGCGGATGGCCTCCAGCAGTTCCTCCGGCGCGCGGTCCTTGGTGACGTAGCCCGCGACGCCGGCCCGCAAGGCGCGAATCACGAACTGCCGCTCCTTGTACATGCTCAGCACGACGATCGGCATCTGCGGGCGGAGCGCGCGCAGTTCGGGGACCAGATCGAGACTGTTCCGGTCTCCCAGGGCGATGTCGAGCACCAGCACGGACCAATCCGACTCGCGGACGCGCGCCAGCAAGTCGTCGCAGCAGTTCACTTCGGCGATTAGAGCCCCGGACAGCGCGTCCGCAATGATGCGCCGCAACCCGGAACGCAGCATCGCGTGGTCATCCGCCAGCAGAATGCGCATCGTCGCTCTCCCGTTGCGTGGAAACCGGCACGGTGACGCGGACCGTCGTGCCCTGTCCGGGCGCGCCGGACATCGCGAACCGCCCGTTGACCAGCACCGCCCGCTCCTGCATTCCGATGATGCCCAGCGCATCGCTGCGGGCGGCCGACTCCGGCGCGATGCCCGCGCCGTCGTCGCGGATCTCCAGCACGATTTCGTCGGCCGCGGCGGACAGGTGAACTTCCACCACGTGGGCACTGGCGTGGCGGAGGACGTTCGTGAGCGCCTCTTGGGCGATGCGAAACAAAGTCACGGCCACGATTTCCGGCAGGCCTTCCGGGACGTGGTCCGCCTCGACCTGGACGACCAGTTCGCTGCGCGCTTCGATCTCTCGGGCTTGCCATTCCAAGGCGGCAACCAGTCCCAGCTTGTCCAACACGCCCGGTCGGAGTTCCGCGGAGATCCGCCGCACGAAGTCCAGGGCTTCATCGACGTGCCGGTTCATGCTCTCGACGGCCGTTTGGAGTTGCCGTCCGCACGGTTCCTCGCCTCGGCCGCCTGCACAACGGGTCGTCAGCCGGGACAGCTCGATCTTCAGCGAGGTCAGCAGCTGGCCGATCTCATCGTGCAGTTCGCGGGAGATCCGCGCCGCTTCGGTTTCGCGGGCGGCGTGCAGCCGCCGGGCCAGCGCCCGCAACTCGACCTGAGCTTCAAGGGCCTGACGGTGGCGGTGCGCCAGCGAGTCCGCCATCCTGTTGAAGGCTTGTGCCAGCGTCGCCAGTTCGTTGTGCCCGCGCGGCACGACGACGCGCACCTCCAGGTCCCCGCCGCCGAAACGCTGGACCGTGCGGACCAGCGATCGCAGGGCCCGCAACAGGCCGAGTTCCGCCGCCAGAAACACGGCCGCAATCGTGAACAAGGTTAGGATGCCCAGTCCGGCAAGGGTCCGGTAGAAGACCACATTGGCTTGCCGTAGCATCTGTTCGTAGGGCAGCCCCACGGCCACAAACAGTCCCGCGGCGCCCTGGAGTGGCACGGCGACGAAGTAACGTTGCTGCGTCGTGCCACCGAGGGCCAGCATGCTCCCACGCCCGGCCTGCGCTAACTCCGCCACTCCCGGAATTCGCGCTTTCGCCTCGCCGGGCACGTCCCTGCCAGCCGGTCCCTGCGACGCCAACACGCGGCCTTCCTGGTCGACGATCAGCAGCGAAAACGCCTCGGGAAGATCGCTTTGCCGAGCCAAATCGGAGAGCCACTCCAGGTCCAGTCCGTTGAACAGCACCGCCGTCACGGCCCCCTGCGCGTCGCGAACGGCAAACGCGTGATTCAGCGTCGGACGCTCGAAGATCGGCGAAATCGCATAGGTTCCCGTGACCACGCCGTCCGCACGCAACGCCGCACGGAACACCGAATTGTCCTTCCAGCTCCGATAGCTCGGCAGGGCATAAGCGCTGGCCACGACCTGGCCGTTCGCGGACAGAACGCCGATATTCGCCAATTGTGGATGGCCGGCCAACAGGGCCCGCAAGAAATTCGATTCGACGACGGCCGGCGTTCCCGTTTCTGCGGTTGTCATTTTGGTCCCCAGCCAGCTCAGCAGCTTGCGCGCGCCAAGGATCTGATGGGCGTGCTCGTGACTGGTCAGACGCGCCAACTGCAGGGCCTCGCGCTCCAGCCGCGCCAGCATCGCTTCGCGTTCGTTCGCCGCGGCAAAAAAGGTAAACAGCATCGCCGGCAATGTGGCCAGGCAGATCAAGAACAACAGCCGCCCGCGCAGCGACGCCAGCGGCGAACCACCCGATCGCTGATCATTCATGCAACCTCCCGGCGAAAAGCAGCCCCAAGTCCCCCACCCTGCCATGCGATCCTTCGGGCTTCACGATCCTACCCCCGCGGCATTCTTCACGTCAACATGCACAATCAAGAAAGGTGGACAAAACTCTTTTCTAGTTGCCACGGCAAGGGCCGGCCTGCGGCAGTTCGCCGCAAACCGATGCCGAGTTGAACGCCGTGCGAGACTGCATCCGCCGAAGCTGCCCCTTCCGAGATAAGACGTGGGCCCGCAGCGGCGCCGCACGGTCGAACGTGGAAAGCACCCGCCTTCCACGAGGGAGACCGAGAAGAAGGTCCTGACCTTTTTCTCAAGTCCTAGGTGTCAACTGACCTCGGGTAACTCCCAACCCTTGTGGCGCGGGCGAGCGAGCAGGGCATTGGCCTCGGGATCGTCCACGATTTGCTCTTTCGCCGGGTCCCATCGCAGCTTTCTGCCCACTTCGCGGGCGATGTTGATCAGATGGCCCACGGTTTCTGCCAAGCTCTTCGACACGGCGCGCTTGTGCAACCCCTTCAGGCTTGACGATGGGCGCGCGACCGCTGAACCAGGGTGCGCGGACGTACCGCGACCCTGGGCTACGGTGTGTAACGCCTTTGGCGTAGAAGGATGGGCGTCGGTGTCGGAGATCCCGACCTACGTGGAACCGCTCATGACCGCTGTCCGTGAACAAGCGGTTGTCGGTCCTTCTACGTCCCGGCCGGGAAGAAGACGAGGAGCCCGCCTACGCGGGATGCCACTCTAAGGCGATTCGGTCGAGACGTCCTGCTTGGCGGCCGGTCCGCAGCACTTCTTGTACTTCTTGCCGCTGCCGCAGGGACACGGATCGTTCCGGCCGACGCGCCGGGAGGCGGGTGCCAGTGGCTCGCGCGGCTCCGGCGGCTCTGGCAGCCTGCGCCCGGAACGCCAACTGCGGCGGCCGATCTCTTTGATCTTGTCGTAACGCCAGCGAAATCCCTCCACGTCGTCGCTGTATTCCTCCTGCCAGGCGGATATTACGGCTTCGGCTTTCAACCGCGAACCGCGATAAACCTCTTTCACGGCGATGCTGCCGTCCAAACTCCGCAACGCCGTGAATTGCTCATCGGCGCGCACTGGACCGGCTCCGTCCGACCGGGGTTCACGTCGCAGAAAGGACACGACGACCTCTCGGCACGGGCACGCCGGATTCGGACAATAGCGTTCGATCCCGATATAATCCGCGCCCTCGCATTCGACGATGTACTCGCCGAGCCGACAATCCCAAGGTAGGTCATCCGCTGGCCTAAGCACGTCTCGGAACTCGATCAACTCTTGATCCTCGATCTTCGAAGGAGAGATCCGACCCTCCTTCAACCGGCGGTTGATCGTTCGCCTGTCGTCAAAATAGGCCTGCAGTTCCTGGCGCTCGGCAGGAGGATAGTCCCGCAAGAACTCCGCCACGACGGCAGCCTCCTGCGCAGACCTGTCCGGCGGATCTACCTCCTGCCACGTGGGTACGTCCACGCGAATGTCGATCCTCGCAGGCGGATTGAAATCCCGATCCCCATCCGGCAGCTCGATCAGCGCAAAGCTGACATTCGTACACGGACATTCGAGGTGGTTACAACGCAGCGTCCGGACTTGGAATGTGCCAGGGTGTCCTGAGAACCTGATCTGTTGCGGCTGCACGACGACGCTTGCCAATAGACAGTAATGTTGTCAAGAAACGAACCGACGCATAAGGACTTAGGTCGATTTTCGACGATAAGGCTGTCAAGGTCAAGACGGTAACCGCTGTCAACGGGCCGGTTTGCGACAGTCCGTTTGTCAACGGCGCGGACGTCCCTCCGTTCGGCCACTTGGAAAACGGCCCGACCTGCGGCACGCCCTCAGTGGCAATCTGCCAAGCTCCGACGTTCGGGCGGTGAAAATGTGTGGACCGCCAGCCACAGCGCGTAGTTCGTCGCATGTAACGCATCGTCTTGCTGAGTCTCCGGGTGGCAGTACTTCACCGTCCGCGTCACGTCGTCGTAGTCCGCGACCTCGCAAGCGAACTCGTCAACGTAGGTGCCGAAATCTGCAAGGCGCGGGAAGATGATCGTCTTCTTCTTCACACGGGAAAACAACCCGCCGATCGTCGCCGAACGATTTACCGTCCACTTCGTCAGGGAACCGTCTTGCTGTGGGGGATGATCAGCCGAGGAATACAAAATCGCGAACAGCCCCAAAGGCCGACCCAGACGATCCAGAAGGAGCCGATTCAACACGTGCCCGTTACCGCCGCCGTCGGCAGCAATCAGCCTAACGCGGAACTGTCCACAGCGTTGAGCCACCGTCTTGAGCACGAGATCTGGATCCTCTGTAGCAGCGAACCGTTCGAGACGGCACACTTGGAAGGCGTAGTCGCTCCGCATGAAGCCGATGACCAAGACTGTCCGGGAGGTTCCACCGCCACCCCAATCGATGCCGGCAATCAGCTTCTCGCGGCCCTGTGGTGGGACGTCCTTCAGTGTCGTCGCCATGGGCGTCTGGCCGCAGCAAGCCTCAAGCTCTTCCCGCGTGACCACGTTCTCCCCGAGGGTCGTCGGTAGCCCAAGAACTTCATTTTTGAATTTTGGCAGATCGTAGACTCGCTGCCGATCAAGGATCTCGGCAAAATTCAACCACGGGACCATCGCGTGGCAAATCCAAAACCCCTCTCCCCAGACAGCCGGCGGGTTGCGGGCCACCCAGTGACCGTTTCTCGGATCCAGGGTCGATTGGCATTCCGGGCAGATGATCCCTCTGGGCCCAAGACACCGCTCGTCCAGAATCACACCTTTCTCGCACTGACCACACTCGATCGTCCACTCGTTGGCAGTCGACTGGCGGAACATGATCTCCAAATGGTTGTCGATCGTCTTTGGCGTCCCCGTGAGAATGGTTCGCCCGTTGACCGCGTGGCTCAGCGTCTCCTGAAGCACGGGCAAGTCTCCCGCGGCCATGTCCTGGAACTCGTCGACCAGCAGGAGGCTCGCGCTGAGACCCCGGCAAGCATCGGCCGAGTGGAACGCCGCCCGCACGAACAGCGAGGAGCCGTTGGCGAACTGCATGTTCAACACGTGCGGCCGCCGACCGTTCCGCCCAAGTAGCGCACGCCGTATGATCGGACTCTCTTCCAGGGAAGGGAGCAACCGCGAGTGGCTGAAGACACGTGCCTGTTCCATCCGTGGGCACACGAACAGCATCTGAATGCCTGGATTCCGGCAGGCCTCGTACAGGATCGTGTTGACCAGGAAAGTGCTCTTTTCGGTCTGCCGGCTGCAGCGGAGCACAAGGTTCCGCGTTCTCACCTCGTAGATCGCCGACAGGTACGGCCGGCCGTCAAAGCAGATTGGCTTTCGCTGCAGATGAACGAAATGTCGGCAAAACTCGAGCTTCCTCATCCAGCCCTCCCTGGCAATTGGCGCTCGGTCCCCCGCAGCCGATCCGCCGTATCCATGTTCCGCAAATCGTTTGGGAACGTGTCTAGCGGCGCCGATCACGCTTGTTTCGATGATCGGCGCCCGCCCCAGCCAGTCATGCCGCGTTTTCGCCGTCGCTGTCGCCGGCACGCAGGATCAACTCGATCTGCTCCTGACTCAACAGGGGTTCAAACAAGGACAATAGCCTGGGATCCTTCCGCAACACATCGAGGAGCTCGACGTTTGAAATGCCCTTCTCGGCAACCTTCGATTTGTTCCGATGGTAGAGCAGAATTTCACGAAACGCCGCGCGAATCGCGTTGGCCTGGGCCGTCTCGAGCAAGCCCATGACCACCAGTCGAGCCACCTGAGCGATCGCCCCCAAGCAGTCCTCCTCGCTGGGTATGTCAGGTTTCCTGGCGCGCTGACGCTGCTGTTGCCGTCGGCGGTCCGCGCCCGTATTGTGGTTATCAACTTTGGACTGTTCATAGCCGATCTTTTCGGGTTCAGCGTCTGCCGGACCCGGAAGCAAAACACTTGACATGACTTCACTCCCTTGAAGGTAAAGGAATACTTGACAGAACGAACAACACTTAACTCAGGTATCGCCAATCCCATTCTTGATGGTCAGAGGCTCGTCTAATCTTCAGCCGCCACAGGACTTGTACTGTCGCGCCCGCTCGTCGGACTCTCGTGTTCGTCGCCGCGCAAATCGCTGTTCTCGCGCGCACTTGACTCAGGCGACGCCGCCTGAAACTTTGCGTAGTACGTGTCGAGTTCAGCCAGCAGGTCGCCAGCGTTCTCCGCGGCCATGGCCGCCCGGATTCTGTTGGCCATGGTGCGTACGGTCGTGATCCGAGTGATCCCCAAGTTGGACACCAGCTCGGCGGTGGTGATCGTCGGCCGCCAGAGCATCAGCCAAATCGCGGTGAACCAGCGCGTCAGCGGAATCGGCGAATCCGCCATGAGGGTTCCGTGCCGCACACCGGTTTGCGATCCGCACTTCGCACACTCCCAACAGCGGCGACTCCCGATGTGGTGCCCCTCCACGGCGGCACAGATCGGGCAACGGACCTTACCGGATTTGAATCTGTCCACTAGGTGTTTCTCGCACGCCGCCTCGCTGGTGAAGGGATTCGGCGGGACGACCAGGTCCCCTGATCCGCGTTTCGTGCGGCAAGCCTGCAGTTCCTCGAGTTTCCTGAGTGCACGGTGGAATGCCCGCGAGCGACACCGCTCATGTCTTTCACAACGATGCACAATTTCTTGCGACATCGTTCCGGCGAGCACCGTGTCCGACGACAGTAGATCCTCGTCCCCCGCCCTCAGGATGAGATTCGGCAACTCCCGAGCACCTTGCCGTTGGACGGCATCGCCGGCTGCACTCCACATATCCCCTGCTGCGCAGTGGCGAGCCAGTTCGCGCACGAGGGCATGTTCCGTCGGCCCCACGGGCTGGTACTCCTGGAGGTACGCATTCAGGTACTCCTCCGATCGAGCCGAATCCAGTATTTCGGGCACGCGGTCCACGATGTGGACTTCCCGTGCTTCCGCAGCAGCGGTACCGGCTGCAATAGAAGGCACGACAGTCGACGGGCCCCCCTCTTCCCGATAGGCAAGGACAGACTCCATTTCACCCTCCCCGGCCGACACCTTCAAAGCCTACTGTCGGCTTTATAATCCGCAAAAAAAAGCCCTCCCACGAGGGCGATCATTCCCATTAAAGCCGATGTTAGGCTTTATGTCAAGTGGTACCGCTAGTACCGAACGCTGCACCGAGTCGGGCCGCGATAAGGGAAACGTCAAGCCGCAGCACGACGCAGGGCCGGACACCCTTCACGGGCACACCTGGATTTGTGATCTCGTGCCAGTCGAATTCGTATGGTCTTTCCTGGCTTGGGCAAGCGTCAGTCACCATGCGAATATATCTCGCGTCGCCCACTTCCACGCAATAATTGAAATCCGTTTCGAAACGCCCTGCACGCGGCAGGAACTGGTAATCCCACCCCAAGGTCTGGGCCACGGTCCGGGCCGCGCCGTCCGCATAGTTCGCAATTTTCGCCGCAAGGGGGGCGCTCAAGCCAAATTCCTTGAGCTTAAGCGCCATGCTCAACCAGAACGCCTGATGTGGGGTGAACTCGCGGTGCTCACCGCTTCCTGGCGAGAGGCTTATCCCTTCCGGAACAAACCCCCTCTCTAGTACATACCTGGCGTACCTCTCACGAACGTCAAGTGCCCGACAAATATCCCGCAGCTTGATCGTCTCGTTGGCGACATCCATTTCCGACTCCATCGCGGGATTATAAGCCGATTGTCGGCTTTTGCAAGCCCTTAGCTCCGGATAACGGACCTGTTCTACCCTCCCCGCCACTTTATTGGCGAAATGGCGACACCGTTGGTAGCCGTGTCTCCATCGCGGCGGCCCCACCGGGCGCGCACTTATCCTGGCTGATGGGCGTGACCTGATGGCCCGCCTGTTCACCGCTGTGAATCAGCTGGGAATTGAAGTGCCGACCTGATGAAGAGGTGAGATGTTCGTCCAGCAGCTCGGCAAGAGGCGCGGCGATCGGTGCACCGGGAATCTCCGCACCGGCGACCGGCAGTGCCACACCTGCGGGCGCTGCTGCCGCCATGATCCCCAAACCGCGCAGCATATTCCGCCGTGTAAGCCCGGTGCCGTCTTCAGCGCTGATTGCCGGACCGCCCGGTAGCGCGGCGGCAATGACCGGAGTGATGTTCACCACTATCGCCGAAGGTCGAAATCGAGCCTTCCAGCCGGCAATGCCTGGTCGATCCATCAACTGGAAGCCCTTTCCATCCTGGCCTCGTCGAGCGACGGGCCCAGGCCGGGCTCGTCCGGCATGGCGAAGGTTCCCACCTCGGCCACCAAGGGGCGGGTCTGGCAACGCTGGAACGCGACCCGCGATTGGATCAGGTATTTCGGGCAAAGCGTCTCGCTCTGCGATGCTACACAGGCCGAAGCCGCCAGGACATGGTGGCCGTGCGGAACGACCTGCACGCCAGGATACCCCTTGGCCAGCTCGCAGATCTTCAGCCATTCGCTGATCCCGCCGCACCACTCCGGATCCGACTGCACGAAGCTGACGATCCCCCGATCCAGGAACGGTTTGACGTTCCAGCGTGTGTACCAGTGTTCGCCCGCGGCCAGCGTGATACCCGTCTCGCCCTTCAGGCGCGTGTAGCCCTCCAAATCGTCCGGACGCAGCGGCTCCTCCAGCCAATGCGGCCGGCACGGCAGAATCCCTTTGGCCAGCACAATCGCGTAATCGACGTCCGCCGACTTCCATACGTATTGGATGCCGTCGAACATCAGGATCGCTTCCGGTCCGAGTTCGTCGCGCACCGCATGCGCCAGCTCGATGTTTTGTTTCAGGCCCACGGCTCCATCCGCGGGGCTGTTCATAAAGAACCCACTTCTATCGGTGGAACCCCGGTCGAACATGGAGCGAGCGGCCTTTCCCCGCAAGTCCCACAGCACCAAGTTGATCGCGCTCAAGGCCGTGATGACCCAGCCGGTTTCTGTCTGCCGGCCCGGTTCACGTCGCAAACGGCCACGATCTAACCGTCTTCGTGAGCCAGGACAGAGAGAACGATCCGCTGGGCCCACAACCGATCCGCCCGATCGTAATCCGGTTGTTGGGGGCCGTGGCACCGAAGACTGAAGCGGGTACGATCTGCGACAGAGCCACCGCGGAAGCGAACGCCGCCGCGCTTTGAACGAAGCTCCGCCGAGTGCATGGGGCCGTTGGACGGTGCCGCTGATTCATCACGACTCCTCCCTCTTTCCAGCGGAGGAGCGGAGGATCGCACAGTTGCTCCAGCAGCGGGGCGGCGTTATAGTGCGCTGCTGGTCGTTCCCCGCATCGCAGCCCCGACCCGCCACGGAAACGTGCTTCACCCTGATTCGTCTCCCCCATCCCAGTGACCCCGTCCATGCGCCTCCAGTCCTCGCTCGCGTCGTTTCTGCCGGCCATTCTATTGTCCGCTGCTGGGGCGTCACAAACGACCGAGCCGGCGTTGGCCGGCGTGGTCTTGGAGAGTTCCGAGATGACGCAGAACACGTCGGGCACGGCGTAGTGACGGATACTGATGGATACTGACTGATAGAAATTCTCGCAGCCCTGCCGACCCCAAACAGTTCCCTGAGAGCCTGCCTCATGTTTCGGACATTTCTAGCCGCGTCGCTGTTCTGGTTGTTCGTTGGCTCCAGCCTGCCCGGCGCGGAGCGATCGCCGCTTGAGCCGTTCCAGCCGGACGGGCACACGCTGTTGTTGTACCATTTCGACGAGGGACAGGGCCCGCTGGCCAGAGACAGTAGCGGCCGGGGCTACGACGGCCAGGTCCGGGGAGCGCGCTGGTGCCCGGGGAAGTTCGATGGAGCCCTGGAGTTCGACGGCACGGATGACACCGTGTACCGGGCCGTGACCGAGGCGATTCACCATCTCAAGGCGATCACGGTCGAGTGTTGGTTCAAACAGGACAACCCCGAGGGACGCCAGTTCCTTCTGGGGAAGGACATGACCATCCATTTCGATCTCAGCGGCGGCAGCAGCACGTCGATCTCGCTCTACAACCAGGGGGCGTCGGTGGCCAACGCCGACGGGCTACGTCATCAGCACGTGGGATCGGGCATTGGGCCGATCCGGCATGGCCGCTGGCACCATCTGGCGGCGACCTACGACGGCCGCCGGGCGAGTTTCTTCCTCGACGGCTTGCTCCGCGCTCGCGTAGCAGCGCCCAAGGACTTCCTGCTGGGCCTTGGCGACCAGGGGTTGTGGGTCGGCAGCTACGTCGGCCGCGATTACTGGTTCAGCGGCAAAATCGATGAGGTGCGCGTGTCGGACTGCGTGCGTTACGATCCCGAGCAAAAGTTGGCCGTCGGCGCGCGCGTGTTCGACCTGCCCGGCCCGGCGGCTGTGCCCCGTACGGTGCGAAAACCGACCACGACGGGCAAGGCCAGACTCTCGGCCACCTTCAAGAAATCGTTCGGCGGCAACGCGGCCGGCTGGGTGTACCTCAAGCCGCGGGCGGCCAAGGCGGTGATCGTCGGCCAGTTCGACCTCAACGGGCTGCGGGCAGGGCACGAGCGGACGCTCGAGTTCGACGTGTCCGACGAGTTCCAGGGCGACGGACTCTACATCCTTGGTTTGGACAACACGGCCGGCGGCTACTATTGCGTCACCAGCGCGTCGCTGCGCGCCGGCGACGCCACGGTCGCCCATTGGTCGGGCAACGCCGCGTCGCGGCGCACGTTCCAGCCGCCCGTTCTCGTGCCGCTCCGCGCGGGCCAGCCGCCGCCGGCCGCCGCCGCTTCGCTGGTGCTCCTTCCCGATGCGGCCGATCGCCTGGCGGGAACGCTGGAACTGATTTCCGCCGAGCCCGAAACGCCCAGTCTGTTCGGCGAGGGGCTGATCGAGTACTGGCTCGACATCCCCAGCCCACAGACCTACCGCGTCTGGCTCCGCTATGCCGCGCCCGGCCGGCAGCCGTGCGACATCGTGATCGACGGCAACGATCTGAACGACTACAACATGTGCGCCTTGAACCGCACCGACAGCGCCGCCGTGCGCGACGCCTTCTGGGAATACCAGGGGACGGTCGTTCTGACGCCGGGCCTGCACTGGCTGCGGTTGCAGGACGTGCTGCCGCAGATTGTCGCGGTGCGGCTGGAACCCGTCCCGGCCTCGGCGCCTGTGGCGACTCCGTGGGAGCGGTATCCAGTGCCGGACGGCTCCTGGCTCGGCCGCGCCGAGGCCTGGAAAGCCCAGCCGCTCTTCGGCCAGGCGCAGGAGGCATCCGTGGCGTTGGCCAAGAACCAGGGCCGGCCCGTGCTGCGGTACGCGGCCTCGTTCGTCAATACCGACAAGTCGCGGCTGCTGGCGGGCGATGCCGTACGCCTGGTGCATGCGGGTCAATGGGACCTGGAACCCTTCGGCCGCTTGCGGTTCCGGTTCGAGGGGCAGGGCTCCGGGCACGTCGTGTCGCTGCGCGTCGTGGATGTCCGGGGCACGGAGAAGCTCCTGTGGCGCCGGCGCGACAAGACGGCCGGCGTCGAAGAGGTCGTCGTGCCGATTTCGTTCGAAGGCAATGACGTCTTTGACCCGCGCCACGTGGTCGCCATCGGCCTGGAGTTGGACGAAGGAACCGTCAAGGCCGACCAGGTCAATCGGTTCGCCGGCGGCATTGCCGATCCCGTTTTCGACCGCCGCGACGTTCTCGCGCTACCCGACGGCTACGCGCAATCGCTGGCAGTGGCCAAGCAGGCGCTGGCCGGGGAAATCGGCCGGGCCGGCCGGCAGGTCGAGCCGCTTCGGGCCGTCCGTTTTCAGCCGTGGACCAGGCCGGTGGTGCCGGAAGAGCATCCGCTTTTCGCCGCGACGGACCCCAGGCCCGTGATGCGCAAAACGCTGGGCGCGGAACTGCACATGACCGGGGCCCGAAACGTGGAACCGCACACGCTCGATACGTTCCACAAGCACTATCAGTTTGGCGACGTGTGCTGGCCGCACATCAGCATGTGCCCGCAGCGGCGATTCCTGCCGAAGGAGGAGGACTATCGCCGCGCGCTGCGTGAGTTTGAGGGGCGGCTCATGGAGGTGCGCGGCCGGGACCTGTACCTGTTCGACGTCCATGGCTACGTGCCCTATCACGAGCAATTCGCGCACACGATCGCCCCCGAACATCGCGAGATCCTCCTCCGGGTCTTCGGCGACCGGTTCCTCGGTTTTGACAACGGGGAGCAGGACGGCCGTTACATCGGCGCCTACGCCGACAAGGGCCCGGCCAGGAATCGCAAGGAAGGCTGGGACGATTTCGTCAAGTGGGACGAGCATGTCTGCGGTGACAACGGGAACTATATGAACGCCACCGGCTCGCTCAACTTCTCCCATTACTACGGCGAGCGCAACTGCCGCCTGTTGGGCCTGGAGACCGCGCAGGGGCTGCCCAGCGACACGCTCATGTTCGCCTTCTTGCGCGGGGCGGGGAAGCAGTACGGCCGATTGACCTACCAGGCCTCGTCGATCTGGAATCGCTTCGGCTACAACACGTATCACGCTCGCAAGACCGAGAGTCACGGCAGCGATACCGGCTACGGATTCGGGCCCAACAAGGGCTGCTCGCGGAGCCTGCACAAGCGGCTTTTCTTCTGCGGCTATCTCGACGGCCACAGCATCTTCGGCACCGAGACTTCCCAGTTCACGGCCGACGAGGTGTCCGAAGGGGTTCCGGAACTCAGCCCGCTGGGCCGGCAACACCTGGAGCTTCGCCAGTGGGGCGAGCAGCATCCCGACCGTGGCGTGCTGGTCACGCCGGTGGCCTTCATGCTCGACTTCCACAACGGCTGGAACATGCCGCGGCATCTCTACCGCGGCGACAAGTACAAGATCTGGGGCAAGTTCCCCTATGAAAAAGGCGACTATCTGATCGACAACGTGTTCCGCCTGGTTTGGCCGGGTTACGAGGATGCCAGCTACCTGCGGAACGAACGCGGCTTCCTTACCTCCACGCCCTTCGGCGACATCTTCGACGTGATCACCAACCGCTGTCACCCGGAAGTTCTCAAGCAGTATTCGGCGGTGATGCTGTTGGGCGACGTGGAGATGACGCCCGATGTGATTGGCCGGCTGGCCGATTACGTCCGCGCCGGCGGCGATCTGGTCATCGACGTCCGCGCCGCCAAAGCCTTGCCAGCCGATTTGACCGGCGTGCGACTCGAGTCGCAGGCCAAAGGCTGCATGTCGCACCTGTTGGCCGGCGGCCAGTCGTTCGAGGAGCAGCCCTACGGCTACACCATTTTGAGCCGCGACAGCGCCGGCTCACTGCTGGTCAATGAGCACGGCCATCCGCTCGTGACCGTCAACAGGGTGGGGGACGGACGCGTTGTCTTGTGTGCCGTCGACCACTGGATGACCGACGCGCTGACGTACGGCATTCCCGAGATCGTCAACATGGAGCCTCCCTATCAGCTCCTGCACGGCGTTCGAGCGGTGCTGAGCCGCTACTTCGATTCCTTCAACCCCGTGGAAATCGAGCCGGTAGGCCTAAATATCCATACCTGCTGCTACCAGGGCGATCCCAAGCGGTTGCTGGTGGGTCTGTTGAACAACGACTTGTTCGCCGACTGGCGGGGCGGGCTGCGCGTTCGAATCGGAGCGATCGCCTCCGCAAGCGAACTCTGGCGAGGCAAGGAACTGCCGACTCAGGACCGCCTCGAGCTGGTGATCCCTGCGGGCGACGTGGCGATCGTCGAGGTTCGACTGAAGTAGTTGGGTGTTCGCGTGTCCGTAGGGTCAGACTCCAAAGCGGTTGGGAAACGAGAACAATGAGAATTGCGGTTTGCCTTGCCGGCATCGTCGGAGTGGCGATCATCGCTGCGGGACATGTTGCCTCGGCGGCTGATGACCGGCCGGAGCAATGGACGCTGGCCCAGGCGAATCGCTCCGTCCACCGGTTCTCCACATCCGTCAAAGCGCAAGAGATGAAGGCGTTGTTCCAGAATAACGAGACCCTGGACAAGGCCGTGGCGTGGTGTCAGCAACATGGGGTCACCCGCGTCTACCTGGAGACCTTCCGCTTCGGGTATCTAGTCGAGCGTCCGCTTCTGGAACGAGTTCGAGACCGTTTCCGCCAGGGAGGACTCGAAACCCGTGGGCTGGTGACGCCCACCATGGTCGGCAAACCGTCCACGGGATGGAATGTCGCTTGCTGCTACTCCGACCTTACCACGCAACAACGTGTCCGAGAGATCTTCGAGTATACGGCAACGTTCTTCGACACCATCTTGATCGACGATTTCTGGTTCACCGATTGCGCATGTGAAACCTGCTCCGCGGGCATGAGGGCTCGCAACGTCACGATCGGAACCCGGTGCTATCCGGTCGCGAAGGCGGATTGGGCGCATTACCGCGGCGAGCTGCTGTGCCGTCTCGCCGAACAGAACGTGCTCCAGGTCTGCCGGGCGGTCAATCCCCAGGTGCGTGTCATCGTCAAGTTCCCCTGCTGGTACGACGGATTTCCGGCGCGGGGTTATGACGTCCAACGCATGAGCGAACTATTCGACGGCACCTGGGTCGGAACGGAGACGCGCGATTACGGCGGCGGATGGGGCAACACGCCGCAGATGGCGGCCTTCTTCATTGCCCGCTGGTTCGCATCCGTCGGCGCCGGCAAATGTGAGGGCGCATGGTACGATCCGCTGGGTACAACGCCAGCCACGTATTTGGAACAAGCACGCCTGACGATCTTGGGCGGCGCGTCCGAGTCGCTGCTGCACAGTTACGGGTATCTTTCCTTGACGCCGACCGACGCGCAGGGACTGGACGACACGGTCAAGCGTCTGAACTTGCAGGGCGTGGGCGGCCTGGGCACGCCCGACGGTCCTCGAGATGTCGAGCATCTGCGAAACCATTTGCCGGAATTGTTGGCCGTTGCCAAGGAGGCCAAGGCACGGAAACTGACCGGGATCGCGGCCTATAAGGCCGCCAACAGCGATCCTCATGACGAGGCTAACATTTTCAGTTTCCTGGGCATGTTGGGACTGCCTCTGAATCCGTGCCATACGTTTCCCGACAGCGCGCCGACCGCATGTTTTGCGTCGTACCTCCGTTCTGTGCCAGACGCCGCCAGACAGATCAACGCCTACATTGCGACGGGACGACCAACGCTGATTACCGATGGACTGGCGCAGGCACAGCGAGGCCAGCTTGCCGTCGACCGTCCCAACGTGGTTGTGCTCCCGGTGCACGGCAATCCCCAATCGTTGCTCAAGCTCCCACGTGAGGAGCTGGACGCACTCCGCGCCCCCTTCCTCCGTGCGCTGGGACAGCAGGCTTTCAGCGCTCCCAATCGCGTGGGGCTGATCCTGTTCGAGGACCGCAGTTGGGTGACGCTGAATTTCAATGATCATCCCGTGGCGATCACGCTCAACGGCGAAAGCCATGACGTCCCGGCTCGCGAGTGGCTCCATCACTGGGAAACGCGAAAGGCGGCAAGATGAAAAACCCCAGGTCAACCGCGCGAAATCGCCTTGGGCATCGAGCGTTGCTGTCGTTCGTCCTGCCCATCTCGCTGTCCCTGCCTGCGCTCGCTCAGGAGTATTCCGCGGAAGAGTTTCGGGAACGGCATAAGGTTGCGCATCCCCTGTCCCGCCTGCAGCGCGATTGGATTTATCAGGATCACGGTTTGAACCACGGTGAGTGCTTTGTGGCCGTGGAGGGCAGCAAAGTCGAACACGGCATGGTCCGCAAAGTCCTTGCCGAGCTGAAGTCCCAAAACGTCGCCGTCGAGGCCCTGGAGAAGTCGCTCGCCCTGCTCGTGGACGGCAAACAGCCGGGCCGCGATCCGGCGTGGAAGAGCCTGTACTTCCAGGCCTGTGAACTGCGTCGCAGGCAGCGTCTGCAAGTGTTCGACCGCCACCCGCGCGAGTTCGTGTACGCGAAGCACTTCGTGTTTGGCGACTGCCAGGCCATGTTTGCCATGACGGATCACCTGACGGACGCCGTCTTCCGTGAATGCGGCGCGGATTACCGCATGGGCTCGCAGCTTTGTCGCCTGACGATCCGCGGTGACGGCACCGTTTCCACCGAACTGCTTCTCGACTGCCCCGCGGGAATCGTCCGGGATCCCAGCGTCTCGTGCGATGGCCGCACGCTAGCGTTCTCCATGCGCCGCACCAGCCACGACGGGGACGACGATTTCCACCTCTACACCATGAATCTGAGTGACCGCAGCGTCCGGCAAATCACCTTCGGGGCCGGCACGGCGGATATGGAGCCGGAATGGCTGCCCAACGGCGAGTTGGTGTTTACTTCCACGCGCTGCGTGTTCTCGGCGCCTTGCTGGTGGTCGAGTGTGTGCAACCTGTTCACGTGCGATGCGGCCGGACGATACATCCGCCGCCTTGCTTGTGACCATGGTCATACGGTGTTTCCGCACCTGACGGCGAACGGCCAGATTATGTACACCCGCTGGGAGTATTCCGACAGAACTGCCGGCTACCTGCACAGTCTTTTTGTGATGAATCCGGACGGCACCAATCAGACGGAATTCTACGGAAACAACTCGCCGTTTCCAGCCGCACTGCTGCATGCTCGCGATATTCCCAACTCGACGAAAGTGATCGCCATTTCCGGCGCCCACCACATCGACCAGCGCGGCAAGCTGATCCTGATCGATCGGAATGCCGGGACCCAGGCTGGCTTCGGCGTGAAACTCCTGGCGCCGGAACGGGACTACCCGTATCGGGAAGGCATGGGAACCGGAGGCAACGTGGTCCACGATACGGAAGGGGAGCAATTTCAGTATCCCTATCCGCTGGATGAAGACAATTACGTCGTGTGCTACTCGCCTGAGGGCGGTCCCGTTCGCGGGTTGAAAGGCATCCAGGACGGCAAAGCGGGAAGCCCGGCCTTTGGCATCTACTGGATGCATCGCGACGGACGGCGCGAACTGCTGATCTACGACCCGGTGATCTCGTCTGGCCAGCAGGTGGCCCTGACGCGTCCGCAACCGCCGTTTTACCGGAGTACCGCGGTCGACGAACACCAGACGCACGGCCGCTTCTACGTGCAAAATATTTACTCCGGGCCTGGCCTGAAGGGCGTGCAACCGGGCACGGTGAAGCGAATTCGCGTGGTCGGATTGGACTATCGCGCCAAAGGCACCGTCGCGTTGGGGCTGCATCCGTGGGGCGGACATCAGACGTCACCGTGTGCGATCAACAACGGCAGCTACGACGTGAAACACGTGCTGGGTACGGTGGATGTCGAGGAAGACGGAAGCTGTTGTTTCGATTGCCCGTCGCGCGTGCCCGTGTACTTCCAGATGCTGGACGCACGCGGCCGCATGGTGCAGAACATGCGCAGTTGGACGATGGTCATGCCCGGCGAAGCGGTGTCGTGCGTCGGCTGCCACGAGGACAAACGCAATACTTACCTGGATCGCTACCCGGCGACGATCGCTGCCAAGAAACCGCCGCAGACGATCAAGCCGTTCTTTGCCAAAGGGGAGGAACCCGTCCAGGAGATGGACCGGTTCCTCAACGCTTCCGAGAAGCGAGCGATGCAGTATCTGGGCACCAACGCGCCACAGGCGATGGACGTCCCGCGCGGTTTCAGCTACACGCGGGAAATTCAGCCGATTTGGGATCAGCACTGTATCCACTGCCACGCGGGAGACAAGAACCCGGCGAAGAAGGACGTCCCGCTCAGCCTGCTGGGCGACTACCGCCCCATCACGAATCCGGAAATCTACGGTCGCACGAAGTGGCGTTTGACTCGTCGAATTTATGGGGAAAGCACGAAAGGAAATCCTGGGCGGGCCTTCAGCGAATCGTATATCAACCTGACCGATTTCGGTTACAACGCCAAGATCCCCTTGGCGGGAACGGGCGGGAAGGCCGAGGCCGGCAACGACACAACCTATCTCGCCTATTTCGGCGGGAAGTGGGAAAACGTGCCGAACCGGAATGCGCTCGGGTACTGCGCCGACGAGTACGCGGGCCGCGGAATCATCAACTGGCTGCACGTGTCCAGCACCTGCGCGATGCTCCCGCCGTATGCCTACGGCTCGACGTCGAGCCCGCTCATGAACTATCTGGAACCAACGCACTACGGCGTGCAATTGACGCCGGAAGAAAAAGAACGCGTCGCGTGCTGGATCGACTTGAATGTGCCCTTTGCTGGTTCGTGGATGGAATTGAACTACTGGGATCAGCTCAACCACGCGGTCCATTCCGGTCTGACGCCCTGGTACGTGTACCGCGACAAGATGCGGCAGATCTACCTGTACTTTGAGGCCAAGCGGCTGAAGTCCGCGGAACTGGAGTTGGAGCATATCGACAAGTATCTGCAACATGTGGACCACGGCGCGGACTGCTCTCCGGCGGCTTTCCGACAATACACGTTCGGCGGGCGTCGCGCGCAGCAGCAGTTCGTCGATGATTACGACCGTCTTTCGTCAACGGTCCCGATCTATGGACTGGCCGAGGGAAAGGACGCGCGGGGCGGCTCCAACGTGTCCGGCAATGAAGTGCGAAACCTAGTTGTCAACAAGGATGCCTACACCTACCATCTTCGTTCGTATCCCCGGGCGACAACGAATTCGCACTACCGGTACCGCCCCGATTTCTCGCCCAATCACGCCATCGACGGACAACGCACGCCTGACAGGTATTGGCGACCGGCTCGACGCACCGACGTGTGGCTGCAGGTGGAGTTCGGACGTGACGTGGAGACGGAGAGGATCATGCTCGTCCTGCATCAACAGGAGGGTCAGGCCAAGACGTGGACCGGTGCGACGCTGGAATTCTCCAACGGGGAGAAGGTGCCCATCGAGTTGCGTAATACGCACCAGCCGCAGGAATTCCGCTTCCCGAAGCAGAAATGTGTGTGGGTGAAGCTGGTGGATTTCCGCGAATCGTTCCCGCTGGGGGACAACGGTATCGCGGAGTTCGAAGTCTACGGCAAAGACCTATGAGTGAAGTTGTACGATAAGACACCTTGATTACGAAGGAAACACTGATGGCCCAAGCCAACCACGCGACAGCGATGACGCCTCCGCTGGCCGTCGTTTTGTTGTTCTGCCTGCACAACCTGTTGTGCGCCCAGGCACAGGAGCACTGGCCCCAGTTTCGCGGACCCGAGTCCCGCGGCGTCGCCAGCGGATCGAATCTGCCCGACCGCTGGTCCGCCACCGAGAACGTCGCCTGGAAGACGGACGTGCCAGGGCGCGGCTGGTCGTCGCCGGTCGTATGGGGACAGCGGGTGTTCTTAACGACGGCGGTGAACAGCGGAGAGCTGGAGACGCCGAAGAAGGGCCTGTACTTCGGCGGCAACCGTCCGGAGCCCCGGCAAGTGCAGTTGGAATACAAGGTGCTGTGCCTCGACCTCGCGTCCGGCCGGAAGCTGTGGGAGCAGTCCGTTCATCACGGACCCGCGAAGAGCCCGATTCACCTGAAGAACAGCTATGCCTCGGAGACGCCGGTCACCGATGGCGAGCGGGTGTACGCGTATTTTGGCAACCAGGGCCTGTACTGTCTCGACCGCGACGGGAAGCTGGTGTGGTCGCGGCCGTTCGAGCCGAACGCCACCCGCAATGGCTGGGGCACTTCCGCGTCGCCGGTGCTGCATGGCGAGCATTTGTATGTCGTGAACGACAACGATGAAGAATCGTATCTCTTGTGTTTGGACAAACGGAATGGCCAGGACGTGTGGCGCGTCATTCGCGACGAAAAGAGCAACTGGGCCACGCCTTTCGTCTGGCAGAACGACCGCCGTACGGAAATCGTCACTCCGGGCACGGGCAAAGTCCGTTCCTACGACTTGGAGGGCAAGCTGCTGTGGTGGTTCACGGGGATGTCGAGCATCACGATCGGCACGCCGTACACGGACCAGGGCCTGCTATACGTGAGTTCGGGTTACGTCAACGATAACGATCGTCCTCTGTATGGAATTCGGCCGGGGGCCTCCGGCGACATCTCGCTCGGAGAGAACCAGACCAGCAACCAGTTTATCGCTTGGTGCCAGCCGAAGGCCGCGCCGTACAACCCAACGACGCTCGTCTACGACGGCCGCCTGTACGTCCTGTACGACCGCGGTATGATCGCCTGCTTTCGGGCACTCACGGGCGAGCCGGTGTATGACCGCCAGCGACTGCCTCAGGGAATGCACTTCACCGCCTCACCCTGGGCCAATGACGGCAAGGTCTTTTGCCTCGACGAGGACGGCGTTACCTTCGTGTTACGGGCGGGTGACAAGTTCGAAGTGCTCCACACCAATAAGCTGGCCGACGACGACATGTGCATGGCCACGCCCGCGATCGTCGACGACCAACTGCTGATCCGCACGTCCCAGAGAGTCTACTGCGTCCGTCAGCAGACGTTGTCTCCGACACGTTGACATCGCTCATTGATGTGAATGAGGCTGGAGGATATGACGACGAGGCCTGCTAACAAAGAGAGGATTCGCAATGGACAACCCGGTTCCGGCTCTGAGACGTTCGATCATCTGGCTTGGTCTTGTGCAGATAATCGTTCCCTCGCTCGTTCGTGCAGACGTCACAGTTTATCCTGCGCCGGCAGGGGAGGCGATAACGGGCGATTATGCCGTCACGGTAAACGGTAAGCCCGTCGATGTGTATGCCGCGCAAAGCGAATTCTTCGGCGGGGACTACGGCTTCGCGACGTTTGACTTCTCGGGAACAGCGGTCATTCGCGTGACATCGAGCCAATCGTTGGCCAAGACTCAGGTGCAGCCCAGCCGCTTCGAGGTGCGAGTCGAGCGGAACAGCGACCGCGAGATTACACTTACGGCGGAGGCCCCCTTTCGAATCTCCGTAGAGCGGGACGGCCGGCAGAATCCGTTGCTCCTGTTTGGAAATGCGCCGGAGATTGATGTGCCGCGGCCTGGGGATCCCAACGTCGTCTATTTCGCTCCAGGCGTCCATCGTCCCGGCAAGATCACGCTGACCGACGGTCAGACGCTGTACCTGGCGGGCGGCGCGGTGGTCAAGGGGTGCGTTCATGCCAAGGGCAAGAACATCACGATTCGTGGCCGCGGCGTTCTCGGCGGCGAAGAGTCGCCTCGTTTCAAGGGGCCGGGGCGATACCTGCTGGATTGCCAGGATTGCCAGCAGCTTACGGTCCGCGACATCGTCCTGCGCAATCCTTGGGGTTGGACCTTCGTGACGTGGAACTGCGATGGCGTCGTGATCGACAACGTGAAGATCTGCGGTTCCCGCATGATCAACGACGACGCGTTGGACCTGGTCAACACCCAGAACGCCACGGTTCGCAACTGCTTCTTCCGGACCCAGGACGACAGCATCGCCATCAAGGGGCTGGCGAAGATGTCTCGGCCGTGCGAGAACATCCTCTTCGAAGACTGCGAGTTCTGGACGGATGTGGCGAACATCTTCCGGGTCGGCTACGAATGTGAGACCGCCGGCATGCGGAACATCCGGGCCCGCAACATCGAGGTGCTGCACTACAGCAAGAACTATCGCGAGCCCACGAACTACTGGGCCAATGCGATCATTTGGCTCCAGCCCAATCAGGATATGGTGCTGGAGGACTGTCATTTCGAGAACATCCGCGTCCGCTCGAGCGGAGATGACATCCTCATGCTCATGGCCAAGCCAATGCGGTGCTCCTACGGAATCTACAAGCACCCGGAACCCGGCGCACTCCGGAATTGTTCGGTCAAGAACATCCAGGTCGTCGGCGAGCAGGGCAGTTTTCGCGGACTTCTGTACATGTTGGGCGACAGCCCAAAGCACAGTGTCAGCGGGTTGCTGTTTGAGAACCTGACCTACTTCGGCCGGCCCGTCACGCGGGACTCGCCGTGTGTTCAGATCGGTCCCCATGTCGCTGACGTCGGCTTTCGAAAATGAGGGGGGAATGAAGCCGTCGTCGGGACCCCGTTCCAGTTTTGCCAGGAGGAAATGCGATGTCTCGTGCGCTGTGGGTGGCGGTTGCACTGAGTTTGCTCGTGCCGACAGCTGTTGGGCGGGCCGCGGAACAACCCGAGATCCTCACACCGCCACCGGCACCTGAGCCGCGCAGCGACGGTGCGAAGGTCTTTGACGTTCGCCGTGGGCATCCGCTGCTGGAGTGGGACGTTCAAGCGGGCACGGGTCGGTTAAGTGTCCGACGTGCGAAAGACGAGACGGTCTGGAGTGGCGAGGAGCTCGCCGAGATCGGCTATTGGGATGCAGCCGGCGCCGAACGGTCACTGCCGCTGAATACCGCCAATGGCTGGAAGCTGGAACGGCGTCCTGCCGAGCACGGATGCCGGCTGATGTGCCGCCAGGAGACGCTCGGCTTTTCCATCCCGTTGGACTTTTCCGCTTCGGGCGACGCCTTGACCGTCAGTGTGCCTGCCGGAGAGGTGGTGGAAAGCGGGCCGGCACGGCTGAAGTCGCTGCGGTTGCTGCCCCGGTTCGGCGCGGCCCGCGAAGGCGAAGCGGGATACCTGGTGATCGCGCAGCAGTCGGGGGCGCTCTGTCATTTCCGCGACAAGCAACCGGGCCAGCACTGGGTGTCGGTCTACCAGAGTTCCTGCCAGTGCCCCATGCCATTGTTCGGCATCGTGCGCGGTACCAGCGCCGTAGCGGGCATCATTACCAGCGGCCAGTTTGACGTGCGGCTGAGCGTCAGCGTCAACTGGGGACCGCAGCACCAATATGCGATCGACCCGGCATTCACGCTGCGCTCGTTCGGCGACGACCGGCGTCTGCCAGAACCACTGACGGTAGAATACCGGTTCTTGCCTGATAGCGAGACGAATTGGCTGGGCGTAGGCAAGTGGTACCGTCAGCACAATTTCGCGCGGCGCGGCCTGCGGCCGTTGCGCGAGCGTGCGGCCAAGTCGCCGGAACTGGCGTATTCGGCCAGCGCGCTGGAGGTGCGGATCCGACTGGGCGTCAAGCCGGTGCCTCACGAAGTCAAGGAGCAGACGCCGGAGACGGAGCCGCCGGTGCGCGTGTTCTGCGACTTTGCCCGCGTGCGCGACATCCTCGACGAATTTCACCGGCAAGGCATCGCGCACGCCGAGGTCTGCCTGGTCGGCTGGAACCGGGGCGGCCACGACGGCCGCTATCCGCAAGTCCTGCCGGTCGAGCCGGCCCTGGGCGGCGAGGCGCAGTTGCGGGAAACGATCCGGCACGGCCAGTCGCTCGGCTACCAGATCGTCGCCCACGACTGCTTCTACGATGCCTATCGCATTTCCGAGGACTGGAGCGAGGCGTATCTTCGCAAGGAGCACAACGGCCAACCGTACAAGGGCGGGGCCTGGGGCGGTGGGCAGAGCTACAACGTTTGCCTGGACCGGGCGTCTGAGCTGTTTGCCAAACGCAATTTGCCACTGACCCGCGCGCTGGGCTTTCGAGGGCTACATTATTCGGATGTGATTTCGATCATCGGTCCGCGTCCCTGCTACGATCCCCAACATCCCCAGACGCGCCGGCAGGATGCCGCAGCCGCCACGCGCATTCTAGCGCTGGCACAGCAGACGTTCGGTGGCGTGCAGTCGGAAGGCTCGCTGGATTTCACGGCAGCGGCGCTGGACCGGTTGCTGTACGTGGACTGCGACAAGTGGCTGCCGCTCACGAAGCTTCCCTACGTCGACACGCGGGTGCCGCTGTACGAGACGGTTTACCACGGCGTGCTGCTCTACAGTCTCTCGACCGACACCGTGAACTGCCAGCCGGGCGACGATGCGTACCTGCGCAGCATCGAATATGGTGCGGTGCCCTTGACGTATTTCTACGGCCACTTCCTGCTCGATGCCTCGAGGAACTGGCTCGGCAAGAGCGACTACCGCTATGAGGATGCGGCAGGTCTCAAGCAGATCGTGACCGGCCTGCGCCGGGTATACGACGACGTGCAGCGTCTGAAGCACCTGCAGTTGGAATTTCTCGACGGCCACCGACCGCTTGCCGATCAGGTGTTTGAAACCCGCTACAGCAATGGCCAGTGTACCGTGGTCAATTACGGCGAGCAGCCTCACATGTTGCCCTCCGGCGACACCGTCCCAGCACGCGGTTACCTGCTGCTCGCTCCGCCCGCCGCGGCGCCGACGGGTGGACCGACAACAGCGCCGCGCTCGACGGCGGAAGAGGAGTCTCCCGCCAAATCGTTGGCGGCAGGTGTGGATGACGCCTGGCGTGCCACGTGGAGCCGGTTCTATCGGCCGAAGACGAATTTGTTTTATGACTACTTGAGCAGCTACGAACCCGGCCGTGAACTGGATCATTTGCCGACCGCTGCCGAAGTCGCGCGCCAGTATCCCAATGAGTGCGGCTACGGTACTGGCATGGAGGATTGCATGATCTCGGCGGGAGTTATGCTCTCGCTGATCGTCGACCGGTATGCGGTCACCAGCGACGAAACGCTCCGCGAGCGCGCCAACGGCGTGGTTCGGGGGATTCACCTCTGTGCCACCGTACACGGCGCACCCGGATTTCTGGCCCGCGGGGTTTGTGTCGAAGACGGCAAGAGCATCTACGCCAATTCCTCGCGAGATCAGTACACGCATGCCGTCCACGGTCTCTGGCTGTACCTGCACAGTCCGCTTTGCGATCCTGCGACCCAACGGACGATTGGCGAGGTGCTGTCGGCAATCGCTGATCGAATGACGCGGAACGTTACGCCGGAAAACGACTACGACTCGCTGCGGGCGGACGGCTCACGCGATACTCGCGGCATCAGCCGCATGTGGAACGTCAAGGGGCATGAAGCGGCTCGACTCCCGATGATCTACGCCGCAGCCTGGGACGCGACGAACAAGCAGGAGTACTTCGATCGGTATCGCCAGTATCTGGCGTCCGCGGTTCAACAGTCACACGTCGTGGAAGAAAGGCAGCCTACGTACGCTCTATTGCAGATGCAGTCTTCGTTGGAATTGCTGAATTCGCTCGAGCGGGAACCGGCTTTGAAGAAGCAGATGAGCGAGATCATGGCCATGGTCTCCCAACGCTGTGCAGCGCGCGCGCTCCGCGCCGATGGCAGCGCCATGAAGCTCGATCTGACGCTGACCTGCAGCAATTGGCGGACCGGCGAGGGCCTCAGGTCCAAGGGCACGTATCGCCCCGTCTGGTACAATGTCCGCGAAAGCGGCGAGGCGGCGCTGGCGCAATTGATAGACCAGGGGGCGGCATTCCCGGCTGAGCAGCAGAGGTTGTTGACGCGCGCGATCACGCGTCTGGATTATGACCGGGTTTCGAGCTGCGGCATTTTCTACCTTCAGGCCGCGTACTGGAAGGCGCGCCGCTGCGGGCTGATGAAGTGATGCAGCCTGACTCGGCGAGGCCGCCAACGAAAACAGGAGAATCAGGCGATGAATTATCTTGCTCCGGGTAAACATCAGCGGTGTCTGCGCCCCGGCTTCGGCCTCGTGCTGATCGTCGGCGCAATGGTCCTGGGCGGTGCTTGCTCCGTGGGAACTGCGGGAGAGGACACCAAGAGACGCCCGGAAGTGGTCGTCGTCTACTACCCTCACTGGCACAGCTACGATCACGGCAGCGCGTGGAAAGGTGAGGGGTGGACCGAGTGGGAAGGCGTAAAGGCCGCGGTGCCCCGCTTTCCTGGACACGAACAGCCGCTAAAGCCCACGTGGGGCTACTTCGACGAAAGCGATCCGCAGTGGTCTGCGCGCGAGATCGCCCTGGCGGCCGATCACGGGATCGACGTGTTTCTGTATGACTGGTACTGGTACAGCGGCGTGAAGAACATGGAGGAGGCATTGGAGCAGGGCTTCCTGAAAGCCGCCAATCGGGACCGCATGAAGTTCGCACTGATGTGGGCCAATCACCACCGCCGGGATCAGTTCTGCCCGGACTTAAACAAGGAACGGACGGTTTGGCTGCCCTCGCGCCACTCGCCGCGCGACTTGGAGCGAGCGCTGGACTACTGCGCAGGAACCTACTTCCGGCAGCCGAACTATTGGCGCGTGCAGGGGCGGCTGTTCTTTAGCATCTTCCAGGCCACGGAATTCGTGAAGCAACTGGGCGGACCCCAGGAGACTGCCAAGCTGTTGCAGACGTTGGACCAGCGCCTCCGCCAGGCCGGCCTGCCGCCCATGCATTGGAACGGCATGGTGGCCGATCCGAAGTCGGCCGCGATCTTGAAGGAAGCCGGTTTCTCGAGTACCAGCCGTTACAACGTGAATACGACGGGCAAGGCCGGCCCCGACCTCATCGAGCAGTACGAGGATCTCATGCAGTTGCACCGGGATCACTGGCAGAAGATGACGGCGGAATCGCCGCTGGTGAACTTGCCCGTGGTGACGACCGGCTGGGACGTCACGCCGCGCTGCCGCCAGGACGTGCCCTGGCCCTTCCCCGTGGCGCCGACGAGCGGAAAGCACGAATATCCCTACGGTCCGGTCGTGGTCGGCAGCACGCCCGAGCGGTTCGAGCAACTGCTGCGCGATGTGGTTCGGCACGTGGACGAGGACCCGCGTCAGCCGTTTGCCGTGCTCATCAATGCCTGGAACGAATGGACGGAGGGCTGCTTTCTGTTGCCCGAAGAGCGGACGGGCACCGCCCGCGTGGAGGCTATCAAACGGATCTTCGGGGCCGTAAAGAGGTGATAGTCAGGCCCGGCGGAGCGTTACAGGAGTCAAATCACTTTCATGAAGGAGTGCCGTTCATGTTGAGAAATCTCTCGCGTCGTGATTTTCTGAAGGTGTCTGGTGCGATGGCGGCTGCGGTATGCGTGGACGTCAAGCGAACCCTGGCCGGCCAGGATGCCCTGGCTGCGCCGAACAAGCATTGGTTCAAAGGCAATCTCCATATGCACAACCAATGGTCCGACGGCGAGCCGCTTCCGGAATGGGCGGTCGACTGGTACAAGTCGCACGGTTACCACTTCATCTGCCCGTCCGACCACAACATTTTCCAGGCGGAGGACCTGCGTTTCAACGGTTTCGGGTTCCAGAATCCACCGGCGGATCCGGCCGCGTTTCAGAACGAAACGTCTCTCTGGAAGGTCATTTCTCCAGCGCCCGGCTGGCCGAAGCTGACGCAGCCTCACGTTGACCAGACGACGGCCAAGTTCGGCCAGGATTCCGTCCGGACGATCACTGTCGGCGGTCAGACGTACGTTCGCATGAAACCGTTTGCGGAGCTGGAAAAACAGTTTGCCGAGCCGGGCAAGTTCCTCATGATCCCCGGATACGAACAGACCGGCGGCTGTCCCAACGGGCAGCAGGTCCACATGAACTTCATCAACGTCCGTGAGGTCTTCCCGTACATTTCTGCGGCCACGCCCAAGGAAGTTTTCGAAAGCACGTTCGCGAAAGGACGTGAGGCCTATGCCGGCCAGGACTATCTCTTCACGGCGAACCATCCGCTCTGGCGGTACTACGACTATTCCCCCGCCGACCTGATCGCGCTGCCGCAGATTCGGCTGTTCGAGTTGAACAACAACGGCATCGACAAAGCGTTCGACGCACATCCGCAGGGCTGGAAACCGGAGAAGTTCTGGGACGTCGTCAACGCCTATCGGGCCGCGCATGACCAACCACTGCTGCTGGGCTTCGGAAGCGACGACCGCCATTCCTACGCCCCGGCGCCCAAGGGTTGGACCGTCGTGCGGGCGGCAAATCTCTGTACCAAGGAAGTCTTGGCCGCGATTTCCGCCGGCGACTTCTACGCGTCCAATGGGCTGGATTTCGCGGACATTCAGTTTGACGGCAAGACGCTCTCGGTCAAGATCGACGTTCGGCAGGAAGGCCCCTACCGGATTCAATTCCTCGGCACGAAGAAGGACTACGACCCATCTAGCCGCGGTGTCGCCGTGGAAAAGGGCCCCCGCTGTCCGGCGCGGAAGATTGACCTCTATTCGGACAGCATCGGTGTCGTTCTGGACACGGTGGAAGGGACGGAAGGCGCGTACACGCTCAAGTCCGACGATCTCTACGTCCGGGCGAAGATCGTTAAGGTGGCTGCGGATCTGAAGCCCGACTGGCAATCCTGCCCCGCCGCCTGGACCCAGCCGTGCAAATAGTCTGGATCGTCCGGGCAAAGGGCCAGATCAACTTGCATGCGAGACATCCTTCCGGAGATTAGGTTTATGAAGCCGACCGCTCTGCTGTTGGTCCTGACAGCGGCGGCGACGCTCGCCGCGACCGCCGCTGAACCGCGTTGTCCGTTGATTCCCATGGGGGCGATCACGGGGAGGCCCGACGAACAGACGGTCAAGGAGACGCTCGAAGCCTACAAGGCGGTTGGCATCGACCAATACTTGATCTACGCCCGCAGCGGGCTGGAATATGAGTACATGGGAAGAGACTGGCTGCGGATGTGCCAGTGGTTCTGCCAGCACGCCCGGCGATTGGACATGTCGATCTGGCTTTACGACGAGTACAACTGGCCGAGCGGGTCGTGCAAGGGCCGCGTGCCGGCGGAGCGGCCGGATTTCGAGTCGCGTCAGTACGCCGTGTACAAGCGGCCCGACGGCACGTTTGATTGGAAAATCGCGCATTCGCCCGGCTGGGCCGACAACTATAGCTTCTCGGCCATGGAGCGGTTTATCGCGTTGACGCACCGGAAGTACGAAGAGCATCTCGGTCCTTACTTGGGCACGACGGTCGTGGGCATCTTCACGGACGAGCCGTCGCATCCCACGCCGGTGAAGCTCGACGCCAAGCCCGAGCTGGTGTTTCGTTACTACGAGGATGCGGAGGCCGAATACAAGGCCGCAACCGGGCGCGAGCTCCGGGTGGACGTCCAGGCGTACTTGGCCGACAAGACCCAGGACGAGGTGTGGGCGCTCTACTACGGTCTGCTCGGCGAGCGGTTCCGCAAGGCCCATTTCGATCAGATCCGCGCCTGGTGCGACCACGTGGGCTTGCTCTCGACCGGGCACATGATCGCCGAGAACAGCAGTTGCGATTCGGCGCTGTACAACGGCAAGCCGCTGCACGTGCTGAAGGGGCTGACGCTGCCGGGCATGGATGAAATCGGCACTCGCTTCGATCCCGCCAATATCGAATGGCTGACGCTGGCCGTGGCCCAACACGCCATCGGCCGACGGGGACGAGGTGGATTGGCCGAGCTGTTCGCGTTAGGTCCGGCCGACATGCGGCACGCGACGCAGCGCCAGATGATCTGGCTCTGCGCGTTGCACAAGATCGATCACTACCTGCTGGCCATTGCCCCGATCGATGCCCGCGGCAACGTCGAGAAGTCCGGGTACTTCAATACGTGGACGCCCATGCAGCCGTGGTTCCCCGCACTCCGCCTGTTGGGCGAGGAAGCGCGGATCGCGGCGCGGTACGCCGTCAAACCAGTGCGGTGCGAGATCGCCATTCGCTATCCGCAACGCGAGGCCGCTCGGCTGGCTGCGCGACGCCAATCGCAGCCAGCGCTGCTTGCCACGCTCCGCCGCTTCTCGGCGGAACAACTCACCTACGACTTGTATGAAGAGGACGAACCTTGCGACAAGCCTCTGGTGTTTGCCTTCGCCGGTCCGGCTTTGACGGAGGAGAAGTCCGGGCAGACGTTTGCGTCCGCCGCCGAGGCTGCCGCTTTCGCCAAGACGGTCCGTCCGCCCGTCGTTTGGATCGAGACGGCGCGGGGCACCGCAGTCGAAGACATCTTGCTCCGTCCGTATCAGGACGGCAGCGTCGCCGTGCTCGGTCTGACGGCCAAGGAGCATGGGAAACTGCGGCTGATGCGCCGAGACGGCGAACCGGTCCCGTTCGAGTTGCCGGCTGGCGGCGTGTTCCTGTTTGAAGGCACGAGTGCGGCGCCGAAGATCCCCGTCGCCGTTCGCCCGCTCCCCGCCGACACTTCCTTCGCAATCGCTCTTAGCGCGGGCAATACGCATCGATTGGCGTTTGGCGCCAACAACCGGGCGCAAATCAAGGTCGGCCATCCGGTCGCCGCAGCGCGAATCGTGCTGCGCGATCAACCCGCTCCAAGCAAGCTGACGTTGGACGGCCAACCGGTGAGGGCAGATCAGCCGTGCATCGTGGTGCGTCCGGGGCTTAACGAGCTGTACCGCCAAACCCAGCCGTTCCGACTGGAAGCGGGAGAGCACGTCCTGGCGATCGAAGCCGGGGGCGGTGACACCGACTATTTCCTGCCGGTGGCTTGGGTCGTCGGTGATTTCGCGGTCGAGAACGGTGCAATCCGAGCCTCGCCAAGAACCGTGAAACCTGGCCCGCTGTGGAAGGAAGGCTTCGCCGATTTCGCCGGACGCGTGACCTACACGACTCAGGTCGAGATCCCGTCTCATGCGGCGGACATCAATCTCCGGCTCAACACGGGCGGGCTCTACGCGTCAGTCACGCTGGACGGACAAACGTTGGGCCAGCGCGCCTGGGCGCCCTTCGAGTGGGCCGTTCCGGTCGGTATTCGAGGAAGGAAAGCCGAACTGAGAATCAGCATCTGGACTTCGGTGGCGCCCGTGTTCGGCGACTGGAAGAATCGCGATGCCGCCTGGAAGAAAGAATTCTGGGTCCCGCCGCCGGACCATCATCCCGAGATCGGCCTGCTGTGTGTTCCCGAATGGATGCTGTTCTAGTAAAAAGGATCGGACCATGGCCAATTCGATGTCCCGCCGACAGTTCATCGCTTCCGCATCCGCGGCCGGCGCGCTGGGAAGCGTCGCCGCGTATTGGGTCACCGACGCTCCGGCTCGGGCCGCTCATTTCCAGGCCAAGAACGACCGGCCGCTGGTGGCAGCGGTCGGCGTCGGGGGACGCGGGCTCCACGACGCAAACTGGGCCGCGAAGTTCGGCGACGTGGTGGCCGTGTGCGACGTGGACCTGAAGCACGCCGAGAGGGCCAAAGCCGCCCTGGGCGGCAAACCGGCCGTATTCCAGGACTATCGCAAGCTGCTCGATGCGCACCCGGAAGTGGAAGTGATCGTCAATGGCGCCACCGACCACTGGCACACGGCGATCAACGTCGCGGCCTGCCGCGCGGGCAAGGACCTGTATGCCGAGAAACCGCTCACGCTGACGATCGAAGAGGGGCAGATCCTGCGGCGGGTGGTGCGCGAGACGGGCCGGATTGTCCAAGTCGGCACCCAGCAGCGGAGCGCCGCGCATTTCCGCACCGCCTGCGAATTGGTGCGCAACGGCCGCGTGGGCAAACTCCGCCAAGTCGTTGTGCTCTTGCCCCTCTATCCGGCCAAGGGCGGCCCGTTCGGCCCGCAACCGGTCCCCGCCGGCCTCAATTGGGATCTCTGGCAGGGCCAGGCGCCGGAGCGGCCCTTCTGCCCGGAGCGGCTCCATTTCAGTTTCCGCTGGTGGAAAGACTATGCCGGCGGGAAGATCACGGACTGGGGGCAACACCACATGGACATCGCCTATTGGGGCATGGACATGGAGAACTCCGGCCCGTTGGAGGTCGAAGGAAAAGCGTTCTTTCCCAACCGCGGCCGGCCGGAGTGCTACGACAATGCCGACCGGTTCGTGGTCCGCATGAAGTTCCCCGGCGACATTGACCTGCTGAACCTGGTGGTGCGAGACAAGAAGTACCTCCAGACGCTGGCCGACGGCGATATGACCGAGGCCGAAGACGCCGAACTGTTCGCCGGTATTCCGGAAGAGTGGAAACGCGAGCAGCGTGACGGCATTATGTTCATCGGCGATCAGGGCCGCCTGTTCGTCAATCGCGGTAACGTCTACGGCAAGGCCGTGGAGGAACTGGCCGCGAACCCCTTGCCCGCCGGCGCCGTGCGGCTTTACCACAGCAGCGACCACATGGCCAACTTCTTCGAGTGCGTGAAGAGCCGCAAGCCGCCGATCAGCACGGTCGATGTGGCGCACCGAGTGATCTCCTCCTGCCACCTGGCCAACGTGGCCATGGAATTGAAACGCAAGATCCGCTGGGACCCGCAGCGGGAACAGATCCTCGGCGACCAGCAGGCGAGCGAGTCGATGTACCTTCGCCGCCCGCAGCGCAAGCCGTACACGATTGAGACATGAGGACAGCCGTTTCAGCACCGCATTCGAGAGGAATCCGATGATTTGCAGATTCGCAACTGTGGCTCTCCTGGCGCTTGGGATTCAGGCGCCCGGCAATGCGCAGGCCGACCCGGGCATCCGCGGCCTGATCGACTCGATCGATTCGGGCAGCATTTCCAAGCACCTGTTCCACCTGGCCAAGACGATCCCCTTCCGCAAGCTGAACTTGACCCTGCCCGGTCACGCGAAGAACACCTTGTACGAAGCCGACGACTATATCGCGGAGAACTTGCAGTCGTGGGGCTACCGCGTCGAGAAGGAAGGCGTCCAGGTCCAGGCTTATCACCGCGACAAGACCAAGCCGATTTCCGCGCAATACTCGAAGCCGATGCCGGACGATCCCTGGTACACGGCCTACAACCTCTACGCCGAAAAGAAAGGCCGTTCGCGCCCGGACGACATCATCCTGCTCGTGGCGCACAAGGACTCCCAGAGCTGGATCGACTCGCCTGGTGCGAACGACAACGCGGTCGGCACGTCGGGCGTCCTGGAGATCGCACGGGTCCTGGCAAAACACGCACCCGAGCGCACCATCCGGTTCCTTTTCTGCAACGAGGAGCACACGCCCTGGACGAGCGTGACCGCGGCCCAGAATGCGAAGCAGCGGGGCGACCGGATCATCGCAGTTTTCAACCTCGACGCGCTGGGGGGAAAGCCCGCGGCCGAGACGGCTGACCACAAGCTGCCCAACGTGGCCGCTTACACGGCGCCCGAGGGGGCGCGCCTGGCGGAACTCGTCGGTACGGTCAATGCGCGCTACGGCATCGGACTCGAACACCGCACCGTCCAGAGGCGGTCGCCCGGCGACGACGACGGCTCATTCGTGAAGGCCGGCTATCCGGCAGCGATCATCCTCATCGGTTCGTGGCCGTACGGCGATCCCAACTATCACGCCCCGGAAGACACGCCCGAGCGCTCCGATGTCCCGAACGCGACAAAGCAGGTGCAGGCGGCTCTCGCAGCCGTCCTCACCCTCGATCAGGAACGCTGAACGCGCGGATCGGACGCGTGTGGCCGTCGTCGAGGACGAAGATGGAGGGCGTGTGGCCGTCCTGTGCATATCTGGTTGGCGTATGGATCAAGGGTCGAACTAGGAGACGGATGATGAGCACGTTCACGCGACGCACTGTTGTGCGGGCCGCCGTAGCCGGCGGATTCGGCGTCTTGGCAAACTCCTATGGGGCAGTCGGCCGAGCGGGTCAAGCCGTGAAGAACACGACCACCCCGCTGCGCGCCGCCTCGGCATCCGTCAGGCTGACGGATGACAACATGGCGGAACTGAAGGCCCAGCAGAAGATCTTCAGTCGCCCTTGGGAGGGGGAATTTCGGGCCAACGCACTGGTCTTCGATGCGGAGCAGCGGATCTGCGTGGTTTCGCTGGACGCCTTGAACCCCGTGTTGCCCGTGACGCAATCGGCGGCCGCGCGGATCGCGGTCGCCACGGGCATCCCGGAAGACAACATCCTGATCTGCGCCACGCACACCCATCGCGGCCTCTTCATGGGCGAAACCCCCGGGCCGGCGGGCGCGGAGTTCGTGCGCCGCTTGGAGGAGGGAAGCGTTCAGGCCGCCATCAAGGCGGTTGCGGCGATCGAGGCCGCTGGGTCCGGCGGCCAGGCGACCGTGCAATTCGGCCAGAGCCAGGAAGCCACGGTGGGACGCAACAGCCGCCTGCTGCTCAAGGATGGCTGTATTGGCTGGGACGGCTACGAGGAGCAGGACTTCGTCCGGCCCACGGGGCCCTACGATCCCGACCTGTACGTCCTGGCCCTGCGGCGTGCGGACGGCAGGTACGGCGGATTGGCGTTCAACCATTCGGTGCACAACATCGGTCACATCCGTCAAGACTGTCTGTCGCCCTGCTTCTACGGACTGGCGGCGTTGGAGGTCGAGCGGCGGCACGGCGCCACGACTTTGTTTCTGCCCGGAGCGTTTGGCTCCACGCACAACGTCACGTACAAGAACAGCGGCGTGCCCGCGGCGGAAAGCGTGCGCCGCGTCGTCGATGCGATCGAAGAGGCGATCTCGCGGCTGCGGCCGGCGCTGCCCGGCCCCGTCCGGGTGCTCAACCGGCAGTTCACCTACCACATCCGCCGCTTCGACGAGACGAAGGAGGCTCTTGTAGTCAAGTCGTACCTGGAGAAGTATGCGCCGCAACGCGCCGCCAGCCAAGGCGAGTGGTTTCGCAAGATGCGCGAAGAACTGGCGCCGCAGCAGGGCGCGGCGCGCCAGACGCGACTTCAAGTCATCCGGCTGGGGGACATCGTGTTCGTCGGCGTCCCGGGCGAGATGTTCGCCCGCCTGGGGTTGGAACTGCGGCGGCGATCACCGTTTCGCCACACGTGCATCGTCGGGCTGGCCAACGAGAACATCGGGTACATTCCCGACCGCAAGGCGTACGCCGATGGCGGTTATCAGACTTGGATGGGCCGGCATAGCAAGTTGGAGGTCGGCACCGGCGAGGCCATGATCGACCAGGCGGTGGCAATGCTGGATGCGCTCTACGACGCGGCGCCGCCGCCGCGTCGCAAGTCCGGCCCTCTGGCCTCGTCCACCCGTTAGGGCTTTTCCAATACCGCTCGATCAACCCGATGAGAAACGGTCTATGTCCCTTCGAACAAGCGATCGGCGGACTCGCCCCATGAAAACGACAGGACCTGCAATGTTTCCTCGACTGCTGCTTGCTTTGACGCTCACCGCGGTTGCGGCCGCAACTGCCGCGGCGATCGAACTTCCAGGCGTCGCGCCCGGCCCGGCGAAGGCGACGCTGGACGGTCCACGACTCACCATGGAGAACGCGGTGCTTCAGGCCCGATGGGACCTCTCGCCCGGCAGCCGCCGACTCGTGGAGGTGATCGATCGTGTGGCCGACGCGCGGTTGGTCTGCGACTCGCGCCTCTTCAGCGTGAAACTGGCCGACGGCTCGGAGTTGGCCTGCGCCGCGCTCTGTCCCGCGGGCCAGGCCACCTTGGAACGTATTACCTCGCGACCGACGGCGACTCGCCTGGCCGAGCGATCGGCCGGTTGGCGTGCCGCCCTCGAGTTGGCGACGGCCGACGGACGAACGCGTTTCCGCTGGCAAGCCGTCCTCCGCGACGGTTCGAATTATGTCCGCCAGGAGGTCGCCTTGCTGGCCCACGCGGGCCCCCGACCGGTTGAATTCGGCTTGCTCGACCTGCCGGCGGGCGATGCCCGGTCCTGCGGCGCCGTAGACGGCTCGCCGTTGGTATCGGGCGATTTCTTCCTGGGATGCGAGAATCCATTGGCGAAGAACCAAGTTGCGGCTGGGCGTGCGGTGTGCCGACTGCCGCTTTACGATTCGCCGGCGGCTGGGATGGCCGAGGCGTCGGCCGCGCTCGGCGTCGCCCCCGCGGGGCAACTCCGCCGCGGGTTTCTCTATTACCTGGATCGCGAGCGTGCCCGGCCTTATCGCCCTTTCACGTACTACATCTCCTGGTTCGACATCGCTGCTCCCGGGCTGAAGATGGACCAGTCGCAGTGCGTGGAGGTGATCGAGGCGTTTGGCAGCGAGCTGGCACGGAAACGCGGCGTCAAGCTCGATGCCTTCGTATTCGACGACGGCTGGGACGACAATCAATCGCTGTGGAACTTTCACGCCGGGTTCCCGCAGGGCTTCACTCCGCTGGGCGAAAGGGCCGCGCGCTATAACGCGATCCTCGGAACCTGGATTTCGCCCTTCGGCGGCTACGGCGAACACAAACAGGAGCGGCTGGCATTCGGCCGAAGCCGCGGCTACGAAACCAACCGAGGCGGTTTTGCCCTAAGCGGGCCCAAGTACTTCGAGGCCTTCGGCAAGGTTTGCGAGGAGATGATTCGGCGGTATGGGATAGGCTATTTGAAGTTCGACGGCATCGGCGGAGGTTCGGACGACGGCCCCGGGGCGGAGTACGGCGGCGACATGCAGGCGCTGGTCCACTTGTTCGACCGGTTGCGAAAAGTCCGCCCCGACTTGTTCATCAACGCCACAACGGGGACCTGGCCTTCTCCGTACTGGCTTTTTCACAGCGATACGGTGTGGCGCGGCGGCGGGGACGTCGGCTATCGCGGCGAAGGCTCGCGGCGCCAGCAGTGGATCACCTACCGCGATTGGCTCGGCTACGGCATCCGCACTCGCCGGGGACCGCTCTTCCCTTTCAATTCGCTCAAGTTCCAAAGCGTGATGTGCGCTCGGTTGAGCCTGGCGGCGGAACTCGGCGCCGACCTGCGTGACCTGACCGACGACATCCGCATGGCCGCCGCCTCCGGCACCCAACTCCAGGAGTTCTTCGTCACGCCTGCGATGATGACCGCGGAGGCCTGGGACGTGGCCGCGGAGGCGATCGGCTGGGTCCAACGTAACGCCGACGTGCTGGCCGACAGCCGTGGCATCGGCGGCGACCCAAGCAAAGGCGAGGTGTACGGATTCGCCTCGTGGACGCCGCGGATGGGAATCGTGGCTCTCCGCAACCCTACGGGGCAAGCGGTCCCCTTTGCTGTCGATGTCGAGCAGGCCTTCGATCTACCAGCCGGTGCAGCCAGGCGCTACGTGCTCCGCACCCCATGGAAGCAACGCGGACCGGCGAGCGAGCGTCGGGCGGAGGCCGGGAGGCCGGTGGAATTCCGGCTTTCGCCGTGGGAAGTCCTTGTCCTGGAGGCGCAACCGATGCACTGACGCGGGGAAAGAAGCTCCTGTTGCCGCTGTGCGTGCTGCAGGTCATTCTGGCAATCGTGCTTGGAATGATTTAGCCTGCGCCAGACAGCTCTTGACGGCAACGCTGCGCCGCGGCTTTTTGGTTCTTACACTCAGGAACCGGCGAAATGAACAGCTACGATCGACGACATTTCCTGACCAGCGCCATCAGTGCCAGCGCCCTTTCCGTGGGGGCACCCTGGCTGCAGCCGCGCGCGACCGCCGCTGGTCAGGCCCGGCAACGGATCAAGGTGGGCCAGATTGGCATCGGACACAATCATGCCTCCGCCAAGATGGTCACGTTCCGCAACTTGGCCGACCAGTACGAGGTCGTCGGCGTTGTCGAGCCGGATCCTGAATGGCGCAAGAAGCGAGGCCACGACCCGGCCTATCGCGATGTGCCTTGGGTGACCGAGCAGCAGTTGCTCAACACCAAGGGTCTGGCCGTCGTGGCGGTGGAAACCGACGTCTGCGATCTCGTGCCCACGGCCGCACGCTGTATCGCTGCCGGCATGCACTTGCACTTGGACAAACCCGGCGGCGAATCGTTGGCCCCGTTCAAGAGATTGCTCGACGAGGCCGGCCGGCGGAACTTGGCCGTGCAGATGGGCTACATGTACCGCAACAACCCGGCGGTCCAATTCTGCCAGCGTGCCGTTCGCAACGGCTGGCTGGGGCAGGTCTTCGAGGTGCATGGTGTGATGAGCAAGCAGCAGCCGTTGGCCTACCGCCAGTGGCTGGCGCAATTCCGCGGCGGAACGATGTACATCTTCGGCTGCCACTTGATCGACGTGGTCGTAAGCATGCTCGGCAGGCCCGACCGGGTGACGCCCTTCCAACGTCAGACTCAGCCGGAAGTGAAGTTGTACGATAACGGGTTGGCGGTGCTCGAGTATCCCCGGGCTACGGCCACGATCCGCACGGCGGCATTGGAAGTCGAGGGCTATCAGCGGCGGCAGTTGGTGGTCTGCGGCGACGAGGGGACCATCGATATTCGGCCGCTGGAGACGTTCGACACCGGTTCCGCGCAGCCCCTCAAGCTCCGGCTGGCCCTGTCCAAGCCGCGCGACTCGTACACAAAGGGCTACCAGGAAGTCGTCTTCCCGCCGATGCCGGGACGTTACGATGAGCAACTGCTGGAATTGGCCCGGATTGTGCGAGGCGAGATCGCCAATCCGTACCCGTTGGCCCACGAGCTGATGGTTCAGGAAACGCTGCTCGCAGCCATCGATCACCCGCGCGTTAACTCAGCCAATTGAAGGAGCCTCCCATGCCGCAACTCCAGCATCGCCGTGATTTTCTCAAGCGTGCCGCCGCAGGCAGCCTCGCCGCCACGTTCGCGATCTCCGGCACGAAGGCTTCGGGCCGCGTCTTGGGAGCCAACGACCGGGTGCGCGTCGCTGTGGCCGGCATCAACGGCCGGGGGCAGCAGCACATCACGGCCTACGGCGAGATGCGGGACGTAGAAATCACCTACCTTGTCGATCCTGACAGCCGCTTGTTCGCCTCTCGCTGCGCGGCCGTGCAGAAACTGGTTGGCAACACACCGCAATGCGTCCAGGACTTCCGCCGCGTGCTCGACGACAAGACGCTCGACGCCGTCTCCATCGTGACTCCGAATCATTGGCACGCGTTGTTGGCCATCTGGGCATGCCAAGCGGGCAAGGACGTTCTCGTCGAGAAGCCGTGCAGCCATAACATCGTCGAAGGCCGCCGACTCATCGAGGCCGCCCGCAAATATGACCGCATCGTGCAGCACGGCACGCAGCGGCGCTCCGATCCGAAATGGAGCATGCTGACCGCCGACGTCCGCAACGGCAAGTACGGCGAATTGCGGCTGGCCCGCATCCAAATCCACCGGCCTCGCGAGAGTATCGGCGTCCGCAGTGCGGAGCGTCCGCCCGTGGAGCTGGACTACAACCTCTGGAACGGCCCGGCGCCCGTGCATCCGTACCGCACGAATCTCGTGCATTACGACTGGCATTGGATCTGGGATTTCGGCAACGGCGAGATCGGGAACCTGGGCACGCATCAACTGGACCTGGCGCGGTGGGCCATGCCCGCCGGCGCCGCACCGCGGAGCGTCCTCAGCGTGGGCGGTCGTTTCGGCTACCAGGACCAGGGCCAAACGCCCAACACCCAGTTGACGGTGCTCGACTGCGGCGACGTCCGGCTGCTGTGCGAACAGCGCGGACTGGTCGGCCGAAAAGCGACGAAGGTGACCGTCGAGTTCCACACGAGCGCGGGCGTGGTCAAAGAGGGCCAGTTTTTCCCCAAGGGCAGGAAGGACGGCGAGCCGATCGAGGGCGCGCCGGTCGGCGGCTTCGCCGATCTCGGGCGGCTCCACTTCCGCAACTTCATCGACTGCATCCGCAGCCGCAAGCGGGAGGAACTGAACGCCGAGATCCTCGAGGGACACCGGTCCGCGCTGCTGGCCCACCTGGGGAACATCTCGTACCGCCTGGGCGAGAACGTCCCCTTCGACGCGCAAACGAAGGCGTTCGGGGGAGACACATCAGCCTGCGCAGCGTTCGAGGAAATGAAGCGGCATCTGGCGGACGCTGCAACTCTCGACTTGGCCGGCACCGCCTATCGTCTTGGCCGGACGCTGCATTTCGACGCCGGCGCGGAGAGGTTCGTCGGAGACGCCGAGGCTGACCGAATGCTCACCCGCCCCTACCGCGGCCCCTTCGTGATACCGGAACGAGTGTAGAGAACACCAACAGCGCGAACGGTTGTGGAAAGCGAATATCGAGAACTGCCTGAACCAGGAGAACACTATGCGATGCGACGGAACGTTGGCCATGCTGGGTACGATCGCGGCGGCTATCCTCGTTTCGGCGCCCGTTTCCGCCGCGGAGACGCCGCTGCCCGACGCCAAGCCGGTTCCCGACATGCAGGTGCTGCCCCAGCCTTACGACCAGGCGTCGTTCGAGCACTTGGGACGGGAACTCACCCGCTATCATTTCGGCCCGCAGTTGCGCCGGCCGTTCTGGTATCCGATCGCAGGTCCGTCCGGTCGATCACTCACGCGAATGAACATGCCCGGCGATCCGGGCCGCTCGCTGACTCAGGCCGCCCAGCCCCAGGACCCGAACAAGCCGGAAGATCCGTTGGGCCACAGCCATCAGACGTCCGTGTGGATTTCCCATAAAGACGTCAACGGCGTCGACTTCTGGCGCGACGGCGGACCGCTCGCCGGACAGATCGTCCACCAGACGCGCCGGGAAGGGCTCCAGTACCAGGATGGACCTGCGGCGGCCTCGCTCCTTTCCCTGAACCACTGGAACGATCCCCGGGGGAAGACGTTGATGGTTGAGCGCCGCCGGACGATGGTCGCGCCGGACGAAAGCGGCTCGTGGTGGATGACCATCGATCTGCAATTTGAGGCCCCACCGGGCGGCCAGGTGATCCTGGGAAAGACTCCCTTCGGGCTGATCGGCGTGCGGATGGCCAAAACGATCGGCGTGACCGACGGGGGCGGCCGGATCCTGAACAGCGCAGGCCAGCGCAACGAAGCCGAGGCGCTTCGCAAGCCCGCCCGCTGGGTCGACTATAGCGGTCCGATCACCAACGAGCAGACGGCCGGCATCACGCTGATGGATCACCCGGCCAATCCGAACCATCCCGCGCCTTTCCACGTGCGCGACAACGGCTGGATGGGCATCTGCCTGACGCTCGACGCTCCTGTAACGATCACGCCGGACAAGCCCGTACGTCTGCGCTACGGGCTGTGGATTCACCCCGCCGTGCCGGACGCTCAGAAACTCGACCAACAATGGCAGACCTTTGCCTCCCGCGAATTGGCCCCGATGACGGCGATACCTCGGAAGGAATAAGCAATGACCCATCGCAATCACCCGCAGCGGCGGGGAACGATCTTTGTGTTGGCGCTCGCCGTGACGGGATTCATGTCACCGGCACAAGCCGCTGACGACTTCCCGCCCCTATTCCCGTTTCTGATCTCTTACGACGGGCCGAACAATGCGTCGAGCATGGCGCATCTGCTCGACGCGCCGGCCGGCAAATACGGGTTCATCCGTGCCGAGAAAGGACGGTTCGTCAACGACGCCGGGCCCATCCGGTTGCATGCCACGAACCTGACCGGTTCGGCCAACTTCCCCGGCCACGAGGACGCCGATCAGACGGCCGACCGGCTGGCCCGGTTCGGCATCAACTGCGTCCGGCTCCACTACATGGACGCGCCCTACGGCAATTTCCGGAATGAGAAGCAGCCCAGCATCGTGGCCGAAGATCCGGCCACCCGGCGCAACCTCGATCCGGCGATGCTCGACCGCCTGGACTATCTGATCGCCGCATTCAAGAAGCGGGGCATCTATGTGAACGTCAACCTGCACGTTGCCCGGCAGTTGGACGCCCGCGACGGGTTCGTCGACGGAGGCCCCGGGATGAACAAGGGAGTCGACAACTTCATTCCCGGAATGATCGAACTGCAAAAGGAATACGCCCGCAAGTTGCTCGGCCGCGTCAACCCGTACACCAGCGCGGCCTACGCCGACGAGCCGTGCATCGCGGTCGTCGAAATCAACAACGAAAACGCCCTCTCCCAAGGTTACTACTCCGGTTCGTTCGACGACCTGCCCGCACCGTACGCCGCGGAACTCCAGCGTCAATGGAACGAGTGGCTCCGCAAGAAATATCGGTCGACCGACGGCATGCTCAGGGCTTGGCAATGGGTCGCCACGCCTCTTTGCGATGAGCAGATCTCCGAAGGCAAGTTTGACAAGCCGGTCCCTTTCGACAACAAGGACTGGTCCCTGTCACTGGGCGGATCGGAGGCCGTTGCCGCGGTGAAAGACGGCGTGCTCCGGCTTGACGTGACTGCCGAGGGCGAGCCGCTGTTCCCGAAGCTGTTCCGCGCCGTCCTGGTAAAGAAAGGCCAGGCCTATACGCTCTCGTTTAGGGTGCGGCAAACGAAGGGTTCCGGCTCCGTCGAACTCGGTCTGGCCGTCGATGACACGGTCTCCGGCTGGCGCTCGCTGGGCCTCCTGCAGCGATACCACGTCGGCCGGGATTGGAAGACCGTTTCCTATTCCTTCGCCGCGGCCGATGATTCCGACAAGGCACGCGTCGAACTGACTCGCTTCCAGGAGGGAACGTACGAGATCGACGACCTTTCGTTCCAAAGCGGGGCGAAGAGCAGCTTCCACGCCGACCTGCGGCTGGAAGACGGCACGGTCCCGATCGTCAAAACGTCGGACTACGCGCCGACGGCGGCGGTGCGAGATTTCGCCCAGTTCCTGGTCGACACCGAGACGGCTTACTGGGTGGGCATTTCCGACTACCTGAAGAACGAACTGAAGATCAAGTCGGTCATTTCCGGCACTCAACTTGGTTACAGCCCGCCGTACGTTCAAGCCAAGCTCGACTACATCGACAGCCACGCGTACTGGTGCCACCCGAGCCCGGTCGGTCCTGACTGGCGGATTCGCAACCTGTCGATGGTCAACTCGATGAGTTGCATTCTGGGCCTGGCCGGACAGCGGATACTGGGCAAGCCGTACACGGTCAGCGAATACAACCATCCGTTCCCGAACCAGTATGGTGCCGAGGGCCAACCGATGCTTCGCGCCTACGGCCGATTGCAGGGCTGGGACGGCGTGTTCGAGTACACCTACAACCACCGGCTCGACTTCCAGCCGCAGAAGAACACGTACTTCTTCAGCATCCTCTCGAGGAGCGACGTGCTGGCCCACTTCCCGGCCTGCGCGGCGATCTACCTGCGAGGCGACGTCCAAGAGGCCGGGAAGACGGTCGTCGGTGCGATCGACTTCCCCACCTACTTCGATCGCCTGGCCGGCTCGAAGGCCATCGGCGCGAGCATCAGCTCACTCGGATTCAACGCGCGGCAAGCTCTGCTGCACAAGACGGCCGTCGACCTGTCCGGGAAACAAGGCACCGATCCGGCCAGCGTCGAGGGAATTCCGTCCGCGCAGAAGACCTTCGTGAGCGACACGGGCGAGTTGACCTGGAACATCGAACGGCCCGGCGCCGGATACTTCACCGTCAACACGCCGAACACGAAGCTGTTCACCGGCTTTCCGGCGGGCCGCACGATCGCGATGGGCGAGGTTACCCTCTCGATCGGCAAGACCCGGCTCGACTGGGCCACGGCCTCGTTGGTCTCGCGCCATGCCACCGGCTTTGGTGCGGCCGGCAAGCCGGCCAACGTCCTGTTGGCCGCCACCGGACTGTCCCAGAACAAAGGAATGACGTTCGACCGGGTCTCCGAGACCGACATCACCAGCCCCGAACCGTGGGGAGAATCGCCCGTCTGCGCCGAAGGTATTCCGGCGACTGTGACCATCCCCGCCGATTCCTCCCGAGTGCGCTGTTTCGCCCTGGACCCGCGCGGAGACCGGAAGCGAGCGGTTCCCGTCCAACGGGCCGACGGCGGAGGCTCGAAAATCGTATTGAAACCCGATTACGAAACCGTGTGGTACGAGATCGACATCCAGTAGTGAAAATCGCGTCTCCGCGAATGGAGGAAAGACGAGAAGGAGGAAAGGGACAGGCAGTTTTGCCCTATTCCAGGATGGCAATTCCCGCGTTGCCGGGGGACCGCCGGCCGTCAACGCTGTGAAGCATTTTTCGGCGTGGAGTTGCCACAATTCCCACGTGCAGACATGTTCCCCGAATGCCCCCGGCTTGCCTGGGGGATCCTTACGTTTCTCGCTACACACGCGTGTCCTGGTCCACCTCCCCCGCTTCGCCCGCGGCGGCTTCGCCGCCGCGGGCGAAGCGGGGGGAATGCGGGCGTGGGGCCGCCTCGTGTAGCTGGAAGCGTGAGCCTCCGCGGGACAAGCCCGCGGCATCCAACTCATGCATCCGAGGCCCCAACGCGAGAAATGTTTCGCAGCGTTGCCCGCCGAGGCTTGGGCGTTCGTCGTCGTTCGGGTTCACATGCCTCACGGCATGGGCTATTGTCTCGCCGCCGCTACCGCGGCTCGAAAAATCTGGTTCATCCGGCTGAAGCGCGCGCAGCCGCCGATGCCCGAGGCATGCGGCCCCAGGTCACCACGCTGCTCGCCAGCGTGGAACGGTGTTCACAACCAGACCGGCGCTTCATTACCCATCGCCATGCGCCACTACCCGGCTCGCCCGGGTAGGGCGATGTTCCCAAGCCATGCGGAACGGGAACATCGCCCCACGTTGGCAAGCAACGTCGTGGCGGCCGTTTCAAACCGTGGACGTTTCTGGTCGTGAACAGCGCTCGACGGAGGCAAGCTCCGCCGTGACGGAATTCGCATCAAGGTTCTTTTGGTGCGGCGTTCTATCTCTACCACACGTACCTTCGGCCACCGTTGCTACAGCGTCGTCACGGTTCGGCGGGCTGCCGCCGAAGCACCTGCTGGAGCCCGTCCGTTTTCTCGGGATTGAGCACCGGGACGAGGCGGGCCGCGTCGTAGACGACTCGGCGGGCGTACGGAGCGGTGTCGTGGCCGCGAGTGAACACGGCTTGAAGATCGAGGCAGCCTGCGTCAGGTCTCGATTCTACCAAGGTCCCTTGGTCCCGCAGCGAGGCGGCGTTATCATGTGTGGGGTCGTTGGTGGCTCCCAGCGTAGCAGCCCCGGCCCGCCACGAAAACTTGCCCGCCCTGATTCGTCTCCCCCCTCGCAGTGAGCCCGTCCATGCGTCTCCAATCTTCGCTCGCGTCGTTTCTGCCCGCGTTTCTGTTGTTCGCTGCTGGGGCGTTGCCGGCGGCCGAGCCGGCGGCGGCTGGCTTGGTCTTGGACAGCTTCGAGACAACGGAGAACACGTCGGGCCTGACGCTGGAAACGAAGCTGGCGCGGGAGGGCATGGCGTGCGGTCGCTGGGAGCGGATGGACCAGACCAGCGGCGTGGGATTGAAGAAAGTCCCCCAGGATTGGAGCGGCTATACGGCCTTCTCGCTGTGGCTGCATAACTCCCAGGCCCTGCCGGGTGCTTCGTTTGTGATGATCGTCAGCTCGGAGAACAAAGCGAGCGACGGCCCGGATTACTACTCGTGCCGCTTTGACCTGGGCCGCTGGACCGGCTGGAAGCAGTTCGTCGTTCCGTTTGCCGAGATGGGCCAGGCCCGCCAGCCGCGGGGCTGGGATCAGATCGATGCGGTGCGGTTCACGGTCGCCGGCTACGATCAGACGCCCAACCCCGAGGCCGTGGTCTGCTTTGACGACTTCCGCCTGTTGAAGATCGCCCGCGTCGAAGGCCCCCGGCTGACTGAGGCCGACCTGTTTGCGGCCGTCAACCTGGACTATCCCGGATTGGAGAAGCTGAAGCAGGCCGTGCAGTGGCAGGATTGGGCGGCGGCGAAGGTGGCCTGGCTGGAGCATCTCAAGACGCGGCGCTATCCCCGCTGGACGATCGACTGGCGCCACCGTCCCGCGCCAAAACCCCAGGCGCCTCCGGGCGGTTCCGACGGTTGGGACTACTTCTCCTGCAAGCTCCGTTTCGACTGGAGCGGTTGGAAACACTTCCGCCTGGAGAAGGAAGATTTCCATGCGGCGCGCAAGCCGATTGGTTGGAACTGGATCAACTATGTGAGCTTCAACGCTTCCGGATTCAACCAGACACCCAATCCCGAAACGGTCGTGTACTTCGACGACATCCGTCTGGTGGGTCCGCAGAAGACGGTCGTGCTGGGCGACTTCGAGCAGGACGTGGGTCAGTGGGCGGGCCTGGAAGTGAGCGACGAGCAGGCCCACGGCGGACGCCGCTCGGGCAAGTGGCACAACATGCCCCTCAACACCTCGGCCCGCTTGTCCGAGATCCCGACGGACTGGAGCGAGTTCGACGCGCTGGAGTTCTGGTGCTATGCGCCCCAAGCCACGGGCGCCACCGCCCAACTGATTCTCGACAGCGATCAGCCGCGCGAGATCGGCGCGGACCAGATCTGTAAGCACATCATGCAGGGGCACGACTTCGGGCCCGACATCGACTGGTCAGCCGATCCGACCAACTACCGCGAGTGGACGTACGCCATCAATCGTTTCTCTCATTGGCGCACCCTGGCCGAGGCGTACTGGAACACGGGCGACGAACGGTACGCCAAGGAGTTCTTCGACCAGTTGCGGGACTGGGTGCGCAAGAACCCGGTGCCGCTGATGAGTTCGGGCAACGGCTCGTACACTTGGCGCACGATCGAGTGCGGGATCCGCCAGTCGACCACCTGGCCCGACAGTCTGTACCGCGTGCTGGGCTCGCCGAGCTTCACGCCCGAGGTGGCGGCCGTGATGACCCGCAGCATGGTCGAGCATGCGCGCCACCTGATGGCCTGGCCCACGCGCGGTGGCAACTGGCTGACCATGGAGAGCAACGGGCTGGGCACGATCGGCATCTTGCTGCCGGAATTCAAGGAGGCGGCTGCGTGGCGCGATACGGCCCTGGCCCGGCAGTACGCCGAGATCGACAACCAGGTCTATCCCGATGGGGCCCAGATGGAGTTGTCGACGGGCTATCATCAGGTGTCGCTGCGGAATTTCCTGGGGCTCGCCGCCACGGCCAAGCTGAACGACGTGGCCGTGCCGGCCGACTATCACGCCAAGCTGCGGCGGATGTTCGAGTACAACTTCTGGGTGCAGATGCCCGACGGCCGCACGCCGGCCTTGAACGACGGTTCGCTGCACCGCGTACGCGAGGACATGGAAACTGCGGCAGAACTGTACGGCGACGGGCTGTTCCAGTGGGCGGCCAGCGATGGCACGCGGAGCACCGCACCGGACCACACCAGCCACTATTTCCCGTATGCCGGGCAGATGGTGATGCGTTCCGGTTGGGAGCCCGACGCCCGTTATCTGCTGATGGACGCCGGACCTTTCGGTTTGGGCCACCAACACGAGGACAAGCTCAGCTTCGTGGTCCATGCCTTCGGCAAGCAAATGCTCGCCGATCCGGGGAACTACGCTTACGACTCCAGCCCCTGGCGCAAATACACCATCGACACGCCGGCCCACAACACGGTGCTGGTCGACGGCTTGCCGCAGTGCCGGCGCAAGTGCGACCGCGAAACGTACGTCGTCAAGCAGCCGCCGGCGAGCAACCTGTGGCGTAGCGGCCCCCGGCTGGACTATGCCGCCGGCCAGTACGACGAGGGCTATGGCCCGCAGCGGGACGTGCAGGTCGTGCATCGCCGCGAGGTGGTCTTCGTCAAACCGAGCTATTGGCTGGTGATCGACCAGTTGACCGGCAGCGGGCGGCACCGGTACGAATCGCTCTGGCATTTCGACGCGGACGAGGCCCAGGCCGACTCGGCCGGGCCGGCGGTCCGGACCGTCGATCCGGGACCCAATTGCCTCGTCGCCGCCGCCGCCCAACCGGGTCTGGAGGTGAAGATCGTCAAAGGCCAGACCGAGCCGACCGTCCAAGGATTCATCGCCGCCGAGCGCTGGCGGCCAAGTTGGAAGGAGCCCAACGCTCAACGGCCCGAGCACGGCAAGCGGGAAGTGCCCACCGCCGTTTTCGCACTGGAAGCCCAACTGCCGGCCCGGATCGCGTACGTGATTTACCCTTATCCGGAGCAGCAGCAACCGGCCGTGGCGATCAAGGACCTCCGTGCCGGCCACGGGCCGGTGCGGGTGCAAATCACTTTGCCGGACGGTACGATCGACCAGATTGCCGTTGACCACGGGGCCGAGGTCACGCGTCAGAGACCGGGTGGGGCGGCGGAACCCTGGGCCAGTTTGAAGTAATTGGACTCGATGCCAGCGACACCCCGAAAGGAATAGGCCATGACGCGACGATGGATCTTTGCGGCAACGAAGACGCTGGTGCTTGCGGCGATTCTTGCGACGACGAGTCTCCACCAAAACGTGGCCGCCGTGCTGGAAAGCCCGGTCTGGGCCGCGGACGCAGGCAAGCCCCGGTCGGGCAGACCTGACTCAGGCAGTGCAGGCACACTCGTGGACAAGGCCCTGCAGGCAATGGGCGGCGCGGAGGAGATCGTGTTCGTCGTCCGAGCGTTGTCTTCGGCCTACCAATGGTACGCCACGTTTGGTGAATATGCCGACGAAGCGAAGTTCATCCATGCCCCCGACGGGTCGCAACTCTGTAAGCTCAACCTGCGGACGCGGCAGGTGACTGTGCTGTTGGACGATCCCCAGGGCGGATTCCGCGACCCTCGCGTCCATTACGACGGCGGCAAGATCCTTTTCGCGTATCGTCCGGGCGGCACGCATCATTATCATCTGTGCGAGATCAACGTCGATGGAACCGGGTTTCGGCAACTGACCTTCGGCGACTGTGACGACGTCGATCCGGCCTATCTGCCTGACGGCGGCATCGTTTTCGCATCCAGCCGCTGCAACCGTTTTGTGGCCTGCAATCGCGTGCCGGCGGCTGTCATCTACCGGATGGACGCGGATGGCGGCAGCATCCGGTGTCTGTCGGCCAACACGATTTCGGAAGACCGCCCGGCCGTTCTGCCGGACGGACGCATCGTCTACACGCGGTGGGATTACACGGACCGCGACCCGGAGAAGTTCCGCGACCTGTGGGTCATGAACCCCGACGGTACCGGACAGATGGTGCTGTTCGGCGGCGTGGGTCGGCCGTACCCGGCGTTTTTCGCCAAGTGTGATGCGCTGCCGGTCCCCGGCGCGGCCGGCAAGATCGTGTGCGTCTTTTCGCCGGCCTTCGGGCGTCGCGAGAATGCCGGAAACGTGATGCTGGTCGATGTCAAAGCCGGACCGGGCGAGTGGTCCGCCGCCAGGCAGATCAGCCCCGAGGCGCCTGGTTTGGGGTGGAGTATCGGCTCGGGGCAAGGACGCGAGGGATTTCGCGATCCCTACCCGTTGTCCGCGGACTGTTTCTTGGTGGCGAGCGACAAGAGCCTTCTGGTTCTCGACGACACCGGCAAGACCCAGGAGTTCTACCGGGCGGACAAGATGGTTCACGATCCACGCGTGATTCGGCCGCGGCTTTGCGAGCCGGTGCTTCCCACTCGTGCCGATCTGCGGGAGACTACGGGGCATCTGGTGCTGACCGACGTCTACCGTGGCCGCAACATGGCCGGGGTCAAGCCGGGCACGATCAAGAAGCTGCTGGTGCTGGAAGACCTGCCCAAGCCGGGCAGCAAACACGGACTGCCCGGTTATCACGGTGGATACATTACGTTGCGCCGGGTCCTGGGAACCGTTCCGGTCGAGGCCGACGGGTCGGCTTCGTTCGAAGTTCCGGCTCTGCGCGCGGTCTATTTTGTCGCGCTCGACGAAAATGGCGTGGCGGTCAAGCGGATGCAGAACTTTACGACGGTCATGCCCGGCGAGACCCAAGGATGCGTGGGCTGTCACGAACCCCGCACGGGAACCCCCGATCGCCGTGTAAACAACGGTGGCCTCATGGCGCTAAAACGTCCTCCGAACCAGATCGCACCGGTTGACGGCGTGCCCGATGTGTTCGACTACCCACGCGACATTCAGCCGATTTGGGACCGGCACTGCGTGGCCTGCCACAATTCCGAGAAGCCCGAGGGACGCGTGGTGCTGACCGGCGACAACACCGAGTGGTTCACGCAAAGCTATGCCGCCCTGCGGGCGTACGACCAGGTCAGCCAGTGCTGCAGTTGGGGAGAAGACGGGAATCATCCGCCTTACGGCTTCGGTACCGGCGCCAGCCCGCTGATGCAGAAGATCGGCGGCAGCCATTACGACGTGAACCTGACGCGACAGGAATACGACAAGGTGCGTCTGTGGATCGAAACCGGCGCGGGTTTCACCGGGACGTACGCGGTGTTTAACCGCCCGGAGAACGCGGTCGCCACGCCCTTGGTCGTCTCGAAGCCCGAACTGGGAATCCCCGTGGCTCCGATCGTCCAACGGCGTTGCCTGGCGTGCCATGGCTCGGTCGCTAACTTGGGGCGGCGGAGCAAACAGCAGCGGGATGACCAGTGGTCCGACGGCAAGCCGCCGACTTTGCTCAACTATCCCTTGTACTGCTGGAACCTCTACAATCTGTCGTCGCCGGAGAACTCGATGATTCTCCGGGCGTCGTTGTCCAAGCCAGCGGGCGGCTACGAGTGGTGCCGGGCCAAGGGCGGTCAGCCTGCCGCCGCCTTCCGCAATACGAACGACCCCGATTATCAAGCCATCCTGCAGGCCATCCGCGCGGCCAAGGTGCGTCAGGAGGAGTACGGACGTCCTGACATCCGCGGTTTCCGCCCCGGCGATTACTACGTCCGTTGGATGCAGCGTTTCGGCGCCTTGCCCGAGAGCTTCGACCTGGCCACAGACCGAATCGACCCGTATGAAACGGACCGGGCGTACTGGCGCACGCTGTGGCATCAGCCCCCCGCCGTCCGAACGGCTTCGGCGGCTGGGCAAGATCGGTGATACGAAGCGTGCGGAGACGAGAACCACAACAGGCAGCGGAAGACACAGCAGTGCCAAACGCGGGCACGCATCGGCGATGCCGCCCTGGAATACCTGGACTCAGAAGGCCACTTTCCACAGGAGTTGTGATGAACGCATTCAGCCTATCTTCGATTGTGCTCGTCGTTTTGTCATGCGCGGTCTCGCCCTCAGCAACCGCCGAACTGGCGTCCGGCGGTGCGACCCTTTCAACTTACGGCATGCAAGCGATTGCTCCGACTGTGGCTGCAATCCTTGGTTTGCCGGCTCCAAAGCAGGCGGAAGCACCACCGATCGACTCGATCGTCAAGAACCTGCGAGGATCACAAAGAGTGGCGATTCTCGGCATTGACGCCTTCGGCGCCGCGATCTGGAACAAGATGCGTGACAAGACGCCTTATCTGAATAGCCTGGCGCTCAGCAACAACCAGGCTCAACTTCGCTCTGTTCTGCCGAGCGTGACATGCGTTAACTTCGGATGCATGATCACGGGCGGCTCCCAGAAGACGACCGGCATTACCACGTTTGACTCGAAGATCGCCTGCGAAGATCTCTGCAGCGTGCTGCGGGCAAACGGCATGAAAAGCGGAGGATTTGGCAGGAAGGACTACACGGGCAGCCGCTTACTCGGGCGCTATGCAGACTTTTCGATTGCGGACAAGACCAACGACTTGGACCTGATGGCCGGACTCCTAAAAGTCGTCGACGAAGAGAAACCGGAATTCGTCATCGTGCAGTATGGGAAGACCGACGATGTGTTCCACGCCCACGGACCATTTTCCAAGGAAGCGGGGGAAGCGTGTGCCGAGGCCGATGCATGGCTTGGAAAACTCGTTCCGTGGCTGCGCGCTCGTGGTTATGCGATCATCATCACGGCGGATCACGGTCAGCATGAGATCACGCGAGCGAATGGAACGACGGGCGGGTCGCACGGTTCGGCAAGCGACGTCGATTGTCTGGTCCCTCTGGTCTGGCTGCCCAGTGTCGACCGTGCCCAAGAAGCACCCAGGCCCGCACGTGTCTTGGAACAACGCGACTGACGATCTGGCTCCAACCCGTTTCTCCCTGATGAATTGTCTTTCACTATGGGGTTTTCCGTGATGGCCACCGGCACTCGCTACGGCGACCGCAATCGTCAATTGTTGCTCGATTGGGGACGACTGCCGCACCTGGTCCGCGCGGGGCGCGCCACCGTTGCGTTGCGAATCGAACACGCCGAGCGGGCGAAAGTCTATGCGTTGGCGGTGAATGGCAAGCGGACTGGTGAGGTCTGAACGAGCGTCGTCGAGCGTGCATTGTCCGTTTCGCTATCGGTCTCGGCCGATGGAAAAGCGAGGATGCTTTACGAAATCGAGGTGCAGCCGAAGGTGTCGACGGATTGAAGGCCGGTAAGCGTTTAACTCGTCATAGCGCGAGTTGTGAACACGCTTGCTCGACCCAGGGATGAGTGATAAATTTGCTGGTTGACCTTCCGAGATATGAGGTCGGTTCCGCGCCCCATCATTCGGTGCGGGTGGCCCAGAATTCAAAGTCAGCCGACGTTACAGGGAGTATGATTGATGCGTTCCAATCTGAACCACTTGAAGACGGCATCTCCACAGGAATTCCTCTCGCGTCGCGTCTTTCTCGGTTCGCTGGGTGCCTTGACGCTGGCTCCCCGACTGTTTGGAAGTGAGCCCGCATCGGGCGCTATTCCGGTGACCGCCATCAACCATGTGATGATCAATGTCACGGACCTGGGACGCTCGCTCGATTGGTACCAAAGGTTGTTTGGTACGTCGGTCCTGGCTCGTCAGGGAGAGACGATCATTCTGCGGGTCGGCAAAGGGCCGCAATTCCTCGAGATGGCCAGCAGGGCCAACGCCAAGCCCGGAATAACTCACTTCGGTCTCTCAATTGACAACTTCGACCCGGATCGTGTCGTCGGAATTCTGAAGGCACACAGAATCGCTTTAGCGCAGAAACCGGCTCCCATGAAAGCGCATGTACGAATCGGCGGGCAACCGATCGGCGGTACGCTCGAGGTGTACGTCGGCGATCCGGATGGAATAGTCGTTCAAATCCAAGACAGTTCATACGACGGAGGCACTGGCCCGCTCAAAAACGAACATTCCAAGGTGCCAGAGTCGGCCCCGGCCGCCGGGTTGTTGGCAGTCAGAGACTACAACCATGTCACATCCTTTGTACCCGATCAACGGCGTACTGTCGGGTTCTACAAAGAGTTGTTCCGAATGCCCATTGATACCTATCAAGGCCCCCTGCCGATTCTTCGTGTGGGAACGGGCAACCAATCCCTTGCGTTTGTTGGCGCTGACGACCGTCACGCCCCTGCATTCATCGATCACGTCTGCTTTGCGGTCGACGATTTCAATCCCGACCAGATTCTCGCGACACTCGCAGGCTACGGGGTTACGCCCCGCGCCGACGAACGCCGCCGCCCCGCGCCGCTAAAATCGTATGTGACGATGCGAATGCCGGATCGAGGCGGTGCGCCGGGTGGTACGCCGGAACTCTACTTCACCGATCCGGACGGCATCCTCCTGCAGGTTCAGGACGTGCGCTACTGCTGTGGCAGCGGCTATCTCGGGGACGAGCGGGGAACGCCCAAGGCGCCTCGGGAATGAAGGCCGACGGCACTATCGGAGACCTCGCCCGGACTCGGCTTTGCGTGGGGTCGGTCACGCAACGTCCCGGTCATCTTGGGCCAGATTAACTTCTTCCTGGAGTTTGACGTCTGCTTCTTTCGTTCGCGCGGCGTGTTCGAGATCAAACCAAGCCTTCGAGGCTGAGCCGAGGTCGCTCCAAGAGTCTCAATGACGCGGGAACGCTGTTCCAGGAATACCGCATTGCCTGTCCTTTGAACCGACTCACGCACGGCCGTGTCTCACTGCTCCACGTCGTACAAGACAGTGCAAGGCCGCGTGAGCGTATCCTCGAAACGGTCGCTGTTTTCGGCCACGATGCGTCCGCTGAACGCTTCGGTGACGCGGCGGCACTTTTTGGGCAACACAATCGTGCGGGGGCCACCCGTGATCGTGTGCAGGGCGATCAGCCGGTCATTTGCGTACAGGGGCTCCTCGGCCTCACAGTAGATGTGCACGCCTGCCTCGCGGGCCAGTTTGCGCAGCACGTCGGCCGGCACGTTCGGCCGCGGTGAATAGACGGAGCGCCAACCGTCCATCTCGCGCGAGGCTAGCTCCCCGGCCTCCCACGGGATCCCGGTCAAGGCTTCCACCTGACGGGGATCGTATTTCCCGTCGGCGATGATCCCCGGCGAGTAGCCCCAGAGCACGGTTTTGCCGCCGGTGCACACCTTGTCCCGCAACAGCGCGCGCCGCTTGGCGTCGGTCACGAACAGGTTTGGGAGAAAGACCAGTTTGTAGCGTGAGAGGTCCAGCGTGGCCAGATCGCCGAAGGAAAACAAGTCGAAAGGCGTCCCCATGCGGTACAGGCCGTACCGTTGCTTGTACAGCAGGTCGTTATAGAAATCGGCCTTGCCGTCCAGGTAATACATGCTCTCGGCGTCCACCAGCACGGCCACTTCGGCCACGGATTCTTCACGCGGCCGGGCCAACCGGTCCCATAACTTGCGCATCTGGGCAATCGAGTCGAAGACAGCCTCGCCCTCGAACCAGCGTCCGAACAAATCGAACCAATACGTCGAGATTCCGCTGATCAGACGTAGCGAGAACTCGCGCCGCAATCCGGCCAGACAGGCGGCCTCGTCGGTGAAACCGCTCTCGTGGCCCGGGATCGCGCGGCCCAAGACCGACACGCTCCGGGCCGTCGGCGTGCGATGATCCATGCTCATCTGGAATCCCTTGCCGTGGTGCTCGATCGAACTGATGGGAACCATGAACCCGCTGGCCCCGCCGATCTGTCGATCATGGTACGAGCCGGGCGAGTAGAAGATGTCCAAGTTGGGCGAGGCAAACACGCGGTCGAAATCCAAGTGCCCCTCATACAGCAACCGGTTCTTGCCATGTTCCATGATGTAGCCGTAGCACAGGCCCAGCGGTGCACGATGCTTGATCACCTCTTGCGCCGCCGCCGCAAAGTACAGGATCGTGTCGCTGATCAGTCCGTGCGAGAACCGCCAGTAGTGGATTGCCAGACCGTCCTCGACCGGGTCTCGGAAGGGACCGTGGGAAACGTGGTCCCGTACCGACGCCGGCGGAATATCGATGGGGTCGGGCTGCCCCCGTTCGATCATCCAACGCCGCCACGCCGCGCGGCGAATCTCGCTCGCCTCGCCCCTGTTGAGGTCCTGCCATTCGATGGTCTTGCCGCAGGCCAGGAAGTAGCCAACGATCACGTCCCGATGCTTCGATTCCAAATGCCGTAGCACCGCCTGCAGGTACTCGCGCGTGTCGCGCCGCCACACGGGATTGGCTGCGACTCGGCCCAGGTCGTTAAAGCTGTCGGGACAGCCCCGTATCCGACACCACCAGGTCGGCGTGTTTAAGTCGATGAAGAAAATGAACTTCGCCTGGGGATTGACCGCCAACTTGTCGGTCACCTGCCGGTCCAGACACTCGAAGTCATAAATCCCCGGACCGTTCCAGATGGGAGGATAGACGTTGTTGTAGGGCTCGCCCGTGGATGCCAAGACGTTGGCTGGAAAACACACCACGGTATTCACGCCGGCTGCGGCGAAATGCCGGAGCGTTTCCGCATTCGGAGCGTAGGTATTGAAGCCCATGAAACGCTCGGGCGGGGCCGATTTCAGATCCGAAACGCCGACAGCCAATACCAGGGGGCCGAAAAGGGCGATTGCCTTGTTCACGGGGATTCTCCGGGGTGTGGTGAGCCTGAAGACAATCCAGCGTCGTGGTGGTGCCTAGTGCTCGCGTCACTGCAGGCATCGAGGGCCGAACCAGTTTCTGCCATGATACCATGTCGCCTGTGAAATAAAGAGGACGGCCGGCCAAACAAGCGGCCGGGAGGCGCAAGACGCCCCAAGAGGTGCCCACGTACTGTCTTCCCGGAAGCGACCATCGGCGGCGGCCCCGCGGTTCACGAGAACACCACGAGAACGCCGGCCTATTAAATTCAGACTCGATGGGTTATAGAATATCATTCCGCTGACGAGATCTTCTACCGGCAGTCCGTCATCAAGCCGGCGCTGATCGGCATGTTGGGCGCGTGGACGTTCGGCGGCGTGGAATGGAATTTTCCTCGCCGTCACCGGGCCACCTCGTTCCTGCCGGTCGACTACACGCTGACCGCAAACGCGGACGGGAGCAAGACGGTATCGATCGGCGAGACGGAACTGCGTCAGCGCATGAAATGGTCCATCGGCCTGACCATGCGGCCGGGCCGTTCGTACCTGGAAGGCGCACACGCTGAAGGCGTATGTGCTGCGCCAACTCGGACAGAAACAGGAGGCGAATGCCTCGCTTGACAGGGCCGTCGAACTCGACCCGCTCGATGTCTGGTCGGTCGTCGACGGCGAGATGAACTACTACCGGCTGTTGGCCTGTCGCGAACTAGACGCCGCGAAGGGCGCGGCGGAACAGAGCAAGCGAAGAAGACAGGAGAACGTTATGGCTCGATTCTTTTCCGCGTCACCATCGTTTGGATTTGCCGCCTGTCTTGCGCTGTTGGGCGGCTTGGCGAATGTCTGCCGGGCGGAGGTGCTCGAAGTCCGCAGCGGGGATGCCGTCCTGGGCCTGGATGGCGCGACGGGTGCGCCCGTTCGGTTGGCGGATGCGGGAGCAAAATTGGAGTTGGCCGGGCGGGACCAAGAGTTGTTCCGTCTGGTCGTGGTCCCGCCGGGCGGCGATCCGCGACAGCCCTTGGAACTGTCCTCTCAGGATGCGAAGGCGGTCCGTCGCATCGAGGGCGAGGGCCTGCGGTTGCGATTCGAGGGGATTGGAAAGCCGAACCTGGCGGCCGTCTGCGTCGTGAAAGCCGGGCCGGAGGGGCGGTTCCGGTTTGCCATCCAGGTGGAGGGCGAAGCGGGCACGTTCGTGGAACGCGTGGATTATCCGCTGCTGCCTTTGGCTGCCCCGCTGCAGGGCGACGGCACAGGCGATGCGCTGGTTTTCGGCACAACGAAGGGCGGCGTCCAGGAGCGCCCGCACCTTTGGAATCCGGGGCGATCTGCCGCCGGCACGCAGCCCGGCAGTCTAGCGGCGCAATTTGGGTGCTACTATGGCGCGAAAGGCGGCGTGGTGACGTATTGCGAGGATGACGCGGGGCATCCCAAGACCTTGCTCGCCGTGCGGACAGCCCACGGCATGGTCCTCGGCTGGCGTCACCTGATGCGGCACGACTTGCAGAAGCCCGTTGCCCTGGCGTTCCCCGTAGTGGCCGGCGTGTTTCGCGGTGCGGCAGGAACCGCGACCGACTGGCGCGACGCGGCGGCCATCTACAAAGAGTGGGCCTTGCAGCAGCCGTGGTGCGTGAAGCGGCTGGCCGAACGCGACGATCTGCCCGCCTGGCTGAAGCAGGGTCCGGCACAGGTGCGGTTTGGCCGCGAGTGGCTGGGCCAGCCGGAGCGCATCGAGGCGTGGCTCGACAAGTACTGGACCAGGCACTTCGAGGGCGTGCCGTTGATCGTGACCTTCTGGGGTTGGGAAGGCGTCGCGACGTGGGTGCCGCCCCAGTACTTCCCGCCGTATCCTTCGGAGGACGGGCTGAAACGCTGCGTCGCCGCGGTGAAGCGTGCGGGAGGCCACGCCTTCTTCTGGCCGTCGGGATACCAGTGGTGTTTGAGCTACGGCAAGCGCGAGGACGGTTCGTTCGAATGGGAGGATCGCGCGCGGTTCCAGCGCGAAGCCGAACCGCACGCCATGGTCAGCAAGGACGGCAAGGTCATGCTCACCAATCCGCCCTGGTATCGCGGCGGCGAGGCGGCGACGCTTTGCCGCGGCGACCGGTGGTCGCGGGATTGGCTCACCGGCATCGCCGTGGGACTGGCCCAACGAGGCGGAGAGTTGTTTCAAATCGATCAGGTGGTCGGCGCGGGAATGCGCGGCGGCGGCGATTGCCGCGCCACGACGCACGGTCATCCGCCGGGCATCGGCATCTGGGACGTCGAGGCCGCGCACCTCCAGATGGCGGAGATGCAGGCCGCGTGTCGCGCGGCGGGTGTGAACATGGTGCTAGGGTACGAGGAACCGCAGGAACGGTTTCTCCAGGAAGTCGGCATTCAGGACTATCGCGATTACGAAGTGCTCAGGCGGTCCCCAGTCCCGCCCCCTCGGCCGGAGTCCGTGTTCGGTTACGTGTATCATGAGTTTGCGCCACTCTTCCAGAGCAATCCGCGAGCCGAGGACCGTGCGATGACGGCCCACTGCATCGTTACGGGCCAGATGCCGCACTTGGTATCGCACTGGCCGGTGGAGCCGTATCCCTTTCCGGCGCACGGTGGATTCGAAGAGTGGGTCGGCGACGTGCCGGCCGGCTGGGACCACGTGCGAGGCTGGAAGGAACAGAAGTTCACCGGGCAGCCGCGGCGCGACCAGAACATCCGGCATTCGGGCGCCAGCAGTCTGCGCGTGGAAAACGAGTCGGCGGGAGAAATCACGCAGGTCTCACGCAACCTGCCGATCGGTCCCGGAGGGTTGCGTGCCGGCGGGAAATACCGGCTTTCGGCTTGGTGCCGCACCGAGCGGCTGGGAAAACCGGCCGCCATCAACATCGCCGCCTTGACCCGGGAACTGCAGGGCCGCGGCTCGTGGCGGTTGCCGTTTCCCGAACCGGGCGATTGGCGTGAAGTCGCGGTCGAGGTCGTGGCACCGGCCGAGGGCGCCGAGTTCTTGCGGGTGATGATCCACGTCGACGGGCCGTGCCGCGTGTGGGTCGATGATTTCCAGGTTCTGGAATTGGACGCCCAGGGCGCCGCCAGGCCGATCCTGCGCGATGGTCTTCCACCGCAGCATCCGTTGTACAAACAGTGGATCGAACTGTATCACGGCGCAGGCCGTCCCTATCTGCAGTTCGGCGAGGCGATCCCGCCGCCCAAGGTGGAACCGGCCGGCGCGTTGCAGGTCGGCGCCTTCCGCGCCGCGGACGGCACCCAGACCGTGATCGCCGTAAATGCCACCGATACCGCGCAGCAGGCAACGCTGCGAGGACACGGAAAATCGAATCGCGTCGAACTGCAGCCGTCCCAGGTGAAGCTGCTGCCATGGTGACGGCCACTTCGCACCCCAACACGCTCGGAAAGCCCGCCGAATGGTCCGACGAAGAACCCTGAGAGCCTGAAACGGTTCGATGCGGTCTGCTTCAACAACAAAACCGCCACTTCAAATACCTGCCGGAATTCTCGCCGAGCAGCGTGATCGATGGGAACGCGGCGGCGGGCGAAGAAACCCCGCAGGTTCCGTACTGGATGCCGAACCGACGCACCGACTTGTGGCTGAAGATCGAGTTCGGCCGGACGGTGGAGACGAGCCGCGTGGTGTTGTACCTGCGGACGATGCCGGATCAGGAAAAGACCTGGAGCAGCGCGACGTTGGAGTTCTCCAACGGGCACAAGGTTGCCATCGCATTGAAAAACACGGCCGCCGCGCAAGAGTTCGTGTTTCCGAACCAGTTGACCGCGTGGGTGAAGCTGACCGACCTGCTGGAGCCCTTCCCGCTCGGCGACAACGGCGTGACCGAGCTGGAGGTCTTTGGCAAGGACGTCGAATAAACCCGAACAACATTCAACGACGACAATTCTTGACCGCGGGCGTCCTGGCTGCAGCCAGCACCGCGCCCGTTTTCGGCACCGAACAGGCGGCGGCTCCGTCGCATTCCACGTTTTGTCTTTGGAGGCAAGTGATGCCAAGCTCCGTGGACACCGGCGTCTGGTTCGTGCCCGTCAGCGTTTCTGGCCCATTTTTCCCACGGGTCTTGCTGACGCGGCCGTTGGCGCTGATATAATCCAAGGTAGATTGACGTTTCGGCTGTCGGCCTCAGGTCGGGGCTGGGATAGCCGGAACGGTTCTTATCCTTGCGAGCATGGACGAATCCTGCATGAGTCAAACGCTGTCCATCAATGTCCCCGATCAGTTGCTGGATCGCCTGCACCGGTTGGCGAGAGCCAGCGATCGACCGGTCGAAGAACTTGTCGTGTCGGCCCTCGACGAGTCCGTGCCCAGGCCGCCGCCCAACCTGCCACAGGAAATCTGTGACGAGTTGTCGCTTCTGGAGACGTTGTCGAATCGGGACTTGGTCGAGGTCGCCCAGTCCACGCTGAAGGCGGACGAAGTGCCTTCCTTGTACCAGCCGGGCGACGTCACGGATCGGCTGGCGCTTCGTAAGGCCTACGCCCTGGTCCTCCTCAAGTGGCGAGGTCGCCCACTGCCCGAACTCGATCGACTGGCAGGCTGATGTCGACGCACATACCTGCCGAACTGCGACGACAAGTGCGGCGCGACGCTGGGGAGCGCTGTGGGTACTGTCTCAGCTCGGAGCGGCTCCTGGGCATCGCCCTGGAAGTGGAGCACATCGTTCCCGAATCCGCCGGGGGCGAGACCCAGCGCGACAACCTCTGGCTCGCCTGCCGACGGTGCAATTCGTTCAAGGCCGACCGCTGGTCGGTGACCGATCCGCTCAGCCACGAAACCGTGCCGCTGTTTGATCCCCGCCACGACGTCTGGACCGACCATTTCCGCTGGTCCGCCGACGGAACTCGGATCATCGGTCTTACCGCGCGGGGGCGAGCGACCGTCGAGGCCCTGCGGCTGAATCACCCCCTGATCGTCATGACGCGGGACCTGTGGGTCCGGGTCGGGGTTCACCCACCGAAACCGTAACCTGGACGGGCGTCGCCCCGCGTGTGGCAAGGTTTACTTTGTTAACCGTGCCGGAAGTGCGACGGAACCCTGCCTCAAAATGCGCCGCGCCGCTGTCCGACGACGAACGCAGGGCAGGCACGGCTAACAAAGTAAGCCGTGCCACACTCGACCTGCTTGCACGCGACGAGCGCGGCCCGGCTTGCGGGAGACGGTTATGGCCAGAACCCCGCGAGGACAGTTGGTCGATCCCGCTGAAATGGACGGCTATCACTGCGTTCGGGCCTAAGCGACCGATGACCAATTGGCGTCTCGCCACGAATTCCATTCCCTGAGCCTACCGCGCCGCTCAGACCCAGCCAAGCCGGAAAACGGGAACGGCCTGGTCACCTCGGCCCACCAGAGCGGACGCCCCGCGACCTCGCCCACTGGGGCGAGTGAAAAAGGTTCCAGGAACCGTTGATTCTTGATTCCTGACATCACGTCGTCGGGGTGGCGATCACGTCGCGAGGCGTCACCGCCGTGATGCCAGGATATCGCCCGAAGTCGCTGGTGTTGAGCGTGAGGAGATGAGTAATGCCAGCGACGAGCATCATCGACACCAACCGAGCATCATGCACGGCAACGCCATGCACGTTGAAGGCCACGAGCAGTTGGCGCCATTGGCGATAAGCGGCTGGCGATTCGGCCAGGATCGTGCTCGTCCGTTCGATGAACTGCACGCGTCGTTCGGTCATCCGTACGCTCTTGCCGTAGCCCCCACGGGCGCTCGCGGGACGGGTGGCGACATTCCAGAACTCCGCGATGTTCTGAGGGCACGCCGCCAGGGTATGGCCGCTGGATCGAAGAGCCCGCAGAGCATTGCGAATGGCGGCGTGTTCGGGGTCGATCCGGTCGAAGAGCCGCAGCCAGATTCCTGTGTCGACGAGATACTGCATCAGTCGTGATCTCGATAAAAGTCGGCGCGCGAAAAATCCGCCGGCAGCGTCGGGCCGTCAAACAGCAACGCGTCCAATTCCTGGTCGAAATCCACCGCCGACGCGTTCGGCCTGGCGGCCGAACCATGCGTGGCCAGAATACGGACCAATTCCGCGACGCTCATGTGGCGAGCCGTCGCCAACTGCGTGAGGACGCTCGCCGTGTTTTCATCGACTTGAATGGCGGTCATTGGCTTCGCTCCTTTGCGGATATTATAGCAACGCCATGCCACACCCTGCCAGCAGGGTCAGATCAGCGGCTTTCGCGTCGCGGCGTGAATTCCTTTTGCCGGCAGCGTCAGCGAACAGCCCCAGGATCCCATAAGCGAACCTGTCCCGCTGTCCGCTCCCGCTTAAGCACTTGCCGATCGAATGAAGCGGTGGAAGTGGCTCCGATTCTCGATGGCGGTCATGCTGGCAGCGACGGGCGTCGGACTACTATTCGTGAAGTTCCTTGCGTTCTACTCGATTCCAGTATTTCTTGCCGCGTTCATCGCCTTTGTGCTTTTCCTCGACGCCATAGATGCGATACGCGAAGTCAACGCCCGCAAGTGGAGCTTTCCGTCGCCAAGGATAAGCAGGCTTGCGAATCGAGATCGGCAGCACGCGCTCAATTCTCGCACAAGTTGACGCGTGCCTCGCAAGAAGGTTCGATCTCGGAGTGCCTCGCACTGTGACCGCTGGCCGGGTTTCGAACGTTGGGACAACCCGCGGCGGTGGCCCACGCTTTCGGGGTTAGCGAGCGCTGGGTGAGCAACTGGCGGACGCGGGGGATGCCCGGCGAGCCGGGAAAGTACAACCTGGCGGCAATTCGGCGGTGGCGACGTGAGCAACCCAAGGCACGGTTGGACGCGGCGCTGCTGACGGGCTCCCCGGAGTTGAAGCCCCGGCAGGCCAGCGGTGATTTTGTCCGAGCGATCTACCGGACGTTGCGGGTTCACTTGGCCCACGCGGTGGCGTTGGCCATGTTGAGCGGAAGAAAGGGGACGAAGGTCATTACGGCTCGTGCTTGGGTCCGACCGCGACTCCACGCTCCACGAAAAGTCCCCCGTCCCCTTTTTTTCGGCCTCCCGAGTGACGCTCAACCGTCCGGTCAGGAGGAAAACATCACAGAATGAACGCGCGTCCAAGCCCCCGGAAACCCTACCTCTGCTGTTGCTAACCCCTCGCGGACGTGTTAACCTACTGCCATCGGGTGCCGCGCGGTCTAGTTAACTGCGCGGCTGAAATCTGGTCGAAGGCGTTGGCGTTTGTACTACCTTTCCGCCAGCGTCTATCGGCCGTGCCCGGTGGAAAGGTAGCCGCGTCATGCCGCGCGTCGTCATCGAGAACCCCGTCGTCAACTCGCTGTTCGACGAACCGCGCCGACACGTCCCGTCCCGCTGGCTCAGCCAGCAATTCATGCCCATCGCCAAGCCGCGCAAGAAGGCCAAGGAGCGGCAACTCACTCTCAGCGAAGTGACGCTGAAAACCGTCCGGCTGCTGGAGATCTGGCACCTCCCCCACGCGCCCGCCGGCTCTGGATCAGCGGCCCGGAAACCGTACAGCGCAAGCTGGGCGTCAAGACTGTTTTCGACCTGGTCCGCCACGCCGTTTTTCCTGCGCGGTCCTGGGTATGGCGAAGGCCATTTGTTCCCTCGGGTCGTGTCCGATTGTCACTTGGTTGACGCCATCACGGCCGTTCCTCAACAACAGGTACCCAAATGCAAGAGCTGATCGTAAACGAGGAGTTGCGCACGCTGCTGCCGCCGCAGAGCGACGAAGAGCTTGAAACTTTGGAAAAATTGCTGCTCGAAGAAGGTTGCCGCGACCCGATTGTGGTTTGGAGCGGCAAGAACGTCATCGTAGACGGGATGACTAGATACCGTTTGTGCCGCAAGCACGAAATCGAATTCAGAACGACAGAGCTTAAGTTCGCGAATTTGAGCCAAGTCAAGCTGTGGATTATCGACAACCAACTTGCCAGGCGCAACTGCACGCCTACGCAACTCAGTTACTGTTTTGGCAGCCTCTACAATTCGATGAAGGGCAAACGCGGAGGAGACCGAAAAAGCAAGGGAAAGAAAGCTGTCGGCGACACAGCCAAAAAGATCGCAAGGCAGTTAGATGTGTCTGGTGGCACGATACTAAGGTGGGCAAAATTCGCGGAGAAGCTGGACGCCGCGGCAGAGAAAGCGCCGGAAATCAAGTCTGCCGTCCTCAGCAAGGGCGGTGTGAGCGTCGCGAACGACGAACTGGACGAGATCGCCAAGCTTCCGGCGACCAAAGCCATAACACTGGCGAAGCGAATCATCAAAGGTCAGCGCAAGAAGCCGCCAAAGCCAGCGGGAGAGAAAGAGAAAAAGTCGGAGCGCGGCGAGGTGGGGGAACCGCTGGGGAACTTTCGCGGACTTCAATACGCGCCGCTCAATGAGCAGGGCGTTGTGTACCTTTTTGGGATGGTCAGCCGTGAACTAGGCTTCTTGGTTGAGAGCGTGCGCACTGGCTTCCCAGATTGCGAAGGGAAGCGGCGAGTCAATCCATCGGGTACCAAGTGGGAGCACGTCCGCATCGAATTCGAGTATGAGAGCAAGAACTTCCTGCTGCACGGGCATGATCCGAATGGCTGCGACGTGATTGTCTGTTGGGTTGACAATTGGGAGGGGCGAAAGGAGGGGCCCGCAAAGAACCTGGCGGTTCTTGAACTCAAGTCGGAAATTGAGCGGCTTTCACCCAAGTAGGGGGCAAAGACGGGACATTTTTCGTTTCCATGTCCACCAAGCTGAAGGGAGACCCGAACATGGCCACATTGGAGCCCGTCGTTGATCGCAAGCGTGGCGCACTCGTGGGGCTCGCGGTCGGCGACGCGTTGGGCGCCGCGGTGGAATTCATGGCCGCCGGCAGCTTCAAGCGAGTCACCGGATACCGGGCCGGCGGGCCGCACGGCCTGAAGGCCGGCGAGTGGACCGACGATACCAGCATGGCTCTCGCTTTGGCCGACAGCATCGGCGGCGCCGGCTGGGACCTGAACGACCAAGCCAACCGCTACGTCGCCTGGTGGCGAAACGGGGAGTACTCCGTCAACGGCCGGTGCTTCGATATCGGCAACGCAACCCGCAGCGCTCTGAGCCGATTCCAGAAATCGAATGACGCCAAGACGTCCGGCGATCCGTCCGAACACGCGGCCGGAAACGGATCCATCATGCGACTCGCTCCCGTGCCAATCCGGTACGCCGATCTGTTTCCCGATCAGCTGGCCGAGCTGGTACATCTCCTGGTCGAGTCCAGCCTGCCCACGCACGCCAGCCCCCAGTGCCAGTCGGCTTGTGCGTACTTCGGCCTGGTGCTGGCGGCGTTGATTGCCGGCGTCGATCGGAGCGCGGTACTGGCACCGGACTGGCCGCCGCTGGTTGCCCTCAAGAAGTTGTTCCCGCTTCACCGCGAAATCGAGGAAGTGGCCGCCGGCAGTTTTCGGCAAAAACAGCCGCCGAAAATCGCGGGTTCCGGTTACGTCGTCAAGAGCCTGGAGGCGGCCCTGTGGGCGTTCCACGACGCAACCGACTTCCGCCAAGCCGTACTGCGGGCCGTGAACCTAGGCGACGACGCGGACACGACCGGGGCGGTCTGCGGGCAACTCGCCGGCGCCTTCTGGGGCGAGTCAGGCATTCCGGAGAAATGGCTCAAGGGACTGGCGCGGCCGGACATGATCGACAAGGCACTGTCTTCGCTTCTCCGTCCAGCCCGCCCCGAGGCCCCCAAAGCCAACGCTTCCACTTTGCCCACGCCCCGCCCCGCCAAGATCAGACCCGAATTGCTTCCCACCCCGCCCGACTTCTCGACCAGCGGCCCGTCACACCGAAAGGAAAACGAAGCCGCCGTCCGCCGCGCTCTGGCAATCGCCCAGACTGGCGACATGCACGCCTTGAAGGCGATGCCGTTGCCGGCGAGTCCCAAGTTGGCAAAGTGGCACGGAGACTTGGTACACGAAGCCGAACTCCGGGCCGCGACGCCGCCCGACCTGACGCCGCCCACGAGGTCAAGCTACTGGGTAGAGCCCGGACGCCTGCTTGCCGGCGCCTACCCCGGATCGGAGCACCCAGACGCTCACGGCAAGAAAATTCAGGCCATCCTCGATGCCGGCGTGCGCGTCTTCGTGAACCTGATGCAGGAGGGGGAGACGAACCATCAAGGGCTGGCTTTCGTCCCCTACGAAGACCTAGCTCGAAAACTCTGCCCCGACGTGCAGTGCGTCCGGTTCCCGGTTCAGGATTTGGCGGTCCCATCCGAGTCTGAGTTGGTTGTGATTCTCGACGCCATCGACGCATTCGCAGACGCGGGCAAGCCGGTGTACATCCATTGCTGGGGCGGCGTCGGCCGGACGGGAACGGTCGTCGCTTGCTGGCTGCTCAAGCACCGGCGGGCCACACACGAGAACGTCATCGAGGTACTCGCCGGCCTTCGGCGGCAGGACCGGGAACGTGGAAGCCGGCCAGCCCCGGAGAGCCACAAGCAGCGGCAGTTCATCCAGACATGGACCCCGCCGGCTTCGTCAAACGAAGCCGAACCGCCGGCTTATCACTGGTGGCACGACCGCTACTGGCGGGAGGCTGTTGACCAGTACGAGCGGCTCCGCGCCACGGGCCAGACCCGCCTAATCCTGGACCTGACCGCGATTGAAGATGCGGCGTTTCATGGCGACGGGCCGGCTTACAAGCTCAAAGACGCCATGCTGTCCGTTCAGGAACACGAAGCCGCTGAGGGCTTCCGGGGCGCGCCAAGGGTGATGCTCGCCCTCTTGGTGCGACTGCAAGAACTCTCACAAGGCCGGCCGTGACCTGTCCACGTACAACCCTGCGTGACAACTCACGACGACGCGGGTAGAATGAAAAAGCGGCCATCGGGGGATGGCGGCTTTCGGTGAATTCTCGCGGCCGAGAACCATGCGGACTTGTCACCAACATGGTATAGACCTCGGCCTGATTCGTCAAGCCGGGAGGCGTTGCCATGTCGGAAGCGAAAGGCTGTTGTGGAACCTGCGGTTTTGTCGGTTTGACTTCCAATAGCGGTGGACCGCTGCATGAACTGAGGATCGAGTACCGGCAAGCTGGACAGTGGAATCGACGGCACTATGAACCCGGTCCAGAATGCCTGCATGGGAGGGTCGATTTCTACAACGAAGCGATTCAGTACGCGAAAGAACGCTTTCCAGATGGCACCAATGACTTGTGGCTTCCTGAAGTCGTTAAGTACGTGCTCGCAAAGGACCGCACCGCGTGTGACAAGTGGTGGAGTTATCTGCCCGGATTGACGCCGGAGGAGCACGCGAAAATGACGTGGCATGAAATCGCACTTGACGCCAAGTCCAGAAGTGCAGACGCGCAAGCGGTGAGCGCAGATGCTCACGCCAAGAGCGCGCAGGCGTTGGACGATTTAAGGGCAATCCACAAGTCGCTCTTTGCATTGCAGAGCAACCAAGCGACGAAAAACGACGAGGTTGCTGTCAGGCTTCAAATACTCGAAAAAACACGCTATCGGCAAGCCACTGTCTGGGGTCTCGTCAACGTCGTAGTTGCCTCCGTATTGACGAGTTGGTTGACTTGGTTTCTGACCCGTCACTAACCACTTGCCAAACCGCTTCAACCGCCTGACGAGCCGGCGCGGAAACGGTGGCGGCATGCTCTTTTCAGGGTGACGAGATCGCTACCGCGCGGTAAGATGGGGCGAACGGGCAGCCGGCTGATCCCCGGCTGAACGGCTGTCGGCGGTGATGCGAGTTACCTGCCTTTCACGTATCACGCGCCGGCGGCCGGCCCGACATGAAAGGCGGAACCATGTCAAGTGCTTTCGTGAGCGGTTCGGGGAAGGAACCTCAAAGGCTATCATCGGTCTCAATTGAGCTTCCTGCCGAGATGCGACGCGTCCAGGTCATCCGGTCTCGGGAGGAGAGTCAAAGCAAAGTCTCCCAGTCAGTTACTGACCCAGCGGACAATGCAACGCAGGTTGGCGCGGTAGCCCAACGGATCGAGACGCTGCCTTTCGACTGGATGGAGGCGTGCAAGGTGTCGGCGGAGTTGCGAAGCGCATTCCAGACGGTTGTCCTTGCGCAAACGCGATACGAGGAGGATTTCGACGAGGCGACGCCGGCCGGTCTTATCTCGGACCTCGTCGCTGTTCGGAAGCGACTTAACGCGATGTGCGGCCCTCCATCTCGCATCCGCGCACTAATCGACACACTCAACCGGATACTTGTTGTGAGAGGCTTACAAGGCGCCGAACTAAGGACCAAGTATGTCGACCGAAACAATGAACAACGAGTGTATCGGGAGCCGAGGTATCTATGCTGGCATGAAGCTGCGCTGAAGGCTTGCCAGCGGTTCTTGGCCTTCGTCTTGGGCAAGTTGGCCAGTGAATACCGGAAAGCATCCGCTTCGGAACTGGACCTCGATGCATTCGACTTCGAAGGAAAGGTACTGGCAGAACATCACGCGCCAATTGCTGACATGCTCCGAAAATGGCGGTTTGAGGAGCCCGACGAAATCGACCGCGGACTGAGAGGAGAGCTTGTTCTCTTGGAGCAGGTGTTGGTCAGACAGGCATCTGTGACAAGAGCGATTAGGCAGGAGCAGGCGAAGGGCGTGCCCCAGAACGGGGCTGGCCGCACGGGCACCGAGCGGCAGGCCATCCCGGCGGCGGCCGGCGGTTCGGTCGATGCTTCGCAGCCCCCGGACGCGGCCCCCGCCGAGGGCACGCAGCACAAGCCGACGGACGACGGCGGGCGCCAGACCGGTTCGGCTGGTGCCTTGCAGGACCGGGACGCCGTCCGTGATCTTGTCTTCATCAGCTATAGTCACAAAGACAATCAAGGCCGAAAGAAGTGGCTGGACGATTTGCGTACTCATTTGACTCCGTACCTTCGTCAAGGCTTGATCGAAGCTTGGTCCGATCTGGAGATCAAAGCGGGATCGAAATGGTCCGCCGATATCGAAACGGCCATTGCCCGCACGCGAGTAGCGGTGTTGCTCGTAACGCCGCACTTCCTGGCATCGGACTTCATTCACGATCATGAGCTTTGCCCCCTTCTGAAGTTGGCTGAAAATGCTGGTGTCCAGATCTTGTGGATTCCGGTCCGAGCGAGTTCCTATCACCTGTATCCACTGGAAGACACCCAAGCATTGATCCCGCCCGACAAACCGCTTGCCGAGATGAAGGCTGAGCGTGACGAGGCATGGGTCAGGATCTGCAAGCAGATTGCGGCAGCCGCTTCTTGTTAACTTGCCCGCATCATCGACGCTTGGCCAGCGCTGCCCGAAGCGATACGGGCGGGCATCGTGGCGCTGGTTGCCGCCGCAAACCAAGCGGCGCGGTAGGTGCGAACTCGAAGTCGTCGATGTAGAATGACGGCACTTTGGCCACCAGGAACGGAAAGGACGGGTGACGATGGCAAAGAAGAACAGTTCCCTGACTCCTGCCGAGCGGATCGAGCGGGCGATCGTGTTCCTGCGCGGGCAGAAGGTGATGCTCGACGCGGATGTGGCGAGACTGTACGGCGTGACCACGAGCTATCTGAAACGACAAGTCCGGCGCAATCTCGAACGGTTTCCAGACGACTTCATGTTTCAACTGGATGGGGAGGAGTTCGAGCGTTTGAGATGCCAAATTGGCATCTCAAAGGGCCGTGGCGGTCGCAGGCACGCGCCTTTCGCCTTTACGGAGCAGGGCGAACGCGCAAAGGTGTCAGGAACCGTTTTCGCTGTTTTTCGGGCGAATCGGTTCCTGACACCTGCCCCACTTTTCTGCCCACCTTTTCTGCCCCACTCTGCCCCTGGAAACGGCACTAGGCCCGTATGCACTACACCCTTCGCCTCCATCCAGCCCGGTGGAGCTTGGCTGGATGGCCCTATCAGCGATTTCTCCGCGCGCGAAGATGCGATCCGTTTGCATCCTTGCCCTCCGTGGCGCCGACCCGGGGTCCGGGCGTCCACGGGGCCGTTGTCACCCACCACTGGTGCATGTTCGTTTTTGCACCCGAATAGCTGACGTCTGAATGGATCAGCAACCGTTGGGGTGTCGCGGGATTGTACTTGCCGATGATCTCGTTGGCGGAGTAGCAGTCGCCCCCTCCCGGAGTCTGCAACCTGCTCATCAGGACAATCCCCTCGTCCCATTGAATGCCGTCACGCGACGAGTAAAGCACGAAATTGTCTGGACCGGGATCGTCGCCGACCAATTCCCGCGGGTTGCTGCCGCTTCGCCCTTGCATGAAGTACCACTGGCCCAGCTTTCCGGAGAGCTGCATATTGCGGATCCCTTTGGCAAAGTGCGTGGTCCGGACCTCCGACCAAGTCCGCCCACCATCCCGGCTGATCGTGTAGGGGATGTTCTGTTCAGCCGCTGGGGCCTCTGTCTTCAGATGGGCGTCGTAGGTGTAGACAATGATTTCGCCGTGGTCGAGCGCCCCGGCGGCCCAGTAATAGGTGGCGTGGTCGAAGGGCAGCACGCTGCGTTGACGGAAAGACTCCCCGTTGTCGCTGGAAACCCACAAAGTCTGCGGTCCACCCGGCGTCATGTTCGACCCGCCGCCCCGAAAGACGATGAAGATCTCTCCGGCATGCACGAACGACGTATCCATCGTGTAGGCGATATCCTGGACGGTAGCCGATGCGTCAAACGCCCGCGGACCCTGCCACGTCTGCCCTTGGTCCTTGCTGAGAAAGTAGGCCGGCGCCCGCTGTTTCTCCCATTTCTCGTTCGCATAGTGGATGACGGTGGCCACCAGGGTTCCGTTCGGCGCGGTGACGACCGAGTAAACCAGGGCGGAGCACATCTCCGTCCCTTCAAACATCCGCTTGGAATACTCGAACGGGGTGGGGGTGCTCCAGGTCAAGCCGCCATCGGTCGAACGCCGGTATTCCGACCATCCCGCACAGCCGTGCCCATTCCAATTGTCGGCGCCCGTTCCCGTCACGCTGTAGAAGGCGATGACGTCCCCGTTCCGGCATTCGGCAATCGAATTGTGCCCGTGTCCGGAATGGTCTTCCTTCTGCCGATCCACGAACAGCACTCCGGTATTGGGGATGTCCGCCGGGTAGACGAAAAACGGCTTTCCCTCAGCCGCGCGCGGCCGGTTTCGCGCGGATCGAGCGTCCTCGAACCCGAGCACGACCGTCCATTTCCCAAAGCGATAGGATTCTCCGGCGGTGGTCTGCTTTTCGTACACAAGCACCTGATCGATCTCGCGTGTCTCGAACAACTGGAAGCGGTCCTCCTTGGTCCGCACAAACCCCTGTTTCTCGAGAGCCTCGGCTTGAGAGGCGGCGCCCGGTATGGACTGAGGGGTGAGCACGATCAGGCGGCCGCCTCGCAACACATCGAACTGGATGGCATCGATCGAGCTTCTCAAAAACTTCTCCCCTGCCAACGCAGCCGGGAATTCAGCCAGCCGGTAACCGCGATCGGTGAACAGCACCGCACCGGATCGGAACCACAGCACCTCCGCTTTCGAGTCCCCGCGGACTTCGATCACCGCACGATCCGCGGCATACGTAGGGCATGAGATCACGGTCCCCACCGCCACCAGCACGGAAAACAGCCTCGTCGTGTACATCCCGAATTGGCACATGTTGCGTTCTCCCTTTCCATAACTGACAATCGCTTTGCGGAGCGTCGTTCGCCGCGCGTCAGCCCATCTGGCTTAAGGCCCATTGTAGCTTACTCAGGGCGCATCCACCGCCCATACACTTTCACGCAACGGACGGAGATCCGGCAGTCGGCAGCGCCAAGCTCGTCACAGCGCAATTGGAGACGGTTGACTCCCTTCGTCAGTGCGGGCAACGGTTCGGCGAATTCCCCTTGGAGAAGGGGCTGCCCTTTCTCGACTAGCGTCCAGCTTCTTTCATCGCGGCACCGCAAGACCTGTCCGCTGGCCATCACAGCCGGCACGCTCAGCTCCCGGCCGTTGACGACCAACGTCGGCTGGACCTTGTTGGCCCCGATTTCTTCGACGGCGATGTCAAATTCAAGCGTCGCCTGGTCCCCGGGGCTTGCGCCGCCTTCGTCCCGCAGCACGGAGGTCCAGCAGTTGTCCCGGCCGTCGAATCGGGTGATGACGCGAGGCATGTCGTACTCGTATCGGAGCTTCGACCAGTCAACGTCCGCGGCGCGTGTACCGAAGGGCTCGCCCAGTGCGACCGCGGATACGACCGCCCGGCCGGGGGCGGCGCCGGGAGAGACGCAGGCAAACGCAAGGTGGTTGATGCCGGCATTCAGGACCGGTATCCCCTCGGGGCATTCCGGCTGGAAACGGCTACGCAGCGCTCCGCGCTGATCGTAGTGTACGCCAGCTCCATCCTCATCCAGCTCTAGCAGGTCCCCGGAGGAGATCGCTACCGGGACCCGCAACGGCCTCCCGTTGACGGTCAGGGCAACGTCTCGGAGCGTGGTGTCAACCGCCGTCAGCCCCATGATTGGTCCGACGGTGACGTCAACCCGGCCTTTGGCCGGGATCTGGTTCAGCAGCAGGTTGATCTCCGAGACGCGGGCGGTTTGCAGGTCGCGGTGGCACAGCTCGTAGCCGGCGCCGCGCACATAGGGCCACTTCAGGCCGAAAGCGCGATCGCTGTCACGTTCCCGGAACAGCAGCTCGCAATAGCGCCAGCCGGTGAAATCCAGGTCAATGTAGTGCTCGGAGATCGCCGCGCCGAACATGCGGTCCGTCCGCAACTGCACGTTCAGGACGGCTCTGCTGCCGTCGCCTTTCACCCAGAGCCCGACGCCGGAGCAGGCGCCGATGTCGCGGTAGGGGAATGCGTAGGAAGTCCCCAGACTCGTCCAGGCGCCAACGGAGAAATCGTTCCTGTTGACGGCCTGAATCCGGAGGTTTCGAGGGCCTCCCTTCACGTCCGCCGTCTCGGTCAGGATCTGCTGCGTCACATTGGCGGCGCAGTCCTGGCGGGCGATCAGCGATGTGTCGCTGAAGTCGATGATCGACCGCGGCGCGGCGGGGTCGGGCGGAAGGGGCGACTGCAGCACCTCGATGCGGACCCGGAACGGCTGCTGCTCGCAGGGGTTGTCTACAGTCCATTGCGCCGGCTCCGTCCCGGACACGACGGCCTTGTGCGGCAAGTACTCGACCGGCGTGAATTGCCACGCGCCGCCGTCGCTGAGACGCAGGCGGAAGTCCCTGCCGGGCTCGCGAACACGGTCGATGGTCGCCTGGTCGAAGTAGTTGGCCAGGCGATGTTGCTCATACCACCCGATGACAGTGAGCATGTCCATCGCCCGGGCGTTTGCGGGGGCACCGCCAACGCTCAGGCCTCCTAGGGACATCGAGGCATCCAGGGCCATGTTTTTCGCCATCCAGTATTCCGTCTCATCGAGGTGCTGCCTGCGGTGGCGAGGCCCCGGGCCGTTCAGCGACCACCATCCCATCTGCGGCTCGAGCAGGTCGTTCATCCGCGCGAGCCCGGCACTGCTGACGTGCTGGTCCTGAAACGGCTTCCAGGCGCAGTGTGCCGAGTCCCAGGCGCCGGTGCGCGAATGGAACCACCAATTGTGATGCCCCCAGTTGCTGGCCTCGTTGAGACAGTCGCGGTTGAACTTGCGGAAGCTCGTCCAGCGCATGCAGTTGTCGGGATACCCGACGCCCATGCCCTCAGCCCCGTCGAAATAGAGGAAGTCCGCCTTGCAGGTGTTGTACGCGCGGGCGATGTCGTCGGACAGCTTGTCCATCAGGCCGCTCCCGGGAACGGGATAAAAGGCCAGATAAACTTGCTTGAGAAACTCCGCCTTGACGCCGGCCGGATGGTCCTGGGCCTGGGTGCCGAAGGCTCCGCGCGTACACTTGCCGAAGCAGTACGGCTGCTGGCGGGAGATCGCCGTGTACTGGACCAGCTCGGTGCCGATGCGGAACACGTTGGTGGCGCCGTGGTAGGTGAACACGGTCGAGTGCTGGTCGACCGGCGGTTCGTTGACATACAGGGTGTCGTCGGCCTTGCCGAAATCTTTGGCAAGGGTGTAGGTCGCCAGGGAGATTAGTTCCTGCGAAGGCACTGGGGTGATGTAGGGCGATTCGGTGCGGATGCAACCGCTCAAGGTGTGCAGACCCAGCTTGAGGCCTGCCGCGTGCAGTCGGTCCGCGGCGGCCACCATCTCGTCCATGCCGCCTGGGAAGTTTTTGGGGTTGGGCCGGTAGTCCCCGAACGTGCGAAACCACGGCTCCCGAAAGTGAAGGATGCCAAAGCCGCCGCGACGGGCCAGATCAATCCAGGAACCGGTGTCGGTGAATGCATCTTGGACAAACAGGTACGACAGGCGGGCCATCGGCGATTCCGCCGCCCACGGACCGCCATGCGGCGATCGCGGCACGTCTTCCTGCGTGGCCATGGCCTTCAGCATCGGGCGCAATTCGGACCGCGGACCTGCCGCCAAGCCCGCGCTGTACCCGGTCAGGCCCAGGTCGGCGGAGGTGCTGGCGCTCATCGCGGTGCTGCAGTTGACCTCCAAATCCAAAGCCCGCAGGGCGATGCCGGAGTCGTCGTCGGATACCAGCCCCGCGAATCCGCCGCGGTACTGGGTCACACCCGGGGCACACTGGAAGAAGACGAACGACGTGATCCGCGGGACTGTGACCTCCAGCGCCGTGAACTTTAGGTAGTCGCCCTTGGACTCGCAGCGCAGCCTGGCATGGCCGTCCAGCCCCGGAAAGGTCGCCGTCAGAATCCCGTTGTCAACCGACATCTTGCGACACTCGACGTTGCGGTTGCCCTCCAGGACAACGGTAACCATGGGCGTCGGGGCAGCCAGCAGCTCCCTGGCGTGTCCCTCCTTTCCTGAAGCCTTCTGCAGAAGCGAAGTGACCCGACCGGCTTCATCAATCGTTAATGTGGCGCACCGCGTTTCAAAGGAGGCAAGCGTTCGGGGTTGGACGGGGGGAACCACCTTGCTTTCATCGAGGGAAGATGCGGCCGGCGTCGATGACGCGGCACTCACGCCGACCAGCAAGAACGCCAATACACCGCTTCTCCGGACCATGGTCACTCCTTCAAGGCCAACCTTCGCTGCGCTGGGTTGCCTGCCTGTCGCGGGAAAGGCAGCAGAACACGCCTGTCTGGTTCGCACAGCACCTGCCGTCACGACACCGAACGCGATTACCCAGGACGCCAAAGTACCCCGCTATCTCGCCAGTGTCAAATGCGCCCTGGGACCATCGCATCGTCCCTTCATCGTTCCGCCGGCTGCGGCTCACCCCCTGCAAGCAGCGGCGACTGCGGCGTGCGGCTTGGCCAGCCAGGAAAAGCGGGGCATTGACACGGCCCGGCGTGGCCACAAGACTCTCCGTTCGGGCGGGCTCACGTCGTAAATTCCAAAATGGACGTCGCCTCGCTCCATGACCGCTTGGTTTCAGGAGGCTTTGCCCGTGAAATCCGTTTCGTCTGTGTGCGCGTTGTTGCTGTTGCTCACGAGTCCAGCGCTGGCCGGCGATGACGCCAGCGGACCAGAGGCGGAGCGAGTTGGTCCATCCGCGGCCGATTCGCGGCACCGTCCCGCGGGCTGCGATGCGTGTGACGTGGACAATCCCGCGAGCTCGAAGGCCCAGGCCCCTCCGGCCGCCAGGTTCTCCTGGCCCAAAGGCGTGCGAGGCGCGTTGTCCATCTCTTTCGACGACGCACGCGAAAGCCAAGTCGACCATCGCAGCGCCGCCCTGTTCAAGGAGCGCGGGATCCGCGTAACGTACTTCGTCAGCCTCGCCAACGTCGAGAAGAAACAGGATCTGTGGCGCGCGGTCGCCGCCGACGGGCACGAAATCGGCAATCACTCGGTCCACCACCCGTGCAGCGGGAATTTTCCCTGGATCGGCCCCGGCGAACGGGCACTGGAGAACTACACCCTGGAGAAGATCGAGGCCGAGTTGCTCGAAGCCAACCGGAGCCTGCGCCAGATGCTGGGCGTCACGCCAGTCAGCTACGCCTATCCCTGCGGCCTCGATTTCGTGGGCCGCGGCGAGAATCGGGCCAGTTACGTGCCCGTGGTGGCGCGGCACTTCCTCGTCGGCCGGGGCTACCGAGGCGAATACTTCAACAATCCCGCGTTCTGCGACTTGGCCATGGTCCAGGCCCTCGGCGTGGACCGCGATGGCCTCACCCAACTGAAGAGCTACGCAGATCGGGCGCTCGCCTCGGGCTACTGGCTCATCCTCGTCGCCCACGAGGTACCCCAGCATCCCGGCGGCGAGGGCCTGTCCACGGGCAACATCGCCGCCCTGGGTGAGTACTTGCAGGCCCAGCCGGAGTTGTGGGTCGACACGGTCGGCACGATCGGAGCCTATGTCAGAAGCCACCGTAACCTCGACCAGAAAAACGGGCAAGAGCAACAGCAGCGATGAAGACGGCGTGGACCCGCGCCAAGCGTTTTGTCAGCGGTTCTTATGAGCATCGTTAGAAAGCGAGTTGTTGAGGTGAACACGTACCGTCGGATGCTGCCGCGTGTGGCGGCACTGATTGCGATCGGGCTGGGTGTGCTGGAAGCCAACCCGCTGGCGGCCGCTGCAGATCGCGCAGCGCGATTCTGCACGAGCTGCGACGTCGCCTGCGCGCCTGGCCACAATCAGGCGGTGCAATTGGCCCGCCGCTGGGAAGCCGTCGTCGAGTGGCGATTCGATCGCGATCTAAGCAACTGGCAGATCAAGAACTACCAGCAGGCCCTGAAGATCGAGGTCGCCGACGATGCGGCTTTGGGCCGGAGCCTGTTCGTACACCGCGACGACAAGGAGATCGACACGGCCTTCGAACTCACTTCGCCGCCCATCCCGGTTGCCGAGGCAGCGCTGTGTCGGCTGACGATCGCCGCCGCACATACGCTCGACTTGTCGATGGCCCAGGGGCACAAGGAGTCGTATCAGAACCAGATCCGCTGGTTGGATCGCGACGGCCACGTCTTGGAGGCCACCACATTCCGTTTCGCCGCTCCCAGGGACGCCTGGTACGACGTGACCGTCGAGTCGCGGGCCCCGCGCGGTGCAGCGATGGCTGTCGTTCAAATCGGCTTCGACTCGCCGAACCTGTTCAGTTCGCGGCAATTCCGGCTGCGGAGCGTGGCCTGGGCCGCGCAACCCGATCCGCCGCAATACGCGGCCGAAGGCCAGATGATCTCGCGCCCCCAGCGAATGACGGAGCCGTGCGAGCAAGGTCGGGTCTCTTGGCAGGCCGAGACGCCGGAAGGCACGAGCGTCGGACTGCAGGTTCGCTCGGCGGCGGACTGCGACGGCGAACCGCGCGAGTGGACGCCGTTGGCCGGGCCCGATGGCACGCCGAACTCCCAGTTCACTTCCAGCGGCACCCGGTTGCCGGCCATCCACGCGGGGCACCATTGGTTCCAGTACCGGCTGACTCTCGGCACGAGCCGCACCGCCGTCACGCCCATCGTCCGGCAGGTGCGGCTGGGCGACGAACAACGGTGGATCGAGGACCGCGCCTGGCCGGGGGCCGACTCTTCGCCTCCGCAACTGTTGGACTACACGCCGCGGCGCACGCACGATGCCCGTCAGCCCTTGGTGTTCTCGCTGTCCGATGGCCCAGACGGAGTGGGCGTCGATCGCCATTCGGTGGAGGCGTTTTTGGACGGCACGCCGATCACCGCGCAGCTCAACCGCGTCGGAACCACCTTTCGATACGAGCCGCGCGAGCCGCTCACGCCTGTCCTCGGTTTGGCGGCGATCGAAGACTGGTCGATTGTGAACTACAACTCGGCGCTGACCATTCGCCAGGGGCCGCCGCGCGAGCCTGGCGGCGGCACGTCGATCGAGGTCCGCCGACAGGGCGAGAGAACGGATACGTCCTTCACACTCGCGTCGCCGGCCGTCTCCGTGCAAACAGGCGCGACGTACCAGGTTGCGATCTGGTCGCGCCACACCATGGACCTGCGCGAGGCAGGGAGCACGGAAGGTCCGAGCGGCTCGGTCCGCTGGCTCGATGGCCAGGGCAACCCGCTCGGCGATCCCGTGCGACTGGACCTGGGCGGCCCCAGCCCGCAGTGGCGACAGACGCAACTCAAGCTGACGGCCCCGCCCGGCGCACATTCTGCTGTCATGCGACTCGGCTGGGACTACCCCGACATCGTCGCCGGCGATGAAGCCGCTTTCGCCGATCCGCTGTTCGACGGCCCGCACCCGGAATCCGGTGCTCGGCCCAATCTGCACCGCGTGCTCGTCAAAGCACGCGATTTCGCCGGCAACGCGTGCGAGCAACTGTGGTGGATCTCGGTGCAACCGCCGCCGGCGTCGGGTGTCACCGCCATGCGCGATGACGGCGTGATCCTGGTCGATGGCCAGCCGCTGTTTCCCATCGGGCTGTATTCCGTGTGGAAGCGGGAACACAACGGCAACGATTTCAACCGTTGCTTCACCGAGCTGCGCGAGGCGGGCTTCAATACGATCCACACCTACCACGCGCAGCGCGACGCCGACTTAACGGAATTCTACGCGGCGGCCGCGCGCCACGGGCTGCGCGTGATCATTGCCCCGCGCGGCGGGGCCAATAGTCGCGACCCGCAGAACGCGGTCCGCACCGTGATCGAAGAGTGCCGCCAGCCGGCGCTGTTGGCCTGGTATCTGGCCGACGACACGGCGAGTCACATCAGCGCCGACGAACTGCGGCGCGTGCATCGAGCGATCCGCGACGTCGATCCGTTCCACGTCACGGTCCAAGCTGATGGCGTGTTCGCCGGCGGCCCGCGGCCCTCGCGGTACACCGACTACGTGGATTCCACGGATGCTTTCTTGCCGGAGATCTACCCCATCCGCTCCGACCAAGACTGCGAGGTCGCCCACGTGACGCGCGACATGAAGCTCATCGGCGACGACCTGCGCCGCTCCGGGCGCAAGGCGCCGATTTGGGCGATCATCCAGGATTTCGAAGGCTGGGGTTGGCAGCGCTATCCGACGGAGGCCGAAACCCGCGTGATGACTTACCTGGCCATCATCCACGGGGCCAACGGGATAACCTATTACACCTACGGCGGAACCGGTAAGAACCACGGCGTGACTCACGATCCGCAGGTGTGGGCCGCCCTGCAGCGGATCTCGCGCCAACTGGCCGATCTCCACGACGTGCTGGTCCAGCGCGATCCGCCGCAGAAGCAGCAGATCCAGGTTCTCAGCGGCCCGCCGACCGACGGACTTGGCTATCCGGCCGTGAGCACGCTGCTGAAAGAGCATCAAGGCCGGCGCTACCTGCTGGCCGCCAATTCCTCCCGTGGGGCCGTGCGAGCGCGGGTCAACGCCGGGGTCGAAGCGGGCCAGGTGCAAGTGATGTTCGAAGACCGCCGGCTTGCGGCGCAGGCCGGAGGGTGGGAGGATAGTTTCGCCCCGTACGCCGTCCACGTGTATGCTTGGTAGTCACGCCCCCTGACCCTTCGCGGAGGAAATGGCTGTTTGACCAACCGAAACCATCCCCAGTTCGTCGAGGGCGCGCGAAAGGACGAGCAATATCGGGCGCGCGCCCGCATCGGCGATGCCGCCCTGGCGTCCCTCGGCTACTGAGCGAGGCAGGCGGATGCCGAAAATCAGCAACACCGCCGCTAATGCGCCGGTCCCTGGAGGATATCGATCATGTCAATTGTCCTGAAAGCACTGAATCCAAGACACCGGATCGCGGCGTCCGCGGCGTGGATGGCAGCGGTCGCGGCGGCGACCTTCCTCCCGGCGTCCCGCGCGGCCGCTGCCGACGCCTTCGGCGAAGCCGAGACGCTGCTCAAGTCTTCCGGAATGCCGGGAATTCTCAGTAAGTACTTGAAGGACTCCACCGGCGACCGCCAGACGGACGCCGGCCGCACGGCGGCCGCCAACGCCGTGCGCGTCGCAGGCGATTTCTTTAACGCCCCGCCGAGGGGGCCGGTCGTCCATTACGCGGTGCCGGCCATGAGCGGGGTGCAGCGGCTGCCGGACGCCTATCCGGCGGACGGCGCGCCGGGCGCCGCGGTGGCGATCGTCGCCGCGCGCGGCGAATACGAACCGGGCTCTTTCGTCGTTTGCGCGCTGGACGACCTCGGCAAGTGCGACTTCTCAGTCGGGCCACTGAAGACCAAGGACGGCGCTCAGTTCCCCGCCGCCGACCTCGATCTGCGGCTCGTGAAGGTCTGGTACCAGAACCGCAATGCGTGGTTTAACTATTTCGGCGATACCGGATTCAAGCTCGTCCCCGAGTTGCTGCTCCACGACGAGGACCTGATACGCGTGGACGAGTCGAAGGAGGCCAATTACGCCCGCATCACTGCGCCGGGCGGCGGGCGGCCGGAAGAGATGTGGATCAACCCGCCGCGCCAGATGAACCGCCGGTTCCTCGACCACTACCGCCAGACGTACACCTTCGCGCCGATGAAGCCCGGCTTTGCCGACGCCGCGTCCCTGTGTCCCGTGGCGGTTCCGCGCGGGCGCTTCGTGCAGTTCTTCCTCACGGCGCACGTTCGCGAAGACGCGCAGCCGGGGACGTATTCCGGTTCGATCGGGATCTCCAAGCAAGGGAAGACGCTGGCCTCGGTTCCGGTGACGCTGCGCGTGCTGCCGTTCGTGCTGCCCGCGCCGAAGGCGTACTGCGACCCCCAGCGCGATTTCCTGGTCGCCTCGTACACGTACATCAACATCGACATGATCAAGGAGGAAAACGGCGGGGACGCCGAACTGGCGCGCCGGCAGCTCGTGGCGATTCTGCGCGACCACGTGGCGCACGGCCAGACGATGCACTGGAACCGCGGCAACTGCAATGCGGAAACGCTCGAAGCCATCGCGGCCATGAAAGAGGCCGGCATGCGGACGGATGTCCTCCTGGGCGGGCTCTCTCCGCACCACAACGCCCAAGGCTCGCCGCGCGACTTGGCGCTCGCCGCGCGGCGCCAGCGCGAATGGTTCGACCGCCACGTCGGCCACCACAACGTGTTCATCGGCTACGGCGACGAACCGGGAGCCAGTTGGCTTGTCAACGCGCGGCCGGTCTTCGAGGCGTACCAGCGCGAGGGATTCCGGTTCATCCTCGCCGGCGGAAACAGTGTGTTCTACAAGACCGGCTACGTGTTCGACTGGCACAACGTCGCCAAGGACCCCATCGATGATTCCTCCACCCGCCTCTGGAACCAAGTTCACCATGCGTACGTCGCCTGGTACGCGGTGCAACACGTCGGGGCGGAGAACCCGGACTACAACCGCCGCCAGAACGGCCTGCTGCCGTACCTCTCCGGCTACAGCGCGCTCTGCAATTACGCGCACCACCTCGGCCCGTACAACGACGACGCCACGACGTACCGTCCCATGGTCTTCGTCTACGGCATGGCCGACGGCGTTATCGACACGCTCCAGTGGGAGGGCTTCCGCGAGGGCGTGGACGACATCCGCTACGCCACGCTCCTGCACGGCCTGGCCGTCAAGGCGGCAGCAGCCACGAATCTCGACACCGTCTACGCCGGGCGCAAGGCCCTGCAGTGGTTCGCGCTGTTCGACAAGGACAGCGCGGACCTCTCCACCGCGCGTCTCGAAATGATCCGCATGATTCTGCAACTGGCGTCGCTGCCGGGCGTCCGTTGAACGCGGCCGACGCAGCACACCGCACGAAGGAGCCTGGCATGCCTGCACCGTTAACCCGCCAAGGGATGTTTGGCTCGCATTTTCGTAGGTTGGGACTCTGTCCCGACCCGGTCGGGACGGAGTCCCAACCTACTTGGCTGCGGCCCGGCCGCCCTACGAAAACGATTCATTCCCCACTGGGCGCCGCCATCCGCCGCCTTTCCGGCTTGTCCGCGGCGGCGTTGTTGGCCCTGTCCCTCGTTCCGCTCCGGGCCGCCGCGGCTGCGGAATTCCCGCCGGATGCCGTCGCTGCCCTGGCCAATCTTGCCAGCACCCAGATGGACGCCAACGCCAAGGCCAAAGGCATCCAGCACGCGCTGAACCACATCCGCGGGAAGCTCGGCCGACCGGCGCTGGCCGCCGAGTTCCTCGATGCCGTCCTGGCCGCCGAATCCGGTCTGGACGCCGATTTGCGCGGGCGATTCTCCTGCGACCGCATCAGCGTGCTGCGCGGAATCAACCCCGTGGACGCCGCCGTCGTGGAACGCAGATGCCGCGAGCTGGCCGAAAACGCCGGCATCCCGGACACCTACCGTGCCCGGGCCGTGTGGCTGTTGCTGGAGACGCAGTATGGCACGCGCGACGCGGCGAAACGCGCCGAAACAATCGCTTATGCGCAGGCGTTTCTGGAAAAACATGCGGCGATTGCGCCGCGCGATGGTGTCGAGATCCGCAATCGGCTCATGCGCGTGGCACGCGAAGCTGGCGACGCCCCGCTGCGCGCCGCCACGGCGCGCGCGCTGCTTTCCGACAGCGACGCGCCGGCCTCAATCCGGGTGGACGCTGCGTCGAACCTGGCCGCTCCGCTGATCGACTCCGGCGACTTCGCCGCTGCCGAGGCCGTCCTGCGCGAACCGTGGGGCATCCCGAAAATCGGCGCCAACGAGGCCGCCCATGCCGTCGGCGCCGTGGCGCGCCTCCGCGCTCTGGCCGGCGACCAGGACGGCGCCCTGACGCTCTGCCGCGAAATCCCCCGCCTGAACGCGACCCCGGCCGCCACGAACCTCGCCGAGAACCTCCGCGGAGAACTCCTGATATCGTTCGGCCGCGCCACCGACGCCGCGGACATGTACGTCGCCGCGGGCCGCCCCGCCGACGCCGCCAACGCGCTCGACGTGGCCCTGCAGAAGGACCAGGCCCGCGAAATCAGGTTGAAGCTCCTGGCGACGCCCATGCCGGACGGAAAACCGTGGGACGCCGGCAGACGTCAGGCTTATGAGAAGCTGCTCGACGCAACGCGCGGAAACATGGACGTGATTGAGAAATACTTCGACCAGTACACCAGCGCGAACACAAGCGGGGCGCTCCGGCTCTTCCAAAACGCGATCGTCACAGCGCAGCAGCCCGCCTTCCTCTACTACGGCGACTTCGCCAACGCCCTGCGCTGCTACAGGTTGGCCCGGCGCTTGGTGCCGGTCCCGGATTTCAAGCTCGCGCAGGCCGGCATCACGGCGTGCGCCGGCCTGGGCGATTTGGCCGCGGCGGCGGACATCGCCCGCGACGCGCTGGCCGGCGAGGGACTGCAGCCGGCCGAGGCGTACCAGTTGCGGCTGGCAGCGCGGCTGCTGCCGATCGCGGCCGGTGAAGGCAAACCGGAGGTGCTGGCCAAGACGATCAAGTCGGCTGCGGAAGAGGCAGTCAAAGAGTTGAAGAAGAAAGACCGCGCGCTGCAGTTGGCGACGGCCGACGCCGTGAAGCGGCTCTACCGGATCGGGTCGCTCGCGCAACTGGCGCGCCGCGAGAACTTCGCGCGTGGCGTGGCCTCGTACATTGCCTCGCTGCGCGCGCCCTCCCCGCGCAAAGAGTACCGCGTGCGCTACCGCGCCGCGCCGGTCTTCGGCCTGAGCGACTGGGACGCGATTCCCAAAGCCGAGCGCCCTGTACTGCAGCCGCTGGACCGCGCCTACGGCGGCACCATGGACTTCCTCGAAACCGACGTCACTACCGGCAGCCGCGGTGGAGCCGGCGCGGGCTCGGCGGCGGCTGGCCAGGACGACGCCGAGAAACTCGGCGCCTCGCTGGGCGTGCTCTGCGATGAATTTGGCATTCACTTCCGCTTCGAATACAACGATCCGCGCGCCAGGGAGATCGAGGCACGCTTGCTCGGCGGCGGAAGCTACGAAATCTACCTGGCACCCGGCGCGAACCTCGCCCACACCTGCCTGCTGATCGACCTGCAGACCGGCCGGCTCTCCTTCGCCAACCTGACGTACGACGGTCCCGAATTCACCCGCCTCAAGACCGACCGACCCGACCTCTACCGCAGGGAGCACAGGTTCTCTGACGACCGCGTGGTGAGCTATGTCTTCCTCTCCTGGAACGCGTACGGGTATGCGCTGCCTTGTTGTCCGGCGTTTTCGGGCAATTCGGTGCCGATCTTGGACCGAGCGGCAGCTCGCTTGGGGAGCGGCCCGGCCGCGATTCCGAGCAACGGCTCGGGATGGGAGTTTGAAACCGTGCTATGGGCCAGACAGGGCAACTTCGCCTGGAATGGCACCGAGTCCATCCACGGCCGCTCCACCTGGGGAAGGCTCGTGTTCGACCTGCCCGCATCCGCGCGCACGGCGATTCTGCGTCATCGGATGTTCACCGTGCTCGCGGAGTACAAGGCGGAGAAGGCGACCCGAGCCGAACACGCCGGGATTCTCGACTTCTGGCAGGACCCGGTGCTGGGCGACCCCGAATTCTACCAGGTGCGAGTCAAGCCGCTGGTGGAGAGGCTCGACGCATTCGTGCCGCTGGTGAAACCCGGGATGTCCGACGAAGACGTCGCTCGCGTCGCGGCCGGCGCGCTGCCAGGCTGGGCCAACATCCGCTACACCGTCGATGCCTTGCGCCGCCAGTGGCTGCTCCAGCGGCTTTCGAACTAGCGCCCCGTCCATCTTCGATTGACGGGTAGAGTTTTTCTTGTTTGACGCGGACCATGGAATCATGAATACTCTGCCAACGATCATCCGAGGACTGGGGCTCGCGTTCTGCCTGGCCTTGCTGCCGGGCCGGGGCTTGGCGACCGAGTTCCAGGTAACGATCAGCGCCGATTTCCCCGGCGGGAACGTTCTGGTGAAGAAGAACGCGGGAAGCGTCGTTCACCTCGCGCCCGACCTGCGCGGCGGACGGCCCTGGTTCTATTGGCACTTCGAGGCCGTGGTTTCCCAGCCGGGCCGGGTGACGTTCGTCTTCGCCGACCCGCCGAAGGTCGGCGTGCGCGGCCCGGCGGTCAGCCACGACGGGGGCTGGTCCTGGCAATGGCTCGGATCGGACCATGTCCAATATGGACCGCCGCCCTCGGGCGCGGATCCCGCCGCGCGTTGCGATGCCTTTCACTACGACTTCGCCGAGGCGAAACGTCCGGTCCGTTTCGCGGTGGCGATTCCATACCTTGAGTGTCATCTCAACGCGTTTCTGAAGGAACACGCCGGCAATCCGCACCTGGTGCAAGCAGTGCTGACGAAAAGCCGCCAGGGGCGTGCGGTCGAATTGCTGCAAATCGGCAAGCCCGGACCGCAGGTCCAGGCGGCCCTCGTCACCGCCAGGCACCATGCCTGTGAATCCATGGCCAGCTATGTGCTGGAGGGTTTCTTGCAGGAGGCGATGGCCGAATCGGCGGCAGGCGCCGAGTTCCGGAGACAGTACGTTCTCTATGCCGTGCCGATGGTGGATAAGGACGGGGTTCAGGCGGGCGATCAGGGGAAGAACCGTTCGCCGCACGACCACAACCGCGATTACGGCCCGAATCCCATCTATCCGGAAATCAAGGCGATTCAGGAACTGGCTGAGGCACGTCACGTGCGGTTCGCGCTGGATCTGCACTGCCCGGCGCTGCGGGGCGAGGTTCACGAGACGTTCTATTTCGACGGACAAAAGGTCCCTTCCATCAGCAACAACGTCAACGAACTCATGGCCTGGCTTGGCGAGGAACGTCCGTCGGCGATCGGTGGAGTGCACAACTTCATGAAACAGCCGCCGCCGACCGCGCCGATCGAGAACATGCCGTTCTCTGCCTATTTCGCCTACCGGCCGCACATTGTCCTGGCCGCGACGCTCGAAGTGCCTTACACGCAGCCGGCATGTCCCCTGGACGCGGCCATGGCGCGAAAGTACGGCCAGGCGCTTCTGAAGGCCTGGGTTCGGACGCGCTTCATCACCGCGGCCCAGGATCCGTCTCGTGGCGACGCCGACCATGCCGGCCTTCGCGCCTTCCGCGCGGAGTTTGAGCGGATCTATCGGGGCAAGCCTCTGGAAGCCGAGCAGGCGGCAAGTTCCCGGCTGGAGTCCGCCGCGGCACTGTCACCCTATCGAGCCGAGGCCAACCTTCGGATGGCGATGCTGCGGCGGCACCAGCGGCGGTTTGCTGAGGCCCTAGGTTTCTGCGACGCCGTCAGTCACGACGCCGGCGCAGCCACGGGCCAGCACGTCGCCGAGGCGGTCCTCCGCACGCAGATCGTCGGCAGCGATCCGCGGTCGACGGCCGACGACGTCGAAGCCTGCCTCGCCGAGTTTCTACGCATCGACTACCCCGCCCCCGGACAATTGGCGAAAGTCTACGAGGCCGCCGACGATTTCTATCGGGGCAAGCAGGACTACGAGCGGGCGTTGCGGTACGCGCAGAAACAACTGCCGGTCGCGCCCAGGTATGAGACGGGAAAGACGCTGAACCGGATTGCGGCGATCTACGATCAGCTCCATCAGAAGGATCTGGCGGTCGCCTCGCGAAAAGACGCGGTCCGGGTGCTGCGGCAACGGCTCGATCCCGTCCCGCCGGGCATCTTCGGCGCGATGATGGCTGGCGACCTGTTCGAAGCGCTCCAGGGCATCCCCACCGCGACGCTCGAAGAGAAGCGGCAATGCGCGGCGCTGGTGCTCAACCACCCGGTATCGCCGGCGGCGCTGCGGGAGAAAGTCCGCAAGGCCCTGGCGGACCTGCAACAGAAGTAGCCAAACCTTGTCGTCTCCTCGTGGACGTTCGTGGCTGGAAAGGGCAGAAAACCGCCAATGATCGCCGAACCCAAGGCCGGCGTGATGTTGCTCGTCGCCGCACCGGCGCGAAACGTGGGCGCGGGTGGGGCCGCAGCCAGGAGTGTGGTGCTCAGCCAGGAAGATAGCGTCTCATGAAGGTGGGCTCCCAAAACAGGTCAACGGAAGGAAAACGCTGGCAGGTCCTCCAAGATACTGCATCGCCTTACGCAATGCCACCGCGGATGGTATTCTCGCCAAAAAAGTCAGGGGAAAGGACTTGTCATGCACCAACAGACGACGCTCTTGTTCGGCCTCCTGCTGGCCGGCTTGCCGTTTCTCGGTTCGCGCACGGCCGCGACTGCGCAGGATTCAAAACTCGAGCGGCTGAAGTACAACCATCCCGGCCTGGTCGTCGATCTGGGGGCCGGGCTGTGGGCGTGGCCGCTGCCGATGGACGTCAACGGCGACGGGCGGATCGACATGGTCATCAACGAAGAAGACGTGCCCTACAACGGCGTTTACGTCTACGAGAATCCGGGCACGAAGGAGAAGATGCCGGTCTTCAAGCCGGGCCGCCGGCTCAGCAACGGCATGATCAACGCCCAGGTGAACGACGCTGCCGGCGAGTACCGCGTGACCGTCACCGAGCGCTGTTCGGGGCTGCATGTGGAAACGCGTCTGGTGGTTAAGTGATGCAGGCCCCGCGGAGCGCCCCACGTGTGCACGCGCTGTGGCCGGTCTCTGACCGAGCCACTCGGCCGACCGCAGGTCTCAGAAAACAGGGAGACCTGCGGTCCGTGGTTTCGGCGGGGTCGGAGACCCGCGCCGAGCAACGGGCACATCTTCTGGTTCGAGATCAATAATCCCGGCGACGTCGCGATCGCACAGCAGCTCCAGCCCCCGGCCGACCCGCCTGCGGGTCTGCCGCGCGTCGAGGACCTGGTCCCCGACAATGTGGAACCGGGTTTCCTGCTCTATACCGAGGCCCTGACCGGCGGCATGGACCACTATACCTACATCCCCTGGTGGACTTTTCCGCACGATCCGCAACGGAAGCAACGGTACGCATTCTTCTTCAAGTTCGCCGAGAACGAGCGGCTTAAAGGCCCGCCCGCGCAGTGGAGCGGGCACGGGCCGCGGACCTGCTCGCCGCGGCGGGCGATCGGGAACCGACAGGGACGGCCCCATTTGCCGCCCCCGCCCCAGTTGGTAGCCGGCTTGCACCTGCGCAACCGTTGGCAGCCCGGCTGGAGCACTGGTTCGGGCTTCAATCCTCGCGTTGCCCAGATCGCGTCGGTGTGTCGGACCGATGCGCGCCGCCGCGCCCAGAAGATCGGATACGAACCACGCCAGAACGAGAGGAAGCCGGAATGGTATGGGGCGAATCTCAGGGCGACAGAATCTCAGGGCGCCGTGGATAACAGACGGACCGCACGATTATACAATACGGTTCTACTGGTGGCTCTTTCGCACGATTTCACAGGAGACACAACACAATGAAAGCACACAACGATCAGCTGGGCCGGCGGGAATTCCTAACGAGGGCCACGCAGGCCACCGTGACGATGGCGGCTTCCACCAGCCTCGGCTCCGTGCTCACACCGCTCGTGGCCCGCGCCGGCGAGGCCGGCCCTTCCCGCACCTCCCGGATCTCGTACTACTGCAACGGCGAGATCCATGTCAACGAGATCGGCCAACCCGAAGGGAAACCGCTGACCTCGCCACCCGTCCGGGGACAGGAAGACTTCAAGCCGTCATGGTCGAAGACCGGCGACATGCTGGTCTGTTTTCGCAGGCTCAAGAACGATCCTGTCACCGCCAACTGGAAGACCGCGATCTTCATCATCAACGCGGACGGCACCGGCTTTCACACGTTGAGCGATGGCACGCACACGGATTTCAATCCGACGTGGACGCGCGACGGCAAGAACACGCCGATCTGGAACCGCAAGAACGACAAGACCGGCGGCTATATTGTGATGCAGGGCAAGATCGGTGGCCAACCCGGCGAAGAAGTCGCGATCACCGATGAGCGGTTTCATAATTGGGCGCACTCCTGCCTCACGGGCGGCCGGATTCTCGTGAGTTCCTGGCGCCCGGCACAGGGCTACGGCGTCTTCCTGCTGACCCGCAAGGAAGGGGACAAGCCTTTCTATGAACAGGTTCAATGCGAGTTGGTGCCGCAGGGCGAGTTGCACCGGGCCAGCATCTCGCCCAGCGAGAAGAAGATCTGCTTCGAGTACCTGAAGGGACACCAATTCCAGGAACCCGGCCACACCCTCTACATCGCCGACTTCGACGCGCAGCAGCGCACAATCACCAACCCCAAGGCGTTCGCCAACGCGGATGGCAAGCCCATCTGGTTCGCGTATCCTCGTTGGATCAATGGCGAGTCGGCGGTGATTTATCACTCCACCCAAACCGGCAAGGGCCAGCTTTACGTTTATCAACTCGAAGACGGCTCGACCAAGCGCGTCTCCACCAATCCGAAGGCCGACTACCGGTATCCGCACGGCGAAGCGGCGCCCTGCTAAGGAAAGGCGAAGCCCCATGATGACGAAAATCGCTCTGGACAGACGCGAATTCCTCAAGCAGGCGACCCGGGCGGCCGTCACGATCGCCGTGTGCGATGGCGTGACGCCTGCCGACACGCATGCGGATTCGCCAGTGCCACCGGCTGGCACAATCCCCGTGCGCACGCTCGGCAACACCCGCCTCGAACTTCCAATCCTCGGCTACGGCGGCGCCGGCCTGCCGAAGAAATGGGGAAACCCTCTTTCCCTGGAAGATCGGGTCAAGCTGGTCCGCCACGCCTACGACAGCGGAATCCGCTATTTCGATACCTCCATCAGTTACAGCTACAGTGAAAGCCAGGAGATTATCGGCAAAGCCCTGAAGGACGTTCGCGACAAGGTTTTCCTGACGACCAAGGTGGATTTCTGGGATACCTCCAAACCCGATGGACGCATCACGAAAGTGGACAAGAAGGCGGTGGCTCGCCAGGTCGAGAAGAACCTCGCGGAACTGCAAACAGATTACATCGACGCCATTTTGATCCATGGCACGCCGGGCGTGGAACAGATGACGGTCGAGCAATGCATGGAGGTCCAGGGCGAACTGGCCAAGGCACGCGACAAGGGTTTGGTCCGCTTTATGGGCTTCTCGGCGCACGGCTATTTCGACAAGGCGCTGGAGTTGGTCGAGACCGACGGCTTTGACCTGTGTATGCTGGCCTGCGGGTATCTGCCGCGGGGACACAACCAACGGTTCTCCGAAAAATCACTCACCCTGCGGGAGAAGTGTCTGGAGGCCGCCCACCAGCGCAAGATGGGCATCGTCGCGATGAAAGTCATCGGCGCGGGAATGCTCGGAGCCTGGTCGGGCCACATCGTTCCTGCCTTCGACAAGCAACGCCTCAAGCAACTGCCTGGTGCCGCGATTCGTCATGTGTTGCAGGATCAACGGGTTCACATGCTCACCATCGGCATGCGGCTGCGGAGCGATATCGACGCCAACCTCACAACACTCGCCGGCGATGTGACCTGCACCGCGGATGATCGGGCGCTCCTGGCGGAGTTCTCCGCCAAGCTTTCCCACGCCGATGCGTTCACGAAGATGAAAGTGGAATAATGGCATGTCAGGATTGGGCGGCGCAGACCGTTTGACTCCTGAACGATGCTCTCCAAGTCGGAAATCCTGCAGGCGCTGATGAAGTGGCGGACGCGCGTGTCCGCCGCCAAGGCGAAGGCCCGGCGATGAGATCATTGCTCAAGACGACCATTGCCTGCCTCGCAGCCCTGATGACGACGATGTTCGGAGGCAGGGCATTGGGGCATCGCCAACAACGATGGCGACACCGCCTTGCACCGCGCCTCGTTCTTTGCCCATCCGGACCTCGTCGCGGTGCTTCTGAAGCGTGGCGCTCCAGTCGGCGTGAAGAACGGGAAGAGCGAAACGCCGATCGAGCTTGTCTCCGGCGATTGGAACCCGGAGTTGGAGAAGGTCTATACGTCCATCGTTAACATGATCGGCTTACCGCTTGATCGACGCCAAGCGGGAGCTTTCGATCCGACGGCTTCGAGCATCGACAACGCTGGTTTCGGGAACCTCGTTGTGCGGTCACGGCAGGCTACACCTTCGGGACTCCGTACTTCTGCCGGGCAACGTTTTCCGAGTGCGCAGCGAAACGCGCGCCGGTTTCATCGACCGACGCGTGATGGTATAGGTATGGCGGAGGTGAGCCGGCAACGGCGGCCGTCACTTCGCCCCTGCGGCAGCCCGGGCCTTGGCCAGGACACTTTCCAGGGTCACGGGGCGGCCGCCCTGCCGCTTGCTCTCGTCGGCCGCCTCCATAAAGGCGTAGATCTCGAGGGTCTGCTCCACTTCGAGGGGCGGACGGCCCGTCTTGAAGAACCGGGCGATCTCGACCAGCAGCGGGGCATAGCCTTCGAACTTGCCCGCCGCCGCAATTCCTTTGGCGCCGAACACCGTGGCACCGAATCCCGTAGCCCCGGCACGGATGCCACGGAAAGTGCCCACGCGGCCGTCCTGCCATTGCCCGACGACGAAGTCGGCGTTGTCGGCCCGGACGCGGCTGACCGATATGCACCCCGGGCCCATGATCGTAAACAACAACTCGGTGCCGTGGATGCCGTAGTAGAACAGGTCGGGATGGCTCGGCTCCAGCGGCGAGTTGGGGCCGTAGGCGTCGCAGCCCAGCACCTGGCCGACCGCTTGGTTGTCTCGCATGCCGTAGAACCCTTGGCTGTAGCGCAGCGACGAGCTGGAGAAGCAGGGGACGCCCGCCTGCCGAGCCAACTCGAAAATTCGCACCGCGTCGGCCAGAGACGCTGCGACCGGCTTGTCGACGAAGAACGGCTTGCGCGCGGCGATGGTCGCCTGGGCCTGTTCCAGATGCTTGCGCCCGTCGATGCTCAGGATCAGCACGGCGTCGCTTTTCCGCAGCACATCGTCGATCGAGTCGACGATCTCGACGCCCAGCTTGCGCACCGGTTCGACCGACTTGGCCAGCAGCGTCCGGCTCGTCGGCACATCAGGGCTTCCGCCAGGGAAGGCGGCCACCACGCGCACGCCCGCCAGGTCGCCCGATTTCTGCGGGTCGTTCAGGATCTGCGTGAACGGCAGCCCATGGGCGTCCAGCCCGATGATCCCCACGCGGATCTCCTTGGCCTCCTCGGCACGCGCGGGCAAACTGAAGAAGAGGAGGCCGATAAACACGAACGACAACCCGTTAACAGTCCGCATGATGTTCCCCTTTCCGGCTGAAGTTTCCCTGGGAAGGCGCATCCCGTCTCAACCTGAACGGCTACGGCCTTCCTTGCCATACTTGGCGATCCACTGCCTGGCATAGTCCACGGCCGCGAGGCCTTTGTTGCACAGCGGCGTGCAGTGGAAAATCAGACCCTCGATCTGCCCTTCCTTGTACAACGTATAGGCATAGTCCAACTGCGTGGCCATAAACTCCTTGCTCAGTTCCTTCTTGCCGCCGAAATCCCACATGTATATCCCCAGGAGCGTCGGCTTGTGCGGAACCAAGCTGCGGTACCTCTTGAAATTGGCATCGATCTGCTGGATATCCTTGCCGTCCCAGATCCAGAGCGAAACCACGTCCACGTACTTCATGACCGGCTTGATCGCCGGGCACAACTGCGCGGTGTATAAGACGATCGCCAGGTCCAGGCGGCGTTGATAGGCGACCGTCTCTTCATGGAGTTCCTTCATTTCCTCGATGGAGAGAGCAGCGGGAGCGGGTTGCGTCTCCGAATTCCTGTCGAACCCCGGCGTGTTGCCAATGTGGAAGAAGTCGTCCAGGTAGTACCCGGTCAGATTGGGCGTCGTGTCCCGCAGACCAAAGACATAATCCTTCAACGCACGGTAGGACTGGTTGGAGCCGCCGGACAAGTTCCAGGCAATCCGCTTCACGTCCTTGAACTGTTCGCGGTACTCGGCATTCGGGGTCCCGCCACGGATGACGCAGACATTGGGAATGCCCATGGACTTGATGCCTTCCGCCATGCTCATCGGCGCGCTCAAGGGGATGTTGTAGACCCCTTTCGGTCCGTCGTAGACCCCCGGGTCATGGCCCCACATCCAAAGGCGGTCCTGCAAGTTGTTTTCGTAAGCAGGATACGTGGCTTCCGCAGCGGAGGACGAGGACTTCGCGGACGACAAGGCACTCCAAGCGACCAGTGCCGATGTCCTCTTCAGAAAATCCCGGCGCTCCATGGCTGTGCTCCTTTCTTTCGCAACGGGGTCGGGAGTCGTTTTCGGCCAACGAACAACGACATGGAAAGCACATTGGCCTAAAACAACTCCCGACCCCTTCTGCCCAGTCAGCGTTTTCCAGACAGCACCGCGGAACGGACGAATTTCTGGATGCGTTTGCCGTTGATGTCCCCGGCATAGAGGTTTCCCGCCGAGTCGGCCGCCACGGCGTGGAGCCAGTTGCATTCGCCCGGCTTCTCTTTGCCGTCCTGGCCCACAGGCACGATCCAGACCTGCTGGGCTTTGCCGTCGGCAGAGAACCGCATGAAAACCTGGTCCTTGGGCGGCGGGTAGCTGCCGTCCTTGTACCATGCCTGGGGCGAGGAACCGCAGACCCAGATCTCGTCTTGCGAAGAAATCCACAATCCCCAAGGCATGATGAGGTTCGTCCACTGATCGAGAAACTTCCCCTGCTGATCGAACAACTGAATGCGGCCGCTGTTGCGGTCCGCCACATACAGGGTCCCGTGCGAATCCATCACGATCTGGTGCGGCAGGCAGAACTGGCCGGGGCCGCCGCCATACTGTCCCCAGGCTTTGACGAATTTGCCCTGCGCGTCGAAATGGACCACGCGGCGATTGCCGTAACCGTCGCTCACGAACACCTCGCCGGTGGGCGTGATCGCGATGTCGGTCGGGGCGTTGAAATGCGTCTCGTCCTCTCCCGGCTTGCCCGGCGTGCCGAGGGTCGACAGTAGCCGGCCATCGGGCGTAAACTTCTTGACCACGTGGGCCATGAAATCGGCGATCCAGACGTTTCCCTGGCTGTCGAATCGGAGACTGTGTGGGCCCTTGAACTCACCCTGGCCCCAACTCTTCACCAGATCGCCTTGGCTCGAATACACCTGCACCGGCACCTGGCCGCGTTCGAGGCACCAGATCTGGTCCTGGTGGTCGACCGCGATCGACGGCACAGCGGCCCTGGGCCCGAGTTCCGCCGGCCGTTTCGGCCAGGCCGGATCGACCGTGTACTCGATCACGGTGGGTTCCGGCGGATAGTTGGGCTGGCCAGCGAAAGCGTTGGCCGCCAGCGCGGGCATGATCGTGGCGACGATCGTCATTGCGGGGCGATTTATATTTCGTCCAATCACGTGCGGACTCCTGTCGGTAAGGCGAGCGGCAGTTGGTTTCATCCGGTGGCGTAAGCTCCCAGTCTGCGAAATCTGCCGGAAAAGGCAAGCTGGAAGCTTACCCCACTGCGAGTTTCCAAGGCTCGCGCATCGGCCGCTGGTCTTCTCATCGGCCTTTTCTCCGATCACAAGAGCAGCCATGAAAACTGTGAAGCGACACATCGAAATGTCTCCGCCAGCGCGTTTGAACACGCCGTCAGTCTTCGCCCCGCTACGGGGCAAAGCGCAGGTCGTAGCTGGCCCCATGCTGACACACAATCTCCACGGTAGTTTCCTCCGCACTGGCGGATACGACTCGCACCTTCTCTTTCGTGTCCATCAAAGGCCAGATGCAGACGGTTGCCTTCGCTTCCAGCAATCGCCATTTCCCACGAAGGGTGATGCGCAGCGACTGCGGCTGGCTTACCTGATTCTCCAGGTTCAGGTCGGGATCGGCCACACTCATGCTGAACTGTCCATCGCGGGCCGCCTGCGTCATGACGAGGCAAGGGCGGTCAACCGCTTTGACCGGGAGCGTCTCCGCCGCGACGGCGTGTGAGGTGACCTCCTGCGGGGCAAAGAACACACAGCCCCAATGGCGGTCGGCCGCGTCCCACACGATGTGCGCCGCCTCGTCGCGCTGGACCACGCGGTAGCACGGCGCGGCGGCAAGTCTCTGCATCGCCTCAGGCGTGGCATGAACGACCAGCAGATACTCGTAGCTCGCCGCGCTCGGGGCCTTGCCATGATCGATCCACGCGGTCAGGAAATCGCCTTCGGTGTCGTCCCGGTCATTGACGTCCCGGCTCGTCTGGTGCTTGCGCGCTACCGTGACCGTCTGCCCGGCGGGCAGGTAGTAGCCGGTCTGCTGCACGTCGAGAAACCAGTGCGCACGGGCCGGGTCAAGCGTTCGCTCCTGCGGGAAAGCGGCCAGGTCGGCCCCATCCACGCGTGTGGGACGGATCTCGCGCTCGGGGTTATTGCGAAGGGATTTCTGGCAGAGGGTCGTCTGGGTTGGGTGCCATGCCTCGTCGCAGGAAATATCGGAACCCAGGCAGAGGATGCGGTTGTCGCTGAAGAACCAACTCTTCTTTCCTTGGATGGTCTTGCCCTCAGGCATAATGGCTTGGTTCACGACCATGGCGAAAAGGCCCTGGCGGCCTTGGTGCGCAAGTCCGCCCACGAAGGCTTCGGGCGACCGCGTCGTCATGCTGATCGAGGGCCAGCCCTTGTCCAGCTCTTTCAGCGGGAGTTGAGGGACGGTGGTGCCCTCGTATCGCCTCCAGTCCCAGCCCGGCCCGGCGCACCCGCTGGCTTCGGCGCTGACGGGAGTTCCTCCGGCGAGAATCTCCAGGCTCCCCAGGCCCTGGAACAACCCGTAGCAGTTGCGCTGGGCCTGTCGCTCGCTCCCCCAGATATACTTGCTTTGCCCCTTCACGCAGGCGAGCCAGTCTTCGCGCCGGTGAGCAAGTAGGCCGGCGTAGGGCATCACAAAGCTCCCGTTCGGCTCGGGCTCCGGCTTGATGCCCAGCCCGCGATAGGGTTCCTTGTCCACGGCCTCCGGCGCCAGACGCAGGTACGCTGCCGCCACTTCCCGATCGACCGGCTCTTTTCCGTCAGGCGTTCCCAGCAGGGCCAAGACTTCCAGTCCCTTGATCCCCCAGGGAAAGAGGCGGCCGCAGTTTTCACGCGTCGAGAAGGGACTACGCCCTGTGAGCGAGAGCGGCACATCATAGCGGTTAGCATAGAGCCGCTGGGCGAGCATGGCCCGGCGGAGCCGCTCGTGCGCTTCAGGGCACAGACGCCAAGGCGTGTCGTGCAGTTCCCGGAGCACCCCAGGAAAGTTCCCAAAGGCGCTTTGGGCGTAAGAGTGGTAGTGGCCGCCGTGGTGGTATGCCGATCCGTCGATCTTCAGGGCGCCGGAAGACTGCAAGATCGATCGCTCGATCATCGCCTTCCAGGCGTTCAGCCAGCGGACCTGCTCGGCGGGCTCCGCCTGGAGGAAGCACAGGCCAAGCAGGCGGCGCGCGTAATACGCATAGAAATCCATGTTGGAGCGAACCGGAGCATCGCCCTCGACAAAGAACTCGTCGCCCCCAACGGCGCCGACAACCGACTCAACGTGCGGCTGTAACCGCCCCGCCTGCGCAAGCACGTCGCGCATCTGCAAGACGCCGTTGGCGTCCAACGACTGCCCCTGGTCCTGGAGATGGTCGGCCATGAGGAGGAAGGCGTCCGCCAGCCGGCGACGTTGCTCGGCGTCGTTGCTGGCTCTGTAGGCCCTGCCGACCTCCGCGGCCAGGGCGATCATCGGCCCTGGGCTGGCCAGAATCGGCCCGTTGGGGCCGAGTTCATCCGGCCAGTGCCGCACATCCTTCCCGCCGAATTCGCCCACGGCGGAACAGTAGTAGGTCCTGGCGTCAAGGCCGGGACCGCGCACACCATGCTCATCGCGGACAACGCCCAGCGCAGCGACCTTGTCGCAAAGGTCTTTCCGGCGCGATTCCGGAATGCCCGGCGGTTTTTCGGGCAGCGCGCCGCCGAGCTTGCGGATGCCCGCCATTTCGGCCTCGGTCACGCCCGCGGGCTTGGGGAATCGCCGTTCGTCCGGGCCAGGGCGTCGCCGCTGGGCGACCTTCTCAGGGAGGGTCGAAGCGGAATAATAGGTCAGCGCGTTGTACCCGATGGAATCAAGATACACGACGCCTTTCGGCACGTCGGCCGGCGCCGCAATGCGAATGTTGTCCACCTTCGAGGTCGGCTTACCATCGGGGAACTCGTCGTAGAACACGCGCGCCTGGCGCCAGCCGGTGAATCCCAGCGGAAAGCGAAACGATCCAGTGGGCTTGTCTCCTTCCCGAAACTCAAAGACCACCGCGCCGGGCATCGCCTTTTCCACGTACACCCACACGACGAAGGAAGCCTTGCAGAGAAAGCCGCCCGTGCGAGCGACGTCGCCGATGCCGTGGCGGATCACCATCGCCTCTCCCCCGGACCACTCCCACCGCAGCGAACTCTTGCCGTGCTTGCTGTGCCAGGGGCTGGTGCTCAAGCTCCCCGCTCGCACCGCGGTGACGTAGGGCGGCACGCCGTCCTCGAAGGACTCGTAGCCCGGCTGTTGGCCGCAGGCGATGTCGCAGCCGAGCAGTACGCCGATGATGAAGACAATTCGATTCATCGTTACCTCCTTACGTTATAGCTGTAGCACCCGGGCCGCATTCTTCCAGCGAATCTTCTCCCGCTCCTCGGCGCTGGCGGCCATGAGTTCAAGGTTCAGCAAAGCCGGATCAGGGTAGTTGAACGGCATTCCACTGCCGAATACCAGGCGGTCCGCCCCGAGGTCGCCCAGGAGCTTTCCCAGTTCCTCCGTCATCAACGGGGTGACGCGAGCAAGGTCGATCGAATAGTTGGCAGGCAGGGAGTTGCCTTTCTGACCCAGGGGCGAGTTGTCAAATCGCACGCCGTTGACGAAGATGAACTGGGCCGACGGACAGGCCTTCACCAGCTCGACCAATTCGGCAAGCGTCACGTCCGGCACGTCGGCCAGCCAGCTCCGCTGGCGCGAGTCTTCCGCCCGGATGGGAATCGATACCGCCATCTGCCGCTCGGTCGCGGCGGCAATAAGTTCCCGGCAGGCCGGGTCGGTCAGCTTGTAGTTGTGCCACTTGGGATAGAGCCGCAGCCCTTTCATGCCGAACTCCTGGTGACACATCTTCAGGTCGTCTTGCCAGCCCGCGTACGACGGATTGATCACGGCCAGGGGAATCAGGCGGTCGCGGTGGGCATGGACCTCGGCAACAACTTCCTCGTTACCCGACTGAGCATTGCGGTACGCGATTGCACTGGCGCTGGAAACGGCGGCCCGATCGATGCCGTTGCGGTCCATGAGCCGCAGCAGGCCGTCGGAGGTGTTGTATCGCAACTGCCGGAAGGCGAAATGGCCGAGATACGCGTTGACGTCGATGAGCATGGCTTACCTTCGGGTTTTGCGGGCATCGAGAAGTTCTTGCATGTTGCCGCCCAGCACTTTTTGCTTGTCGGCCGGGCTGAGTTCGGCGCCGCGCATCTTCCCCATCCCGGCGGTCATGCTGTTGTCGCAGCCGAACAACACGCGATCCACGCCCGCCACGCGGACCGCCATCTCGACGATTCCTTCATCGACCACGCTGCCGCTGGTATCGAGAAACACGTTGGCCGCGTGGCGCAGGGCCTTGATTTCCCACTCCCAGTCGCCGCCACCGCCCAGGTGGGCGCAGATGAGCCGGGCCTCGGGATAGCGTCGGGCCAGGTCCGCCAGGTGCTCGCCGCCGGAGATCCGCGGCTGGTCGGCCATGAGGTAATGCGCGTGCCCGGCGTGGTGCAGGATCGGCACGCCCAGTTCGATCGCGAGTTCCACGATCGGAAACACGACGGGTTCGTTGCAGGTGTACTCGTTGTAAAGCTTGATGCCGATGAATCCTCGCTCTTCGACACAGCGGCGGACCTCGGCGAGAGCTTCTCGGGTGTAGCCCGGATTGACGTAACAGTAGCCCAGCACGCGGCCGGCATACCGGCGCATTCCCTCGGCCAAGCACTGGTTGCATTCCTGGAAGTCTCTCGCCGTGGCTGGCCGCCGTGGTGAGAGGATCGAGCAGCAGAGCTGGTCGATCCCCAGCTTGTCGGCCGCGTCGATGAGCCGGCGGTCGTCGTCCAGGTATTTTGGAAAGCTAGGATGGCGCAGATGGGCGTGGCAATCGATCACCGGCCCGGATTGCTTGTCATCCGTGGCCGCCGCGCAAGGCCCGCGACCAGGAACGAGCCATACCGCGCTGGCCGCGGCTGCGCTGCCTTGAATGAAACGTCTCCGCGTCACGGTTCGCCGATGGCTCGCGTGTGGCGCCGCATTGGTGAGCCTGTCGTTGAACCCTTCCTGGTGTGTCATCGGCGATTTCTCCTTGAACGTGACTATTCGACAAACTTCAACACCCCGAACGCGCTCTGGTCCGCGCTGAACGGCGAGTACCGCGTATTCAACCGCTGGAGTTCGCGCTCGCTGCCCGGAGTCTTGGCCTTGTCGTCGCAGTCGCATTTGCGGTGCCGGGTGAAGTTGCCGAGCCAGAACAATCCGGCGCTACTGGTCTTGGGCACTTGCGCGCCGTTGACCTTCGTGAACAGGTTGAACGGGACGAACAGCTCCGCCGACCAGAAATCCTTGCCACGGAATACGCGCGACTTTGTTCCTTCCGCCCTCCACTTGCCCGATTCCGCCGCGTGCAGACACAGCAGGTCCTCGTTGCGCGCATCGAGGATGATCTGGAAGAAGTCACCGGCGCCCTGGCCCGTCACGTCGAAGAACGCCTCGACGTTGTCGTTATGCCAGCTTCCCGCAGGGTCCTTCGTATACAGCAAGTGTGGCGTCGGCTCGGTCATGCGGAACCCGAACGTAATTCCGTCGGGCGTCCAGACGGCTTGCACCGTCGTGGGGTACTTGCACTCCTGATGGTCCTTGTCCCGCGCACGGATGAACGACAGCGGATCGGCCGATTTCCAGGCGGCGTCGTCAAGCTTCCCGTCGAGGCTCGGGTTCTCCGCCGCTTTCTTGATCAACAACGGCGCGAACGCGGTCCCTTCCGCCTGCTCCGTCGACTCCTTGAAGAATTGCTCGAACCCCTTCCGATAGTAGTCCAGACGTCGCTTGCTGGTCTCGTCGTTCTCGGCCAAACGATACGCCTCGTCGAAGCATTTCTCCATTTCCTGTACGACCGGCCGCGGATAGCTGACCTGGTAGATGTTCTTCGGAGAGACTTTCGCAACGACCCAGTCCTTGTTCCAGCCGTCCACCTGGAGTTGGATGATCCGCCGCAGGGGTCTGGCAGCCGGCCCGAACAGGCGTTTTGCGAACTGGTCGTAAACCGCGGCAGCGTCCAAATCGGGATTCCACAGGGCGCGGGACCAAACCCAGGCGGACAAGAGCAGCCGCTGCTCGGGATACCCGCCGTTGATGAACGAGCCGACGCAGTACGGCCGGATGTCCTTGTAATGCTGGATCGCCGCCTCGGCGAACACGTACGGGGCGTTGGTGAACTCCGCCGGCCAGCAGATATAGTGCCAGTTCTGAATCTTCCGGCCGGTCACCTTCGACCACGCCTTGATCAGGTCCTCCTCATGTTTCTTGACCCGCGCGTCCTTGAGCATCGCCAGCCCCGGCATCGTACAAAGTTGGACCTCGACGTTCTTCGTCGGAAAGGTCGTCCCGTCGGGAATATCGCAGTAGTTCATGTACGGCAGATAGATGACGGTCAAGTCGGGATGGCGCGTGGCCAGTTCGTCCGACAGTTTCCGAACGAACGCGCAGAGAATCTTCGACGCGCTACCGCTGTCCGGCCCCACGGAGTCGAAGAGCTTGCGACAGTCAGCGCACTGGCAGTTGACGCCCATGTCCCACGGGGAAACGGTAACGGCCTTGCCGTTGAGGATTCCCGACTTGCGTCCGCCGGCAAGCTCCTCGTCGATCCGCTCCAAGTAGGTCTGGAGCGTCTTCGGATTGCTGTAGCACAGCATGGGCGACAGGGTCCGGGTCCCGTCCTTCTCCAGCGCGAAGATCTCCGGCCGGGTCTTGCGGTACGTTTCCGGATCCTTACCCCAGCTATGCGGCGCATGGACCATCAACTGGACTGGATGCGTATCGGCCAACCGCCAGGCGAACCACTCCCGTTTCCAGGAGTACGGCCACAGGTCTCGCTTCTCGTAGACCGGCGCGTCGCGGTAATCGAGCGCTTCGGCAGTCAGGTTGCTGGTCGGAACCGTGGTTCGCCCAGCGGCCTTCGGATCGAAGTATTCGCGTACGTCGAGGACCCGTTCGGCGAAATCGAGGGCCGCGAATGCCGAGCCGGTCGAGCGTGTCGTATCGTCGTCATTGCCATACAGGTAGACGGACCCGTTGAGTGTGCGGACCGCAAACTCTCCCGGCCTGAACCCCTCGGCGGAGAGCTTCGCCTTGGCGAGCGATTCCCGCTGTGACCCGATGTAAATCGCCGGGCCGCATCCCTCGCCCGGTTTGTCGGACCTCAACTCCGGCCCTTCGTTCTTCAGAATCTCCGGGCGACTGCCGGTCATTTCCGCGATCGAATCGGCGATAAACTCCGCCGCCCAAAGAACTCTCTGCGGGGGATTCTTTCCGACGACGATGGGCAGCGTTGGCCGGCCATCGACGATGAGTTTGACCTGCGGCTGTCCCGCAGTCGCATTGATTCGCGCCAGTGGCGTCAGGTCGGGCGCATTGAGCTTCGCGTTCGAAACGAAAACGTTCGCCCCGCCGGCAAAGGCCGCTGGGGCAATAGACAGACTTAGGACACAAGGCAACAGAAGTCGCATGACAACTCCTTCTCAACAATTAGAGTTTCCAAGGCTCGCGCATCGGCCGCTGGAGCATGCGGTTCACGTCCTCGTCGGTGCTCCGCTCGGCGACCGGGTCCCAAGTGAACTTACGCTTCAGGATTTGCGCGATGTTGCCCAGGATACAGAGGCTGGCTGTGTGATAGCCCACCTCCACCGGCTCGATCGGGTCTTGCCGGCTCTTGACGGCATCGAGAAAGTTGCGGACGTGGTCCGCATCCACATCCTTGCGGACGTGCTTCGTCCGAGTCGGGTTGCTGGCCGGCAGGTGGATTTCCTGCGATCCGATCACCGAGTCCCTGAGGTTCTCCGGAAACGTCTTCAGACTTCCGCCGAGCGTGACCTCCAGGCGTCCTTCCGTGCCCTCGAACTTGGTCGCCGAACCGTTGCGCGTCTCGCAGATCAACTCCACGCCGTTGGCATAGCGGGCGCGGAACGCCGTTTTCGTGGCCGCCGTGAACAGGCTCCCTGGGAGCGGAAACTCGGAGCCGTTGTCCTCGAACTCGACCGGCGTGGTGCTGTCCATACCCAAGCCCCACTGGGCAATGTCATTGGTGTGGCAGCCGAAGTTGGCCGTCTGCCCGTTCGAGTAGTCCAGGATGTAGCGCCAACGGTGAAAGCAGCGTTCGATGTGATAGGGCGCCTGAGGTGCCGGACCGAGCCAGAAATCGTAGTCGAATCCTTCGGGGACCGGCTGGGGCTGCCAGCCGGGTCCGGGGCTGGGGAAACTGTTGGCATCGACCCAGGTCCGCACCCGTTCGATCCGGCCCAGGCGTCCGTTGCGCACCAGCTCGCAGGCCCGGCGGACCACGGGGCACGAGCGGAACTGGGCGCCGGTCTGGAAGATCCGGCGTTGCTGGCGGACCGCCTTGACCATCTCCTGCCCTTCGTAGATGGTCAGCGACAGCGGCTTTTCGCAGTAGACGTCCTTGCCCGCGCGCAAGGCGGCGATGGCGATCAGCGCATGCCAATGGTCGGGCACAATAATCGCCACGGCGTCAATGTCCGTCCGCGCGAGCAATTCGCGGAAGTCCTTGTAGGCGTTGCAGCCTTTGCCTCGGCTGACGGAAACCTCTGGCGGGGTGGACGCGACGGCGCCGGACCAGGCCGCCTCGGACCCGAGGAGCCGTTCGTAGAGGGTCGCTTTCGGGTCGCCGCCGGAAGCCTTCTCGGCGTAGTACTCGTCGATCCACCGCCTGGCGGTTTCGCGGCCGAGGACGCGCTCGGGGTAGTAGTAGCCTTTGCCGGCCCGATTGACGTCGCAGACGGCCACGATCTGCACGTCGTCGTGAACGAGAAAGGAAGGGACGTCGCGCTGGCTTTGGTGGCCGCAGCCGATGATGCCGATGTTGATCCGGTTGCTCGGCGCCGCGGCGCCGAAAACAGACCGCGGGACAAGTTGGGGCACAGCGAAGGACGAGGCCAGGGCTACGGTGGTCTTCAAGAAACGCCGTCGGTTTCCGCGATAGGCACGCATGATGGCAATGTCTTCCGTCGCTTGGTTCTCGCCTTTGTCCAAGGTTGCCCGCCCCAGAAGTAGAGCCGACAAGTGCGGGGCGATCAAGCCCGTTGCCTGTCGGTGCATAACAAGCCCTTCTACTGATTCTTCGGCAAGAATACCATCCGGGGTGGCCTTGTGTAAGGCAATGCAGTACCTTGGAGGACCTGCCAGCGACTTCCTTCCGTTGACCTGTCTTGGGAGCCCACCTTCATGAGACGCCATCTGCTCGGCATCGTTGCCTGTTTCCTGAGCACCACACTCCTGGCTGCGGACCCGCCCGCGCCTACGTTTCGCGCCGGGGCGGCCACGAGCAACATCACGCCGGCGTTGGATTCGGCGATCATCGGCGGTTTTCTGCCCTTTCCCGCCACGAACGTTCACGACGAACTGCACGCGCGGTGCCTGGTGCTCGATGATGGGAAGACCAAGCTCGCGCTGGTGGTCGTCGATTTGCTGGGCTTCCATTACATTGTAAGCCACCAGGCGCGCAAGTTCATCGAGCAGGAGACAGGCATCCCGCCGACGAACGTGTTGATCTCGGCCATCCACAACCATTCGGCGGCCAGCGCGCTGGGCAAGAACCACTTCGAGTTCCCGCAGAAGGTCGACGAGTACCAGATAGACAAGTACCAGGCCTTCGTCGCCCGGCGGATCGCCGACGGAGTCAAATGCGCCGCGAACCGGCTGCGTCCGGCGCAGCTCGCGTTCACCACCGCGCAGGCGCCGGAGCACGTGTTCAACCGCCGCTGGTTCCTCAAGCCCGGCACCATGCCGCCCAATCCCTTCGGGGGCTTCGACCAAGTGAAGATGAATCCAGCGGCGGGCAGCCCGGACTTGGTGAAGCCGGCCGGGCCGACCGATCCGTTGGTGTCGATCCTCGCCGTGCGCGAGCCGGATGGCCGGCCGATCGCCGTGTACTCCTGCTATTCGCTGCACTACGTGGGCGGCGTGGGACACGGTGACATTTCGGCCGACTACTACGGCATGTACTGCCAGCGCCTGGAGCGTCTGCTGCAGGGCGATCAACAGGATCCGCCGATGGTGGCCATGATGGCCAACGGCACCAGTGGCGACGTGAACAACATCAATTTCCTCCAGCCCCGGCCGCCCAAGAAACCTTACGAGCAGATGCGGTTCGTGGCCGACGACTTAGCCGCGAAGGTCCAGGCGGCCCTGGCTAAGGTTCAGTACTCTGACCGGCCGACCCTTGCCGCAAGCTACCGCGAGCCGCTGATCGCCACACGCCGGCCGAGCGCCGAGCAGATGGCGTGGGCCAAGGAAATGCTGGCCAAGCCGGCGCCCAAGCCGGGCAAGGCCGACATTCCCTACGTTTATGCCCAGCGATTCGAGGAGTTGGCCCGCGGTGCGGCGTCCGTCCCGACGCCGCTGCAAGTCCTGCGCATTGGCGACGTGTGCATCGGCAGCTTGCCCAACGAGATCTTCTGCGAGATCGGCCTTGAATTCCGCCAGCGGAGTCCCGTGCAGCCGGCCTTCCTGGTCTCCCTGGCGCACGGTTATTTCGACTACCTGCCGACGCCGAAGCAGCACGAGTTGGGCGGTTACGAGACCTGGCTGGCCACCAATCGCTTGGAACCGAAGGCCTCGGAAAAGATGCTCGACGCCCTGCTGGAAATGGCGGCCGAGGTGCGCTCGAGGGCCGCCAAATAGCCTCGTCCGCCCCATCCAACGCCAAGCCTTGAACGACCGCAGACTACAGGAGACTCTTGCCATGAAATCGTCGGTGCTCGCCTTCGTTGCCTGTTCCTTGATCGCTGCGACGCTGTGCGCGGCCTCGCCGGCGCCCGGATTCCGGGCCGGCGCGGCCACGAGCGTGATTACGCCACCGTTGGGTCGGCCGATCGTCGGCAACTTCATCGCCCCTCTGTCGACCAACGTACACGATGAACTACACGCGCGGTGCCTCGTGCTCGACGACGGCAAGACACAGCTCGCCCTGCTGGTCCTCGATCTGCTGGGCACCGAGGCGGGCATGTGCGCCGAGACGCGGAGCCTGATCGAAAAGCAGGTCGGGATCCCGTCGGCCAACGTGCTGATCTCCGCTGTGCATACCCATTCCGCCAGCAGCACCGGCGGCAAGGCGCCCGCCCCCGCTGAGCCGGAGTACGAGAACTACCGCGCCTTTGTCGTGCAGCGGATCGTCGACGGCGTGCGCTGCGCAGCGAACCGCCTGCGTCCGGCCCAATTGGCGTGCCTGACCACGCAGGCGCCGGAGCACGTGTTCAACCGCCGCTGGTTTCTCAAGCCCGGCACCATGCCGCCCAATCCGTTCGGCGGCATCGACCAGGTGAAGATGAACCCAGCGGCGGGCAGCCCGGACTTGGTGAAGCCGGCTGGGCCAACCGATCCCACGGTGACGATCCTGGCCCTGCGCGAGCCGGACGGGCGGCCGATCGCCGTCTACTCGACCTATTCGTTGCACTATGTGGGCGGCGTGCCCAAAGGCGACATCTCGGCCGACTACTACGGCGTGTACTGCGACCGGCTCGAACGGCTGCTCGGCGGCCACGAGCAGGATCCGCCGCTGGTGACCCTGATGGCGAACGCCTCCAGCGGCGACATTAACAATATCGACTTCCTCCACCCGCGCCCGGCCAAGAAACCCTACGAGCAAATCCGCTTCGTGGCCCACGACTTGGCCGCCAAGGTGCAGGCGGCACTCGCCACGGCCGAGTACCAGGACCACGTGATCCTGGCGGCCCGCTTTCGGGAACGAACCATCGCGCGTCCCCAGCCGACAGCCGAACAAATCGCCTGGTCCAAGGAGCGGTTGACGAAGCCGGGGCCCAAGCCCGACCAGGTCGACCTGTCGTGGAGCTATGCACAGCGGGTCCGGGACATGGCACAGGGCGAGGCGCAGATCTCGGTGCCCCTGCAAGTCCTGCGCATCGGGCCAGCGTGCCTCGGCACGATGCCCGGCGAGCCGTTCTGCGAGATCGGCCTGGAGTTCCGCCAACGGGCGGCAATGAAGCCGGCGGTCCTGGTCGAATGGGCCCACGGCGGTTTTGGCTACATTCCGACCGCCCAGCACTTTGAATGGGGCGGCTATGAGACCTGGCTCGGCTCCTGCGCCTTCGAGCCGCACGCCTCGGAAAAGCTGCTCGACACGCTGCTGGAAATGGCGGCGGAGGTCCGCGATGTGAAGTGATCGCGTACTGAGAATCGATGACTCCGAGCAACTGAGCGGTTCCTGTTCTTCCCCAACAACAGACACCATTTCTTCCGACTCGCACTGCCATGCATCCACCCACCCTGTTTCAAACTTGTCTCGGATTACTTTCCCTGCTCCTCGGGCTGTCGCCGGGCGCGTTGGCCGCGGAACCCGAAACGCCGGATCCCTATGTCGTGTTTCTCGGCACCGGCGCGGCGGACATCCAGCGGCCGGAGACGGACCCCTGCGACAATTGCACCTACGTCCGGCAGCACGGGGGGCGAAACGCGCGGCGTTATTCGTCGCTGTTCGTTTCGCCGGGCGTGCTGATCGATTACTCGGTGACCGGACGGAAGGGCCTGGAATCGGCGGGGATCGCTCCCGCGGCGATCGACCATCTCCTGATCACCCATTCGCACGGCGACCATTGCGATCCGGCGGAGATCGTGGCTTTGGCGCGCGAGAAGAACAAGCCGCTGTCGCTGACCGGCAACGCCAACACGGTGGCCCGGATCGAGGAGCACCTGAAGACCCTGGGCGCCGACCAACGGCCGGCGCTGACGCTGCGGACCGTGAAACCGGGCGAGGAATTTGCGCTGGGGCCGTGGCGAGCCAAGGCGCTGGCCGCCAACCACATCCCCACGGAAGACGCCTTGCTGTACGTGCTGCGCGGCCAGCACAAATCGCTGCTTTACGCCACGGACACCAGTTGGTTTCCCGTCGGCACGTTTGCGGCGTTGGGCGCGGAGCGTCTCGACCTGGCCATTGTGGAAGGAACCTTTGGCGAACAGACGCAGCCCAACCTGCTGGTCGGCCACATGAACTTTCCTTTCGTGCGTCTGATCCGGCAGTTCCTGGTGGAAAGCAAGCGGCTCAAGCCCGGCGGCCGTTTCTTCGTGACCCACCTCAGCCTGCATTTCTGCGAGCCCTACGACCTGCTCGCGCCGCGCCTGGCGGCCGAGGACATCGTGGTCGCCTACGACGGACTTCGGGTGGACTTGTGAAACCGGTCTGAGGGAGAACACCATGCAACCTGCCACTACGACTTCAAACGCCGGCAGAATCACGCGCCGCGGCTTCCTGCGCAACGCCGCCATGGCCTTGGGCAGCGGATTGGCGCTGCCTATGTTCGTGCCCGGCTCCGCCTTGGGACTCGACGGGAAAGTGCCGCCCAGCAATCGCATCGGCATCGGGTTCATCGGCCTGGGACGCCAGGCCGTCCACGCGAACATGTCGGTCTTCCTGCGCTCCGGCTATTGTCAAACCGTGGCCCTGTGCGACGTCGATCGCTGGCGCCTGGCCATCGAGGGCAACCCGAGTGCGGCGGCCGTGGCGAAGAAGAACCAATGGGATCTGGCCTTGCTGAAGGACACCTTCCGCACCATCGACTTCCGCGAGTTGCTGGCTCATGAAGGCGTCGACGCGGTGATGATCAGCACGCCCGACCACTGGCACGTACCGATCGCCCTGGCCGCGTTCAAGGCCGGCAAGGACGTGGCCCTGGAAAAGCCGATCGGGCTGGCCATCGCCCACGGACGAGTGCTGGCCGATGCGGCGGCCAAGGCGAAAACCGTCTTTCGCACCGACAGCAACTTCCGCTCCGAGCCCGAGTTGTTCCGCGCGGTGAGCCTAGTCCGCACCGGCAAGATCGGCCAGTTGAAGACCATCCGCATGTCGGTGCCCATCTACCCCGTTCCTGCGCCCCACGAGGCGCCGATGCCGGTGCCCGCGGATTTGGACTACGAAATGTGGCAGGGCCCCGCCCAGCGGCAGCCGTACACCGAAGACCGCGTTCATCCGAGCGGGAAGTTCGGTCGCCCCGGCTGGTACAGCAACCGCCTGTATTGCGATGGCATGATTTGCAACTGGGGCCATCACCCGGCCGACCTCGTGCAGTGGGCCAACGATACCGAGCGAACCGGGCCGGTCGAAGTGGAAGGTCGCGGCGACTTGCCGCCGGCCCAGGGGCTGTACAATACCATCGGCGAATTCCAAGCCCGCTACCGCTACGCCAACGGCGTGGAACTGCACTACCTCGGCCGCAAGGACTACCAGGAAGGCGAGTCGTACATGCTCTTCGAGGGGACCGAGGGCTGGGTCCGCGCCTGGCGCGCCCCCAACCGGATCGAGGCGGAGCCCAAGTCGATCCTCTCGGCCGACGTCAAGTTCGAGGACTTTCCCTTCCTCCTGCGGAACGAGAAGACCGACTTCATCGAATGCGTGCGAGCGCGCGAGCCCCAGACGCTGGAAGACGCCGAAGTGGGCCACCGTTCGAGCACCGTGGTGCAGTTGGCCTACATCGCCTGCCTGTTGGGCCGCAAGCTGAAGTGGGACCCCGTGAAGGAAGAATGCCCCGGCGACGACGAGGCCAACACGCTGGTGCGCGGTCAGCCCGGGCTGCCGCCGTGGACGATTCCGTAGGCGACGTTCACGACACTCCCCTTGGCGACGCGGCTGGTTCGGTCTTCCACCGATTACTTGCTCTTGTGGAGATCTGTCATGGTGCGGTCAAGTGCTGCGGGCGTGCTTCTGGCGGCCCTGGTCCTTCTGTTGGCAGTCGGCGGCCATGCCGCCGCCCAGCCATTGGGCTGGTGGACGTTTGATGCCAACCAGGTCAAAGGGGTGACGGTGGTCGATCGGGCAAAAAAGCACGACGGCTCGATTCAAGGAGAAATATGCCTGACGCAAGGACCCGTCGCCGCGCTGGCCCTCGACGGCGAAGCGAACAGCGTTGACGTCCCAAACGTCCAAGCCGCCGACCTCCCAGCGCGGGAGCTTTCGATTGAAGCCTGGGTGTCGTTGGACGCCGGTCTGGCCTGGGGCGGGATCGCCGGCTATTTCCAGGACAACGGCAGCTTCGAGAAAGGCTGGCTGTTGGGATACGACGAAACCCATTTCAGTTTCGCCGTGTCGGCCTCCGGCCGGCTCACGTATCTCCAGGGCGCCACGCCGTTCCAAAAGGGGCAATGGTATCACGTCGCCGGCACGTATGACGGGCAAGCGATGAAGTTGTACGTGAACGGGAAGCTCGAGTCTACTGCGACAGACCAGCGCGGGGACATTGACTATCCGCCCACAGCCTTCCTGACGATTGGCGCCTACCGCGACGACAACGAGTTCTACCGGGCGCGGGGCAGGATTCACGAGGTTGTGCTGCACGGTCGGGTGTTGGAGCCCACAGAGATCGAGTCGCGCTTCGCGGCCACGGAAACCCAGATTCCCCGGCCTCTGGCGTTTCGCGTACCGCCCTGTGCGCGGTTTATCGCCCCCGACGAGGCGGTCGTCGCCTGGGAGACGGACGAACCTTGCGAGAGCATCGTCGAGTATGGCCTCGAGGAGAAGTGGGACCGGCAGGCGCGGGATGCCGCACTAAAAACGTCGCATCGAATCACGCTGGCCGGGCTGGAACCTAAGGCTCGCTGTCAGTATCGGATACGAGCGAACCAGCCCGGGCAGCCAGCCTCGATCAGCGAAGTGTTTGAACTGGACAATGCCTTGAATTACACCGTTGCGCGGGTACCAGATCTCCCGTCTCCCTACGCATCCGATGAACGCGGCCAACGCTGCCGCCAGGCCGCCCAAGAAATCCTTTCCGCCACGCGGATCACCCGGGGATACTGCCTGGTCCTCGGCTGCCATGACGGGCAACTCGCTTACGAACTCGTCAGGCAAAGCGAGTTGATCGTTGTCGGCGTGGACAAGGATCGCAACCGGATTGAGCGGGCTCGGGCGGCGTTGGGCAAGGCGGCCGCCTATGGCTCGCGGATTACGCTGCACCACGCGGATGCAGCCGATCGTCTACCGTTTCCGCAATCGTTCGCCAACTTGATCGTGGCGGAAGACGGGATCGCCAGTGGCGAACTGCCCGCCAGCCAAGTGATTCCCCTCCTCCAACCTGCCGGCGGCGTGGCCTGCCTCGGGCCGCTGCGAGCCGCCTCTTCGGCCGCTGCCAAAGGCCGCGTGGAGGATTGGCTCGGCAAGACGAAGGCCCACTGGGACTTCGTGGAAACCAGCCTGGGCGGGTGGGTGGTTGCCCGACGCGAATTGCCGCCGGGCACGGGCGCGTGGACCCACCAGTACGGCGATGCCGGCAATTCCGCCAACGGCCAGGAAGACTTGCAGGGCGCCACCAGCACGGATCGGCTCGAAGTGCAATGGCTCGGCAGGCCGGGCGGAGATTTTGGGCTTGACCGCAACCCGCGCATGCCGGCGCCGTTGGCCATCAACGGACGGTTATTCCACCAGGGCATGAACCGGATTGCCGCGCTCGATTCTTACAACGGGGCAGTCCTGTGGTCGCTCGAAATCCCGGCCTTGCGGCGAGTGAACATGCCGCGTGACGCGGGAAACTGGTGTGCCGACCCGCATCACCTGTATGTCGCGATCAAGGACCGCTGCTGGGTGATTTCGGCGCAAACCGGCGAAGTGATCCGCACGCTCTCCTTGGCCGATGCTGGATTGCGCGCCACACACGAATGGGGTTATGTCGCCCAGGCCGGCAAGTTCCTTTACGGCAGCAGCGTCAGGAAGGGCGCGCCGTACACCGACTTCTGGGGTGGGAAAAGCTGGTACGACGCCACGTCGGGCGCAGGCACGGAAAAGGTGTGCAGCGATGATTTGTTCGCGCTGGCTGGCACGAGCGGCGAGTTGAAATGGCGTTATCGCGGCGGCGTGATCCTCAATACGACCATCGCCCTGGCCGGCGGCCAGGTTCTGTTTGTCGAATGCCGCCATCCCGAAGTCAAAACACTGGCCACAAGCCGGATTGGATCGCCGCAATTGTGGGAGGATCAGTTCCTCGTGGCGTTGGACGCGGCGACCGGCCGCAAACGGTGGGAACAGCCGATCGACACGGTCGACGGGATCGTGGTGTTTTACCTTCTGGCGGCGGCGGACAAGGTGTTCATCGCCTCTTCCGGCGCGGGCCAATATCACCTCTACGCCTTCAGCGCGGTGGACGGAAATAGCTTGTGGCATACCTCCCACGACTGGACTCGCGACAACCACGGCGGTCACATGCAGCATCCGGTGCTCGTCGGCAATGCCGTTTATCTCGAACCCTGTGGGTACGACGCCTTCACCGGAAAATTGCTGACCAAGAACGTCGGTCGCCACGCAGGCTGCGCGACTTACGCGGCCACCACCAGGGCCCTGATTTATCGCGGCGAGGCAGGGCGGATCTCCATGTGGGATGCTGCCAGTGAGAAGGTCACGGGCTGGTACAACCTGCGTCCGAGTTGCTGGCTGAGCACCGTGCCCGCGAACGGAATGGTACTGTCGCCCGAAGGCGGCGGCGGTTGCAGTTGCGGCAACTGGCTGGAAACTTCCATCGGATTCGCGCCGGCGCCGAGTTCGGCAGCCAAGTAAACGGGGAGCTTTCATGAACGATTTGTCTCGAACCGTTTTCACTCTTCTGGCTCTCTTTGCCGCGGCGAGTGCTGCTGCCGAGCGAGCGAGCAGCGCGGATTGGCCGACGTTCCGGGCGGACAACCGTCGCAGCGGCGTCACGCCGGAGCCGCTGCGGCTTCCCTTGGCTCCGGCCTGGACTTACATGGCCCCGACCCCGCCTCAGATGGCTTGGACCGGTCCGGCAAGATGGGATTCCTACGCCAACCTCCGCCGACTTGAATCCATGCGGAACTTCGACGCCGCGTTTTTCGTGACCACGGTCGGAGATTCGGCCTGTTTCGGGTCGTCCGTGGATGATGCCGTTCACTGCCTGGATGTACAGACCGGCACGGAGAAATGGGTGTTTCCTGCCGGAGGGCCGGTGCGTCTTCCTCCCTCCTGGCACGAGGGCAGAGTCTATTTCGGTTCAGACGACGGGCATGCGTACTGTGTGGACGCCGCCACCGGATCGCTGGTCTGGAAGCGAAAACCGTCCGGGCCGGAGACCCTGATGCTAAGCAACGGGAAGTTGATTTCGCACTGGCCGTGCCGGACGGGTGTGCTGATCCACGACAATCTCGCCTACTACGGCGCATCGCTGCTGCCGTGGGAAAAGTCCTACCTGTGCGCGGTGGATGCCCGATCGGGTGATGAGAAGGGCTCCGGGCGCTATTGTGTCATGTTCGAGCACCTCACGATGCAAGGGGCGATGCTGGCAACCGAATCCCGGCTTTGCCTGCCCCAGGGCCGGCAGCGGCCGGAGCTGTTCGATCGAGCCACGGGCCGTTCACTCGGCGGATTTGGCGGCGCCGGCCAGGGCGGAGTCTTCGCCTTCGTGACCCGGACCGGCGAGTTTGTCAGCGGTCGCGGCCAGAACCACGGTTCGGGTGGAGAACTCCGCGGGTTTGACGTAGATAGCCAGGACTACTTCGTCACGTTTCCCAAAGCCAGGCACATCCTTGTCACAGACGAGGTTGCTTACCTGAATGTCGGCACGGAGCTTGCGGGTTTTGCCTGGGCCAGGTATATCGAGTTGGCCAAACGCCAGACCCAGCTCCAATCGCGGCGGAAAGCCATCCAGGAGCAGCTCGCAAAACTCCCTGAACAATCGCGCGTTACGGCAGGTGAGGATCTGAAAGAAGAACTCAAGCCAATCGAATCGGAACTGGCCGCGATGCCTACGAAAATGGCCGCTTGCTACACCTGGAAAACAACGGCCGACTGTCCGCACGATTTGATCCTGGCCGGAAACACGTTGTTTGCCGGAGGTGATGATCGGGTCGTTGCGTTCAACGCAGCCAATGGGAAAGAGCTTGGATCGGTTCCGGTGACGGGGAGGGCCCACGGCTTGGTTGCGGCCAACGGCCGTCTGTTTGCGAGCACCGATCGCGGCACGATCCACTGCTTCAAGGCGGCCGTGGATCAGTAAGAGCCTGTCTCCTAAGAAGAGGAAAGCGGCGAGGCCTCCTTTCCCTTCCGGCACCTGGCTGCCCGACCAGGGGCCGAGCCCTTCCCCATCGCAGTGAAAAGTGATTGAATGGGACATCTCGGACAGAGTGGGAGTGTCGTCGTCTTGTTTTCCACACTCGAGAAGGAGCCTGCCATGAGCGTTCTGCGTTACATCTTCCCTGGCCTGTTCGTGATCGTCGCGGTTCTTTCCGCGGCGCCTGCCCGTGCCGCGACGCTGCACGTCGGCGCGGCCTGTTGTGATATTACGCCGGACATGCCGTCATTTCTCGCGGGCCAGTTTTCGCCCCGCGTGTCGCAAGGGGTCGAATACCCTTTGACGGCCAATGTCCTGGCGCTGGAATCGCGCGACGGCGACAAACCTCTGGATTCGGCCATCATTATCAGTGTGGACACCGCCGTCGTGCGGGCCAGCATTCTGCTGCCGATTCGCGCAGCTGTTCAGGAGCAACTGCCGGAATTCGACGTCGGCAAGCTGATCGTGGCCGCCACGCACACCCATTCCGCTCCGCCCTCGAGGGACGGGCACTTTAAGCAACAGGAGGGAGTGCAGGTTCCGTCGGATTACGTCAAATTCGCCGCCGCCAGGATCGGCGCTGCCGCCCAGCAGGCGTGGAATGGACGCAGGCCGGCCAGGTTCTCTTACGGCCTGGGCCATGCCGTTGTCGCCTACAACCGCAGGGCCGTGTACGCCGATGGCACGGCCGTCATGTACGGGCCGACCAGCGCCGCCAATTTCCGCGCCCTCGAAGGGATGGAGGATCATGACGTCAACACGATGTTCTTCTGGGACACCAGCGACCAACTGCTGGCGATCGTCGTCAACGTTTCCTGCCCGTCGCAAGAGGTGGAAAGCAATCGCCTGCTCTCCTCCGATTACTGGGGCCCGACCCGCGAAATGCTCAAGGACAAATACGGCCCAGCCGTCACGATCGTGGGGCTGTGCGGAGCGGCGGGCGACCAGTCGCCGCATCTCCGTTACCGGCAGGCGGCCGACGACCGGATGAGGAGCCTGAGAAACCTGGACCGGCTGCGGGAGATCGCCCGGCGGATCGTCCACGGGGTCGCCGAGACCTACGAGGTCGTTCAAACCGCCAAACAAGACGACGTAGTCGTGAAGCACCAGCAGGCCGTCCTCTATCTGCCGCAGCGCGTCGTCACCGAGGCGGAGTACCAGTCGTGCAAGGCCGAAGCGGAGCGTCTCAAGGCCAGTCCCGGCGACGGACGGGGAAACTGGAACGCCCGCGTTGTCGCCCGCTACGAAAAACTGGCGGCCGATCCCCATCCGACGCATGCCACCCCCATCAATGTGCTCCGCATCGGCGACACGGTGATCTGCACCAACCAGTTCGAGTTGTACACCGACTTTGGAGTCCAGATGAAGGCCCGCTCGAAAGCGGTGCAAACCTTTGTCGTCCAATTGGCCAACGGGGCCGCAGAGCCCCAACCCCCGGCCGACGCGCCGGAAGACGTCACGAACGATTGGCTCTACGCCTCCAGCGGAACCTATCTTCCTTCCGAGCGGGCCGTGAAGGGCGGCGGATACGGCGCCGTCATTCAGAGCAATGTGGTCGGCCCCGAAGGCGGGCAAATGCTCGTGGAAGAAACGGTGAAGATGATCAACGCTATGTGGTGACTGGGGACCTCACCTGTCTTCCAGCCTGTCTCCGATGAGTCCGAAGGCAATCCGTGCCCGTACCGGCGTATTGATGCTTCTTCCGCAGGAAAACGTCAAGCGGTTTTCGCCTTGGGAAAGAGCCGGGACATCACCGACGAGTTTCATCCTGCTCACTTCCTGGCCGGTGTGATTGCAGACGGACGCCGTCTCGCCGCCTTCCCACTCCATATAATGGCCGCTGGCGATTGTTCCTTGGAAAAGGAACTTTCGGCCGTCCAAGACGAAAGAGGGGTCGATCAAATCGTATTTCCGAATCGGAAGCGCCTTCAGTGTTCGGAACCTCAGGTTCTTCGGATCGCCGACGATCATCAGGTTGATTTCGGAAACATGGTCGTAGTGGACGATCTCGCGATACTCGTCGAGATACGATCCGCAGGGTTTCGGCCATTCCACCGGCGAGCGGGTTCCGTTTTCCGCCTCGATCAGCGAAAAGTACCTCCATCCGGAGAAATCAACGTCGATGAAATGGTCGTTGTGTCCGGAAACATACTGGATCGGGCTTTCCACCCGGACATTGATCTTCTGCCCGCCGTTGTCGCCGCGGACCCAGAGCCCCATCGCAAGATGCCCCCGCAGATCGATGGCGGGATCAAAGATGCGCGTCGTCATGTTTCCAACAGGTTGTGTTTCGTCGAAGCGTATCAACTCGACGGACGAAGCGGTCTCGTAATCTTCCGCCGAATACCGATTCTCGATCCGAATGGCTGGTCTGGCCGCTTGAAAACGATTGGTTACCACAATCGGGGTCGTCAGATCGGTCATTGAGTCCGACGTCGGGAAAGAAGCGACCGCGTATTGATAGTCTGCCTCGTGAAAGTCCCAGCGATTGGCATCTTCGCCGTGTCTTTGTAGGACGAAATGGGCGCCGGGTGTCTTGAGGCTATCCAAGATGGACTGCGAAAAACGCTTTGCCCGCCGGAGACGCATATAGTCGGCAATGATGGCGCCGCTCTTGAAAGCCAAAGGCTGGGTCTGGCCGAACGAAACGTCGAGAAAGGAGAGTCCGTAATCGTGCGCCAATGCTTTGGCCGCCAGATAACGAGTGTCCTCGGCGTGCATGGGGGGGCACTGAAACGCACTGAGCGATTCACTTGCCGAAGGACAGAGGGCCAGCCAGCCGAACTGGCCAGGAAGGTAGTAGCGATCCGACAGCTTCTTCAGGGTATCGACATGCTGGTCAAAATACTGCTGGAACCCTCGGCGCGGGCAGTCCCACTCTCCGACGCGGGACATGGGATACCACAGAAAGCAATAGTCCATCACCGGAACGGCCTGCGTGTATTTCAGAATTTCGTTGATGAAAAACGCGTCGTAGTACGGAACGTACTCACGATGTTCTGTCAGAGCGCTGGTGCCGTCCAGAGCGTCGAGGTAGATCATTCCAAACCCGCCTTCATTGTAGGCCCGAGCTGTCTCGCGCGAGATTTCGCGCACCAAGTCGCTTCCGGGCCGAGAACAGAAAAGGCCATAACGCTGCGTGACGTGCCCGACGGCGGCGCCTTTCTGATGAGAAACCGCTTTGGTTCCGTACGCTCCCCGACGACAGTGGGTGAAACCGTACGGCGCATGGTCGCTGGCCGATTCGAAAACCATCAACTCATCGCCGATTCTCAAAACGACGCTGTTGGTGATCGAAAACCCGACGATGTTCGAGACATCGGCGGTTGACTCGCCAACCGGCACGAAGGTCGCCTTTTCATCAAGATCGCCGTCCAGCGTAAAGATTCGCATGACATCGAGGTCTTTGTGCGGGACGGGCGTGACAAAACGGCTGTCCTGATGGACGAAGTGGGCATAGGTGAGAATTCCCGTCGTTATCCCGTGCTTGTTGAACTCGCGCGAGACCTCGCGGAAATCGGAGATGCCGTTCGGATAATACTCCTTATTGAAGACGAAATCTCCCTGCCGAAAAGGCCGGCCTTGATGAAAATAGACCTGGTCAACGCCAAAGCGTGACAGGTGCGCACACCAGCGTTGAACCTCTTCCCGCCGGATCGGCGTGGACGTGATGATGTAGGTGCCGCGGGTGCGGGGATCGTCCAGGGCGAAAGGGCCTCCCGCAGCATGAACGGGCATTTCTCCTTTGCGAAACCCGGCCGCGATGGCCTTCATCTCTTCACGCAAGATCGAAGCGGGCGCGCCCAGAACCGCCAAACCGGCGTTGTGGTAGCCGAGTTCCCGATAGACGACTCCCCCCAGACGCTGCGAACGTCCGCAAAACTCCAAGGCGGTCATGTTGATCGTCAACGGCATGACCGTTCCCGCAAAAGGATCGGCGCCGTCTTCCGTCGCCGCAAACACGGACCGAGCCATTTCAAGGGAAAAGAAATCGTCGCCGGCAACGGAAACAACCTTCATTGCGATGCCGTGCGCCTCCGCTCGGATGTCGAGCGTGAGTTGGACAGGATGCTCCACTCGGGACGTCGTGTCGGAGAACGAAACAACGTAATGATCGCCCTTTTTCTCCAGGCGATTGGAAACGAAAGAGACCTTCTCCCTTCCGCTGCCGTGAGAATTGAATCCGGCATGAACTCCATGATCTACGAAGTCATCCGATCGACCGGTCATCTTCTGAAGGACGCAAAAATGGTGGGTTTGATTCTCTTTCAGGCAATTTCGCCCGTCCCGCTTATCGATAAACCCCCGCACCGTACCGTCGCTGCCAAGGACGTATTGCAGGTGTTCCGTTTCAAAAACAAAAGAATTGGGGCCGGCACGGGAATCGCCCGCAGTTTCGGAACGGGCGTGACCCTCGGGC